>NZ_DGNR01000013.1:6397-737609 GCF_002389025.1 Kordiimonas sp. UBA4487
TGCGGACAATGTTGCGATTGGCATCCAGACCAACAAAGTTGCCAGCAACTTTGAGGGCATCGAGATTATCGACGCCGGTGGTTACACCGGAGTCACCATCGTCGGCAGCGGCAGCGGCAACAGCGCCTATTGGGACCTCATGGACTTTAGCAACACGACACTGGTCGGCATCACGGCCATCGACGGTGGCGGCGGTAACGATACCATCATTGGATCGGCTGCTGACGACACCATCATTGGTGGGGACGGGTATGACGTTCTCAATGGAGGTGAAGGCGATGACATGCTAACGGGCGGTGCGCACGGGGATGCCTTTGTCTTCGATGTTGATTGGGGCAACGACACTATCGCAGACTTTACCGACGCTGATGTCTTGGATTTGTCGTCTCTAGGCATTAGCTATGACGACATTAACATCGTTCAAAGCGGCAGCGATGTTCTAATTTCTGACGTGAATGGAAATAGTATTGTGCTGCTGGGGATTGATGTTTCTACTATCGACAATACAGACTTCTCGTTCTAATTCACCAATCATTACGGGAGCATTGTCAGAATAGAATTGCTTGAACCTATAAGGCGCTAAAAAGCCCGAAGACATCATTACCTTCGGGCCTCTATTCACTGAAGTTTGGCAGAAAACTGAGATAATCCGTCATTTGCGGCACATAAAATGAGATTATCCGACAGGGCCGCTTTTGCACACGAGAGCAGACCTTCAAGTTTCGCTCTCAAACGTCCCAAATTCGCCAGTAGCGGACGTAAGCTCAGATTAACTTTTTTATATTATTCGTTTATATGGTTAGATAGCTCTATTGCTGCGACGCCAAGGACGATAGATGCAGGCCGACCAAACACAGATGTTGGAAATGATGGAATCCTGGATGGCAGATATGTGCCAGAGTCAGGAAACCTGGCTTGCGCAATCTGGGCAAGGCGGTGGCCGGATTTTGAAGGCTCCCTTGGATCCGGACCGGGGCACCGGCGACGTCAGTTTGGTGACATCCCAACAGGGTTTTCTGGTTGTTCGAATGGAAGGCACGGTTCGTGACGCGCTGCAGTATAATATGCGCGGCAACGGCTGGACCCGTTTTCATTTCCGGACTGACGCAGAAACCAGCCTGTCTTTTGACAGTCTTGGCAAAGTGAAACAGGCGGGTCCGCTGTGCCAGATTTTTCATCACCCAAGTGATCTGGAAAACGAAGAGTCAATCGAGGCAGGTTCTAAGCTCGACTGGATAACGGTCTTTATTCCGCCGGAAAAACTAGGCCTCGATTACGGGTTTGACGATGCTGCGGTGACAGAGCCTGTGCGCGAACTGGCGCGGGGGTGTGACGATCTTTTCCTGAAGAACTGGCGCTTAAGGCCCTCGATGCAGGCCATCTTCGATCAAATACACAATTTCCCTGTCACGCCGCAGATGGAACGCACCTTTACAGAAGCCAAGGCCATTGAGCTGATTTGCCGCATGGCCAAGCTGGTGACACAGCGTGATCTTTCCGACCTGCCACCAATGGTGAAGGAAAAGGATATTCCGCGGCTTGAGCTTGCCCGAGACATTCTGTTGGCCAATTATTGCAACCCACCCTCCGTGGAGGGGTTGGCTCGTGCCGTGGGCGTTAACCGCAATAAACTAAGCTACGGTTTCAAATACCTGTATGACGCTACCATTTCCGAGTTCTGCAACGAATTGAAGCTTCAGGCGGCATTGCAGATGCTGGAAGATGGAACCCAGTCCATCAGTGAGATTGCCTACACACTTGGATACGGTCAGGTGGCAGCGTTTTCCACAGCGTTTCGGCGTCGCTTCAATGCCAGTCCACGTGACGTTCGCACCTCTTTTATCGGCTAAAACATATGTTTGTGATGCGCGCGAAACTTTCTGTGACGCGCTCAAAAGACAACAGTCGCTGTTCGCCCATACCCTCAAAAGATGTTGGCCCATTGCGGGTGTCTTATGGAGGGTAATATGCTGGGAATTTCTCAAAAGAATGATGCTGGTGGCATCGCTTCCCAAATGAAATTCATGCTGATGGCGTCGGTTGCAGGTGCGGGTTTGATGCCTGGTGCAGCCGCGCAGGACGAGGCTGCCGCAGATGACAGTGACATGTGGGCGCTTGAAGAAATCGTGGTAACGGCGAGGCACCGCAAGGAAAGTTTGCAGAACCTGAGTGTTTCCATCTCTGCTGTAACCGGGGAGACCCTGGAGCGCTCAGGTGTTGGTAACGCCAGAGACATCGAGCATATGGTGCCGAACCTTGTATTCGGGAATACTGGTACGGACGGCGAGACATTTGTTGGTATGCGAGGCGTCGGAGATTTTTCCCGTAACATCGGCTTTGATACCCGCGTGGGTGTGTATCTGGACGGCGTGTATGTTGGCCAGTCGCTGGCGATCAACCAGGCGATGGCGGATGTCCAGCATGTGGAAGTGCTACGTGGCCCGCAAGGCACCTTGTTTGGCAAAAACACCTCAAGCGGTGTGATCAATGTGGTGTCGCGCGATCCGGGGTACGAGTTTGAAGGCAGCATCAAAGCCGAGACCGGGAACTTTGGTATGTACCAGGGCACGGCGATTTTGAATGTGCCGATCTCGGACGGCAAGGCGGCAGCACGGATCGTACTGACAGGTAAGCACCGTGACGGCTATGTGAAGAACCTTTACAATGATAAAGACCTACTGTCTGAAGACTATTATGGTGGCCGGGTAAAACTCCTTGTGGAACCGTCCGAAAAGCTGACGCTTAAGTTCTCCGGGGATTTCAACGCCAGCCGCCCCAACATCCTGTTTCTGGAACCCAGCGCACCTAACGGATTTGGCGGTTATGTGGGCGCACCAGAGGTGCGTGAAGTGACCCAGGATGTCGACCTGAAGGACGAATTGGACGGCTACGGCATGTCAATGCAGGCGGATTACCAATTCGATAGTGGCATGGTCCTGACATCGATCACAGGTTATCGCCATGCCGAGCGGTTGACAGTTTCGGATGAAGACGCATCACCGCTCGACTTCATCGATGCGGATCATTTCGAAGACAGCTTCAATCATTTCAGCCAGGAACTGCGCCTCGCATCCGCGCCCCATGAGAAGTTTGATTATGTGCTGGGTGCCTATTATTTCCATCAGGCGTCGGATTCACTCCGCAGTGTGGCATCAGGCACAGATTTCTTAGGCGAGATGAACATCGCGTCCACCACAACGGATGTGAATACGGATGTCTTTGCCTTGTTTGCGAACGGCAATATCTATCTGAACGAAGATTGGTCGATCAATGCCGGGCTGCGTTGGAACAGTGAAAAGAAAGACGTTGTCTTTGATCAGAACGCAACAGCGCTCTTCCCTGCTGTGGGCGTGATTGATGACCGTAAAGATGATGATATCAACTATACCATCAGCCTGAATTGGCAGGCGACCAACGATGTGAAGCTATATGCCACCCATGCCCATGGTACCAAAGGCGGCGGCTGGAACGTTGATTTTGTCGCGAGTGATGATATCGCCTTTGAGGGCGAAAAAGTAGACACCTTTGAGTTTGGCATGAAGTCTGAGCTGGCTGGCGGGCGGGTGCGCCTGAATGCAGCAGCGTTTGTGTCAAAGTTTGACAGCCTGCAGGTGTTCCAGTTTGTCTTCGATGAAGGCAGCGGCACCACGAACCTCAGCCTGACGAACGCAGGTAAAGCCACAGCCAAGGGTTTCGAATTTGATCTTCAAGCAATGCCTGCAGAGGGGCTGGAGATATTTGCGTCCGTTGGGTATGCCGATACCACATTTGATGAGTTCAAGAATGGTGGTGGCCTTGATGTCCACTATGACGGCAACCGCCTACCACGTGCGCCCAAATGGACCACCAGTGTCGCCGCCCAATATACCGGGCAGATCAACGAAGATCTCGACTGGATCATTCGGGCGGAACATACTTATCGTAGCGCTCAGTATTTCAACCCAAGTAACGATGCAACCACATTGGGTGACGGCTACGGCCTCCTGAATGCGCGCATCGGGGTTGTGTCTAATAGTGGCGGCTGGGAAATCTTCGCCTGGGGCAAGAACCTGACCAACGAGCTTTATGAAATGAACCGTGGGGTCAGCTTCCTGGGTATTCCTTTCGACCTGTATGGTGCGCCGCGCACCTATGGTGTGTCTCTCGGTTACCGCTTCTAGTCGGTTGGGGGAAAGACCATGGCGTATGCACATGAGCGTGACATGGTGGGGTATGGCGAAACGCCGCCCCACCCACAGTGGCCGAATGGCGCGAGGGTCGCTGTCAGTTTTGTCCTCAACTATGAAGAAGGTGGCGAGTATGCCTTCGACAACGGGGACAATATCTCCGAAACCTATCTGGCCGAAATTGTAGGCCTGCAGCCTCAGCCCGGATGTCGTTTTGTTGCCTCCGAATCCATTTATGACTTTGGTAGCCGTGTTGGCGGGTGGCGCATCAAGCGCCTGTTTGACGAACGAAAAATGCCGATGACCGTCTATGCCGTTGGTCAGGCCGTAGAGAAAAACCCGGACTTCATTAGGGCCATGCATGATAGTGGGCATGAAATTGCCTCCCACCACTATCGCTGGATCGACTATAGTGCCATGGCGATAGACGACGAGCGCGCCCACCTCAAAAAGGCTATTTCCGCCATCGAAAAGGTGACGGGTGAGCGCCCCGTGGGCATCTACGGCGGTCGCACCAGCCTGAATACCCGGCGCCTGGTGGCTGAAGACGGCGGGTTTCTCTATGAATCAGACGCCTATAATGACGAGCTGCCCTATTGGGAACATGTTGACGGGCATGATCAATTGATCGTTCCCTACATGCTCGACAACAATGATTTCAAATATGCCACGCTGCCAAGCTGGGGTGGGCCTGAAGCCTTTTTCGACCACAACAAAGCCACCTTCGACATGCTCTACCGAGAAGGGACAACAGCACCCAAGATGATGTCAGTGGGGCTCCACTGCCGATTGTCCGGGCGGCCAGGGCGGGCAGAGATATTGGCTCGTTTTCTCGATTATGTGGCCAGTCATGACAATGTGTGGGTTTGTACACGGCGTCAGATCGCAGAACACTGGCATCAGAATTTCCCCACCGTGTCCTCGTAAGACGCGGCTTGCCTCGCCCTTTTCCATCCCAGGGCGGGGCACTTTTTCAAGGAGGATGTCCATGAAAATTCATCCGGAAGCCAAGAAACAGGAAGCCAAATATACGGCAATCCGGCGTCATATTCATGCGCACCCAGAACTTGGTTTTGAAGAAGTCCGGACCTCTGAACTGGTGGCTGACGAATTGATGGCTCTTGGCTTGGATGTTGTGCGCGGCATCGGCAAGACCGGCGTGGTCGGAAGCCTGAAAAGAGGCACGTCGGATCGCGCCATCATGCTGCGGGCGGATATGGATGCCCTGCCGATCCAGGAGGCCAATTCATTCGAGCATCGGTCCAAAACAGATGGATGTTTTCATGGTTGTGGGCATGACGGCCATACCGCCACACTTCTTGCCGGAGCGGATTTGATCGCTAATCATACCGACTTTGACGGCACTGTTCACTTTGTATTCCAGCCTGCGGAAGAAGGGCTGGGGGGCGCGATGGCCATGATCGACGACGGCCTGTTTGGCCGGTTCGATGCGTCGGCTGTTTATGCCATGCATAACTGGCCCTTGATGCCGCTTGGGCAGTTTGCCACCAGGTCCGGGCCATTTCTGGCATCGTCCGACACCTTTGATATCCGTGTTCAGGGCAAAGGGGGGCACGCAGCCTTTCCCGAGCTGTGCAAAAACCCACTTTTGGCGGCGACTGCATTTGTGACAGCTGCAACAGAAACATTTGGCCTCGACACCGAAAATGCATTGCTTACTTTCACCAGCCTGAAAGTAGGCGGCGCCAACAATGTGATTGCAGATACAGCTCGGATTTTGGGCGGCGTTCGGTGCTTTGATGAAGAAATGCGACATCAGATTGAAGAAGGTCTGAAGCATAACGGGACATTCTGTGGCGATCGTTTCGGGCAAGCCATAGATGTTCACTATAACCGTATGTTTCCAGTGTTGGAGAATACAGCGTCTGAGACCGAACTCGCCTGTAAAGCGGCACGGCAGGTCGTCGGCAGTGCGTTGGTGAACAGCCATTTCGACAGGGTCCGCGGGTCAGAGGATTTCGCCTTCATGCTGAAGCATAAGCCAGGCTGTTACATTTTGCTCGGCGGTGGGCAGGGGGCGGATGCGCCCATGTGTCATCATCCTGAATATGACTTCAATGATGAGATGATCGCGATTGGCGCCAGTTATTGGGCTGCCCTTGTGGGGCTTTGTCTGTCGACCTGATAGCGGGTCAGGTTTCGAGGCATGGGGGAGCATGTTATTCACAAGAGGTGGAACCATGCGCAATATGATTAGTTGGTCGATACAGTATTTGCGGATCGCCGTCGCCGGGTTATTGATGTGTACGACTGCTCCAAGCGCTGCTTATGACCCAGTGCCGGATGTCTCAACTGAATGCGCTGCGGAATGTCTTCGCGTTGGGCTTGCAGACCGTGTCTGGCCTGAAAGCGAGACCCTGTCCAGGGAAATAGCCCGGATGTTCTTTGCAGATATCGGTGAACCATTTCAGGTTGTCCGTCAACCAACGCGCAGGGTGCAGCGTACCATGTTCGAAGGCGACCTGGATGTCCTGCTCTTTCATGAAGGCGAGGTTGACTATCCGCTTCTTCTTTCCCGCAATCGTGTGTTTGATGCCCATATGGCAGTCGTCGCTCAAAAAGGGGACAACCGGTTGTCGGGGCTTGGACATCACATCGCGGACATGACCGCAGTTGTTCTGTTTGGTGACCGGTTTATGGAGTTGCTTCCGGCCAGGCCCAGGGTCGTGGTGATGGTAGGGTCGCTTGAGCAGGCGTTTCAAATGCTCAACCACGGGCGTGTTGATATTCTTGTTGAATATGGTGTCGGAAGAAGAAACCAGCTGTCTATGCCGCACTACGACGCTAGGCTGCATGATATCGCAGGTCAGGGCGGTATCCTGTTTATTCGACCTGTTTTTAAGGCGACACCAAAGGGGCGCAAACTTCGAGACCAATTTGATCTGTGGCTATACGGAATGCATCGGTCAGGTAGCCTAAGACGCCTTTATGAGGCCAATGGTGCTGTTGCTGCTTACCCTGCTGAGTTTGCAAAGCCGAAGTGATAGCGTCAGCAAAGGGTCATAAGCCGATATTCAGAAGTTGAATGGACGGTGTCTGCTTTTGTCCCAAGAGCTGCCGAAATGCTCGATGGTGGAATTTCTCAAAATACGTGGGAATCTATCTCATTTTGTGTGAGAATAGATTTTGGAAATGGCGGGTTTCCGCGGTCGAATTTCTCATTTATTCTGAGAGCGGACACCTTTTGTGCATTCTCAGAGAAAGCTGGAAATTTCTCAGAAATAGCTGGAAATGGACCGGGCAGAGTTCACGAGAACTCGTCCGGTCTTTTCTGTATTGCGGACCTTGATAGGTTACATAACTAAGGCCAACTATTCGCCAGGAGCGGACTTCTTTGTTGTTTTGCTAGATGCGACATTGCAGGTATTTGCCGTGCCGGTCGTACCGCCTTTCCCAACAGCCAACTTTGACTTGAAGTGCAGTAGGTGTCCGTTAAGACATAACTAAAAATCATAAATTAATGAAAAATGATCATATCTTGTAATGATTTTTGAGTGCTGCCTATAATTTTCTCCGGAGAGACGCACTGAGACGCGGAAGGGCTCAGGCAAGGAGGAAAGCAAGTGACTAGGAAAGTGAAGTGGAAGCGAAACCCATGGGGGATTTCGCGTGCAATGAATAGTGTGTCAGCAGTGGCTGTTATGGCTGGGGTGGCCGCAGGCTCTGCGTATGCGCAGGACAACCAGGGTAACGATGAAGATGCGGATCAGTCGGCTTTTCAATTTGAAGAAATCGTAACGGTTGGTACCCGTTCGCAGGGGCGCTCGGCGCTCAGTTCGCCGGCGCCGATCGATGTAATTTCCGGCAGGGATTTCGAAAGCCAGGCCGACAATGACATCAGCAACCTGCTGAGGACGGTGGTGCCGTCGTATAATGTCAGCGCACAGCCGATCAGTGATGCATCGACTTTTGTGCGCCCGGCAAGTCTGCGGGGCCTGGCCGCAGACCATACGCTGGTGCTCTTGAACAACAAGCGTCGCCACCGGTCTGCCGTGATCAATTTTTATACGGCAGGCGAATCCAACGGTGCCCAAGGGCCGGATATTTCCGTATTTCCAACCATCGCCTTGAAACAGGTGGAAGTATTGCGCGACGGGGCCGCGGCACAATATGGCTCTGACGCAATCGCTGGCGTGATCAACTTCCGTCTCAAGGACGACAGCCAAGCGGGATCACTGGAGGCCAAATATGGTGGCACCTATGAAGGTGATGGCGAAAACTTCCTGGTTTCCGCAAACAAGGGGTTTGGTTTGGGCTCAGACGGCTTCATCAACATCAGCGCATCCTATGGTGAAAGCGATCCAACGGACCGGTCTGTCCAGACGGATGCCGCGGCTGAAGCTGCAGCGCTCGGCTTCCCCGGTGTACCGAACCCGGCACAGGTTTGGGGCACACCGCACGTCCACTATGATTTTAAATCTGTTGTGAATTTAGGCGTGAACATCAGCGACACCACACGCTTTTATGCCTTTGGCAATTATGCCAAGAAGAAAGCGACGAACGGCCTTTACCACCGTCCCGTGCTCAGCCGCGATGGCGTTTACACATTCGGTGCCAATGCAGCGATCATTGATCTTGACGGTGATGGCGGCGAAACATGCCCGACTGTGGCGGCCAATGACCTGGCTGGCCTGCAGGGCCTGTCTGCCAACTGCTGGTCCCTTTTCAAAGAGTATCCAGGCGGCTTCACACCGTCGCTTACCGGGACGGTCGTTGACTATTCTGCCGTGGCTGGTTTTGAGGGCGAGCTGGCAAGTGGGCTGACATACGACATCAGCGCAAGCTATGGCCGCAACAAGACAAGCTTTGTTGTCGATTCCTATAATGCGTCCTATGGCCCTGATTCCGCTACGGAAATGAGCGCAGGTGCTTTCATTCAAAACGAACAGAACCTGAATGCAGACTTCACATACCCTGTGGCTGTTGACGGGTTGGCCGATGATCTGTTGGTTGCCTTTGGTTTTGAGTATCGCCGTGAAGAGTTTGAATCCGTTGCCGGGCACCTGCATTCTTATTCGGTTGGCCCATACGGCGAACTTGGCTTTGGTGGTTCATCGCAGGGTTATGCAGGGGTGAACGCCGCGGCAGCCGGTAGCGCGTCACGGTCCAACATCGCGGCCTATGTTGACCTAGAAGCCGATATCACCGACAGCCTTCTGTTGACCGGTGCGTTGCGCTGGGAAGATTTTGACGGCTTCGGCTCGACAACAAATGCCAAGGTTTCGGCGCGCTGGGACATCACGGACAATGTTGGGCTGAGGGGCTCGTTTTCCACAGGCTTCCGGGCGCCGACACCGGGGCAATCGAATGTACGCAATATCAGTTCCCTTCTGGATGCGGGTAACATTACCCTCAGCGGCATTGTCCCGCCGACTGATCCTTTGGCGGTCAGCGTTGGCGGTTCTGAGCTTGAACCAGAGACATCAACCAGCTTTACCGTGGGGACTGTCATGTCCCTTGGGGAAATTGACCTGACAGTTGACTATTTCGACATCACGATTGAAGACCGTATCTCATTGTCGCCTTTCTTCGATGTCGATAGCCCGGATTTCGCGAACCTGCGGTACTATTTCAACGACTTCAAAACCAACACGAATGGGATTGATGTTGTTGCGACCTATTCGGTTGATATGGGCGAAGGCACGACGTCCTTCTCGCTCGCGGGCAACTGGACAAGCACCAAAGTGAAGGACTCTGCAAGCCTCGATCCACTGCGTATCCGGACAATCGAGGACGGCACACCAGCCATCCGTGGCAACTTTACGGTCAACCACGTGAACGACAAATGGCGTGCGCTTGCGCGGGCCAATCATTTTGGCTCCTATTATAACGGCCATATTTCCTTCACGGATATGGTGCCGGGTGCAGAGGTCACGTTTGACCTGGAGGTCGGGTATAACCTGACTGACAAGCTGGAGCTGGTTGTTGGTGCAAGCAATCTCTTCAACAACTTCCCGGACGAAGTACCGGACGAAGGCCTGCCGATGACAACGCTTCTGGGGACAGACGCGCTGTTTGACACAAAAGGCGCCTGGGGTGCCAAGTATCCGGAGTTTTCCCCGATGGGCATCAATGGCGGGACCTATTATGTCCGCTTGAGATATGTGTTTGAGTAAGGCGCATGGTGTGGGGTGAAAGGCCCGAACAGCTTTTTACCTCATGCAATAGTCCTCCCCGCAAATCCCCTGCCAGTGTTTCGGCAGGGGATTTTTCTGTCCGGTCAGTTGCGGGTAAAGTAGGCGCCTGGGGGGCGCGAAAGTCCCACCCGAAAAGCCTTGGGGTGCGGCAGTTAAAGTTGGTTTATGGTCTGGGCTACAGACTTTTCCAGCTTTTCAACCATTTCATCGATCTGGTTTTCTTCGATGATATAGGGCGGGGCCAGGATAACATGGTCGCCGTTCAGTCCGTCGATTGTGCCGCCGTTCGGGTAACACATCAGGCCGTGTGTCATGGCCGTTTTCTGAAGCTTTGCCCAAAGCTGTTTTTCTGCTGGGAAAGGCGATTTGGTTTCCCGGTCTGATACGAACTCCAGGGCCTGCATCAGGCCGCGCCCCCGGATGTCACCCACATGGGGGTGTTGGCTGAAACTGTCTTCAAGGCGGCTCTGTAGGTAGGCGCCTTGCTTGCGCACATTGGCGATCAGGTCTCTGTCCGAAATTTCTTGTTGCACTGCCAGACCTGCCGCGCAGTTGAGCGGATGGTTCATATAGGTATGACCGTTGGCAATGTAGCCGCGGCCCCCTTTGATGACATCAATAACCCTTTCTGAGATCAGCAGGGCGCTGATGGGCTGGTAGCCGCCGCCCAGTCCCTTGGCCATGACCAGCAGGTCGGGAACGACGCCGTCTTGTTCGCAGGCATGCCGTGTGCCCGTGCGGCCCATGCCGCAAAAGACCTCATCAAGGATCAGCAGTACATGATACTGGTCGCAAATCTCGCGGATACGCTTGAAATAGTCCTCATCCGCCGCGACGCAGCCATTGGTCGCGCCCACCACAGGTTCAGCGATAAAGGCCGCAACATTTTCCTGCCCAAGCTCAAGGATCTTGGTTTCAAGCTCGTTCGCGACACGCAGGCTGTAGGCCTCTGGCGTCTCATCGGCGTGGCGTTCCCGATAGGCATAATGCGGCGCGATCAGGTGGGTGGGGGCGAACATCGGATTATAGAGCTGCCGCCGTCCCGCATGCCCGCCAACATTCAGCGTGCCCAAGGTCATGCCGTGATAGCTTTGCCGGCGGGCGATCATGATCGAGCGTGAGGGTTCGCCCCGGTCTACATGATATTGCCGGGCAATCTTGAGCGCCCCTTCCACCTGCTCAGACCCGCCACACCCGAAAGTGGCGAACCTGAGGTCGCCCGGCGCGTCCTTCGCGAGCACGGCAGCGAGTTCCTCTGATGGGTCGTTTGTGTAGAAAACCGAACTGGCGAAACAGAGTTTTGACGCTTGTTCGCGGATCGCATCGATGACGCGGGCGTTACTATGCCCCAGGCACGACACGCCGGCACCGGACGACCCGTCCAGATATTTGTTGCCCTCAGTGTCATAAACATAAATGCCATCACCCCGTACCGCTTTGCGGTAGACGTCTTTCAAAGACCTGTGTGCTACATTGGTCATGCTTGTCTCTTCACTCGTTGCTGCAGGCGCGCATTGCGGGCCATGGTACTCAAAAAATCTTAATCGATCATCACCCTGCTCAGCGTGGGCGAATGCTGCACCAGCGGCTGATGAACAGCGCATATGTCCTGAGCGTCTGGCGGATGGATTCGATATCCACGCATTCATCAACGCCGTGGATGCGCTGGGCCACTGGCCCATAACAGGTGCCAGCCGTCTTGTTGTAGAAATGGAAGGCCCGCAAATCAGTGGTGCAGGTGGCGTAGAAACGCTCGGGTTCCGTGTTCGTCAGGGCGTGGTGGCAATGGGACAAAAGCTTGATGCCATCGTCCTTCAGGTCCACCAGATGTCCTTCCGACCGGAAACCGTGGAACCGGAGTTTGGGTTTCTTGTCCGCAAAAGCTGCAAGCTTGCGCGTGGCGCCTTCAACGCAGTCGCTGACCATTTGCATGATCTCCGACGCAGCCATGCCGGGCGGGAAGCCGATGCGGGCTTCCATTTCAGCATAGGACGGTACGCTAGAGGCCCAGTTGCCGCCGCTGAATTTGCCGATATTCAAGTTGAAAGGATGGTCAAACTGGTCATAGGGCGGCGTGCGGTATTTCTCATTCAGCTCGTCTTCAAGGTCCTGCAGGAAGGGGATCAGAAGCTGAAGTTTCCGAATGGCATTGTCGCCGACTGACGTGTCCAGGACATGCACGGGAGTGCCTTCAATCGCCAGCTTGAACCACAGCACGCCGACCTGCCCGGCGTAAATCTGGGGGCCGAATGGTTCGGGGATCAGGACAAAGTCGCCGTCATAGCCGCGCTCAAGACATGCCAGTGCGCCATTGCCGGTGCATTCTTCTTCCACCACAGCCTGAATGGTCAGCGGCGAGGTGATGTCCACACCGGCATGGTCAAGCGCATGCACAGCATAAATCATGGCGGCTACGCCAGACTGCATGTCGCCAGCCCCGCGGCCATATAACCAGCCGTCTTTTTCCCATGGTTCGTTCGGCGGGCGGGACCACATACCAAAAGGCGTTGCGTCCACCACATCCAGGTGGCCGTTCAGTACCAGTGTTTTGCCATCCGCGCCGGGGTTAATGGGGGAGACCAGATTATATTTCTTGTCGTAGCCCCATTCAACCGGCGCAAAAAGCGGGTGCTTGCCCAGCCGTTTTTCATCGATGGGGACGTGGTGCACCGGCAGATTGAGGTCTTTCATCTGGCGCTCTACAACGTCGAGCACCCCTTCTTCCTGATTGAGCACGCCATATTGCTTGACCATATCCTTGGTGAAATCAACCACGCGCGGGAAAATGGCGTCGCAGCTTTCAAGGATTTTTTTCTCAATCGGGTTGATCATCAGAATTCCCCTAGTGTTTCAGCCAGTATGAGGCTGGCGTCTGTGGCCTGAACCACTTCTTCGATGGTGAGCCCGGCGGCGATTTCCCGAAGGATCAAGCCGTCCGTTGTTACATCCATGACAGCCATGTCGGTGATAATGCGGGAGACGCATCTTTCCGCAGTCAGGGGCAGGGTGCATTCTTTCAGGATTTTGGAATTGCCGTATTTGTCCTGATGGGTACACAGGATCAGGATATTTCTGGTTTTCTGGGCCAGTTCCATGGCCCCCCCAATGCCGGGCGAAAACTTGCCAGGGATTTTCCAGTTGGCCAGATTGCCTTTCTGGTCCACTTCAAAAGCGCCCATGACCGACATGTCCAGCTTCGACCGGCGAACCATGGCAAATGATACGGCGCTATCGAAAAAGGCGCTGCCCGGCCGGGTGGTGATATAGGTGCCGCCGGCATCAATCAGCGCGGGACTGGCTGTTTCCAGTGTGGCCTTGGCACCAGCGCCCAGGATGCCGTTCTCGGAATGGATCATGACATCTCGTTCTGGCGGCAGGTAATTCACCAGCATGGTGGGCAGGCCGATACCCAGGTTGATGGTTTGGCCGTCGTGGATTTCCTGAGCGGCGCGCTTGAGGATGCGATCAAGACTCATAGCGTCCCTCCATCAGGCCATATTCCGTACCGTCGGCGTCAATCCGTACTACGGCTGTCAGAAAAGCTGACGGCGTATGGACGGTTTCGGGCACCAAGGTTCCGGGGGTAACAAGGTTGGGTGTTTCCGCGATTGTCTTTTCAGCGGCCATTGCCATCAGCGGACAGAAATTCATGGCGGTGGCACGGTACACCAGGTTGCCGAAATGGTCGGCCTGATGGGCGTGGACCAGTGCGAAGTCTGCATACAGGGCGCTTTCCACTTTGACCGTCCGGCACTGCCATTCGATCACATCCTCTGCATTGGTGATTTCACTGTGGAGGCCGATATCGGTAAGAAAGCCGAAGCTACCGGCGCCAGCGGTGCGGATTTTTTCAGCCAGGATGCCTTGCGGGAAAAAGCTGACCTGAAGCGAACCGTCATTCATCAGCTGAATGATCTTCTTGTTCAGTCCGATATGGGTGGTGATCAGCTTTTTTACCTGCCCGGCTTCAACCAGTTTGCTGATGCCAAGGCCTTGCTCGTTGGCGTCATTCTTGATCAGCGTCAGGCCTTTCTGGCCTTGCCGCAGCAGTTCCTCAATCAGGGTAAACGGGGTGCCGGGGGAGCCGAAGCCCCCAACCATGATACTGGCACCGTCCGGGATCATGGCGATCGCCTTCTCGAGTGTGGTTTCCTTGTGCATTCTTCAGAGAACTCTCGTGGTTTGTGCTTCCCAGCCTATTCGGCAGGGGCGGTTGAATAGGTGCGCTTGGACGCGATATCGCCTTCGCGGAACATGAATTTATTGCTGAACGCCAGCACAATGGTGACCGCGGGCACAATCAGGCCAAAGAAGGTGTAGGGCAGGTAATCAAGTGTGGCGACACCAAGGACCGAGGCATAATAGACCCCGCCCAGCCCCCACGGCACCAGCGGCGAGGTGGCTGTGGCCGAATCCTCGCTGACGCGCGAACACACCTGCGGCAGAAGTTTCTGAGCCTTGTAGACAGGCACCAGCATCCGTGCCGGGATAATCAGCGCCATATATTGGCTGGCAGCCAGAAGGTTCACCGCGAACGAGGACAGGACATGGGTGACAACAAGGCCACCGGTGTTGTGCACCAGGTGGCGAATTTTGGTCAGGATGACATCCAGCATCTTGGTCTTTTCCATCACGCCTCCCATGGAAAGCGCGATAAAGCCCAGCGAGATGGTCCACATCATATTCTGCAGTCCGCCGCCAGACAGGATCTTGTCCACGTCCGGCACACCCACATTGGATGTGAAGCCGAAGTTCATGAAGGTGATCATGTCATCAAGCGAAAAGCCTTGCAGCCCGATGGCCAGCATCATGCCCACAAGCGATGCGATAATCATGACCGCCAGGCCGCTCATGCGTTTCATGATTAGCACAACCACCAGAATGGGCGGCAGCAGCGTGATCGGGTTCAGCGAGAAAGCCCCCTCGATACCGTCAAGGATGGCCTGTACCTGCGCGTCATCAACGGCGCCGGCATGGTCGAACATGAAGCCCATGACAAAATAGATTGCAAGGGTGATAAGGATCGCCGGGCCGGTGCTGTAGATCATGCTTTTGATATGGTCGAAAAGCTCTGCCTGTGCCACCGCCGACGCCAGATTGGTGGAATCCGAAAGGGGCGACATTTTATCGCCGAAAATGGACCCGGAAATGACCGCACCAGCGGTGATCTCTGGCGGGATGCCAAGCCCCAGGCCGATCCCCATGAAGCCCACACCAAAGGTGGCAGCGGTAGTCCAGCTGCTGCCGGTGGATAGCGATCCGATCGAACAGATCAAACAGGCTGAGAAAAGGAAGTAATCCGGCGTTAGCAGCTTTATGCCGTAGTAAATCAGCGCAGGGATGGTACCTGCCGCGGTCCAGCTGGCAATCAGGACCCCAACCATCATCAGGATCATCATGGGCAACATGGCGATATTGCAGCCATACAGGATGGCCTCCTGCACATCATGCCATTTGTAACCGTTCAGCATCGCCACGATTGAGGCAAAGGCTGTGACGATGATCAGTGTGATCTGGGTTGAGCCGGTATTGCCCAGAATGAAGACCTGCGTGGAAATTGCGATCAACAGGAAAAGCATGACGCTGATAGCGCCTGTGATACCTACGCCTTTCTTCTTTTCAAAGTCAGTCATCTTGCCTCCCTGGCGCACCATGAATTGCCGCGCTGCCAGCATCAGTGGCTGGCGGCACAATTCCCTTCAGGATCAAATATACACTTGAGGCACGGTTTATAACAATATATGATCGGAATTTATCAAATTATGAGATTTAGTTATGGCTGATCTGAACCTCAGTTCGCTGAAATCCCTGACCATTTTCAAGACATTGTATGAGGCTGGCTCGGCCACCAAGGCGGCGAAGGTTCTTGGCATTACCCAGTCCGGCGTAAGCCGTTCGCTTGCGATGCTTGAAGAAAATCTGGGCCTTTCCCTTTTCATTCGTGACAAGAATCGGCTTGTTGCAAAGCCTGAAGCTGACGAGCTCTACCAAGCTATCCTGGGGCTGATGTTCAACCTTGACGAACTGAAGCATAGTATATTGGCGCTCAGGGAATTTGGTGTATCGCGTATACGGGTCGCTTCTATCCCTGGATTGGGTTTTGGTTTTGTCCCAAGGTTGATTGCGGCGATGCTGCGTGAAAACCCCAAGCTCAATGTTTATTTCGACATAATGTCAACGCAGGAGGTGGTGCGCGCCGTTGAGGCCGGACAATTTGATGTGGGGTTTGTGACCCTGCCGGTTTCCAGCGAACAACTGCAAACAGATGAGGTGGTACACATCGACGCCGTTTGTGTCATGCCGAAAGATCATCCGTTGGCGTCGCAAGACCATGTCAGGGTTGAAGACCTAAGTGGCCAACATATGATTTTTGCCAATCAACCCAATATCGCTGCCGATCAGGTATTGAAGCTTGTTGAAGAAAGGCAGGTTAAGCTGGCGGGCAAGACCGAGGCCAACATCGCCAGCATATGCGCCTTGGTTGAAAGCGGTGTTGGAATAAGCGTGCTGAATTCGATCACTGTATCCGACAGTATCAGGGAAGGCATGACAATGCGGCCATTCGTACCTCGTATAGGCTACTCGTTCGGTATGATCTATCAGAAACGCTGGAAAGACGGCAAGGTTGTCAGCCTGGTTCATGACAATCTGGAAACCTGAGCCTTGACATGTGTGGAATGTCCGCTTTGGGTCAGATTTGGTAGTTGGTTTCCCTACCTATTTAATGTCTGCAGCTGCCCGTTGGAGCGGATGTTGATGGCGGGAAGTGCTTGCTCGAAAGGTGGCCCCATATCCGGTAATAGGGTCGTTGGAATTCTGACCCGAGGCAAGGTGTCGGGAGTTTTCTAATACCCGGTCGGGGATTTCTCTACAAAACATGTCTGGATAGGTACCTCCAAAAGCAACAAAGGCAGCTAGCTCCTCGCTAACTGCCTTTTTCTGCGAAACTTTGTCTCACTTTATGTGTCACCCTACAACATGTAGGGTGACGCAATTAATGAGACTGGCTTCTGCGGATTTCTGCCTTTTTCAGAATCCGAATGACACATAAAGTGAGACTGAGTGACGCATAAACTGAGATAATCCGTCATTTGCGACACATAAAGTGAGATTATCCGACAGGGCCGCTTTTTTACCCGAGAGCAGACCTTAAGTTTTCCCGGTCATACGTCCCTAATTCGCCAAAAGCTGCCGCTATGATACTGCCATTCAGCAAGTGGTTTGCTGAATCCCGTGACAGCCCGTCGCCATTATGTTTTCTATATTCCAACTAATAATGCTGACCGAAAATCCGTCAACACACTGGAAAATTGTGGCACCGCTCAAGCAACTGACACTTATCATCGGCGTAATCTTCTGGGGACTGCCTGCGCAGGCAGCTTGCAGTGACGGCGCAACCCTGCGGTTGCAGCTGGAAGTGACAGGCGAGAAAAAATACAAGCCGATCGAAGCATTGCTCCGAGGCGTGTCCCGACTTGCCGAAAAAGCGGGAGACTGTTTTCGCTCATCCAGACGGTTGGACGGCACGCTGCGATCTGACATTGACCGTTTCCAGCGTGTGTTGCGCTCTGAAGGATTCTATGGCGCCAGGGTTGTGCACAGTTCGGCCTTGCAAGGTGACACGCTGCTGGTTTCCATATCTGTGGACCCCGGGTATCAATATGAATTTGGCGACGTGCAGGTTGTTAACTGGAATGATGACGGTGAGCGGTCCGACATGTCCGCGCTTGGCGTTACTTCCATCGAGCAGCGGATTGGTTCTGGCGAGCCTGCCCGAGCCAGCAAGGTTGTCGAGGCGGAAAAGCACTTGCTGGCTGAGCTGAGCAACAGCGGTTATCCGTATGCAAGGCTTCTGGAGCGCGACGTTGTGGTGGATCACGCCACGCGAATGGTTTCCGTTACCTTCAATATGGTCGCCGGCGAACAGCGTCAGCTTGCCTTGCCGTCGTTTAGCGGTCTGCAGGAGGTGCGGGAATCCTACCTTGAAAAACTTGTCCCATGGAAGAACGGGCAGCTATTCAAAGAGTCGTTGCTTGAAGACTATAGAAACAGGCTGTTGGCCACGGGACTGTTTCGCGCGGTTCACATATTGGTGCCGCAAAAAGGTGATGATGCCGAAGTGCGGCCGCTGGTGCAGGTCGAGGAAGCTTTGCACAGACGGATTGAACTGGCGGGAGGCTACGCCGCCGGGGAAGGCTTTGAGGCAGAGGCCAGTTGGACACACCGCAATTTTTGGGGCGCGGGTGAAAGCCTCAAACTTTCCCTGCTGGCGGGCGAGGCCGAACAGCAGCTTGGCGGGACCTTTCGCAAACCCAACTGGCGGCGATATGAGCAGTCGATGCTGCTTCGCGGCACGATTGGGCATGAAAACAAGCCAGCCTATAGTGCAGATACAATCGATGTGTATGCGGGGCTTGAACGCAGGCTTGGGCGATCTATCAGCGGATCGGTTGGCGCCGAGGTCGAACTGGCAAGGCTTGACAAGCCGCTGGGCAAGGTGACCGAGAGCATTTTTTCCGTGCCGGTCGGCCTGAAGTTCGACGGGTCGAATTCCATCCTGGACCCGACCCGAGGCTTTCGAGCGACTTTGACCGCACAGCCAACCCTGTCTTCGCGCGCAGAGGATACCTATTTCCTGGCAACGGAGCTTCGGGCCGCTGCCTACTGGCACTTGCCCGCCTTTGACCAAGTGACATGGGCGGCCAGGGTGCGGCTGGGCAGTATCTGGGGCGCGTCTCTCGACCGTGTACCCGACACAGAGCGCTTCTATGCGGGTGGCGGCGGATCGGTAAGGGGCTTCGGCTATCAGGCCCTCGGCCAGCTGGATAGCGAGGGCGCACCTGTTGGTGGGCTCTCGGTTGCTGAGGTGGGGCTGGAGGCGCGCGTGCGCCTGAGCGAGACCATCAGTGTGGTTCCCTTTCTGGATGGCGGTATGGTGTATGATGACAATACGCCCGCGTTCAATGGGTGGCGGTGGGGCGCAGGACTGGGCCTCAGGTACCACACGGCTGTTGCGCCCATCAGGGTAGACCTTGCCACTCCGCTTGATCGGCGCCCCGGTGAAAGCTCTGTCGCCGTCTATATCAGCATCGGACAAAGCTTTTGAACCAGTCAAAAAACATTGATGGCGTCGTGCAAAGGCGCAAGTGGACGCGCCGCCTGCTGCGGCTGGGCCGGTGGCTTGCTGTTCTTGCCGTGCTTTTGGTGTTGGCTGCGACCACCTTTGGCTTCTGGATGAGTGGCAACGCCGGAAAAGCGTGGCTGAAGGAAAAAGCCGAAGCGTCGCTGTCAACCCCTGACCGGTCGGTGTCCATAGGGCGCCTTTCGGGTGATGTTTTCTCTGAAATCGGGGTCCATGATATTGCCGTTGCAGACCGGCAAGGCCCGTGGCTGCGGCTGCGGCAAGTTGATGTCAAATGGAAGCCTGCCGACTTGCTCGGGGGACGTCTCACCATAGACAATGCCCGTGTGCAGGGCGGTAGTCTCATGCGCCTGCCTGCAGCAAACGAGAAACAAGGTGACGCCAGCTTGCCTGACTTGCCGGTTGCCCTGGCACTTGCCAGTTTTGAGGGCGATCTTGCATTTGATGGGCAGCAATATGACATCCGGGTCAAGGAGCTGCGGCTGAGCAGCGCCCTATTGCAAGGTGAACTGGAGGTCCGTACCAGTGCGGGGTCTGATTACTTGCAGTTGGCTGGCCAGTGGACCGGGCGCGACGGCCCATTTTCTTTTGAGGCGTCCCTATCGGCGGGCGCGAACGGTTTGATCCCGGCCCTTATTCCGCTGCACTATGCCGGGGCGACGGAGGCTTCACTTAAGGGGGAGGGCACGTTTGACGAGTGGGCCGCAAACCTGAACTTGACGGCGTCAGATCAGGTGCAGCTGCAGGCAGATGGTCGTGGCGAAAACGGGGTATGGACAGCGCGGCTGCGGCAAGACCGAAACCTGCTGCTGGACGGCGTTGCTGGATCGCTTCTTGGCGGCGACGTTGAGGCCAGTTTGACCATGACGCCTTTGGCAGGCCAGTCCTGGCCATTTCAGCTAAAGGTACAGGCGACAGACTTGGCCGCGGCACTGGACGGCCGGCTCGAGACGACAGACGGACTTGCCATTTTGGGAGGCCGCTTCGATGGACGCATAGCTCAGGTTGAGGCCGGAAGTGACCGGGCGAGCAACCTCACCGCAGAAGGCTCGCTTCAATATACCAAGGGAGCCTTTGAAGCGTCTTATGGCTTGGAAGTTGGTTCGGCCGCCTTTGACGACATGAAGGCCGAAAACCTGAGGGCCAAGGGGTCCGTTCAGGGAGTAGGGGGCAACTGGCGCGGCCGAGTGACCGCCTTGACCGGGCAATTGGGCTGGCGGAATCTTGAAGAAGAAATCGCGAGCGGGGCCGCAGACTGGGCCTTTGATAGCCAGTCCAGTCGATGGGCAGTGGATATTCCAGCCCTGACAACAAAGTCTGAAAATCGTCTCAGCGCAAATGCCGGGGGTGATGCCAGCGGCGTGGAAACAGCAAGTGTGACACTCAGTGCAGCGTCTGCAACGTTGGCGACTTGGGCGCCGATCAATCCCGACGGTGGGCGCCTTGATGCACGGGCTTCGCTGGTTCGGCGGGCAAATGGCCTTTACGACCTTGAGGGCGAGGCAAAGGGCGCGGAAATTGGCTTCACGGACACCTACACGGACAGACTTTTCGGCACAGCGCCAACGATCAGCCTTCAGGCCGGTGTGTCTGCCAACGGCACCACTGAAATTTCCCAGGCCGTCCTCAAAGGCCCAGGAATTGTCGCGCACACTGAAGGCCAGGTTTCATCGGCGGCCCTGGATATGTCCTATGATGCCGTCATAAGCGCGCTGCCCAGGCAGCTCACATCGGCGGTTGCAATGGACGGCACCGTCACCGTCAGGGGCACCGTTCAGGGCAGTCCCGGCATGCCACGCATTTCTTTCCGCACGGGGCTTGATGAACTCGCAGGATATGGCGTCGCGCTGAGCAATGTTGGTCTTGAAATGGCGCTCACCAAAAGTGCTAAAGACGATGAAGGATGGCTGGGAAATGGCGGTTTGGCCGGGCGGAGCAAGATGGGTATCGCTTCGGCAGATATCGACGTGTCGGTAGCGCCTGAAGGGCAGGTAGACCTTGACGCAATACTGAAACATCCGGGCCTCACAGGTGCTGTGTCGCTGAGCCGTACGCAGGCCGGAGATGTTCAGGCCAGCCTTGAGGCCAGGGCGGTGCCCGGTGAGTATGACGGCCTGCGTGTTGCGGGTCAGGCGTCTCTGGTTGCTCAATACCGGGCGACATCTGGCGCGGCTGACGCCGATATCCGGGTGAATGGACGCGACATCCTTGTGGCAGTAGGCGGCAGGCTGCCATTTGAGGCTGGCGCCGTGGACGCGTATATGCGGGTACCGCTTGCCGGCACGACAGCCAAGCCACTTCTGAATGCCGAGGTTACAGATGTACGGAGCGCTCAGTATCAGGTGAATTCCTTGTCTGTTACCGCTGACAACGAGAGTTTGGACCGTTTCCACCTGGAAGGGGTTGGCTGGGCGGTTCATCCTTTCTCTCTCGCCTTCGATATCTCAAGTGCTCCGGGCAGGATGGAACTGATCGGAAGCGCCGAGTATGGCGGCTACCAGATCGGCATACAGGAACCCGCGACACTCGAGTTTGGCAAGGCGACCAATTTGGCTGCGCCCAGCATTTCGGTAAACGAAGGCACTGTCTCGCTGACTGTGCAGCTGTCGGCCAACAGTTTGATCACCGATGCAACGCTGGAAAACCTGGATCTGGGGCTGGTGAACCTGATCCGGCCAGGCCTGTTGCAGGAAGGAACAGCATCCGGGCAATTGAAGGCGGGCTGGCAGCGCGGTCGCACGGAAAGCCTGAAGGCGTCACTCGACCTTCGGGATATGCTTTTCTTGCCCGAGGGGTTTGTAACGCTGCAGGAGAGCACGCGCTACGCCGCCCATGTGTTGGTGCAGACCAAAGCCTCCATTCTGGAAATGAAGGGTGAATTTTCTGACCCCAATGGGGCCATAGGCAGCATTACGGGGATGCTCCCATACCGGTTCGATGCCGACGCGCGGTCCTTCGAATTGCGCGAAAACGCACCATTGACTGCAGTGGTGACCTGGACAGGCGAAGTGGAGCCGCTTTGGCGACTGTCGGGACGGGGCGATCACCTTCTGGACGGTGAAGCGACCGGTGAGCTCAAGGTTGAAGGAACGCTGAATGAACCCGTATTTTCGGGTGGCCTTGAGCTTTCTGGCGGGCGCTATGAGTATCTGCCCATGGGGTTGGTGGCCTCGATTGATGAACTGTCCATCATTGGTTCGGGAGACCAGGTGAAGCTCGCATCTCTGCGCGCTTCAGACTTTGAGAATGGCCGATTATCAGCGCAGGGAGCCTTTGAGCTATCCTCCCGCCTGTCCTTTCCCGGCAGCTTGTCCCTGAAGATGGAAGACTTTCAGGTGGCCCGTCTGGACATGTTGCGCGGCAAGGTCTCTGCAGGGTGTTGTCAGATTAAAACTGCTTGAACAGAAATTCTGGCCACGATAGGCAGCGCGGCATGAAAAATCCTTTCCGCTATTTCAAATACTCGCCCGACGTCATTCGCCTCGCAGTCATGCTTTACGTCCGTTTTCCCCTGTCGCTCAGGCAAGTCGAAGATTTGCTTCATGAACGCGGCATTGATGTTAGCCATGAAACTATCCGCTATTGGTGGAACCGATTTGGGCCTCTGTTTGCTTCTGCCGTCAGGAAAAAGCGCCTGCAGTCACCAAACCATTCCAACTGGCGTTGGCATCTGGATGAGGTATTTGTGAAGGTGGACGGCGAGCGGCGGTATCTTTGGCGCGCAGTTGATCATGAGGGGGAAGTATTAGACGCAATTGTCACCCAAAAACGAGACAAGAAGGCCGCCTTAAAGCTTTTGAAGCGGTTGATGAAGCGTTTTGGTAAACCCAAGAAGATTGTGACGGATCGCCTACGATCATACTCGGCAGCCTTGAAAGCCGTGGGCTGTGAAGATCGTCAGGAGGTCGGCCGTTGGCGGAACAACAGAGCCGAAAACAGTCATCAGCCGTTCAGACGAAAAGAACGAAGCATGCAAGGTTTCAAGGACCCTGCCACGCTACAGAAGTTCACCGCCATTCACGGCCAAATTTATAATCACTTCAACGCACAAAGGCATCTCACATCACGACAGAACTTCAGAGATTTTCGTGCTGAAGCCCTGACCTCATGGAGGCAATTTGCCCTCTAGCGATCTGCCTGAAAGGGCCTCGTCTGTGCTGCAAAGTTACTCTGACAATGCCCATGAATTGCATGATTTAACCCTAAACTTGCCCCAGTGACCTGAAACGAAAGCGTTCTCTATACTGACTTGGTGTCATGCCGGTGTAGCGCTTAAAAATGGTGCGGAAGAAGATCGGATCTTCATATCCTACTTGTCTACCGATAGCCTCAATCTGTGTTGTGCCAGCTTCCAGAAGGCGTCTGGCTGCTGCAAGCCTTAGTTTCTGGAGGTAGGTTTTTGGGGTTTCTCCGAAAGTGCTCTGGAACCGGCGGTAAAAAGTGCGTTCAGACATACCAAATCGCTTGGCAACTTCATCAAAGACAACTGTATCTGTGAAATTGGTATGAAGCCACCCCTGTACGTCCTTCATTGCCTGGTCTGTTGTTTCGGGCATTGCAAAAATTGGTGGAGGGATTTCGTTGCGCATTCTTGGCGTTTCGGTGACGAACCATCGTGCGCACTCCAACATAATATTTTCGCCAAAAATTCGGTTCACAAGATAAAGTGACAAATCAAGAGAAGCCGTGCCGCCGCAGCAGGTGAAGATATTCTCCTGCTCCACCACCATATCATCTGCTCGCCAATTCACTTCCGGCCATTTTTTGCTATAGTGGTCGTAGAGGCTCCAATGGATGGCTGAGGTCTTGCCTTCCAGAAGACCTGATTGTGCAACAAGCCCCTGCGCTGGGCACACTGCGGCGACCATTGCGCCTGCTTTGTACCACCTGGTGAGGTGCGACCCGATGCACGCATGTGCTTCGAGTGACGTATCTACATCGATATCCATCCCGGTGAGGAAGACCATTCGGGGGGAATCAATCGAAGCAACTTTGTGGGTTGGTTGAGCACTGAAGACGCCAGTCTTAACCATTGGTCCATCATCTGGCGTGATAATGGCAAGGTCCATTTGGGGGACATTTTTTTGGGCCATAGCGGCCCGGCTTGCGGCGTAGGAAAAGACCTCAAACGGTAAAGTAAGCGTGGAACAACTTCCGCCATTGAAGCCTACAAAAACCAACTGTTCAGACATGTACTTTTCTCCATTTCATGGCAAAAATACACAAGATTGGCAGAAGTGTACATTAACAATGCCAGATTTGCCATCTGGGAATCAATGCCAAGTGATGACATCTTTCAGGCCATCGGGTCGTACGAGGAGCCCGCACAGCATAAAAAGGAAGAAAAATGTTGAAGAAATTCGTAATTGAACGTGACATCAAAGGCGTGGGATCTTTCCCGCAAAGTGAACTGGGTGGTGCATCGCGAACCTCTAACGAGGCCTTGGCAAAGCTGAAGGGCATTCAGTGGCAACACTCTTATCGCACTGCAGACAAAACCTTTTGTATCTATCTGGCAGAGAGCGAAGACCTGATCCGTCAGCATGCTGAAATCTCCGGTTTTCCGGCCAACCAAATCACGGAAGTGGTAGATGTGTTTGATCCGTCTACCGAGAAGCACTGTCCGCTCGTGGCCGCGAAAGCCAACAGCTAAGTAAACTGCACGCAATACTGTTTGTTCGGCGCTTCCAGCGCCCAACCTTGTAGGAAAGCCGCCAACTTCACGGCGATTTTACAGGGAACAGTACTGCTGTGCCTAAAAAAGAAGAAGACTATGAAAAAGCTAATCAATGCACTTGCTCTAGCGCTGATGACCGGCCCTATTGCACAGGCGACGGACGCTGAAGTAACCGCGTCCCGTCAGGCCTCAGCTCGCTTTGCCGACATCAATGTTGCTAAAGCTGAAGGATATACACAGCTGTTTGAGTGCACAGTGAATCCCAAGGCCCCTTCTAAAGGGACCATGGGGGTGCATTTCATCAACGGTGACTTTGCCAGCGACGGCGAGCTTGATATCTCCAAACCGGAAGTCCTGATGTATGAGCCACAGCCTGATGGTAGCATGCAGCTGGTAGCCCTCGAATATGTTGTTTTCGAGAACAAATGGAATGGGGCAGAAACGCCGACTTTCATGGGGCAGGAAATGAAGCGGAAAACCGCGGTTGGAACGCACCCGGTTGATCCCTTTTATGAAGTCCATGTTTGGCATTGGCGTCATAATCCGGATGGAATCTTTGCAGATTGGAACCGGCAGGTAAGCTGCGCGCACGATACAACTGCTCAGCAGTAGGAATTCCCGTTCATCTACTCCTAATTTAAGAACGGAATAAGGTGGGCCTCTCTGAGGTCCACCTACCCTGTAAAATGAACAAAAAAAATTTCCATAAATGGCTTAGCCGCACCCACAAATGGCTTGGTGTGCTCATTGGTTTGCAGGTGCTTATCTGGAGCGTCAGCGGGCTAGTGATCGCAATTACGCCTCGTAGCGTTGTTGAAGGGGCGCCTGTTTTACACAGAACTCACCCTGTCAGCGCTGTGTCTCCTGCTGTCTTAAGTGAGGTTGTTTCTCAGTACCGGCCGATATTCCTGCAGCTTCGTCAGCTCGGGAAAAGGACCATTTTGAGCGCTGTTTTTAGCGATGGCCATAGGGAAAGGTATGATGCTTCCACAGGTGCGCAGCTCGGTCCAGTTTCAGAACCATATGTGCGGACCGTGGCTGCAGATTATCTAGCAGATGATGCAACCATTACAGCTGTCCGATTCAGGAATGATCGCCCTTTTGGGTATCCTGGTCCATTACCTGTTTGGGAAGTATGGAGCAGCAGCGAGTCAACGCCCACGCTCTACGCCAATGCAGAAACTGGCGAGATCCTATTTTATGCAACGGCGCGTACTCAAATCTACGAATTTTTTAAGCGCCTGCACATGATGGACTACACGGATCGGCAAATGAATAATCGCCTGGTCGTTATTTGCAGTGCGGTCGCCTCACTGTTCTGTGTCACTGGCTTGGCACTTCTGCCGTACCGCATTAGGCGAGGGAAAGGCAGGAAGCTTCGTCGAGCTAAACAAGCCACCACGCTGGCAGGCGGTGTCAGAATAAAACAACTTGCGCTGAAATTCTGGCCACGATAGCTAGCGCGGCATGAAAAATCCGTTCCGCTATTTCAAATACTCACCCGATGTCATTCGCCTTGCCGTGATGCTTTATGTCCGCTTTATGTGTCGCTCAGTCTCACTTTATGCGTCAATTGTCTCACTTTATGTGTCAGCCGACACTTAGGGCTTCACTCAGTTGGAATTGCAGAGATCGACACTGACGACCCAGAGAAGTTCCGCATTCATCAAAAGCCGGAGCTTGCTGCCCAGCCAGACCGCCAGGCGCATACTGTCAAAGAAATAATGAGGCAAGGCATCCCGGATCTGGTGGAATTCTGACCTGCGGGAAGGTGTCGGGAGTTTTCTAATGCCTGGTTGGGAATTTCTCCAGAAATCATGTTCGGGTAAGCACCTCCAGAAACACAAAAGGCAGCTAGCTCCTCGCTAACTGCCTTTTTTCTGCGAAACCTTGTCTCACTTTATGTGTCACTCAGTCTCACTTTATGCGTCAATTGTCTCACTTTATGTGTCAGCCGACAAGCGCGCTAGATATCCAGGTTTGCGACGGAGAGGGCATTGTCCTGGATGAAGTTGCGGCGTTCCTCGACCACGTCGCCCATCAGCTTGGAGAAGATCTCGTCTGCTGTGTCGGCTTGGCTGACCTTCACCTGCAATAGCGAGCGCACGTCCGGGTCGAGCGTGGTTTCCCACAGCTGTTCTGGGTTCATCTCCCCCAGGCCCTTATAGCGCTGGATCGACAGGCCCTTACGGCCATAGGCGATGATCATGGCCAGCATCTCAAGCGGCGTGCCCACGCTCTGGCTTTCTTCCTTGCGCGTGACTGTGATCGGCTGCTGGAACAGGTCCCGCACCTCGCCCATGCGCTTGTGAAGGCTGCGCGCTTCCTGGCTTTCGATAAAGTGGGCGTCGATCTTGTGCGTGTCGATCACGCCGCGCACCTCGTGGGCGAAGCTGTAGCCACCGTCGTCTGCTGCGGTGCCGGACCAGCCGTTTTCCTCTTCGGTGGTCGCCAGCACATTCAGGCGCTCAGCGATCCGGTCGGCCATGGCTTGCCGCGCGGGCTGGTCTTCCAGCAGTTTCTCATCAAAACCACCCAGAAGGCCCATGGTTTCAATCAGCGTCGCGTTATAGCGCTGCGGCACGTTGGACATGATGGTCTTGATGGCGCGTGCCTCATTGGCCAGATGCTCGATCTCGCCACCAGCATGCTGGGTGCCATTGGAATCAATGATCATCACATCGGATTTGCCTTGGCCGATCAGATAGTCATCCAGCGCCCGGTCATCCTTCAGATAGACCTCTGACCTGCCGCGGCCAACTTTATAGAGCGGTGGCTGCGCGATATAGAGGTGCCCGCGTTCCACCACTTCCGGCATCTGACGGTAGAAGAAGGTCAGGAGCAGTGTCCGGATGTGGGCGCCGTCGACGTCGGCATCGGTCATGATGATGATTTTATGGTACCGAAGCTTGTCGGCGTTGAAGTCCTCGCGGCCGATACCGGTGCCAAGCGCGGTGATCAGCGTGCCGATCTCGTTCGACGCCAGCATGCGGTCAAACCGCGCGCGCTCCACATTGAGGATTTTACCACGCAAGGGGAGAATCGCCTGATTCTTCCGATTCCGTCCCTGCTTCGCCGAACCACCTGCCGAATCGCCCTCCACGATGAAGAGTTCGGAAAGGGCCGGGTCGCGTTCCTGACAGTCGGCCAGCTTGCCGGGCAGACTGGCGATATCGAGCGCGCCCTTGCGGCGTGTCAGCTCGCGCGCCTTCCGTGCCGCTTCGCGCGCGGTGGCGGCGTCGATGATCTTCTGGACAACGGCGCGGGCTTCATTGGGGTGCTCGCCGAACCATTCGGTCAGCTTGTCGTTCACCAGGCCCTCAACGGCAGGGCGAACCTCGGATGACACCAGTTTATCCTTGGTTTGGCTGGAAAATTTCGGGTCCGGAACTTTTACCGACACCACGGCCGTCAGGCCTTCGCGGCTGTCGTCGCCCGCGAGGGAGACCTTGGCTTTCTTGGCCAGGCCGCTGTCGTTGACATAGTTGTTGATCGTGCGGGTCAGCGACGCACGGAAGGCCGCCAGGTGGGTGCCGCCATCGCGCTGCGGGATGTTGTTGGTGAAGCACAGCACATTTTCATGATAGCTGTCGTTCCACTGCAGCGAAATCTCCGCCGTGATGCCGTCCTTCTCGCCCATGATGGTGATGGGCTCGCCAATCTGGCTGGATTTGTTGCGGTCCAGATACTTTACGAACGCAGTGATGCCGCCTTCATAGAACAGATCCACTTCCTTGACGTCCGCATGGCGGTTGTCGCGAATGAGGATATGCACGCCCGAGTTCAGGAACGCCAGCTCGCGGTAGCGGTGCTCAAGGCGCTCGAAATCGAACTCGATGAATTTGAAGGTGTCCAGCGACGGCATGAAGGTCACGCTGGTGCCTTTCTTGCCGCCGGCATCGCCCACTACCACCAGGTCGTCGATCGGCTCGCCTTTTTCAAAGCGCATGGAATGTTCCTTGCCGTTGCGCCAGATGCGAAGCTCAAGCCAGTCGGACAGCGCGTTCACAACAGACACGCCCACACCGTGCAGGCCGCCCGATACCTTGTAGCTGTTCTGGTCGAACTTTCCGCCCGCGTGCAGCTGGGTCATGATCACCTGGGCGGCCGACACACCTTCTTCCTCGTGGATGTCAGTGGGGATGCCGCGGCCGTTGTCGGTGACGGTGCAGCTGCCGTCCGGGTTGAGCGTCATGGTCACCAGGTCACAGTGGCCCGCGAGCGCCTCATCGATGGCGTTATCGGAAACCTCGAACACCATGTGGTGGAGGCCGGAGCCGTCCTCGGTGTCGCCGATATACATGCCCGGGCGCTTCCGCACGGCATCCAAGCCCTTCAGGACCTTAATGGAATCCGCGCCATATTCAGCTGCTGCAGCGTTTTCAGCCATTGCTTCTGGTGTATCGGTCATGTCTTCACTCATACCCTCAGATCCGGTTATCCTTGTGTGTGCAGCGGCTGGATCTTACCGTCCCGCACATCGAAAAATTCTGCCCGGCCTTCAAGCCCGATGAAGAGCTCCCGGTCGGTGCCTGTCAGCCAGCATTGGCTGCCAAGGCTTGAAAGCGCACTAAAAAGCGCTTCTCGGCGGTCCTCGTCCAGGTGCGCAGCCACTTCATCGAGCAGCATCAACGGCGCCTGGCCCTTCTGGGCCGCCTGCAGTCTTGCGTTGGCCAGCACGAGCGCAATCAAAAGCGCCTTCTGCTCGCCAGTGGAACACAGTTCGCCGCGCATGCCTTTGGGCGCATGGGTGACGATCAGGTCCGTCTTGTGTACCCCTTCCGACGCGCGGCCGCTTCTGGCGTCGCGTGCCCTCAGGCTCACCAATTTGTCGCGGTAGGCGCTCTCTGCCTCTACCGCAGCCATCCCGTCAGCGATCTGCTCCTCCAGCCATCCATCGATGGCGAGAAGCGCCTTGGGGAAGGGGCTTTCGTCTGCCGCCTCCAGCTGGCCTGCCAGCTGCCCGGCGAAATCCAGCCTTGCAATGGCCACCGCAACTGCGTGTTCGGCCATTCTGGTCTCCAGCGCCGAGATCCAGGCCATGTCTGCGCCCATGCCCTTCTCACCCAGCAGGCGGTTGCGCTCGCGCATCACCCGCTCATAGGCGCCGACCTGACGGCTGTGGTCCGGGTACAGCCCCAGGACCATACGGTCGAGAAACCGGCGCCGCGCCGATGGGCCTTCAATGAAAAGGCGGTCCATCTGTGGCGTCAGCCAGGTGACCGACCAGCGGTCGCCCAGCGTGTTGGTGCTGGAGATCGCTTCCCCGTCAATCTTCACCAGGCGGCGGGTCGCCCCTTCGCCCTTTGTGCCTTCAAGCCCCGTGCCGACGCGGATATCCTCGCCGTCCAGCATCAGGGTCGCAGCCACTGCCCAGGGGCCTGTGGCTTCCTGTCTGGCGACCTCTTCAAGCGGCGCACGCCTGAGGCCCCGACCAGGCGCCAGATAGCTCAGGGCCTCCAGCACATTTGTTTTGCCGGCCCCGTTGGGGCCCGCCAGCACCACCAGGGGATGGTCCCCCGTGGGCGTGATCTTGGTGCGGCTATAGGACCGGAAGTCCGTCAGCGTCAGGGAGGAGACATAGACACCATGGCTTTGGGGCGCGGGGCTCATGCCGCCTGCGCCCGCTGCCTGGGCTGGTTCAGCCATGGCTGAACCCCGCCGATTTATAGTGTGCCCTAATGGCTATCATGTCTTCAACCAATCCCAAGCTTTCCCGGCACCAATCCGACCGCAAGCCGCCTTGCCAACCAGGTCTAGACCCGCATCGGCATCAGGACATAAAGCGCGCCTTCGTCGATCATGTCCTTGAGCACCGTTGGCGCCGATGGGTCCGCCAGGAACACCTGTACGGTATCGCCTTCGATCTGTGCCAGGATGTCCAAGAGGTAGCGGCTGTTGAAGCCGATCTCGAGCGCGTCGGAACCGTAGGAGGCCGCCAGCTCTTCCGTCGCTGTGCCGCTGTCCGGGCTGTTGACCGACAGCGTCAGCTGGTCAGGTGCGATGGAGAGCTTCACCGAGCGCGTCTTGTCGGAGCTGATGGTGGATACCCGGTCAGTCGCTTCCGCGAACAGGCGGCAATCCATCTCGAGCATCTTGTCGTTGCCTTCGGGGATCACGCGGCTGTAGTCCGGGAAGGTGCCATCGATCAGCTTCGAGGTGATCACGGCGCCATCAAAGGCGAAGCGGATCTTGGTGTCCGACAGGGACACATTCACGTTGCCCTCGAATTCGTCGATCAGCTTCCTTACTTCACCAACCGTCTTGCGCGGGATGATGATGCCCGGCATGCCGGCTGCGCCCTCTGGCACGTCCTGCTCAACCTGTGCCAGGCGGTGACCGTCTGTGGCGACTGCACGCAGGCGCTGGCCGTCTTCACTGTTGGCAACATGCAGGTAAATACCATTGAGGTAATAGCGGGTTTCTTCGGTCGAGATGGCGAAGCGGGCCTTGTCAATGAGGCGCTTCAGCTCTTCGGCCGCCAGATCGAAACGATGCGGCATGTCGCCGTCGTTCATGACCGGGAAATCTTCCTTGTCGAGGCACGCCAGCGTGAAGCGGGACCGGCCGGCTTTGACCACCAGGCGCTCGCCTTCTTCCAGTGTCAGCTCAACCTCACTGCCGTCCGGCAGCTTGCGCACGATGTCGAACAGCGTGTGGGCCGGGATCGTGGTGGAGCCAGGTTGCTGAACGCTCGCGGATACGCGCTCAATGATCGCGATATCCAGGTCGGTCGCTGTCATTGAGACCATGTCGCCTTCAGCTTCGACCATCACGTTCGACAGGATAGGGATCGTGTTGCGGCGCTCTACCACCGACTGTACGTGCCCCAGCGTTTTCAAAAGTGAATTCCGTTCGATGGTGACTTTCATGGAAATATTCTTCTTGCCTAACATTATTAGCCCCACCTTGCGGCTGGGGCGCCCCCTCTCATCCGGGTCTGGCTGGTGAAATCGAGTCGGTGCCCCCGTGCCGGAATTTAGCGATTAAAATCCGGGTCAGGGACGGGTGATTTCAACACCCTGCTGGATGAGGATTTGTGTCTAAGGGAACAATAGCGATTTTCGCCCTTAAACCAAACGAAAAAGCGCCAAAAAGGCGCTTTTTTTTGTGGTTTGGAATCGAAGGAAAACTGCCGAGTCGCAGCCACCAGAATCGGACCTGATTTGAGCGCCTGAAACAGGCCCCGGAATCAGCCTTCAAGAAGCCGGGTCAGACGCGAAATATCGTCGTCCAGCTGGCTGTCGTCGCGGCGCAGGTCTTCGATCTTCCTTACAGCGTGCATCACCGTTGTGTGGTCGCGCCCGCCGAAGCGTCGGCCGATCTCCGGCAAGCTGCGGCTGGTCAGCTGTTTCGACAGATACATGGCCACCTGGCGCGGGCGCGCAATGTTGCGGGCGCGGCGCTCGGACAGCATCTCAGCGAGGCGGAGATTGAAATAGTCAGCCACAGCACGCTGGATCTCGTCGATCGTCAGCTTGCGGTCATTGGCGCGGATCAGGTCCTGCAGCACGTCGCGGGTCATGTCCATGGTGATGGGGCGGCCCACAAGGGTGGCATAAGCCATCACGCGGTTGAGCGCACCCTCAAGCTCGCGCACGTTCGATGTGATGCGGCGGGCGAGGAATTCGAGAACCTCGGCGGGCACGATAACACTCTCTGCCTGCTCGGCCTTCGACTGCAGGATGCCCAGGCGCAGTTCATAGTCGGTCGGGTGGATGTCGGCCACCAGGCCCCATCCCAGCCGGCTGATAATGCGTTCCTGGATGCCTTCAAGGTCGGTCGGGGACCGGTCGGCGGTGATCACCACCTGACAGCGATTGTCGACGAGCGCGTTGAAGGTATGGAAAAATTCTTCCTGGGTGCTTTCCTTGTTGGCGATGAACTGAACGTCGTCCACCATCAGAAGGTCCAGGGCGCGGAATTTCTGCTTGAAGGCGTGGGTGTCCTTGAAGCGGAGCGCAGCGATAAATTCGAACATGAATTTCTCAGCTGAGATATAGGCCACACGCTTTGTCGGTTTCTGGCGCTTCATTTCCCAGGCGATGGCATGCATCAGGTGGGTTTTACCCAGGCCTACGCCGCCATGCAGAAACAGCGGGTTGAAGGTAACCTCATCGGTTTCGGCAATGCGTTTGGCGGCGGCGTACGCCAGCTCGTTCGATTTGCCGACAACGAAGCTGTCGAAAGTGTATTTCGGATCAAGAGCCGCGCTCTCGTCGGCGCCAGTGGACGGGTCCACCTCAATGGGACTTGCCGGCGCTCGCTCAACAGGTTTGGCGTTCGCGGCGGCCTGGCGTGCGGCCAGGCGGATTGACAGACCCTTGATGCGCGGGTCCTCGGCGAGGAAGAAATCCTTCAGCCGCGGCGCATAGTGACGTGTGATCCAGTCGCGGACGAATTTGGTCGGCGCCGTCAGCTCAACGGTGCCGCTGTCGACACCCTGATAGCCCAGCTGCCCTAGCCAGGTGGTGTAGGCGTGTTGACCGAACTCATGCTTGAATTTGTCGCAAACCTTTGGCCATGGCGACGCGTCAAAGTTTGCGTCCATAGCGGATGCAGCCCCCCTTGAAGCCCCCATTTTATTACTCTCCCTTTCAGCCATTGGGCGACCTAACCCCTTACAAACTTCGGCACTATGCCCAACGCCTGGACCTTCTTAGTGATAATTTTCACAATAAACCTGTCGCTGACACAACTGCTCCTGCCTCTCCAGCAAAGCGCCAGTCAGGTCCATGGTCCCGATCTGTTATTTTCAAATGCGACGACGTGATCCCAGCCCCCGTTGAGATCCCTGGCAGGTCTCTCCGGTTATAGGGCCTGAACCACATTCGGGCGGTTCCCAAAAATGGGATGGTTGGTCGCCCGGCTGGCCCGCCGCGTAAGACTGGAAGATACATCTGGGGGGTAGCCCCAGCAACTGAATCTATCGCTTGACACAAAGATTCTTCACAGCCCTATGGCGTGAATCAGAGCCGCATACAATATCTTGATTTCGGTAAAAATGGGCTGAATGGTGTGCCCTTTTTGTTCCCGCCCGGCTCTGCAAAAATGAAAAAAGCCACGCCGGAATGGCATGGCTTAGATCGGTATCTTGTCCCGGCAGGCAGCGAATCGGGTTCGCGCCAGCGGCGTCTTGCTTACGCGAGTGCTTTAACGCGAGCGGACAGACGGGAAACTTTGCGGGAAGCCGTTTTCTTGTGGATAACGCCTTTCGTCACACCGCGCATGATTTCTGGCTGAGCGGCCTTCAGGGCCTCACCAGCAGCAGACTTGTCGCCGGAAGCAATTGCTTCTTCAACCTTACGTACGAACGTACGGATACGGCTTACGCGGGATTTGTTGATCAAGCGACGACGCTCGTTCTGACGAATGCGTTTCTTGGCTTGTGCAGAATTTGCCATTTCTTCTACCTTTTTCGGACCGCGCTTCAATAACCGTCCAGCGCTTCAGTCCTTGCTTTCTTTGTTCAATCGGGGCCGCCCGCCTTCATGGCTGCGTCCACCAGTTAATTCGAGGTCGGGTCTATATACCCGATATTGGCCCCAGTCAATAGGCTAGGCCCAGTTTTCTCGCTGATTTCCGCCTTAGCAGTTTTTAAACTGCGGCTGGCGTTTCTCGATGAAGGCACTCATGCCCTCTTTCTGGTCTTCCGTCGCAAACAGCGAATGGAAGGCCCGGCGTTCAAACAGAAGCCCTTCCGCAAGCGTTGTCTCCAGCGCCCGGTTGGTGGCTTCCTTGGCCAGTGCCACGCTTGGCGCGGACAGGTCGGCAATGCTGGATGCCACTTCCATGGCGCCGTCCAGCATGTCTTCGGTTGGCAGCACGCGGCTCACGAGGCCGGAACGCTCCGCTTCAGCCGAATCCATCATGCGGCCAGTCAGCATCATGTCCATGGCCTTGGATTTGCCGACAAGACGCGTCAGGCGCTGGGAACCACCGATTCCCGGAATAACGCCCAGCTTGATTTCAGGTTGGCCGAACTTGGCGCTTTCGGCGGCAATGATGAAATCGCACGCCATGGCAATTTCACAGCCGCCACCAAGGGCATAACCGCTTACCGCTGCGATCACAGGTTTGCGCACACGGGCAAACACGCTGTTGATCTCAGCGAACATATCTTTCTTGAGAACGTCAGCGAACGAGAGGCCGGACATCTCTTTGATGTCGGCGCCTGCCGCGAACGCTTTTTCACTGCCGGTGACAACAATGGCGCCTATGTCGGCGTCCGCGTCCAACGCGAGCAGTGCCTCACCCAGTTCCTCAAGCAGTTTGCTGTTCAGTGCATTGAGGGCATCAGGACGATTGAGTGTAATCAGTCCCACGCCTTCTTGCTTGTCCAGCAGAATGGTTTCGAAAGTCATCTTTCAGCCTTCTATTGCTCTGATCTGTGGCTGAGACTCCTAATGCCCTGAGCTTCATTTGAAAAGCCCTTTGTGGCCAGTGGGCCGGGGCGCCCCGGTTTGCGTCAGCTTTGTGGCTCCAGGCGCAGCACCAGACGGGGGGTATCGTCTTCGCCGTCAGTTCCTTTGAAGGTAAGGCGATTCTCCTCGCGCCAACAGTGCATTGCGGTGGTTGGGCTGTCGCAGGCCCAGCCAAGGGCCATCAGCGATTCCCTATAGGAATCCATGGCTTTGGCGGCGGTGTCGTTCAAAAGGAACGTGGCTTCCGCAACAGTGCCGCCCGGCGTGTCAAACACCACCGGTTCGCCCTCAAGGGCGCGAATCACCGAAAGAAACGGCACATCCGGGAAGCCGTCGATGAAGTTTTCTTCGGCACGCGCGCCAAGGCCCACAAACAGGATCATAATCGGAAGCAATAAACGCATGGTCTGGCGGTTTCCCTTCATCGCTGGCAACTCGGGCAATAGAATGTGGAACGATTCGATTGCACGATCCGGGCGACCGTACCACCACATCCGGGCTTTGAACACTCTTCTCCTTCCCGGCCATAGGCCTGGAAGCTGTGCTGGAAATAGCCAAGCTCGCCGTCTACCTGGGCATAGTCCTTCAGGGTTGATCCCCCTGCTTCAATCGCCGCCGTCAGCACCTCGCGGATGATTGGGAACAGGCGTTCGGCGCGCTTGCCCGCGACACTGTCGGCGGTGCGCTTGGGGCTGATGCCCGCGCGCCAAAGCGCCTCGCACACATAGATGTTTCCCAGCCCTGCCACCAGCTTCTGGTCCAGAAGCGCGGCCTTGATGCTGCTTTTCCGACCCTTGAGGCCGGCATTCAGCACATCCAGGTTGAACTGGTTCCCCAGCGGTTCCGGCCCGATGGATTTCAACAGCGGATGTTCGTCCATATCGTCAAGGCTGGTGAAGGTGATGATGCCGAAGCGTCGGGTGTCGTTATATATAATATGGTCGCCGCGGTCGGTGACGATCACCACATGGTCGTGCTTGCCCACCGTGGGTGCAGGCGCGCCTGCTTGGGTGATGGTCACACGACCCGACATCCCCAGGTGCAGGATCACCACAAGGCCGTCGGCGCATTCCATCAGGATATATTTGGACCGTCGTGTGAGCCGCTCGATCCGGTTGCCCGTAAGACGCACTGCGAAATCAACCGGGATCGGCAGGCGGAGGTCCGGCCTGTTGGCCACAGCACTTTTGATGACGGCGCCTTCCAGAACCGGCACAAGGCCGCGCCTGACGGTTTCAACTTCGGGAAGTTCGGGCATTTATTTTCCTACAGGCAAAATCTGATAAAGAAACCCGGCATATACGATGGGCGCACCAATGACACAGGCCCACTGGAAGGCCATTGACATAACCCGACTGCGGATGATTGCAGAATTCATAATGTGAAGGTCGGCAGCGGCTGTTTCTGCGGTAGCACACAGATCATCCTCGATCGCATGAATCTCGTTCTTTAACTGAGTGCAATAAAAGCCCGTAGCTAAGGACAGGCCACCATAGAACACGACAAGAAGGCCAGCGCCCAAAAGCGAAATATCGTCTCTGATGAAGTTCACTGCACCGAAAACAGCGAAAGTTACCGTCAGCCAAAATTTCATGGTCGACATATAGGCGTCACTTGTCTGGTTTCGAATGTCCAACAGTTCGTATGCGGTCATTCGGGGCCTCCTTTAAATTTCTAATGGAGCTCTCTTTTACTATCGCAGGGCATATTGTCGCGTTTGTCCTTATACTCTAAACGAGGCTGGCGCATGGCCGCCGCGTGGGCTATGGTCCGCCAAAATGACAGGGCAAGCCACCATAATGTCAAGCAGCAAAGACGATAAGATGAGCGAAACACACACCCAGGCGCCGACCGAGAGCGAGGCCACCACCCATTTCGGCTTCCAGACCGTGGCGGAAGACAAGAAGGCCGATATGGTCAAGGGCGTGTTCAATTCCGTGGCCAAGCGCTATGACATCATGAATGACGTGATGAGCATGGGCATCCACCGGCTGTGGAAAGATTCGCTTATCAATACCGTCAATCCACGGCCCGGCATGCACCTTCTGGACCTTGCGGGCGGCACCGGCGATATCGCTTTCCGATTCCTTGAGGCGTCCAGGGGCGGCACCGTAACCGTGTGCGATATCAATGCCGAAATGCTGGCGGTGGGCAAGGAACGCGCTGAAAAGGCGGGATACGCGGGCCGCGCGGAATTCGTCTGCGGTGACGCCATGAAGCTGCCGTTCGCCAGCCGGTCGGTCGATGCCTACACCATCTCCTTCGGTATCCGGAATGTCACACGCATCCATGAAGCGCTTGAGGAAGCCTACCGCGTGCTGAAGCCCGGCGGCACCTTCTATTGCCTTGAGTTTAGTCCCGAGGTCGTGCCCGTGCTGCAAGAGGCCTACGACACATACAGCTTCAATGTCATCCCGACGATGGGTGAGTTCATCACCAAAGACCGGGACAGCTACCAATATTTTGTGGAATCCATTCGCCGGTTCCCCACGCCCCAGAAGTTTGAAGGAATGATCAGGGAAGCAGGCTTTGCGCGCGTGAAATATCGCACCATGTCGGCTGGCATCGTGGCGATCCACCAGGGCACCCGGATTTAAGCGGCAAACAAAGGGCAGGCGCGTGCGCACAATCGGATATCTTTTCCAGCTTTATATGTTGGCCGTGGGGCTTCGCCGCTTCGGGGCCATCCGGGCGCTGGCGAACATTGACCTTGTGCCCGCGTGGGCGCCGCGTCTGCTGCGTCTGTTCACCTTTTATGTGCCGCACAAATTTGGCCTGCCAGCGTCTGACGGCGAACGGCTTGCGCTTGCGCTTGCCAGTATGGGCCCGGCCTATATCAAGCTTGGCCAGACACTGGCAACCCGGCCTGACCTTGTAGGTCGACCTCTCGCCGAGGGCCTGACCACATTGCAGGACCGCCTGCCGCCTTTCAAGTTCGCCAAGGCCCGCGCCACCATTGAGGCCGAGTTTGGCGGGGTGCTTGAGGATCATTTTCAGGCGTTCGAGGAAGTGCCGGTCGCGGCGGCATCCATCGCGCAGGTCCATAAGGCTGTCACGGAAAAGGGTGTGCCGGTGGCGGTGAAGGTCCTCAGGCCCGATATCGAATCGCGCTTTGTCCGTGACCTGAAGCTGTTTGACTGGCTGGCCGCCCTTGCCGAACGCAATGTCAAGGAAGCCCGGCGCCTGCGCCTTTCGAAGATCGTCGACAAGGTCAAGGAAACGTCCCTGCGCGAGATGGACCTCAGGCTTGAGGCGGCAGCCGCGGCAGAGCTCGCAGAAAACATGCGCGGTGAAAGCGGCTACCGCCTGCCGCGCATTGAGTGGGACCATACGGCCCGGCGCGTGATGACGCTGGAGTGGGTGGACGGCATCCGCCTTGCCGACCGTGCAGCGCTTGAAGCCGCGGGGCATGACCTTGAGGCCCTGGGCCAGAAGGTTGTGCAGGTGTTCCTGACGCAAGCGCTTCGGGACGGCTTCTTCCACGCGGACCTCCATCAGGGCAACCTGATCGTCGAGCCCTCGGGCACCATCGCCGCCATCGATTTCGGCATCATGGGGCGTCTGTCGAAGCGCGAGCGCCAGTTCCTTGCGGAAATCCTCTATGGTTTCATCCGGCGGGATTATATCCGCGTGGCGCAGGTGCATTTTGACGCGGGCTATGTGCCGAAGAACCAGAGCCTTGAAGAGTTCGCGCAGGCCCTGAGGGCCATTGCAGATCCAATCATGGACCTGCCGGTGGAAGAGATTTCCGCCGGGCAATTGCTGGCGCAGCTGTTCGCCACCACCGAGCGTTTCGCCATGCAGACACAGCCGCAGCTTCTTCTCCTGCAGCGCACCATGGTGATGGCTGAAGGCATGGCGCTGCATCTCTATCCAACCGCCAATATGTGGCAGATTTCAGAGCCCGTGATCGAGGCCTGGATCCGGGCCAACCTGTCGCCCGAGGCACGCCTCGCGGACATGGTGGCTAACCTGCCGCGTTTCCTTGAGCGCCTGCCTTACCGCATTGAAAAGTGGCTGTCGGAGGAAAACGAGGAACCGGTTGCGGACGATGACTGGGAAGCCGCGCCTGCGCCCGCGCCAAAAGTCGGCCTGTGGCCTTTCGCGCTCGGCCTCATAACCGGCGCCGCCATTATCAAAATTTTGATGCTATAAATACTAATTTCAGGGCAGGCTCTTCTCACATTTCGGACACTCCTTAGGTGCCCAAAACATGTTGGAGTAGGGTATATTTTTTTCGAACAGGACTATAGTTCTGATGATCAGGTTCTTGCTGCAGAACGGGCACCTGAACAATGTGAGCGACCAGATGAACAGGCTTGCCTCGACTATGAGCAGCCCGAAAATCAGATAGGTTTGGGTCTCGTCACTCAGGTCAAATATATACCCTAGAGAAATGAGTATAAGCCCGCCTGCTAAAAGCATGCAGACAACGGCTCCCAGCCTGATCCAATGGTTTTTGTTTGTTTCACTAGCCATGAAGCGGCCTTCCTACCGAGAAGTTGTTTTGGTGCTTGGTGTATGAAGTAGGCCTGAACTTTCTTCCGGATCAACCGCGATCATGCGGCGCTTGCGCCAATCCTCAAATTGGCGGACACTGTCCCTTCCATAACAGGGGAGGGATTTATGGATAACCTGCTTTCGAAGTTTGACCCGTTCGCGGCCCCCTTGGGCCGCCTGTTCCTGTCTATCATTTTTATTGGTGCCGGTTTTGCCAAAGTCGCCAGCGGCGGCGCTGGCATGGTGGAATATATGGAAGCGGCTGGTGTGCCGGGCTTCCTGTTCTGGCCTGCGGCTATCTTTGAGCTGCTTGCCGGTATCGCCATTCTGGTGGGTTTCAAGACGCGCCTTGTGGCGTTCCTGCTGGCGGGCTTCTGCCTCATCACCGCGGTGATGTTCCACGCCGATTTCGCTGACCAGATGCAGCAGACCATGTTCCTGAAGAATCTGGCCATGGCGGGCGCGTTCCTTATCCTCATGCGCTTCGGTGGCGGGGAATTCGCGCTCGACAATCGCGCAGCATCCGGCGACAGCTAATTAAGTGTAGGGCAACTCACCCTTTTGGGCTGCCCTATAAATTCTTTAACGCTTTCGGTCTATCATTCCTCAGAAGGGGTAAGGGATAGTTGATTGCATGATTTTCGCACGGCTTTTTGCCATTTGTTTCTTCATTCTGGCGTTGCCATCAAAAGCTGCTCTCAGTTCTGACCGAGAGTTCCAGTTTCTGGCGGAAGCATTGCCGCCCTATTCTTTTCGGGATGGCCCGGAGATCAGAGGCATCTCGGTTGACATTCTGGTGGAAATGTTTGCGCGTGCAGACATGCCCTACAGGCGACGCGACATCGCTATTGTGCCTTGGGCACGGGGATATGCCCAGGCCCAGGCCCGCCCCAACACCGTCCTTTTTTCGACTGTCAGGACACCGGAACGGGAAAAGCATTTTCTTTGGGTTGGGCCCATTGCGGCCACACAAACCGTTATATGGGCGCGCCGGGAAGATAATATTACGATAGACAACCCATCAGACCTGAACCGGTACCACATTGGTGTTTCCCAGGACACGGTTGGCCATGAATGGCTTAAGGAAAAGGGTGTCTCGCCGGGCTCTATGACATCGATCGTGCATGAAAACAGGGGGGCTCTGTTGCTGTCGCGCGGGAGAATTCATCTTTGGGTCGCTGATGCGACCATGGCCCGGTGGGAAATCCGGAAGCAGAAGCTCGCGGCGTCCAAGTTCGAGATCGTACATGTTCTGCTGGAAGACAGCCTCTATTATGCCTTTCATCCAGAAAGCGACAATCAGGTGATCCATGATTTGCAGGCTGCGCTGGACAGCATGAAAGCAGACGGCACCTATAGCGGAATTATGTCGCGTTACCTCCATGCAGGGATCCTGCCCTGATCACCGGTTTTACACTCTCTCCTTGAGGCCCGCCCTGTTCCCGCCTATATGTCGGGGACCGGTTTTTTGAAAGGGTCCTGCATGCTCAAGGGCAAACGCATACTTCTGATCATCGGCGGCGGGGTCGCGGCCTATAAGGCGCTTGATCTGGCGCGCCGCCTGATGGAACGCGGCGCCTCCGTGCGCGGGGTGCTGACGTCGGGCGGGCAGGAGTTTATCACGCCGCTCAGTGTCGCAAGCCTCACCGGCGACGAATGCTATACGGACCTCTTCTCCCTCAAGGACGAAGCGGAGATGGGCCATATCCGCCTCAGTCGCGAGGCAGATCTGATTTTGATCGCGCCTGCGACCGCAGACCTGATGAGCAAGATGGCCAACGGCATCGCCAATGACCTGGCGTCGACCATCTTACTCGCGACCGACAAGCCTGTGATGATTGCACCCGCCATGAATGCCCAGATGTGGGACCACCCAGCCACAAAACGGAACCTTGAGACCCTGCGGGGCGACGGAGTCCATATCGTGCAGCCGGGCGACGGCATGCTGGCCTGCGGCGAAGTGGGGCCGGGGCGGCTTGCTGAAGTCATGGATATGGTGGCTGCGGTCGAGGACTTCTTCGGCGGCGACAACCTGCTGCTGTCGGGCAAGCGCGCGGTGGTGACCGCTGGGCCAACCCATGAGCCCATCGATCCCGTGCGCTATATTGCCAACCGGTCCAGTGGCCGACAGGGCTTTGAAGTGGCGGCGGCGCTTTCGCGTCTGGGTGCTGATGTGACGCTGGTGGCCGGACCTTGTGCGCAGGAAACACCGGCCGGCGTGACCCGAGTGGATGTGGAGACTGCGCGTGAGATGCAGGCCGCGGTGGACGCCGCGCTGCCCGCAGACATCGCCGTATGTGTGGCTGCGGTCGCGGACTGGCATGTGAAGAACGGCGGCGCCCAGAAGCTGAAGAAATCGAAGGACGGCACGCCCACGTTTGAGTTTGGCGAAAACCCGGACATCCTGAAGGGGCTTTCCGGCCTGAAAAAGGGCCGCCCAGCGCTGGTGGTGGGCTTCGCGGCAGAAACCGAGAATGTGGTTCAGCACGCAACAGAGAAACGCGCGCGCAAGGGCTGCGACTTGATCGTGGCCAATGACGTGTCGGCCCAGACCGGCATCATGGGCGGCGACTATAACGAAATTCATCTGATCAGCGCCGCGGGCGCGGAGAGCTGGCCGAAAATGGAAAAAAGCGCGGTGGCGGACAAGCTCGCGCTCAAGATTGCAGAAGTGTTGAAGGGATAAAGCGTGATGCGCGACAATAAAGTGGTGATCGAGGTCAAACGGCTTGAGCACGGCGCAGGCCTCAACCTGCCAAAGTATGAGACAGAGCAATCCGCCGGGATGGACCTGTATGCAGCCCTTGGCGAGGGCGAAAGCATCACCCTGGGCGCGCTGGACCGCGCCATGATCCCGACCGGCCTTGCCATGGCGCTGCCCGCGGGTTTTGAAGCGCAGGTGCGCCCGCGCTCCGGCCTCGCCGCCAAGAACGGGGTGACGGTCCTCAACACGCCCGGCACCATCGACGCCGACTATCGCGGCGAAGTGAAGGTGATTTTGGTGAATCTCTCGAACGAGCCTTTCACCGTTGAGCGCGGCATGCGCATCGCCCAGATGATCATCAGTCCCGTCACCCAGGGCACCTGGGCCGAAGTTGAAGAGCTGGATGAGACCGCGCGCGGCGCTGGCGGTTTTGGCTCCACTGGCGTGAAGTAACTGGTGGCACGGTTCCTTAAATGGTTCTGTGCTGCGGTTGGGCTGAATCTCGTTTTAGCCGCTGTGGCAATGATGGTTGTCAAGTTGATAGGTCAATCAGCAGCAGGTTGGGGCTTTGTAGTCTTAATGCTGGTACCTCCAGCCTTGTCAGTTGTCATCATTGGCCAGAAGCATCAGGCTGCAGCCTTCAGTAGCGTGTTGGTGGCCTTTCCTCTGAACATCTATGCCACCTTCGTAGCGAATTGCGCGATCTTTGGTCGATGTTTGTGATGAATGGAAATGCGGAGTCATATGATGTTCGTCATCTTTGATCTGGACGGCACGCTGGCGGATGTGGATCACCGCCGCCATCTGGTGAATGGGCCGAAGCCCGACTGGCCGTCCTTTTACCGGTCGTGCGTTTCTGACACCCCCAAGCATGAGGTGATTGGCGCCTTGAAAGCGCACCTGAAAGCAGGGCACCGGGTCGAGATATGGTCCGGCCGGTCTGATGAGGTGCGGGCCCACACCCACGACTGGCTCGAGGAGCACGGCATCGACCCCCGCCTGCTCACCCGCATGCGTGACGCGCGGGATTTCACGCCGGATCATATCCTGAAGCGCAATTGGCTCATGGCATGTGACGCGCGCCCGGATGCGGTGTATGATGACCGCAACAAGGTGGTGGACATGTGGCGTGCGGAAGGCATTCCGTGTTTCCAGGTGGCGCCGGGCGATTTTTAGGCCGGTCTCAAGAGGGGGTCTTCATGAAAGCAGGTGTGATTATTCTGATTGTGCTCGCTGCGCTGATCGGCGTGGGCATCTACACTGTGACGAACCAGCAGGAACCGGCGGCGTCCGAACGCCTGCCTGACAATCTGCGCAGCTTGCTGCAGGAAGAAATGCGCCTGCTGAATACGGGCGTACAGTCGATCGACGCAGCCCTCAAAGCGGGTGATGAGGCGACGGTGGCCTCTGTCGCTAGACAGATGCACGACAGTTTCATCCTCAGGCAAAAGCTGACACCCGGCGATATCCGGCGGCTGAAATTTGTGATGGGAGCAGATTTTGTCCTGACCGATAAGGCGTTCCATGGCACAGCACTTGAGCTTTCCCAGGCCGCACAAGCAGGCGACGCTGAGCGCCAGACAGCGATATTCCAATCCTTGAAGGCGGCGTGTGTGAGCTGTCATGAGCGCTACGCGCCAGCGAGCGTCGCAGAACTTGTGACACCCTGACGCAGCGCGCGGAAAAAGCAATTTTTGCCATCGTTGCGGCACGATCTGGTGCTATAGCAGGATGGCAATCAAGTTGAAGCGGAAATGAGGCACTCTATGAAACGCAAAATTGCGGCACTGATTTTCCTGGGGGCGGGCTTGGCAGTTACCGGCGGGGCCGTCTTGTCAAATAGTGGGCCAGAGGACGCGCCAGCGCTTGAACTGTCTGACCATATGCGCGGGTTCCTGAAGGATGAGATGCTTCAGCTGGCAGTCGCTGGACGAGGCATCGAGAAGGCCTTGGCCGCTGAAGACCATGCCAGCGTCCAGGAATTTGCGTCCCACATGGACAAGGCCTTCATCATGCAGCAGGAAGTCACCACCATGGACCTGCGCGAGCTTGAGCTGGTGCTGGGCGAGGAATTTGTCGAACGCGACAAGGAATTTCACGCCATGGCCCGCGCGCTTGAGGCGGCGGCCAAAGCCGAGGATATTGTGGGCGAACGCAAGATTTTCGGTGACATGCTGCGCGCCTGCGCCGCCTGCCACCAGGATTATGCCCCCGAAGCGCCGGTGTTAGAGTAGACCTTTATGGATTTCACAGACGACCAGCTGGAGCGCTATGCGCGCCATATCATTCTGCAGGATGTCGGCGGCGCCGGGCAGATTGCACTTCTGAACGCCAAGGTTCTTGTGGTGGGTGCGGGCGGCCTTGGGGCGCCGGTGCTCCTGTATCTCGCGGCGGCGGGCGTTGGCACGATCGGTATCGTGGATGACGACGCTGTTGAGCTTTCGAACCTGCAACGCCAGGTGATCCACACCACGCCTGACGTGGGCAAACCCAAGGTGGAAAGCGCGGCAGAAAAGATCGCGGCGCTTAACCCGGACGTGACGGTGAATGTTATCCCAGAACGACTGACGATGGCCAACGCGGCGACCATCATCACGGACTATGACATCGTCGCTGACGGCACGGACAATTTCAAAACCCGGCATCTGATCAGCGACACCTGCGTGGCGCTGGAGAAGACGCTGGTGTCGGGCGCACTGTCTTCCTATGAGGGGCAGATCGCCACTTTCAAGCCGCACGCGGGCAAGGGCCTGCCGTGTTACCGCTGTTTCCTGCCGCACACACCGCCCGCCAATGAAGCGCGCACCTGCGCGGACTTCGGCATTCTGGGCGCGGTGGCGGGTATGGTGGGCACCATGCAGGCGCTGGAGGTGTTGAAGGAAATCACCGGTGTGGGTGACAGCCTGGCGGGCAAGATGCTGATGATGGATGCGCGCGACATGGCCGTGCGCAAGATCAACCTGCCGCAAGACCCGAACTGTCCGGCATGCGCGAGAGGGAAAAACTGATGGCGAAGGCGCAGGCAACACGAAAACCCATGACACTGATGGTGATCAGCCCTGACGCCGAGCGCATCCATATGGCGCTGATGATGGGCGCGACCGCCAGCGCCATGGGACGGCCTGTAACCTTCTTTTTCTCCAAATCAGCGACGCCGTTCCTGACCGAAGGTGGTTGGGCGCAGCTGAAGACGCAGGCTGGTGTGTCGGGGCCGGCGATGGACACAGCGCTTGAAGACAAGGGCGTGGCCGACAGCGGCATCCTGATGGACGGCCTCGCGGCACTTGATGCCCGCTTCCTGGTGTGCGAAGCCGCCTTGCGCGAACACGACCTTGATGTGACGTCGCTTATCACCCGTCCAGCGGTGGAGATCGCAGGCCTCGCCGAGATTATTGAAAAAGGCCAGGGTGGCGACTGGCTGACCTTCTAATTCCCTGACATCTATAGTGGCCAGTTTGTAGGCCCTATTGTCTTTTGTTTGTTACCATGGTACATAGATAACATTATTGAGCGAGGAAATGGCAATGACAACCAAGATTGAGCGTGTGCAAACTGGCGTGCGCATGGAAAAGCGGCTGGTCAAGGTGCTGAAAGGCACAGCGGAATATCTGGATCTGTCGCTGGGGGATCTTCTCGAGGGCATCGTATTGCATGCCTTTGACGGCAAGACGCCACCGTTTTCCGAAGAAACACGCGCCAAGATTGCCACCCTTATGAAGGTCTATGACTGTGACCTGAATGCCAGCCACAGCCATAGACTGACGGAATAAGCCTGAGCCCCGACAGAAAGGACGACATCATGACCGACCAAGATTTCATGGCTGCGTTCGAGGACACGAGCCTGAACGCAAACCTGTTTAACCATGAAGCGCACATCCGAATGGGCTGGATATATGCGACACGCTATCCGCTCGCGGATGCCATCGACCGATTCGCGCGTGCCCTGAAGGCCTACACAGAGGCGCTGGGCTGCGCCGACAAATATCATGAAACCATCACCTGGTTTTACATGCTGCTGATCGCGGAGCGGCAGGCGGAAACGCAGGCAACCAGCTTCGATGCATTCCTTGCCGCCAATCCTGACTTGGTGGCAACGCCGTCCATCCTGACGCGCTATTATTCCCAGGATACCCTTGCGAGCGCCCGCGCGCGCCAGCATTATATCCTGCCGGACCGGGGGACACGCCAGGAGGCTGCATGACCGATGATGAGCTGATTGAGGCTTTTGAAAGCCACCGGCTGACGCGCGAAGCTTTCACCCATGAAGCCCATCTACGAGTCGGCTGGATTTACTTGCAGCGCCTGCCGCTTGGCGAAGCGTGCGATACCATGGCGCGGGAGCTGCTGGCATGGGATATCGCCCATGGGCTTGGGGATCGCTATCACGAGACAGTCACCTGGGCTTTCATGTTTATCATCCATGAAAAACAGCTGGCGTGCGGCGCCAAAACCTTCGACGCGTTTCTGGAAGCCAACCCCGACCTGATGCGCAAAAGCCCGCCTTTTCTGGCGGGCTATTACAAGGATGCGACGCTCGAAAGCGAGTTGGCGCGCAAGAACTTCCTGCTGCCGGATGTGGGGCGTTAGGCCAGCGCAGCCTTCACCGCTGCGGCGCAGTGCACCTCAGTGGTGTCGATAAGCGGTACCGCCGTATGCCCGGGTTTCACCAGAAGGCCGATCTCCGTACAGCCAAGGATGACAGCATCGGCGCCGCCTTTGTGCAGGGCTTCAATGATTCGAACATATTCTGCCCGCGAGGCCTCGGAAATCACGCCTTTGCACAGTTCATCAAAAATCACGTCATGGATAATGGTGCGGTCGGCCTCATCAGGGATGACAACTTCAATGCCGAACTTCTCGGCGATTCGGCCTTTGTAGAAATCCTGTTCCATGGTGAAGCTTGAACCCAGAAGCGCCAGCGTCTGGTAGCCGTGCTCAAGGGCTGCTTCAGCTGTGGCGTCGGCGATGTGCAGAAGGGGCACGGATGTGCGTGTGCGGATGGCGTCTTCGACCAGATGCATGGTGTTGGTGCAGATCAGCGTCATGTCGGCGCCAGCGGCCTCAAGCCCCGCGGCAGCATTACCCAGCATCTCACCAGCCGCGTCCCATGCGCCCTCGCGCTGCATCTGTGCGATCTCATCAAAGTTCACGCTGTGCAGCAGAATTTTGGCACTGTGCAGGCCGCCAAGCGCGTCCTTGATGCTTTCATTCAAGAGCCGGTAATAGGTGGCTGTCGATTCCCAGCTCATGCCGCCAAGCAGGCCAATCGTCTTCATGGGGTCATCCCTTCTTCATCCAAACAACATTGGCAGCAGGTTAGAGGGCGCGCAACAGTGAAGGCTTTCAAAAAAGTGACCCCAAATCGCCTGCGGCTTTTTGTTTCGTCGACAAGGCTGGGCGGTGGCGGCTATCCTGCGGTTATGAATTGCAAGGCGACACATAGGAAAGTGACGGCGGGCGCCATCAGCGCCGAGCTGTTGCCGCGCGCGCCCTACGATGTGGCCTACACGCCGGACCGGGTGGTTGCCGGATTTGCGTTCGATATCCAGACCGGCCTGCACGCCTTTGCAACCGACCGGGCATCGCCTTTCCTGACCATGCCGGACAGTATGGCGCTGACGCCCGCAGGTTGCGATATTCGGTCCCGGTCGGATGTCGGGGGTGAATATCTCACGGTTACCATCACGCCGGGGCATGAACACCATTATGCTGACGCCTTTGATGGGGCGGCCATCTACCAATATAGCAATGCAGCCTTCAAGGGCGCGGGCACTGCCGCCCGGGCGCTCAGGCAGCTTCTGATCCTGAACCCCGAGGAAGAAACGGTGGCCGAAGGCCTTGCGGCGGTCCTCTTTGAGGCAGCCCTCAAAGCCAAGCCCGCCACAGCCAAGCCCGCCAGCAGCCTGACACGCACCCGTATGCGGCGCCTGCATGACCTGATCGAGGCCCGCTTCGGGGACAAATTGACAGTTCTTGAGATGGCAATGGAAGTGGGCTTGTCCGTTGGCTTCTTCATTCGGGCGTTTGCCGCGGCCACGGGCACCACGCCGCACGCCTACCTGCTGGAACGCAGGCTCAGCGAAGCCCGCCGGAGCCTGACACGGCCGGAAGCATCCATCGCAGACATCGCCCACGCTTGCGGGTTTGCCAGCCAGGCGCACCTGACCAGCAGCTTCAGAAGTCAATTCGGGATCACGCCTGCGGCTTACCGGGTGCGTGTGGCTTAGGGCTCAGGCCTGAAGGTCAGCGCCCGCGCTGGCGTTCCTGTTCATAGGTTCCCAGCACATTCACATGCTTGGTGTGGAAGCGAAGTTCTTCCATCGCGCGGTGGACATTTTCCATGCCCTCATGGCCTTCGATGTCGGCGTAAAATTCGGTCGCGGTGAAGCTGTCCGATTCGTAATAGCTTTCAAGCTTGGTCATGTTGACGCTGTTTGTGGCGAACCCGCCCAGCGCCTTATATAGCGCTGCCGGAATGTTCCTGACCTCGAAGGTGAAGCTGGTCATCACCGGGCCGGCCAGGTCCGCCGCCGCGACGGGCTCGCGTGACAGCACCACGAACCGGGTAGTGTTATGGCCTTCGTCCTGGAAATCCTTGCGGATGATATCAAGGCCATACACGTCCGCGGCCAGCTCGCTGGCGATGGCGCCAACGGAAGGGTCGCCCAGTTCGGCGACATGCTTGGCAGAGCCGGCGGTATCGGCAAACGGCAGGCGCTCAATCCCGAGCGCACGCAGGTTCTTGCGGCATTGCCCCAAGGCCTGGACATGGCTCTTCACAGTCTTGAGCGTGCTCTCATTCGCGCCTTTGACGCCCAGAAGGCAGTGGCGGATGGTCTCGAAATGCTCACCGATAATATAAAGCCCGCTGCCCGGCAGCAGGATATGGATATCTGCCACACGGCCCGCAGTCGAATTCTCGATCGGAATCATGGCAAGGCGTGCGCGTCCCTGTTGGACAGCGGCCAGCGCGTCCTCGAAGCTCGGGGTCGACAGCGGCTCCATATCCGGAAACTTGGCCTGGCACGCCATGTGGGAATAGGCACCAAGCTCGCCCTGGAAGGCGATCAGCTTGTCTGTTTCCTGGGTGGTCGGGCTTGCCATGACGGAGGTTTCTTTCTGGACTGTTGAAAAAATCGCGGTTGAGATTAGTGCCAAGGCCACCCGGCCAAGTCAATGCAGGAAGCGCACGGTCCTGCCGATTCTGCAGGGTGATTTTGGCGGTGCGCTGCTTTGTCGCATAAAAAAGGCGCCAAAAAACCCGATTTTTTGGCCTAAGGTGGCAAAATCGTGCAAATGACGACTTGAATAAAGGGCCCATCAGCGGCTATTGTCGCGCGCGAATTAGCCGGTCATATATCTGTCAGGGGTAAGGGATCGGCTGGGAGAGAATTTAGCTTGCTCGCCTGCAAGGAGAAGAGCCTGTGTCATTAGAATCAAACAAAGTCTTTGCGGCTGTCCTGTCTGCGGCGCTGCTGATCATGGTGATCACGACTGTTTCTGAAAGCGTGTTCCACGAAGAAGAAGCCAAGCCAGCCTTCACGATTGAAGTGGCATCCGAAGAAGCAACTGATGCCGTTGTTGAAGAAGGTCCATCGCTTGCTGAGCTTCTGGCTTCTGCAGACGCCGGTAAGGGCGAGCGTCAGTTCGCGAAATGTAAAGCCTGCCATACCATTGGCAAGGACGAAGGTAATCGTACCGGGCCGAACCTCTATGGTGTAATGGGTCGTCAGATCGGAAGCCATGCCGGTTTCAACTATTCTGGTGCACTGTCTGGCCAGGACGGCAACTGGACATGGGAAATCATGGACCAGTGGCTCAAGAGCCCGAAAAACACGTTCGACGGTACCAGCATGGCATTCGCCGGCATCCGCAAGGAAGAGCAGCGTGCAGACCTGATGGCGTACCTCAACAGCTTCTCTGACAGCCCGCTCGAGTTGCCAGCCGCAGAAGCAGTTGAAGAAGCAGCTGAAGAAGCTGCCCCAGAAGCGACTGAAGAGGAAGCCGCTGGCGAATAAGTCAGGGTTTGCTGAATAGATTTCTGAAAGCGGCGATCCATCCGGGTCGCCGTTTTTGATTATGCAGGATGAAGTCTTTTAAAGCCTTCTGAAGCCCAGGAAGGCGGGGCCGGTGCGGCCCTTGTCGGCCATTTCCTTCGCCACCCAGCCCTTGACGTCCTCTAGCGGGTCAATCGTGACCATCATATGGGTGGCGTTGGCGTGGAGGAGGTGCACGCCGTCGATCATGAAGCCCACGTGGCCGGGGAAGAACGCCAGGTCACCGCGCACGGGCGTCTCGCCCATCTCCAGCGCGCGACCGAGGCTGTCATATTGCGCACCACTGTCCCGGTGCACCCGGTGACCGGCTGCCGCAAGTGCCATCTGCACCAGCCCGCTACAGTCGATGCCCAGTTTGGACCTGCCGCCCCACAGGTAGGGCGAGCCGATAAAGCTTTCGGCGGTATCCACGGGGTCGGCCTTGCCGCAGCCCACAGGAGTGACGTGTTTTTCATAAATCCAGCCGCCGACATGCAGTTCCGAAAAGCCGTTTTCCGACACGCCGGGCAGGGTGATGAAGGCGCCCATGGGCAACACCACTTCGGGCGCGGACTTGAGGTCCGGCTCGCGGTAGACATGAGAGAGCGGCGCGGAGATGCGGTGGCTGGGGAGCACGTCATATTCATCGACAGCACTGTCGGTCACCCAGCCCATATAGCCGTCGATCAGGCTGATGATGAACCACCAGCCGGGCACTTCGGCCAGAATCTGCACAGGTTCGCTGTAGAGAAGCTCGGTGACGGTCTCGGCGTCGGGCTCGGGCTCGGCCTTGACGGCAGCGATGGGGCGGGCGCCCAGCCCGTCAATGGTGCTACCCCCAAGGAGGCTCTTGCTGCTTTTCAGAAGGCTGTTGGGGTCATAGAGCGGCGGCAGGCCAAAGCCGTGCAGCAGGTCACTCATAGCCGCCTTCCCCTGCATCCACGAGCCTTTCTGCCGCCACGATGCGGTCCGACAATTCGCTCAGGTAAACGGCGCCCTTGACGGTGCGTTGCACCAGGACGTTGCGGCGATCGTTCTCATCGCGCTTGCGCTTGAGGTAGCCAAGCTGCCCTAGGGTATCAAGCGCGCGGGTGATCACCGGCTTGGTCACATTCATTTTGGCGGCAAGGCCCCGGACGGTGTGCGGGTCTGATGTCATATAGACGGTCAGCAGGACGGTCATCTGCCTGAGGGTCAGGTCAGGGACGTCCGCGCGCACGACATCCAGATTGGCTGTGTGCCAAATCTTAAGCATCCGGGGATTTGTTTTTTCGGTCACAGGCTCGTTCCTCAGCCGGAATGATCAAAGGTGACACAGAACTTCAGCCCCTAAGGTGACCCGATTTTGTGCTAGCCGTCAAGCGACAAGAAGTCTTTCATGGCCGTATGCATGGCACGGATGGCCTGCGCGTCCCCACCTTTCGGGCGGCCCGGCTTGGGTTTTGGTACCCAGGCGAAAACATCCAGATGGACCCACGGCGTGCCTTCTTCAACGAAGCGCTGCAGATAGAGAGCCGCTGTGATGGAGCCCGCGAATCCGCCGCTGTCGGAGATATTGCTCATGTCCGCCACATCGCTTCTGAGCGTCTCGTCATAGGGCGCCCACAAAGGCATGCGCCATACCGGGTCGGTCTCTGCCGTCGCGGCCTTGTCGATCGCCGCCCAAAGGGTTTCATCATTGGCGTAGGTGGCTGGCAGGTCCGGGCCCAGCGCCACGCGCGCCGCACCCGTGAGGGTCGCGAAATCAACCAAAAGGTCGGGTGTGTCCTCGCAGGCAAGCGTCAGCGCGTCACACAGGACCAGGCGGCCTTCAGCGTCCGTGTTGCCCACCTCAACTGAAATGCCCTTGCGGGTTGCTAGCACGTCACCGGGGCGGAAGGCATTGCCGTCCACCGCATTCTCGACCGCCGGGATCAGTACCCGCAGCTGTACTTTGGTTTCCATGGACATGATCAGCCGCGCCAGCGCCAGCACGTGGGCCGCGCCGCCCATGTCTTTTTTCATCAAAAGCATGCCGGCTGCGGGCTTGAGGTCCAGCCCGCCGGTATCGAAACAGACGCCCTTGCCCACCAGCGTGACCTTCGGGCCACTTTCGCCCCAGTTGAGGTCAATCAGGCGGGGCTCCCGGCCTTCGCCTGCTGCGCGGCCAACCGCATGGATCACGGGGAAGTTTTCGTCCAGCAGGTCCTCACCCACGATGGTCGCACAGGTAGCGCCGAATTCTTCCGCCAGCGCTTCGGCAACATCCTGCAGGTGGGCAGGTCCCATGTCTTCGGTGGGGGTGTTCACAAGGTCACGCGCCAGGCAGACGGCGTCAACTTGTTTTTCTACCGCTTCGAGGTCAGTGCCCGCCGGCAGCGCAAGAATGCGGCCGCCCTCAGGCTTTTCGCTCAGGTAACGATCGAACTTATATTGCGCCAGCGCCCAACCCAGAGCCACCTTGGCGGCGTCTTCCGGTTCCACACCGTCCAGCCGGTATGTGCCTTTGGGCAACAGGGTCGCGGCCGAGGCCAGCGACCAGACGTCAGCGTTACCGTCAGCTACGCCCGCCAGCGCCAAATCACCCTCTTCGCCGGGCAGCAGCACACTGGTGCCCGCCTCGCCTGAAAACTCCACCTTTTCGGCCCAGGCCAGTTGGTCCTTCGTGAGGCCAGCTTGCCAATCATCCGTGCACACGAGGCGCAGCGGTGTGGCGTCTGGGCTTGTTTTGGCGGTCAGGAATGCGGTGGTCATTTGGGCGTCCTTTTTGGGCTTTCAGCTGTGTGAATCTTGGGACTAAAGCTACCGACTATTAAGCTTCAGGCGCGATGGTGACCTTCAGGCCGTCCATGGAGCCATCGACTTCGATCTGGCAGGACAGGCGGGACGCGCCTTCCTTGAAATGCTCGCTGTCCTCGAGAAGATAATGCTCATCATCTTCCATCGCGGGCAGTTTGCCAAAGTCGCCGCCGTCTACATATACGTGACAGGTGCAGCAGCTGCAGCAGCCGCCGCAAATGGCGGCCAGATCGTCGAAATCGTTGTTGCGGATGTTTTCCATCAGCGACAGGCCTTCTTCGGCATCGATATCGCGGGTTTGGCCAGCCAGGTTGGTCACAGAAACTTTTACCATCAGATCTTCCTATATTGTTCCGGTTTGCTCCGGTGCCTGAGCGCAGGGCGCAGGCAAAGCGTTCGCCTTCATATAGCATTTTCCTGAGCGGATAAAAGAGATGATCTCTCGTGGTCTTCCTAATGGAAGATACGGCATTTGATCTGGACTTGCGCAGGGAACGTAAATTTCACGCGTATCACTGGTGATACCACGTCGGGGGAAATCCTTTCGCTTGACGCAGCAGCATCCTTGGTGTGGTATCCCATCAATTGATGGACGCATGCGTCTAATAATTCGATTCCGTTACGGCACGGGCGTGTCGGGCGCGCCAGAGAGGTTTTTATGAAGCGGGTTGTTGAGGCTTTCCATGTCGCCAAGGGCAGTGAAAAGGCCATAGGTCTGGTCCAGGTTGCCCTGGTGATTGCCGTGGTGGTAGGCACCATTGCCATTACCAAGATCATCCGCCTGACCGGCGATAATGGTCCGGGTTATTCATCCACACAGGCAGGGCTGGTGGTGGATGTTTTCCTGCCCAAGGCAGCAAGCCACACCCCGACGCTGGAGATCACTGGCGAAGTGTCCGCCCGCGCTGGCGTGGCTCTCACTCCGCAGGTGGGCGGCAGGGTTGTCAGCGTGAGCCCGAAGCTGGAACCTGGCGCGCTGGTGGAGGCAGGTGAAGTGCTGTTCACCATCGAACCCCGCGATTACGAGTTGGCGCTTGAACAGGCTGAAGCAGAAGTGGCAGCGGCGGAATCCGACCTGCTGCAGACCCGCGCCAACGCCGATAACTTCATCCGTGACTGGAAGCGGGTTTTCCCCGACAAGCCAGCCCCTGCGCTGGTCGCCAAGGAACCGCAGGTGCAGGCCCTGGAAGCCCGGCTGAAGGCGGCCAAAGCGGTCGCTGAAAGGGCAAAGCTGGACCTGGCGCGGACGCGCTTCAGCGTGGACTATCCAGCACGTATTGTTGCCTCCAGTGTCGAACGTGGCCAGCTTGCGGCCGCGGGCGTCAGCTATGGCAGCCTCTATGCCACAGACAGCCTGCGCATCACTGCAGGTATTGCGCCAAAAGACCTTGCGCGGCTGCAGCTTGACGTGGGTGACCAGGTCCGTATCAGCGACGAGTTCGGTGCGAGTGACGATGCCGTTGCGCCGATCACCCAGCTGGGCGGCGTGCTGGACAGCCGCACCCGCCTGCAGGATGTAATCATTGCCTTGCCAGAGGGTCACACGCTGGTGCCGGGCACCTTTGCGACCGTGAAGCTGTCGGGCCATGCGCAGGACAATATCTATAAGTTGCCAATCAGCGCCCTGGCGACTGCAACCAGCGTGTGGCGTGTCAAGAATACCAAGCTTGAAGACATCGCGGTCGATGTTGTCGATATCGATAACGACCATGTCTATGTCCGCGCATTCGACGTGGCGGACGGTGTGGTGATTTCCGAGGTGCCGACCAGCTTCGTCGCTCGGTCAGTCACAATCCGTAAAGCCATCCGCGCTGAAGGTGCATCCGGGGAGGCGTCATGAGCGACGAGCGCATTGAGGCCAGCGGCGTAATGGGCCTCGTGGCCCGTTTTCTTGAAAACCCGGTGATGACCAATCTTCTGATGGTGTTTTTCATTGTCGGGGGCCTGATGACAGCCATCACCATGCGCTCTGAAGTATTTCCCACGGTGGACGTGGGCACCATTTCGGTGTCGGTGCAGTATCCCGGTGCGACCCCCCTTGAGGTGGAAGACAGCATTACCCGCCGGATCGAAGAGGCCGTACTGGGCGTCAACGGCGTTGAGCGCGTGCGGTCCTACGCCTATGAAAATAGGGGTGCCCTGACGCTGGAGCTTGAAGACTTCGTCGATGCCTACCGGGTGAAGGATGAGGTTGAAGCCGCGATTGACAGCCTTGTGGATTTTCCGCCCGGCAATGCCGAAAAGCCGATTGTGACCGTGACCCAGTCGTTGTCGAACGTGCTGACGCTGGTGCTGGTGGGCCAGGTGGGCGAAGGCGAGATGCGCGAAACCGCGGAACTGTTGGAGCGCGACCTGCTGGCGCTTGATGCTGTGTCGGCCATTACCATCCGCGGGGCGCGGGCCAAGGAAATCTCGATTGAGCTATCCGAAGATACGCTGAGGAAATACGACCTGACGTTCAAGCAGGTGGCCGACGCCATTCGCAATTCTTCCATTGAGCTTTCGGGCGGGGCGATCAAGTCCGGCGACGGCGAGATCCTGCTCAGGACCGATGCCAAGGCGCGGGTGGGCGATGAATTCGAGCGTATCATGATCCGTTCCACCAGCACGGGTGATATTGTACGCCTGAGCGATGTGGCGACGGTCACTGACGGTTTCGCCGATGAGCCGCTGATCAACGAATATAATGGCTCCCCCGCCATCTTCCTCGATATCCTAAGGAACGAAAGCGCCGACATCCTGGATGTGAAGCGCAAGGTGGTTGATTATGTGAACACCGTGCCGCTGCAGGAAGGTATCGAGGTGCTGGTCTTCCGGGACCAGACAGAAATCCTGGCCGACCGCATCAGCCTGCTGACCAGCAATGCGCTTCTCGGCTTTGCGCTGGTATTCCTGCTGTTGGTTGCCACGCTTGATTTCAAGCTGGCCTTCTGGGTGGCCATGGGCATTCCCATCAGCTTCCTGGGCGGCTTCCTTATTTTCGGCAGCATGGGCATCACGCTCAATATGGTCACGCTGTTTGCCCTGATTGTGGTGATCGGCATCGTGGTGGATGACGCCATCGTGGTGGGCGAAAACATCTATGCCGAACAGCAGCACGGCTTCCATGAAAGCCGCGCGGCGTTCGAGGGTGTGAAAAATATCTATGCGCCGGTGCTGGTGGGCGTGCTGACGACCATGGCGGCCTTCGCACCGCTTCTGTTCCAGACCGGCACCTTCGCCAAGATCACCCGGCCGATCCCAGTGGCCGTGATCGCGATCCTGGCTGTGTCGCTGATTGAAGCCTTCTTCATCCTGCCTATGCACCTTCGGCATGAAAACCGCTGGTCCAAGGGGCTCCTGCGCACCATTCAGCAGAAGGTGGCACGGGGGCTGGACGCCTTTGCCATCGGCCCCCTGCAGCGGATGATTGTGCGCACAAGCCGCTACCGCTACGCCACTGTGGCGGCCACCGTCGGTCTGGTGATGATCAGCTTCTCGCTGGTGGGTGTCGGCATCGTGCGGGTGGTGTTCTTCCCCAATATTGAGGGCACGGAAATTTCGGCCAAACTGGCGCTGCCAAACGGGGCGCCGTTTGAAGCCACGGTAGAAGCGATGGACCAGTTGCAGACGGCGCTGGATAAAGTGGCTGCCGAGATCAAAGCCGAATCCGGTGAGACGGTCATCAACGCCACATCGGTCACGATCGGGGCGCGCTATAATCAGGTCACCGGCCCAGGCGCGGTTTCAAGTGCTTTGACAGCCAGCCACCTGGGGCAGATGTCAGTTGAGCTGGTGCCCACGGACGACCGCAGCTACAGCGCGCGCGACATTGGCAGGCGTTGGGAGCAGGCCGTTGGCCAGATTCCGGGCGCCGAAACGCTGACGTTTGCCTCGACCATCGGCCCGCAAAGTGTCGATGTGGGGTATGAGCTTGCGCACGACGACCAGCATGAACTGGAGGCGGCGGCCGCAGACCTGGCGGACCAGATAGCCCTTATCGGCGGTGTTGGTCAGATTGATGCTGGGCTGGACCTTGGCAAGCGTCAGTTCGAATTTACGCTGACGGACCTTGGGCTCGCCTCCGGCGTCAAGCCAACAGACCTGGCCCGCCAGCTCAGGCAGGCCTATTTCGGTGAAGAAGTGCAGCGTATCCAGCGCGGGCGGGAGGAAGTGAAGGTCTATGTGCGCTATCCTGCGGAAATGCGCCACAGCCTTGAAAGGCTTGAAGACGTGCGTATTCGCCTGCCGGACGGCAGTGGTGTGCCGCTTGCCCTTGTGGCGGACCTCAAGGAAGGTCGCAGCCCGACCTCAATCGAACGGGTCAACGGACGCCGGGTGCTGACAGTGACCGCTGACGTGGATGAAGCCATCACCACCCCCAATGTGGTCAATGAGCTGATCCAGGGGGAAATCCTGCCGGGCCTGATGGAAAAGCACTCGGGCCTCCGCTGGCAGCTGGAAGGGGCCTCGCGCGAACAGAGTGAGGATTTCCAGTCGCTTTTCCGGGGCTTCATCCTGGCCGTAATCGTGATTTATGCGTTGGTGGCAACGCAGCTGAAAAGTTACCTGCAGCCGGCGATCATCCTGGTGTCGATCCCGCTTGGGATTGCCGGGGCCATCTATGGCCATATGACGTTGGGGCATGACCTGTCGTTTGTGTCGCTCTTTGGTGTGGTGGCGCTTGCGGGCGTGGTGGTGAATGCGTCTGTAGTGCTGATCGACCGCTATAACACGGAACTGAGAGAGCCGGGCGCGACCGCGATTGACGCGGCTGTGCGCGCCACCCTCAGGCGCTTCCGCCCGATTGCGCTTACGACCATCACCACAGCACTGGGGCTATTGCCGATCATTTCGGAAACCAGCCCACAAGCGCAGTTTCTGATTCCGATGGCGGTCAGCCTGGCGACGGGCCTTGTGTTCTCAAGCTTCGTGATGCTGTTTGCGCTACCGGCGCTCATTCTGGTGATTGAGGACATCCGCGGCTTCTTCTCGCATGAACACCGCATGGCGGCCCTGGGGCACGACGGCGTGCCGGACCAGAATGGCGCCGGGCCAGACAAACCGTCTCCGGATGCAGTCGAATAAGGCCCAGAGACAGCCGAATAAGGAAAGGGCGGGTAATCCCCGCCCTTTTTTGTTCTAGAAGGCTTTCTGCCAGCCAAGCATCAGTGATGTGCCGGTGCCCAGGTTGTTTGTGCCCCGGTCTTCTGTGATGGGGAAACCCAGCTCGATCCCCAGCCGGTGGGTACCCACCACATAGAGGTTGGTGCCGATGAAGCCGCGCAGGCGGTTGCGGGCACCACCCGACAGCGGCGATGTAGCCCGCCAGGCGCTATAGTCTTCATAGGCAAGCCGGGCCGACAGGCTCACGCGGTCTGTGACGGTGACAGATGACCAGCCGCTTACGGTCCAGCTGTCGCCAGCCTTTTCGCCGGTGGCGGTTTCATCCAGCCAGACACTGGCGCTTGCCTGAAAACCAAACGACCAGCCGTCCTCGAACTGGCTGAAGGTTATCTTCGGCAGCAGCCCCCATGATCCCGTGCCAGCCTGCATCTTGAGAGGCAACAGGGTGCCCATGGGGTCTGTGTCGCCGGTTTCCCCGACGGGAATATTGGCTCCCATTGTCAGGAGAAGGCGGCGATGGCCATCGTTGAATAGCGGCGTGATAGCGTTCAGCTTCAGGTCCCCGACCCCGCTTGTTGAAGGTGTCATGTCCGTGCCCATCATGCGCATGGTCATGTCTTTTTCGCGGTAGGCGATACCGGCTGAAAAGGTCAGCCTGTCGCTTGGTGCATACATGCCGCCCATCGTCACTATGGTGCTGTCCATTTCCTGCGGTCCCGTCATGGTATTTGTGGGGTCATTCATGCCCATTGTCATCACGCGCAAGGCGGCCATCCATTCGCCTTTCTTGTGATAATGGTCGCCCATCACGCCAATAGGCGCATGGTCATCGATGCGGGGTTTGGCGCCGCCGTGCGCAAGGGCTGCAGGCGTGAGGAAACTTGCGGCAAGGGCCGCATATACAAATGTGTTTTTCATGAAAATTTCCTGATGTCATCAAAAAGGGCCGTGCGCACACCGGGCACGCATGGCAGATCAATGCAAACGATGATGAGATCAGGCTTTTGGCGGACCCGTATGAAAGCGGAAGCTGGCTTCCGGGCGGGACACCTGTGGGGCCGCATATGCCGTGAAAGCCTTGCCGGGAAGGGTCCTTTGTATGTCGGGCAGGAGGTCAACTGCGGTCAGCGTGGCAACTGGGGCGTGCACACAGGCATGACAATGGCCGGTGCGGCCGTCTTCTGTGTTGTTGCAGATGTCGCTGAGCGTCAGGGCTGTGCCGTCGGGCGCCACCAGACCAGGCACCACCATGCTGGCGGCGGTGCCGCTTGCCAGAAGGCCCTGCAGGAACAGGGCGACCGAAAGTGCCAGCACCGGCAAAAACCGGTCGAGCCTGTCGATCATGCATTTGAAATGACGGTTCATGCTGCGGGGATAGCACGCCTTTTCCAGGCTGCAAACCGGACCTTACCGGGCGCGACAATACGCCGCCAGTGGGACTGGCGACCAACGGATTGGCGTTCAACCAGGCCAGCCCGCCTGGATGGTCAGGAAATCCATGAAATCAACGCCTGCCGCTTCAAGCCAGGCTTCGGATGGCCCCTGCCAGCGGTGGGCAGCCCAGTCAACAGCGCCATTCTTCTTGAAGGTTATGCCTTCGTCCGCCAGGCGCTTGCGTTGACGCATTGCGCCGTCGCGGTCGCTGATTTTGCCTGCGCTGTTGATTACCCGCTGCCACGGAATGCCCTGGCCCGTCGGTGTTGCCGCCATGGCAAAACCGACAATACGCGGGGTTACGCCCGGCAGCAGGGAGGCCACCATGCCGTAGCTGGCCACCTGGCCCTTCGGGATCTCCCGAACGAGGTCATAGACGGCAGGGAAACTTGCGTAAGTACGGGTCATGGACGGGTCATCACCAGGCTGCTCAGGGTCAGGCGCATCATACGCCTGGCCCCTGATGGACTGCAAGCCTACAGGTCGAACGCGACCGTGTTCAGGTCGGTCAGGGACAGGCCTGCAAGCAGCAGGCTATCGCCGCCACCCAGGTCGATCAACACGCCGTCGGCGGTTTCAGTCGCCGCCGCGATCACGTCATTGGATGACCCGAAGTCAGTTGTGCTGTCTTCCAGGTTCAGGGTGTCTTCATCGGTGTTGAAGCCGTAAACAACATCATCCCCGCTGCCTGCGGCGAAAATCAGGATATCGGTTGTGTCGCCCGGGCGAATGGTGTCATTGCCTGCACCGCCGATGAGGGTGTCCACACCCTGGCCACCATAGATGCTGTCGTCGCCGGCGCCGCCGTTTACATAATCGTTGCCGCTGCCGGCATAGATTTCATCGTTGCCAGCGCCACCCTCAACCACATCATGGCCGTAGCTTGCAAAAATCAAATCGTTGCCGTTACCGCCGTCGAGGGTGTCATACCCTTCAATGCCTGCGTAGATGATATCATTGCCGCCACCGCCATAGATTTTGTCGTCGCCAAGGCCGCCGCCCATGGACTCACCACCATTCGCACCGTAGATGACATCGTTGCCGTCGCCGCCCCACATCTGGTTGGCTGCAGTTTCCGACGGGTCTGTGGTGCTGCCGTCCCAGTCACCGCCGACCAGCGTATCGTCACCGGCACCGCCGAACAGATAGTCGCGCCCCGCGCCGCCCACAGCCAGGTCACCACCTTTGCCGCCGCCGATGGTGTCGTTGCCGTCGCCGCCCCAGAGCCTGTCGTGGCCCTTGTCGCCCGCGCCAGCCCAGATTGCGTCTGCGCCTGCACCGCCTTCGACCGTATCGTCGCCTTTGTCACCGCGCAGCACATCATTGCCAGTGCCGCCGCTGATATGGTCGTTGCCGATGCCGCCACTAACAACATCGTTGCCGCTGCCTGCTTCGATAATGTCTGAGCCATCAGTACCCGTCAGGCTGTCGCCACTGTCGGTGCCGTTGATATCGGTGGTTTCCATATTGAAGGCAAACAACTGGCTGCTGATGGATTCAAGGGACCCGTCGCGCGTGGTGTCGCCGCTTTCCCAGACTGCAGCAAACATGGTGTTGAGCATGACGATGTCTACATCGGTCTGGCTGCCATTGCTGCCGGTGTTCAGCACGAATTCGTCGCCAATCCTGTTGCCGCTTTCGTCGAATCGTTGGGCGGCGAGGGCGCTGTCACTGCCATCCAGGCTGAGATCAAGGCTGACCCAGGCTACGATGAATCCGCCGTCCGGTAAGGCAATAACCTTGGAACTGGACTGGTCGTTTGCGGTGTTTGTGTTTACCTGGAATTCGCTGCCAATCCTGCTACCGCTTGACGAAATGATGCGGCCCATGATTTCCGTATTCTGGTAACTCAGTTCACTCTGGTCTGTTTCCCAAGTGATAACGAAGTTGCCATTGGTCAATTGGGTGACGTCCGGCTGGGACTGCTCACCGGTCCGGTGACCCGCGTTCACCGCAATGCGGGAGGATGTGGCTACCCCATTCTCATTGAAGAAGCGCACAAAAATATCATTCCCGTAACCGGTATAATAACTGTTGGTAAAGACTGCCATGAAGCCACCGTCATCAAGTGCGATGGCTTTGGTGCCGGTAGTGTTGCCGGAGTAGATGGAGATTTCGTCTGACGTTGGTTTGCCGTCTGCGTCAAACATGCGGGCATTGCCATTCCATGTCACGACAAAGCCACCGCCGTTAAGTGCGGCGATAGTGGGGTTGGCATAATCGCCTGATACAGTGATTTGGCCGCCTTCACGATTGCCGAGGGCGTCATACTGGCGTGCGAAAATGTCACCATCCTGCCATGCAACCACAAAGCTGCCGTCTTCCAGGCCAACGACAGCGTCGGATCCATCAACCTGGAACTCGCTGCCAACTTTTTCGCCGTCAGCGTTATAAAGCTGGGCCCAGGAGGTGCTTTCGCCAACAGACGTGGAAACCGTGTGGTTGCTCTCCCACACCACCACATAGCCGCCGCCCGCCAGTTCGGCAACCGCGGGCGATGTTTGCGCAAGGTGCGTTGTAGTGTTGACCGTGAATTCGTCACCGTTCAGGAAAGGTCCAAGATCAGACCCGTTCAAGGATTGGTTTTCTGTTTCTGCGGCCCGAAAAGTCTGGTGCCCATCCACTAAGCGCATGGCTGTTTCCCCCATCGAAAAAATAACAGTCTCGGCCAAAGCTAATGGCACGTCTCGCCGCACCAGTCAATTTCAACGTATGAGCAACACTAATTTCGTGGGTTGATCGCCGGAATACCCGTTCCGGGCGCATGGTTCCTGCCGCCCGCTATAGGTGCAGTGCGTCCGGCGTACAGGAGAATGTCAGCGTGTCAGCTTTGCGGATGACCTTGTCCTTGAATTCAATCAGAACGCTGCCGGTTGCACTGCCCCCAGCGATCTGTTTGCCTTGGGCTTTGATTGACCAGGTCACGGTTGGACAGCTTTCACCAAAATTGGCCGTGATGTTGCTATGCTTGGGCGCAAGGATACTCATGAATCCGCCAAGTCCCTTGGCCTGCCCCCAGGCGGTGTGGACTTTGTCGTGCAGCGCACGCATGTCATAGCTGGTGCTGGCGGGCTCCAGGACGCCAAGGGTCAAGGCCAGGCTCATGCTGTTCTGGGGCCGGTCAACCGTCACGACGGGGTTGGCCTCCAGCAGCTCCTGGCTGGGGCGATAGTCGATATAGCCCTTTTCGTCCGTACTGAAAGTCACGGATTTGCCGTTATGGGTGAAGGACATTTCCAGAACTCCGGCTTCTCCTTCACGGGGAAAGACGCGGTATAACGGCTTGAAAGCGGGCTCTTCCTTCGAGGCCATCTTCAGATAGGTATCATATTTGTGGAACAATTTTGCCAGAGGCAGGCTGGCATTCTTTTCTTCTGCTTTTGCGCTGGTGGCCAGACATGCAGCCAGGCACAGGATAGAAATAGCTGCTTTCGTAAACATTGGCATTCTCACTCCCCGTTATCGTTTGAAATACCATGGAGGCCAATTGGGGCATTATTGTGAAACAATAATTTGCGTGCGGCCATTTCTGCAATGCCGCCATGGCTGACTTCAGCGCGCATGACGTTACTGCCTGGAGCCGCGATGTGGCAGATCTCGCAGGCATCCACTGGGGTGGTAACTAGGCGGTCTCGATCTCGGCAAGGCCAAGCTCATCCATCATGGCTTCGCGCATTTTGAATTTCTGGATCTTGCCGGTCACGGTCATCGGGTATTCGTCTACGAAGCGTATATGGCGCGGAATTTTATAGTGGGCGATTTGCCCATTGCAGAAAGCCTTGATGCCTTCGGCGTCCAGGGTGCTACCTGATTTCAGGCAGACCCAGGCGCACAATTCCTCGCCGTATTTCTCGTCCGGAATGCCGAACACCTGCACATCCTGAATGTCGGTGTGGGTATAGAGAAACTCTTCCACTTCGCGCGGATAGATGTTCTCACCGCCGCGGATGACCATGTCTTTTACGCGGCCTGTGATGCGGCAGTATCCTTCCGCGTCAATCACCGCCAGGTCGCCTGTGTGCATCCAGCCGTCCGCGTCGATCGCCTCAGCGGTGCGGTCGGCGTCATCCCAATAGCCGCGCATCACAAGATAGCCGCGCGTGCACAGCTCGCCTTGGGTGCCGCGCGGCACGGTTTTGCCATCCTCATCGATGACCTTCACTTCCGCATGCGGGTGGATGCGGCCAACGGTAGATGTGCGGCGCTCAACGCTATCGCCGCGTGCGGTCTGGAAGCTGACGGGGCTTGTTTCCGTCATGCCGTAGGCGATGGTGCATTCGCTCATATGCATGTCTGAAATTACCCGCTTCATCACCTCCACCGGGCACGGCGAGCCGGCCATGATGCCGGTGCGCAGGGACGAAAGGTCATAGCTTTTGAAATCGGGTTCATTCAGTTCTGCGATAAACATGGTGGGCACACCCTGCAGGCCAGTGCAGCGCTCGTCCTCAACAGCCTGCAGCACGCTTTTCGGCTCAAAGGCTTCTGCTGGGAACACCAGTGTCGCGCCCACCAGCGCACAGGCCAGCACAGACATGACCATGCCAAAGCAGTGATAGAGCGGCACGGGCACGCACAGGCGGTCCTCGCTCGTCAAGTTCATGGCGCCGCCAACAAACTTGGCGTTGTTCAGGATATTATAGTGGCTCAGCGTGGCGCCTTTGGGATTCCCTGTGGTGCCCGAGGTGAACTGGATGTTGATATCGTCGTGGGGCCTCAAGGACCGCTCGATTTCATAAAGACGCTCATAATGTTCTTCTTCGGCCAGCTCGACGATATCGGCGAACTGGAAGAAACCCGCGGGCGCTTCTTCCCCCATGGTAATGGCGGCCCTGAGGTGCGGCAGGCGTGCGGCGTCAAGCTTGCCGTGGGGGCATGTCGCCAGTTCCGGCGCCAGTTCCTGCAGCATGGCTTCGTAATCGGACGTCTTGAACTTGTCGGCCAGCACCAGCGCCTTGCACGCCACTTTATTCAGCGCATATTCAAGCTCATGGGTCCTGTAGGCCGGGTTGATGTTCACCTGAATGAGGCCGGCCTTGGCGGTGGCGAATTGGGTGATGACCCACTCGATGCGGTTCGGCGCCCACACGCCGACGCGGTCACCGGGCTCAAGCCCCAGCGCCAGGAACCCGGCGGCGAAGGCCTCCACGTCATGGAGGAATTCTTCGTAAGAAAGGCGGATGCCGTCCTCAGCAAATACCAGGAATTCATTGTCCGGGAAACGGGCCGCTGTCTCATTCAGCATGTCGCCGATGGTTTTCTCCAGCAGCGGCTCATCCACAGGCCCGATAACGTGACTTTCCATAATTCCTCCCCAAGAACCGGCCCAGAACCGGGGAAGTCGCAAGGCCTGCCCGGTTTAACAATCTACCACATTGGCGGCGATCGGCACGGTGACCGCCAGGCCGCCTTCTGCAGTTTCCTTATATTTGGACTGCATGTCACGCCCTGTTATGCGCATGGTGCGAATTACCTTGTCGAGTGTGACAAAATGGGTGCCGTCGCCGCGCATCGCAAGCCGCGTGGCATTGATGGCCTTGATGGCTGCCATGGCGTTCCGTTCAATACAGGGCACCTGCACCAAGCCCCCGATGGGGTCGCATGTCAGGCCCAGATTATGTTCCATGCCGATCTCGGCTGCGTTTTCCACCTGTGCTGGTGTGCCGCCCAAGGCTTCCGTGAGGCCCGCAGCCGCCATGGAGCAGGCGCTGCCCACCTCGCCCTGGCAGCCCACTTCGGCGCCAGAGATGGAGGCGTTCATCTTGAACAGGAGGCCCACGGCGCCAGCGGTCAGCAGGAACTTGATCACGCCTTCCTCGTTCGCATGGGGGATGAAACGCATATAATAATGCAGCACAGCCGGCACGATGCCGGCGGCCCCGTTCGTAGGCGCGGTGACAACCCGGCCGCCCACGGCGTTCTCTTCATTCACCGCAAGGGCATAAAGGTTCACCCAATCCAGGATTGTCAGCGGGTCGGTCAGGCCGGTTTCCGGTCGCGATTTCAGCTGGTCATAGAGCTTTTGGGCGCGCCGCTTGATCTTGAGGCCCGGCATATCGCCGCCCCTCGAACAGCCGCGGTCGACGCATTCCTGCATGACGGACCAGATTTCCAGGAGTTCGGCCCTGATCTGCTGGCTCGAGCGCAGCACTTTCTCGTTCGCCATCATGATGGCACTGATGGGCTTACCGGTACGTTCGCAGTGCGCCAGCAACTCTTCCGCCGACTTGAACGGATAGGGCTGCTTGATCTTGTCTTCAACAAACTTGTCTTTTTCAGCCTCGTTTTCATGCACGATGAAACCGCCGCCGATGGAATAATAGATTGACCGGTTCAGCTCATTGCCGTCTTTGTCGTAGGCCCAGAATTCCATGCCGTTCGGGTGGAATTCCAGCTGTTCGCGCGGCAGCAGCTGCAGGTCGTCATCTTCATGGAAGTCGATGGTGTGGTGACCCATCAGCTTGATCTTCTGGTACTTGCGCACCGCCTCAACCATGGCCGGGATGGTTTCCACGTCCACACCGCGCGGGCATTCGCCCATCAGCCCCAGCATCACGGCAGTATCAGACCCGTGGCCGCGCCCGGTGGCGCCGAGGGAGCCATAAAGCTTTACCGCAAGCCGCGTGACATTCTTCAGCTTGTCGGCAGCTTCAAGCTCCTCGACAAATTCCGTTGCCGCCTTCATCGGGCCCACAGTGTGGCTTGAAGACGGGCCAATGCCGATATTGAAAAGGTCGAGTACGCTGATGCTCATATTTATATGACTGCCAATTGTATAAAATCGGGCACACGCTACGCATAGACGCACCCGCTTGCAAACGGATTTTTTCAAAAAGCGACACGCGACATAAAATTACGCGTGTGGAAAAAGCCCAGCTTTTCCAACATGTGAGGTAGGGTAATTTTATTTCAAGGTATTGAAATATTCGTTCAGAAGGGCAGAAAAGGTGCCCTTTACCACAGCATGGTCTGGGGGTTGTCGATGGGCTGCCCGTCGTTGGCGGCCATCAGGCCTTTGATGCAGCGCACCAGGGTCCAGATAAAGAGGCCAAGCAGGATCGGAATACCGATCAGGACCACCAGCAGGAGCGAGCCGACAATACCAATCACAAGCCCCATCCAGAAGGTGCGGATCTGATAGTCCAGGTGGCTTTGATACACCCTGGCGACCTCATTGCTTTTGGTATGGGCAATGATCGCGCCGGCGATCGAAACGAGGCCGCCGGTACAGAGCCCGATCAGAAACAGGATGTAGACAAGAACGACAGAGCGCCGGTCTGCGTCCTGGCGCGGTTGGTGGCGGGGTGTCGTGTCTGTCATATCCGTCTCCATTCTGCCTGATGTTTCGCAATAATTGCATAATGCCCGTTTAGCGACAAGAGCAATGCGCTTTTAAGGTGCGGGCTACCGGTTGCATGCCGATACGGACGCGTGCGTTTCGTTGATCATGACGACAAGCATGTCCACGCGCAGCTATAAAAACTTCAGATGGTGCTTTGCTTCGGCCGCAGGAAAGCGGGCAGGATATTGTGAGGCATCTCAGCGGCTGCTACAGAGGTTCCATGAAGGACATCTATAACGCGCTGGATTTGACGGGCGAACCAGAGGTGATTGGCTGGGGTCGCTATGCCTCCTGCTTTCCGGTATCAACCCTTGCTGAGGCCACAGTTGGCGCGGTCGGTGTGGCACTTGCTGACCTGATGAATGCTAGCGGCATTGAGGGCAGGCGCCCGGACGTTGTGGTCAATAGGCGTCTCGCCTCGCTCTGGTTCCGGCAATCCCTGTTCCCTATCGGTTGGGAGCTGCCGCCCGTGTGGGATGCCATTGCTGGCGATTACCGAACATCGGATGGTTGGATCAAGCTGCACACAAACCTGCCGCATCACCGGACGGCAGCCTGCGGCGTTCTTGGCGTCGCCGAAACCCGCGTCGACGTTGACCGCGCCGCTAGAGCGTGGCGAAAGGATGAGCTCGAGGCTGCCATCGTGGCGGCGGGCGGTGTCGGAGCAGCAATGCGTACGGCGGATGAATGGAACGCGCATCCGCAGGGGCAGGTGATTGCAGATGAATCTCTCATTCATTGGGGGCAGGCTCGGGCGCCACAGGCGAAAAGCCGGGCTGGGACAGCCGCACGGCCGCTGGCGGGGCTGAAGGTGCTCGATCTCACGCGGGTGCTTGCGGGGCCGGTAGCTACCCGCACGCTCGCTGGATTCGGTGCCGAGGTGCTGCGGATTGATCCGCCCAGATGGCAGGAAGACAATGTCGAGCCCGAAGTGACGCTGGGCAAACGCTGCGCTCGGCTTAACCTAAAAGATGCGGATGACAGGGCTAGCTTCGAACAGCTCTTGCGCGGCGCTGACATCCTTGTTCACGGCTACCGCCCTGGGGCGCTTGAGGGCCTTGGATTGGGCGCAGACTGGCGGCGCGCGGTTGCGCCGCATCTGATTGAGGTATCACTGTGCGCTTATGGCTGGACCGGCCCGTGGGCCGGGCGGCGGGGCTTCGACAGTCTGGTGCAGATGAGCTCGGGCATATCGGACGCCTGCATGACCTGGGCTGGAAGCGAGAAGCCGTTACACTTGCCGGTACAGGCGCTTGACCACGCGACCGGTTATCTGATGGCGGCGGCGGCGATCCGGTCGCTGGCGAACGTGGCCAGAGGTGAGGCCGTCCGCGATACCCGCCTGTCACTGGCCCGCACGGCGAAGCTGCTGGTGGACAGTCCGGCAGTGGAGGCGGACATGCCGATTGAGGGCGTCGAGGCGGATGACTATGCCACGAATGTGGAGGCCACCGTCTGGGGCTCAGCCTACCGGCTCGGGTCCCCCCTCAAGGTGGGCGACGCAACACTCGGATGGAACACGCCTGCCTGCTGCTTTGGCTCCAGCCCTGCGGCATGGATGGAATGATTACTCTTGGGCGAAGCGGTAGGCGGAGATACCGCGTGAGCGTTCGTCGAGCACCAGCGCCTTGGTCAGCGGCGGGTTGGCGCGCTGCGGGCAGGCGGGGCGTTCGCACAGGCGGCAGTTGGGGCCGACAGGGGTGGTGTCCAGATTTTCAAGGTCGCGGCCCTTGGCGTAGATCAGTTCTCGGGCATAGGCAATGTCGCAGCCGAGCCCGATGGCCAATTGCTGGTCCACCTGGCCGTAAACGGCACCCACGCGCCGGACGGTACGGGCGACCGAGAAATAGGTGGTCTCGTCCGGCATCTGGATGATCTGGGTGGCGATGCGGCCGGGATAGGCGAAGGTGTCATGCACGTTCCACAAGGGGCAGGTGCCGCCGAAGCGCGAGAAGTGGAAGCGCCCGGCTGAGAAACGCTTGGAGACATTCCCGGCTTTGTCCACCCGGATGAAGAAAAAGGGCACGCCGCGTTCACCCGGGCGCTGCAACGTCGTCAGCCGGTGGCAGACCTGCTCGAAACTGGTGTTATAGCGCCGACCCAAGTGCTCAATGTCATATTTCAGTATCTTGGCGTCGCCGAGGAAGCGCGTGTAGGGCATCAGAAGGGCGCCGGCGAAATAGTTGGCGAGCGAAATGCGCACCAGCCGCCGGGCTTCTTCCGTTTGCCAGGTGTGGGTGTCGCTGATTCGCTGGATCATCGGCTTGAACTCCAGCATCGCCAGCTGGAACGCCAGCTGGAATACACGCGCGCTCTGGTCCAGCATTTCTGAAATCAACAACTGGCGGCGGTGGAAGTCGAAATGCCTCAGGGTTTCGGGCATCACCTCATGCGGCATGATGCGCACCCGAATGCCGTGCTCTTCATCGAGCCGGCCCGAAAGCACCATGAAGGCGTCGTCGCGCTGCAGGCCCAGTTCCTCGTGTGTGGCCTCAGCCGCCTCATCCAGCTCGGGAAAGTAGTTTTTATGGTCGTGGATAAAGTCCCTGACTTCATCGACGGGGAAGATTGATTCAGGTGTCGCGCCCTCGCGTTCGACCACCTGGCTTGAAAGCTCCGTCGCGTTCTGCCGGGCCTGTTGGAACGACTTGTAAATCAGTGTAAAGGCTTCCACGGCCTTCGGGGCGGCATCAGCCATGTCCTGCATTTCGCCGCGCGACAGGCCAATGCCCTTGAACATGGGGTCGGCGAGGATCTCACTGAGGTCCGCGAAAGCTCTAGCCTCGTCCGTGCCCGCGAACGCTGTCAGTTCAACGTCATACACTTCAGCGAGCCGCAGCAAAAACTGTGCGGAAACAGGACGTTGATTGCGCTCCACCAGGTTGAGATAGCTTGTCGAGAAGCCCAGTTCGGCGGCCATCTGGCCCTGGCTCAGGCCGCGTTCGCGCCTGAGGCGCCGGATGCGCGGACCCGCGAAAATCTTCTTGGTGGCGTTCTCAACCATGGTCAATCCTGAATTTTACAAAATTTACATATAAACATTTTGACATTTACAGAACCATACATTGGAACACTTTTTGTATCAATTGTTGTTTGAATGAGTGAAATAATATGAAATATGAATGCTGCTGAACGCAAGAAAGTTGCTCGAAAGGGTAGCCGACAGCCGGATGAGAGGAAATCAAATGTCAGCAGCACTGGAACGCACAACTGAGCCCACGCTCGATATCATCGCGCCCATGAAGGACCTGTATGCCCGTGTCCTCACTGGCGACGCGCTGGCGTTTGTTGCTGACCTTGAAACCCGTTTCGGCGGCCGCCGCACGGACCTGATGGAAGCACGCGCCGTGCGCCAGAAAAGGTTTGATGCCGGCGAGCTGCCTGACTTTCTTCCCGAGACAAAAGACATTCGCGAGAGCGACTGGAAAATCCTGGGCACGCCCGAGGACCTGAAGGACCGCCGTGTTGAGATCACCGGCCCGGTTGATCGCAAGATGATGATCAACGCCTTTAACTCCGGCGCCAACGTGTTTATGACCGATTTCGAAGATGCGTCCTCTCCCACCTGGGAGAATATGATCGACGGCCAGATCAACCTGATGGATTACGCCCGCGGCAGGCTTGAGTTTACGGACCCGAAATCCGGCAAGGAATACCGTATGAATGAGCAGACCGCGACCCTGAAGGTGCGCCCGCGTGGGCTGCACATGACAGAGGTGCATGCTGAACTGAATGGCCAGCCCATCTCAGCCAGCCTGTTCGATTTCGGTCTTTATATCTACCATAACGCTTCGGCGCTGCTTGCCCGCGGCACCGGCCCTTATTTCTATCTGCCCAAGATGGAAAGCCACTTCGAGGCCAAGCTGTGGGACGATGTGTTTACCTATACAGAAGAAGTCCTGGGGCTGGAGCACGGCACGATCAAGACAACGGTTCTGATCGAAGCGCTTCCCGCCGCCTTCGAGATGGACGAAATCCTCCACGCCTTGAAGGATCATATTGTCGGCCTAAATTGTGGCCGCTGGGATTATATCTTCAGCTACATCAAGAGAATCGGCAAGCATGCTGACTATCTCTTGCCAGACCGGTCGCAGGTGACGATGGGTGAGGCCTTCCTGAAAGCCTACTCGCTTTTACTTATCAAAACCTGCCACCGGCGAGGGGCTCACGCCATGGGCGGCATGGCCGCGCAAATCCCCGTCAAGGGCGATGAAGCCGCAAACGCCGCCGCGTTCGAGAAAGTCCGCGCCGACAAGGACCGCGAAGCCGCTTTTGGCCACGACGGCACCTGGGTGGCGCACCCGGCGCTGGTGCCGGTTGCAAGGGATGTATTCGACCGGCTGATGCCGCAGGCCAACCAGCTTCACCGCACGCGGCTTGATATCGAGATCGGCCAGAAAGAGCTTCTGGCACCGCACACCGGCACAATCACCGAACACGGGGTGCGCGAAAACATCCGGGTTGGTATCCAGTATCTGGGTGCGTGGCTGACGGGCCGTGGTGCCGTGCCGCTTTATAACCTGATGGAAGATGCCGCCACAGCCGAGATCAGCCGCACGCAGATTTGGCAGCAGCTGAAGCTTAGTGCAACGCTGGATGATGGCCGCACCGTTACCCAAGATTTGGTTCGCGATCTCTATGCAGACGAGATGGTGAAACTCAGAGAGTTCTTAGGCCCTACCAACTTTGAGGACGGTCGGCTGGCTGAGGCCGGTCGACTGTTCCTCGACCTTGTCTTCAAGGATGAGTTGGCCGAGTTCCTGACAACCCCGGCTTACGAGCTGATGACCCAACCAAGCACTGGGTCGCCCCAATTCAAGGCTGCTGAGTAAGCCTTACAGTTTGTCCCTCACATCTGCCTTATCCGCAGGTGTTTCTTGGCCGGTCCCAATCGGGGCCGGCCTCTTTTTCTTTGGAAGGAAGCGTGAGGCTTACCAGAATTCCTTGATGTGGATGATCTTGTCCGCGCGCGTCTCAATCAGCGTCATGCGGGTGCTGCCGTCGCTGCCGGGTACGACCCACTCAAGCACTACGCCGTTCTTGCCGACAATCATCCGGGTGATCTGCTGTTGGTAGCTGCCGTCGAAGTGACCGGCTTTCGCATATTTCACCGAGTTATTGTAAAGATACTGGGTGTCATACACGTCACCCTGACCTGGGTGATTATAGACAAAATCGTCTGAATAGAGCGCGAACAGGTTATCCACGTCCGCGGGCGTGGACCCGGCGCTCAGCATCTTGTTCATGCGCTTGTTATATTCCAGCGCCAGCGCCTTGGCTTGATCAGGGCTGGTGTCATCCTGCGCGTGGGCAGCTGGCGCGAGCATACAGACCAAAAGGCACAGTTTGGCAAGAAATGACCTCATAAGTTTCCCCTTTGAAGACGTGTCGGATTTTATGGCACCGCCGCGCTCCGGTGTCATGTGTTTCGCATGGTTTTTAAACCAATTGCTTAAACTGCCCGTCGCAAAGGGCGTGGACGATGCCCTGGATTTTCGACAGAATGACCGCATGACAAACCGGCCAGCCAAAATCGAATTCACGCTTCAGGCACCCAAGGGTGGCTTTTACCGCCGCATGGTTCTGGCCTGGGCCGGGATTTTCCTGGCGGCGATGGCTTACTGTCTGGCCCACGGCCTTGTTATGGACAGTTATGAATTTGCGCCTGATGTGGCGTTCAAGTGGGCCTTGACCAAATGGGGCGCCTGGCCCCTGTTGTTGCCCCTTTGCTTCATGGTGGTGCGGTGGGTGGAACGCCGCGCCTCCCTGGCAGTCGGGATCATCGCCGCAGCGCCGGTTGCCATGATCGGCGCCGGGCTTTTTGCGTTTCTTGTTCACCTTGGTGACGCCGAGCCCTGGCCCCTTGTCCGCGCCTTTTACCATATGGCGCCGGTGGCGGGCGGCACGTACCTTCTGTTTGTGGCGCTGGCTTTCTGGCTGATGGACCCGGTGGCCCTGAGCGCCAGCACACGCGAAGCTGTTGCCCCAAAGCCCGCAGAAGCTTTGCCGGTCTCAAAAGGCCAGACTCAAACGCGCCTGCCGGCAGACCAGATCGACTGGGTGCAGGCCGCGCGCAATTATGTCGAGCTGTTCGCGGGTGGCGACGCCTTTATCATGCGCGCCAGCATGAAGGAGATGGAAGACTTGCTGCCTGAAGCTGATTTCCTCCGCCTGCACCGGTCTTATCTGGTGAACCGGCGGTCGGTGGATGGCCTCAGGCGTAACGCAAAGGGCGATCCGCTTGTGGTGTTGAAGTGCGGTCACACGATTCCTGTCGGCCGCGCCTACCGGGATCAGGCGCTGGCATCGCTCGGCTTCCTTGATCAGGCCGCATAGCCCACTCCGTCATTCGTCCCATCTGTCCCGTATTTGTCCCGAAGCCTTGGCTTCAGGGGACTTCTGGTAGCTAGCTTCTCTGAAACGCTAAAAAGACGTTTCGGAGACAGCAGATTATGCATGACAAGATTTCTTCACCCGGCATGAGCCGCCGGACGCTGATCAAACTGATGGGCGCAACTGGCGCCACGCTGACGCTGGCGTCCTTGGGGGCCGTTTCGGCAGAGGGCGAAACACCAGTCTTCAGCCCCAATGCCTTTCTTGAAATCAGCGAAAAGGACGGTGTCACGCTGTGGCTCAAGAAGGCTGAAATGGGCCAGCATATCCTGACGGCGACTGCCATGATGATGGCGGATGAGCTGGGCGCGGACCTGGATGCCATGACGATCAGGCAGGCGGACACCCACCCAAAGTTTGGCTTCGTCGGCACCGGCGGCAGCTTTGCTATCCCGGGGCGCTGGATTTACATGCGGCCCCTGTTCGCGTCTGCCCGCGCCATGCTCTTGCGCGCCGCCGCTGAAACATGGGAGGTGCCCGTTGCTGAAGTGTCGGTGGACAAAGGCGTGATCAGCCACACGCACAGCGGCCGGTCAGGCAAGCTGGAAGCCTTCGCGGCCAAGGCGTCCGGATATGACGTGCCTGAAGACATGCCACTGAGGGACCGCAAGAATTTCCGCTATATGGGCACCAAGCGGGCCCGTCTGGATACAGACGCGGTCCTTTCCGGCACAGCGCGCTACGGCGTTGATGTGCGTATGGACGGCCTCAGATTCGCGGTGATGGCGCGCCCGCGTACCCGCGACGGTATGCTGACGTCCCACAACAAAGACGCTGCCCTTGCGGTGCCTGGTGTCCAGGAAGTGCATGTGATCGGTGACAAGGTCGCGGTGATAGCGACCAACAGTTGGGCTGCCATACGCGGGCGTGGCGCGCTGGACGCTCAGTATGATGCAGGCCCGTTTGCGGCTGTCAGCACCACCACAATCCGGCGTGACCTCGAAGCAGCATTCGCAGGCGAAAGCGCTGACGTGCGCACGGAAGGCGCTTTGCCCAGAAGGCCCCCTCTTGTGGAGGCGACCTATGAAATGCCGTTGGCCCAGCACGCCGCGCTGGAGCCGGTGAACGCCACGGCTGTGGTAAAGGGCGGCAAATGCCTGATCTGGGGGCCGGTGCAGATGGCCACATTCACGGCGCGCGAAGCTGCCGAAGCCATTGGCCTTCGGGAAGAGGATGTTACGGTTTATACCACGCTTCTGGGCGGGTCGTTCGGGCGCAAGCTGGAGCGCGACTATGCAGTGGAGGCCGCACAAATTGCGGCGCTGACAAAGGGGCCGGTCCAATTGCTGCTGACCCGCGAAGACGACATGGTCATGGGCGGCGTCAGGCCGCCAAGCAGGCACCATATACGCATGTGGGATGCTGGCGGTGCGCCCGCGTTCGAACACATCTATTCGACGCTCAGCGTCAATGCCCAGCAAGACCCGGCGCAGCTGGAACATCGTGGCTATGACTGGACGGCCGCGCTGGGGTCGATTGATATCCCTTACCGGTTCAGTGCCCTGTCGGTGCGCCAGCATGATGTCACAAACCATGCCGTTCAATTGAACTGGTGGCGCGGAACGCACCATAACCACCATGCTTTTGCCAGCGAATGTGCGATGGACGAATATGCGTTGGCGCGCGGCATCGACCCCTTCGACCTGCGTCTGTCGCTCCTGACGGCGGACACTACTGTGGAAACCTACCCAAATGACATGGGTACGGTTTCTGCCAAGCGGCTGAAGGCTGTGCTGGGGCGGTTGCGGAATGAAGTAATGCAGGCCGTCGCGCCGGAAAAGGGACACGGCATTGGCATTGCCTGTCATGTCTACACGGATGTGTTTACCTATGTGGGCCACGCTGTGGAAGCCTCAGTCGAGAACGGTCTCGTGAAGGTTCACCGGGTTTGGGCGGTGGTGGATTGTGGCTTGGCCGTCTCGCCCGATTCTGTCCGCGCCCAGGTTGAAGGGTCAGTGGTCTTTGGCGTCACGTCTGCTTTATGGGGCGAAACCCGGGTAGAGGATGGCCAGATTATCGATGTGAATTTCGATACCTACCGCCTGATGCGCATGGACGAAGCGCCAGAAATTCACGTCACCATCATGGAAAATGATGAAGCCCCGGGCGGCATGGGCGAACCGCCGCTGCCGTCAGTGACACCAGCGCTATTGAACGCTCTGGCCCGGGCAAAAGGCGGCAAACGCATCCGGAAACTGCCGATCGGCGATCAATTGAGTGAGGTTTGACATGAGTGTAGCCCTAAAAATCAATGGAAGGTCGGTCAGTCTGGACCTGCCGGAAGACATGCCGCTTTTGTGGGCGCTGCGCGACACGCTTGGCCTTACGGGCACCAAATATGGCTGCGGGCAGGGCCTGTGCGGCGCCTGCACTGTCCATCTGGACGGCGTGCCGGTGCGGGCCTGCCAGACCCAGCTTGCAGACGCAGAAGGTATGGAGGTTGTGACCCTTGAAGCCATAAAAGGGCGGGAAATGGCAGCGCTCAGGGATGCGTGGGCCGAATTGAATGTGGCCCAGTGTGGCTACTGTCAGGCCGGGCAACTGATGTCCGCCGCGGCCCTCCTTGCTGATACGCCAAACCCGGACGACGCGGACATCGACGCCGCCATGGCGGGGAACATCTGCCGTTGCGGCACCTATGGACGCATCCGCAAAGCCATTCGGGAAGCTGCGTCAAGACTGTGACAAAGGGCCGACTCGCTGAGTCGGCTCAGAGTCTGATCATAAGGCCGGAGTGTAAATACAATAAAACAGTCACATGGCTGCAACATGAGTGTCACGGTTGGCACGCATAAAGCGGCCATGAAAAAGACTGAACAGACACTTCTTTTTCCTCTCGTGTCCGAAGCTCTTGAAAAGCTTTCGGAGCCGAACCCCAAGCACTTTGAGCCCTCCGGCGGTTTCCCTTCCTCCCAACCCGATCCATCCGCCGGAGGTCCTCAACCCCGCTATCTGAAAAAACCGCATTACCGGGCGGTGTTTGTGTCCGACACGCATCTGGGCACCAAGGCTGCGCGGGCCGACCTGCTGCTTGATTTCCTCAAGTCCATGACCTGCGACAAACTGTTCCTGGTGGGCGATATTATCGACGGATGGCAGCTCAAATCTCGCTGGTACTGGGACACGACCCACAATGACGTGATCCGCCGGGTCTTGAAGATGGCCAAGCACGGCACGCAAGTGATCTATATTCCCGGCAACCACGACGAAGGCCTCAGGGGGTTTGAGGGCTACAATATGGCGGGGGTAGAGATCGCGGATGAAACAATTTACCAAGCCCTGAACGGCAAGCGCTACTGGGTGCTGCACGGCGACAAATTCGACGGCGTGGTGAAATATGCCAAATGGCTCGCGCATCTCGGCGACCATGCCTATGTGATGCTGCTCCGCCTCAACACCATGGTTAACTGGGCGCGCCACAGGCTTGGGTATCCCTACTGGTCGCTGTCGTCCTACCTGAAGCACAAGGTCAAGAACGCGGTTGAATATATCGGCAAGTATGAAGAGGCCGTGGCGACGGAAGCCGAGCGCATGGGCGTGGACGGCGTGATCTGTGGCCATATCCACCATGCCGAGCGGCGCTTCTTCGGCAAAACCGAATATATGAACGACGGTGACTGGGTTGAAAGCTGCACCGCGCTGGTGGAGCGCATGGACGGCGCCTTCGAGATTTTGCACTGGGCCGATGAAGTACGGGCCCGGGCGGATAAGGCAGGTGGACGCAGGACTAGGAAAGGCCGCGGCAAGCCCGACGCGCCCCTGCCTGTGGCGGCGGAATAGCGCGTGGCAAGGCCCGGTCGCAAGATCTGCATCGTCACCGACGCCTGGGCGCCCCAGGTGAACGGGGTTGTGCGCACACTGGAAACACTCCGGTCAAAACTGAAGGCGCAGGGTCACCGGGTCCATATGGTGACACCCAAGTGGTTTCGAACCATGCCGTGCCCCACCTATCCGGAAATACCACTGGCGCTGGACGCTTGCTGGAAGCTGCCCAAACTGATGGCGCGTATTGACGCTGATGCCGTGCATATCGCCACGGAGGGCCCAATCGGATGGACAGCCCGGCGATGGTGTATCAAGCATAAGGTTCCCTTCACCACTGCCTATCACACAGCCTTCCCGGAATATGTCGCGGCACGCACACCCCTGAGCGCGGACCTGCTGTATCCCATTTTCCGGCGCTTTCACGCAGCCGGGAGCGGGGTTCTGGTGGCGACACCCACGGTCAGGGAGCAGCTGAAGGCCAAAGGCTTCAAGAATATCGTCAATTGGACTCGCGGCGTGGACGCATCCCAATTCCACGACGGTGTCGGCAAGGCAGAATGGGACTTTGAAGGCCCGGTACAGCTTTATGTGGGCCGCGTGGCCGTGGAAAAGAACATCGAAGCCTTCCTCGAAACAAAAGCCGCTGGCACCAAAGTGGTGGTCGGGGACGGCCCGGCGATGGCGAAGCTCAAGGCGGCTTACCCAGCCGTCAAATTCCTGGGGCCCAAATTCGGTATTGACCTGGCGCGGGCCTATGCCTCCGCTGACGTGTTTGTCTTCCCCAGCAAAACCGACACCTTCGGGCTTGTGATGATCGAAGCACTGGCGTGCGGTACGCCTGTCGCGGCCTATCCCGTGCAGGGGCCGCTGGATGTGCTGGGCGCTGACGGCACCGGCCCGTTTGAGGGCTGGCGCCAGCCCATTGCGGCTCTGTCAGACGATTTGGCAGCGGCAATCGAGGAAGCGCTTACGCGGGACCGTTCGGCGTGCGCGGCCTTTGCCCGCAAATATGACTGGGATGAGGTCGCGCGCCAGTTTGTGGCGGCCCTGCAGTGGCGAAATGAACTGGTGGAGGCGTCAGAAATGCAGGCCGCACCTACACCCCATAAAAATCACGGTACCAGGTGACGAAATTCCGGACGCCCACTTCAACCGGTGTGTCCGGCTTGTAGCCCGTCGCTGCGACAAGGGTTTCAACCGAGGCACTGGTTTCCGGCACATCGCCTGGCTGCATCGGCAGGAAATTCTTCTTGGCTTCCATGCCCAGAGCTTCTTCGAGAAGCTCGATGAAACGCATCAGTTCCACTGGCTGGCCGCCGCCGATATTATGGATGCGCCAGGGCACGTTCGAGGACTGGGGCGATGGGTTGGCGCTATCCCAATCCGGATCGGGCTTCGCCGGGGTGTCGAGCACAGCCACAACACCGCGGACGATATCATCGATATAGGTGAAATCGCGCCTGTGTTGGCCGCCATTGAAAACGTCGATCGGCTTACCTTCAAGGATCGCTTTGGTAAACAGGAACAGCGCCATATCCGGCCGCCCCCAGGGGCCATAAACGGTGAAGAACCGCAGCCCGGTGGTGGGAATGCCGAACAGATGGCTGTAGCTGTGGGCCATCAGTTCGTTCGCGCGCTTGGTGGCGCCGTAAAGCGCGACCTGGTGATCTGCCGGGTTCTCAACGGAAAAAGGCATGTTGGTGTTGGCGCCGTAGACCGAACTGGTGGAGGCATATACCAGATGCTTCACGTCTGTGTGGCGGCAGCCTTCCAGTACCGTCAGGAAGCCGGTGATGTTGCTGTCGATATAGTCGAACGGCGCCTCAAGCGAGTGGCGCACGCCCGCTTGCGCCGCCAGGTTGATTACGCCATCAAACTTCTCATTCGCGAACAATTTGGCCATGCCCTCGCGGTCTTCGAGGTTCATCTTCACAAAAGTGAAGCGCTCACCGCCCGCGGCCCGCACCCGGTCAAGTCGGGCTTCCTTGAGGCTGACATCATAATAGTCATTGAGGTTATCAAGCCCGACAACCTTGTCGCCGCGCGCCAGCAGGGCGAGGCTTACATGACTGCCGATAAAGCCGGCGACGCCGGTGACAAGAACTTTCATGACCATCTCATTCCTTGGGGCGCTATTTGGCCTTGGGGTGACAATAGGGCGCCATTACTAGCGCCCTATTGTTTAAGGGATTTGACAGTCCTTACAAGCCTTTACTTGGCCTTCACATAATGTCGCCTGGCGGGGCGCAGCTTTAGCGCGGTTTCACGCGCCTTGTCGTTTTCTTTCTCGGCTTCCCGAAGCATCTGCCCGACACCCGTGGAATATTGGAGCGGCCAATGGGGGTCGGTGACGCCATAGTGCCCGGCGGCTGCCCTGGTGAAGGCCGGGTCATTGAGGTGCGGACGGGCCAGCGCCACAAGGTCTGCGCGGCCTGCGGCCAAAATCATATTGATCTGTTCGGGCTGGGTGATGGCACCGACGGTCATCGTGGGTGTGCCCACTTCATGCCTGATGAATTCGGAGAAGGGCACCTGATACATGCGGCCATAGACCGGCTTCTGGTGCGGCACGGTCTGGCCCGACGAGACGTCGATCAGGTCGGCGCTGGCGTTCTTGAAAGCCTCAGAGATAACGCGCAGGTCATCCCAGTTCACGCCGCCCTCGGCCCAGTCCCACGCTGACAGCCGTACGGACATGGGACGATCCGCGGGCCATACGGCCCGCATGGCTTCAAACACCTCAACCGGAAAGCGCGCACGGTTCGCGGCAGACCCGCCATAGGCGTCGTCCCGCGTGTTTGTCAGCGGCGACAGGAAGCTGGCGATCAGATAGCCGTGGGCGCCGTGGAGTTCAATCATGTCAAAGCCCGCGCGCGCGGCGCGTTCGGTGGCGTCGACGAACTCGGCTTTCACCCGGTCCATGCCGTCCCGGTCCAGTGCCTCGGGCACTGCGTTCACACCTTCCTTGAACGGGATCGCAGAGGCGCTCACAAGCGGCCAATTGCCCTCATCCTTTGGCAGGTCAGAGCCATGCTTCGGGTGTTTGGTCGAGCCCTTCCGGCCCGCGTGCCCCAGTTGCATACAGACTTTGGCGCCTGAATTTTCGTGAATGAAATCAACGATATCCTTCCAGGCGCGTTCCTGTGCGTCATTCCACAGGCCGGGGCAGTGGTCGGTGATTCGGGCGTCGGGCGCGGGGCAGGTCATTTCCGTGAACACAAGGCCGGCGCCGCCAAGGCCGCGTGCGCCCAGATGCACCCTGTGCCAGTCAGTGGGCATGCCGTCCACCGCAGAATATTGCGCCATCGGCGCCACCACCACGCGGTTACTGAGCGTCATGCCGCGTAAGCTGTAGGGTGTGAACATGGGTGTCGGGCGCTTGCCGTTCGCCGGGCGGGCGTCAGCGGGCAGCGACGCATAATATTCATCCTCCACACGCGCCAGGAACTCAGGGTCCCTGAGGTCCACATTGTCCCATGTGATGCTTTTCGACCGGCTCATCAGCGAAAAGGCGAACTCATAGCGGCGCAACTTCCAGTGGCGCGGCATATTCTCGAACCACCTGAGGCTCACATCCGCCGCGTGCTGGATGATCTCCACCGGCGTGCGGCGCTTGTCTTCATAGGCGTCCATCACCGCAGGCACATCGCCTGCGTTCTCCAGCACCGCTTCACTGAGCCCGATGGCGCATTCCATCGCCAGCTTGGTGCCGGAGCCGATGGACCAATGCGCGCTGGCCTTGGCGTCGCCAAGGATGGCGATCTTGCCCACATTCCACCTGCCGCAGCGCACGCGCGGGAACTGCCGCCAGATGGAACGGTTGATGATCAGGCCGTGGCCCGCGAGTTCGTCCGCAAACACGCCTTCGAGGAAACGCGCACTTTCTTCTTCGCTCATGCCTTCGAAGCCGCAAGCCTCGAACGTCTCGGGCGTGCATTCGATCACCCAGGTGGAGCGGCCTTCTTCATACTGGTATGTGTGGGCGCAGAAATGGCCCTCTGGTATTTCCTTGAAGAAAAAGGTGAAGGCGTCGAGTGGTTTGGTGGAGCCCATCCATGTGAAATGGTTGCGGCGGTTCTCTACGCTTCGTTCGAACCCATCCGCATATTTTTCGCGGATGCGGCTGCCAATGCCGTCGGCGGCGATGATCATATCGCTGCCACTGAACTGGGCCTCCAGATTATCGATATCGACAGCCGTCTCGAAATTCAGTTTCACGCCCACCTGGCTGCAGCGTTTTTGCAGGATCTCCAGCAGCGTGAAGCGCGAACAACCGGCAAAACCGTTGCCGCCGATGATGGTGCGTTCGCCGTCTTTTTCCACCACGATGTCCTGCCAGTAGGCGAACTGGTCACGAATCAGGTCATAGCTTTCTGGGTCTGCGGCAAAAAATTCGTCCAGCGTCTCGTCGGAGAACACCACGCCGAAGCCGAAGGTGTCGTTGGCCTTGTTCTGTTCAAAAATCTCAATGTCGAAATCCGGCCGTGCCTTCTTGGTCAGAAGCGCGAAATAAAGCCCGCCCGGGCCACCGCCGATTACCGTGATTTTCATGGTTCATCCCTCATTTGGCGGCAGCACTGCCGTGGTCTCAATCTCGATCTTGGCCTTTTCTTCCATCAGGCCGGAAACCTCTACGCACGCCATGACGGGATAGTTCTTGCCCATGCATTCACGCCAGATGGCGCCCATGCCGCGCAGGTTCGCGAGATACTCGTCGCGGCTGGTGACATACCAGGTCATGCGCACAATATGCTCCGCCCCCGCGCCGGCTTCCTTAAGCACGGCCAGCGTGTTCAAAAGCGTCTGCCGGTATTGGCCCAGGAAATCCTCGGATTCCCACACCATGTCTGGCGTCCAGCCCACTTGCCCCGCCACAAACACCATGCGGCCCTCGGCCGCCACGCCGTTCGAATAGCCGCTGGGGCGCGGCCAGCCTTCAGGCAGCAAAATTCTCATGATGGGTCTCCTGTTGGTGCCAACCATTTCTCCATGGCGGCGCGCATGTCATCAGGCCAGGGCAGGCTTTTGCCGATTTCCATATCCATATGGGCGATCACGAATGTCATGCGGAAGCGGTCCTCGCCCGCACATGTCGCATGGATGCGCAGATGCACACTGCTGCGGCCAATCTTGGTGACCGCGAGCGCGAACGACAGTTCGTCGTGCATGTGGCTGGCGCCGATGAAATCAGCCTCGATATGCACGGTGGGCACGGCGCGCTTTTCGTCAATATGCAGATGCTTGAAATCGAACCCCAGCCCGTCGCCGAACCAGTCTTCAATAAAATCATTCATCATGCCGAAATAGCGCGGATAGAAGGCAATGCCCGCCGCGTCCGTGTGCGCGAAGCGTATTTTCCTGGTGCGGACAAAGGTTGCCATGATTGTTCCCTGAGCTGGTCAATGATTTGATTTATTTTAGCACTAAATTAAATTTCCAGCAAGTCCGACCTTGAGCCCGGCGACTCGCGGTATTTGAGGTGTGGTCCAATGGGCACGGGGCGCTTCAGGTGGGCGTCGGCAGCCGCGGCGCCACACCATGGCGTTACAATTACGCAACAGATTGCACCAATTAAGGGTTTTTTAACGCTAGTGGTTTGACCACCCGAACAAATTATGTAAAATTGGCGCTAATTATATTTATCGATTCAGTTTTTACTGAATGATGTTGCCTTTGAAGGAGCAAAATTATGCGTCTGGCAATTGCTATCGCGGCTTTCGGTCTGGTGCTTGGGGCGCCAATCGTTGCGCCAACCAGTTTCATGAACCAGGCGGAAGCCCAGACGACTGCTTCGCTGCCTGCGGCAGAGCAGGCTACCGTTGACGCGGCGATTGATGCAGTGTTGGCAAACACCGCGCTGACCGCAGATCAAATTACGCAGCAGATCGCAACCATTGTGCAGAATTCGTCCAACCCTGCCGCCGCAGCCAAGCGCGTTTCAGCCAAAGTGAGCAGTACACCTGGGTTGTCAACGGCGACCATACAAGCAACGGGCGCCGGTTTGATGCAGGTTGTTACCAACCTTCAAAGCACGGACCCATCTACGGCGTCCAACATTCAGGTGACCGTTGCGATGAGCTCGTCAGCAGACTTCCAGATCGGCTATGTCAACGGGCCAACGACAGTGAGGCAACTTGGTGGCAATAATCAACAGACTGGTGGCCAGCAGGCAGGCGGGCAGCAGACTGGCTCCACGCAGACCCCTGTCGTGCGCCGCACGGTCACGCGCCGGACAATTGTTCCACCACGGCCACGCATCCCGACGACTCCGATCATACCGGTCATTGTTGAGCCGAACCCGTCGCAGGCGGGCAGCCCAACCTAAGGCTGGGTTGATAAAAAGATTTCCAGTAGGCCGGGCATGTCCCGGCCTTTTTTGTTATATAGATTTTGGTGGTTTTCCAGATGAACCCTGTTTGCGAAGCTGGCAGCACGCCAAACAAGTTCAGGGTGAGGACGGGTGTAAAGGGCGTGGCCAGTTCTTCCATGTCATGCTGAACTTGTTTCAGCGTCCATTGCTGGAAAGGCGAATCTGGCAGCATTGTCAGGGTTGGCGAAGGCGGAAGCGCCGCACCTCGCCGGGCAGAGTGTTGGCCTGCTAAAGGCGTGTTTTACTTTAGGTAAAATTGTAACTGATATTTGTATTTGCTTAACGCTTGTGAGATATCTTTGCCCAAAGATGCCCGCAAGGGCAGGGAATTTTATTTGTGGAGCGGGATTATGCGTCTGGCAATTGTTATCGCAGCTTTCGGTTTGGTGCTTGGGGCGCCAATCGTTGCACCAACCAGTTTTATGAATCAGGCGGAAGCCCAGTCGACTGCTACGCTGCCTGCGGCAGAGCAGGCAAGCGTTGACGCAGCCATTGATGCAGTGCTGGCAAACACCGCGCTGACCGCAGATCAAATTACAGAGCAGATCGCATCCATCGTGCAGAATTCGTCCAACCCTGCCGCCGCAGCCAAGCGCGTTTCAGCCAAAGTGAGCAGTACGCCTGGGTTGTCAACGGCGACCATACAGGCAACGGGTGCTGGTTTGATGCAGGTTGTTACCAACCTTCAAAGCACGGACCCATCTGCGGCGTCCAACATTCAGGTTACCGTTGCGATGAGCTCGTCAGCAGACTTCCAGATCGGCTATGTCAACGGGCCAACGACAGTGAGGCAACTTGGTGGCAATAATCAACAGACTGGTGGCCAGCAGGCAGGCGGGCAGCAGCAAGGGTCTACGCAGACCCCTGTCGTGCGCCGCACGGTCACGCGCCGGACAGTTGTTCCGCCACGCCCTCGCATTCCGACGACTCCGATCGTGCCGATCATCGTTGAGCCGAACCCATCGCAGGCGGGCAGCCCAACCTAGGGCGGGCTTGATAAACAGAATTCCAGAAGGCCGGGCATGTCCCGGCCTTTTTCGTTGCAGATGGTGTTCATGGATGCTGTTTGCGAAGCTGGCGGTACGCCAAACAAGTTCAGCATGACAGCATCGCCTATGGGGCTTAAGCCAAAATGTGACGTCACCCTGAACTCGTTTCAGGGTCCATTCTTGAGGCCGCTCGTCCTATTTCAGGATTCGCGCAGCTTGAAGCGCTGCACCTTGCCGGTCTGGGTTTTGGGAAGTTCATCTATGAACTCAACTGCCCGGGGGTATTTATAAGGTGCGATGGTGTTTTTGACATGCACTTGCAGCTCACCAACCAGACCGTCCGATGCGGTCATGCCGTCCGCCAGCACCACGAAGGCCTTCACGATCTGGCCACGGTCTGCGTCCGGCACGCCGATCACCGCGCATTCGGCCACCGCGTCGTGGGTCAAAAGCGCGGCTTCCACCTCCGGCCCGCCAATATTGTAGCCCGACGAGATGATCATATCGTCAGACCGGGCAATGAAGGTGAAATAGCCGTCCTCGGATTGCGCATATGTGTCGCCTGTGACGTTCCAGCCCTTCACCACATAATTCTTCTGCCGGTCGTCAGCCATATAGCGGCAACCGGTGGGGCCCTTCACGGCCAGCCGCCCTTCGGCGGGCGGGGGCAGGATGTTGTCGTTCTTATCCAACAGGCAGGCCTGATAACCGGGCACAGCCTTGCCGGTACAGCCGGGGCGGATGTCTTCCTCGCGCGCAGAGATGAAAATATGGATCATTTCGGTGGCGCCGATGCCGTCCATCAGTTTCTGCCCGGTGCGCTTGAACCATTCGTCCCATGTGGCCTTGGGCAATGTTTCACCGGCGGAAACGCAAGCCCGCAGGCTCGAGGTGTCGAAATTCTCAAGCTCGCCCAGCATGGCGCGGTAGGCCGTGGGCGCGGTGAACATCATGGTCACCTTATGCTTCTGGACGCACGCCAGCATGGCTTGCGGGGTGGGCGCATCCGGCAGGGCAACTGCAGCACCAAAGCGCGCCGGGAACACCACCAGCCCGCCCAGCCCGAAGGTGAAGGCGATCGGCGGGGAGCCGCAGAAGACATCATCCGCAGTGGGCTCCAGAATATGGCGGGCATAGCCGTCGGCCATCGCCAGCACATCGCGGTGGAAATGCATGCAGGCCTTGGGCTGCCCGGTGGTGCCGGACGTGAAAGCCAGCAGTGCCACATCATCCTGTGCGGTCGCGACCGCCTCAAACCGGTCGCTGGCGTGGGCCATCAGAGCTTCCAGTTCCGCGCCTTCGTCGCCGAAACCAACCGTGCGCAGCCGCGTCCGGGTGCTTTTTTGGGCGGCTTTCAGCTCGTCCATCAAACCATTTTCGCTTAGTGCCAGCGCAATTTCAGCCTTATCGCAGATGGTCACCAGCTCAGGCGCGCGCAGCATCGGCATGGTGGTCACCGCCACGCCGCCTGCCAGCAGCACGCCGCACCAGGCGGCGATCATCATGGGCGTGTTGCGGCCGCGCAGTAGAACACGGTTTCCGGGCACAAGGCCCAAGTCATGCTTGAGCGCGTTGGCAATACGGTTTGCTTTGGCGGTCAGGTCTGCGTATGTCCAGGCGCCGCCCGACCACAGGATGGCAGGTGCGGCTGTCTTTCCCCCCGCCAGCAGTTCCCTGGCTGCATTCAACCGCTCCGGATACTGCAGCTCGGGCAGCTCGAATAGCAGGTCCGGCCAGTCTGCCTCATCGGGCAGATTGTCCCGGGTAAAATGGTCACTATGGGCACTATCAAACATCATTTTGGGCCTCCCCAGTCCCCAATAGGCTTGCTTCCTACTCTGACAACAGCTGCCTGGCGATCACCAGTTTCTGAACCTCTGACGCGCCCTCATATATGCGCAAGGCCCTGATTTCCCTGTATAATTCCTCAACCTTGACGCCTTTGGTCACGCCCATGCCGCCGAACATCTGCAGCGCCTTGTCGATCACAAGCTGGGCCTGGTCTGTGGCATGCAGCTTGGCCATTGCGGCTTCCCGGGTCACTCTTGGAGCGCCGCTGTCCTTGGTCCAGGCAGCCCTATATATAAGGAGGGCGCTGGCATCGATATCGAGCGCCATCTCGGCCAGGCGTTCCTGCGTGATCGGCAGGTCTGCGAGCGGGGCGCCAAACAGCTGGCGTTCGCCGGTGCGTGTCAGCGCTTCATGAAGTGCGCGTCGGGCAAATCCAAGCGCGGCTGCCCCAACGGTAGAGCGGAAGATATCCAGCGTTGCCATCGCCAGCTTGAAGCCAGCGCCGCGGGCACCCAGCAGGTTTTCCTGCGGCACATGGCAACCCTGGAAGAACAGCTTCGCCAGCGGGTGCGGGGCGATCACCTCAATCCGCTCAGCAATCTCAAGGCCAGGCGTATCCGCGTCCACCACCACGGCGGAGAGGCCGCGAGCGCCCGGTGCCTCGCCGGTGCGGGCGAAAACGCAGTAGAAATCGGCGATGCCGCCGTTGGAGATATAGGTCTTTTCACCGGACAGGCTGAATTCGCCGCCGGCGTCCTTGAGGGTGGAACCGAGCGCCGCCACATCCGACCCTGCTTCGGGTTCGGTGAGCGCGAAGGCCGCGATCTTTTCACCGGCTGCCACGGCCGGCAGGTAAGCCGATTTGATGGCGTCGGAGCCCGCCAGCGTGATGGCGCCCGAGCCGAGCCCTTGCATGGCGAAGGCGAAATCGGCAAGGCCGGAATGCCGCGCCAGTGTTTCGCGGATGATACACAGCGAGCGCACGTCGAGGGTTTCGAACATGCCGCCAAAGGCCTTCGGCACCGCGTACCGAAGCCAGCCGCCGTCTCCCAGCGCTTTCACCAGTGCGCGGCAGGTGCCATCCACATTCAGGTGGGCTTCTTCCGTATCTACAATTGCGGGCAGGGCGCTCGCCGCCCATGCGTCCAGTTCGTCCGCGAGCGTGCGGTGATGGTCGTCAAAGAACGGCCACGCCAGGAAGCTGCGGTCTGTTTTCATGGGTTTCATCAGTCGCCCTCGAATGCCGGTTTTTTCTTGGCCACGAACGCATGGTAGGCACGTTCGAAGTCCTTGGTTTGCATGCAGATGGCCTGGGCCTGGGCTTCGGCCTCAATGGCGGTATCCAAGCTCATGTCCCATTCCATATTCAGCTGGTTTTTGGTCATTCCGTTGGCGAAGGTTGGGCCGGAAGCCAGCCTTGCGGCCATGTCCTGGGCGTCCTTCATCAGGTCGGCTTTTGTGCTCAGCTTGTTGAAAAAGCCCCAGCGCTCGCCTTCTTCGGCACCCATGGTGCGCCCGGTGAACAACAGTTCCGACGCGCGGCCCTGGCCGATGATGCGGGGGAGGATGGCGCATGCCCCCATGTCGCAGCCCGCCAGGCCAACCCGGTTAAAGAGGAAGGCTGTCTTGGCGTCAGGTGTGGCGATGCGCAGGTCAGACGCCATGGACATAATTGCCCCCGCGCCGACGCAGATGCCGTCGACAGCTGCAATGATCGGCTGCGGGCAGTTCCGCATGGCCTTGACCAGATCGCCAGTCATCCGCGTGAACTTCAGAAGTCCCGGCATGTCCATTTCCACAAGCGGACCAATGATTTCATGTACGTCGCCGCCGGACGAGAAGTTTCCTGCAGCGCCTGTGACAACAATGGCTTTCACCTCAGGCACATAGACGAGTTCACGGAACATATCGCGCATCTCGGCGTAGCTCTCGAACGTCAATGGGTTCATGCGGTCCGGACGATTCAGCGTCACGGTGCCTACTCCACCATCGAAGTGCCAAAGGAAATGTTGGGGCTTAAAGCTTTCAGGGTTCATGGTCTATCCTCTCAGTCCTGGTTCAGCTTGGTCTGATCAAGCTTGTCCAGCAGATTTGCGACTTGCTTGTGGTCGTCAGGTGACAGATTGGCGAAGATTTCGCCGACCCACGATGCGTGGTCTGTGGCCATTTTTTCAAACAGCGTCCTGCCCTCTTTGGTGAGGCGGGCAGTGGCTGCGCGTGCATCCTGGGCACAGGGCGTACGCTCCACATAGCCTTCCTTGATGAGAGGGGTCATGACCTGGGTGACGTTGCCGTTTGAGACCATCAGCTGTTTCGACAGATCTGACAGCCGCACACCTGTTTCGGGCGCGCGGTAGAGGTTTGCCAGCACGTCGAAGCGCGACAGGGACACGCCGTATCCGGCGCTCAGGCGCGACTGCAGTGTCTTGCGAATCAGGTTGCTGGTGCCCAGAAGTTTCAGCCACGTGCGCAGTGCATCTTGTTCAACAGTAGAAATGGATGGATGATTTGCCATATTACATGATCTCCCCGCAGGCAACGGCGACGGCTTGGCCGTTGATGGCGCTGGCGCGCTCACCCGCGAGCCACAGGACGGTGTCTGCCACTTCTTCTGGCGCAATGAGTCGTTTTTCCGGATTGTGTTTGGTCAGGGCTTCAAGGGCTTCTTTTTCGCTACGGCCTGTTTTTTCGACAATGTTCTTGATTGATGATTGTACAATGTCGGTGTCGGTAAACCCTGGGCAAACTGTGTTGGCGGTAACGCCTGTGCCAGCCAGCTCAAGGGCAAGTGACCGGGTCATGCCAATAACTCCGTGCTTGGCCGCCGCGTACGCCGCCGTGTAGGCGTAACCTTTGAGGCCTGCAGTGCTAGCAATGGTGACGACTCGGCCGAAGCCGCGCTTTTTCATGGTCGGCAGGGCTGCGCGGGCACACAGGAATGCACCTGTCAAATTCACGTCCAACATGGCTTGCCATGTCGCGATGTCGGTGCGTTCAAAGGATGCAGTGGCCGCCGCACCGGCGTTGTTGACAAGGATATCCGGCTCATACCCTGCGGTTGTCAGGTGACTGAAGGCATGCTGAACGCTCTCTTCGCAGGTGACATCAAGAGGAACGAAGGCAGCGCCCTCAATATTGGCGGCTGCTGCTTCGAGTCTGGCTTTGGAGCGCCCGGCAAGCACCGGCGTGACACCTGCCAAAGCAAACGCTCGTGCAATGGTGAGGCCAATGCCGCTGCCGCCGCCCGTGATCAGTGCCGTTCGCTTTTCCACGCCAGACTCCCGAATTTGATTGTGAGTGAATTTATTTTAGCACTAAATTAAATAAGCATCAAGATTGCTTCTGATTGTCTTCCCAGCGACATATTTCGCCTTCAAATTGGTTCCGTGTCGTAAAGCAGGATGATGGTGACTTTAAGAATGTTGCTTTATGGCAACATGTCGGCCTATTAATTGGGGTAAAGGCTCAATTAACACTTTGTGCCGACAAACCAAACGGTTAGATGTGTATATTAAATCGCGTATTTAGTGGATTATTCAAGCTGAGTGTATTTGCGCCAGCAATCTACCAACTGGGGTAAGTTAGATGAAAAAAGAGATTTCCTATTTTGTAGCCACGAGCCTCCTGGCGACTACGGCCTTGGCGCCGGCAGCTTTTGGTCAGGACGAAAGCGCTGAGGGCGACCAAGTGATGTCCGTATACGAGCGCTACCGTCCGGATTACGATGCCCCGGGGATTCGCTCCGGTAGCTTCCTATTCTACCCTTCAATTGAGGCAGGTGGAAAGTTTGATTCGAATATCTTCGCCCAAGAAAGCAATGTGACCGATGATTTCATCGCGGTCATCAAGCCGACCTTCGCGCTGGTTTCTGACTGGAACACAGATTACCTGACAGTCTTTGCTGATGCGAACATCGCGCGGTATGCGGACAATGGTTCAGAAGATTACGAAGACTTCAACGTGGGTGCGTCGGGCCGTAAAGATATTTCCCACGGTACGGATATCCATGCCGATATCCTTTACATGGATGGTCATGAAGATCGTGGTTCCCCGGATGCAATCGGCAACCAGGTTGAACCAGCAAGCACTTCGACTTTCAAAGCTTCGGTCGGCTTCAAGCGTGACGTATCCATCCTTTCTGTTGCTGTCGATGCCACGTATGAGAAAAAGAATTTCGACGACGTAGCACTTAACGGTGGTGGCACTCTCAATAATGACGACCGTGACCGTGACCGCAAGACTGCCAAGGCTCGCGTTGGTTATGAACTTGCCGATGGGCGCGAAGCTTTCCTGCAAGGCACCATAGACCGTGTCGAATATGATAATTCCAAGGAAGACGGTGGCCCGCAGCGGAATTCAGATGGTGTGGAAATCGTTGGTGGTGCGGCGTTTGATCTGACCGGGTCAGTACGCGGTGAAGTCTACGGCGGTTACATGAAGCGGTCCTTTGATTCCGACACTCTCGGCGAGATCGACGGTATCAAGTTCGGCGCCGAGCTGCTCTGGAACGTCAGTGGCCTCACTTCTTTCACGGGATCGATTAAGCGGTCTATCGATGAAACCACTGTTGGTGGCGAAGATGCAAACGGTGTCTTTACGAATTCGTCGGGTATCGTAAGCACCCTGTTCTTTGGCCGTGTGGAGCATGAACTGCGCCGGAACGTGCTGTTGAACGCTCAAGCCAGCTATACGAAACAGAATTTCGAGCTGACAACGCGTGAGGATGACCTGATCAACTTCGGCGTGGGTGCGAAGTACCTTCTGAACCGGAATGTGAACGTTAACGTTGGCTACGATTATAGCTACCGTGATACCACAGCGCAGGGTCAGGATTACTCCCGTCACGCCTTCATGGTAAATGTGAAGGCGCAGTGGTAGCGCTTGCTATGCTGATTTGCTAGTATTAAGACTTGTTTTTACTGTTAGCAGATCAGGCCTTTAAGTATGCGTAATGTCATGAAAATCATCTTTCTATTAGCGAGCCTCATGGGGCTCGCTTTTTCTGCATCGGCCCAAGAGGCTTCCACCACCTCGGATACAGATGCTACTATTCGCTATGAACTCGGTTCAGGCGATCAGATACGCGTCATTGTTTACGGTGAAGAGGACCTCTCCGGCGAGTTCGAACTGGATGGCACTGGCATTATTTCCATGCCGCTCATTGGCGCGACAAGGGTCGGTGGCCTTGATCTTGACCGGGCAGAGCAATTGATCGCCGAAAAACTGGCAGACGGCTATCTTATCAATCCGCGCGTAAGTGTTGAGGTGATGAATTATCGCCCCTTTTATATCTTGGGCGAAGTGAAAAAGCCGGGCAGCTACCCTTTCGTCAATGGCATGACGATCCTGAATGCGGTTGCTTTGGCCTCGGGCTTCACTTACCGGGCGGCCAAGAAAAAGATAACGATTACGCGGAAAGTCGACGGGGTTGATACCGACATCGAAGTGACTGATGCGACCTTGGTTCTACCAGGTGATATAATCACGGTTCCTGAGCGCTTCTTTTAAAAACGCTCTAACGGGTTTCAGACAATGTATGACAATCAGTATGTGAAGCAGCAAGAGCTTAACGCTCCCGGCCATCCACCGTTGGGTGCTCAAGAAGATGAAATCGACATCAGGGCACTGGCGCTGGTATTGTGGCGCCGTAAATGGGTGATTGTAAACACAGCCATTTTCCTGATTGTGCTGTCGGCTATTGTCGTTTTTCAGTTGACTCCGCGTTATACGGCAAGCGCGATGCTGGCCATCGAAAGCCGACAAAACAGCGTTGTTGACCTTGAAGCTGTTATGTCCGGGCTTGGCACTGACCAGGCGGCAATTAAGACCGAGATTGACGTCCTGAAGTCCAGGCGTCTGGTTGGCAAGTTGGTCGATAGCTTGGATTTGACCAATGACCGTGAATTCAACGCCGAGCTGAATACCAATCGGTCCCTGCTATCGTATCTGAATCCACTCAGCTACATGTCGGACAGCTGGAAAGATGCAATCCTGGGGACCAAGCCGGACGCGCGGTCAGAGGAAGAAATTGCAGAAACCACACGGGCACGCGTGATTGATGCTGTATCCCAGCGCCTCGCTGTTTCCAATCCGCCTCGGTCCTATACTCTCAATCTGTCCTTCGAATCCGTTGATCCGAAAAAGGCTGCCCGGATTGTAAACCGGCTTTCCGATCTCTATCTCACTGACCAATTGGAAGTGAAGTTCGAAGCAACACAACGGGCTAACGAATGGCTGAACGAACGGGTGGCTCAGCTACGGGATAAAGTGCGCCAGTCTGAACAGGCTGCCCAACAGTTCCGCGAGCGTCACCAGTTGGTTCAGACACAGTCTGCTGGCCTGGTGAACGAGCAGCAACTGGCACAGATCAATACCCAACTTGTTACAGCAAGAACTGAATTGGCCCGCATTGAAGCCCGCCAGCGCCAGATTGAGCAAAATGTGGCGGACGGCAGGATCGAAGAGTCCGGGCTGATCGAGGTGTTACAGTCACCGCTCATTCAGCGCCTCAAGGAACAGGAATCAGGCGTTCAGCGAGAGCGAGCCGAACTCGCGACGCGGTATGGTCCCAAGCACCCGAAGATGCTCAACGTACAGGCGGAGCTCGCTGACATTCAGTCCAAGATTTCCTATGAAATTGATAAGATCGTCGCAGGCATTCGCGGCGAAGCCGAAGTCGCGGCTATTCGCGTCCAGACCTTGCAGCAGAATCTGGACAGCTTGAAAGCTGAAAGTTTTGAGGTCAGCCGTGCACAGGTACAGATGCGCGAACTTGACCGCGAAGCAGAAGCAAACCGATTGCTGTTGCAGACGTTCCTGACGCGTTTCAAGGAAACATCCAGTCAGGACGGGATGCAGCAAGCCGACGCGCGGATCATTGCCAAGGCAGATACGCCGCTGATAGCATCTTTCCCTAAAAAGAAAATGATCTTGGCTCTGGTCGGATTTGTTGGTGTTGCTTTAGGGGTCGGCTTGGCATTTCTGCTTGAGGCACTCGATAATGGCTACCGCAGCTTCGACCAGTTGCGGCAGGACCTTCAGTTGCGGTCTTTGGGTATGATTCCACTGGTTGACAAGTCCGCGCTTAAAAACATGAAGCCTGAGGAATATATCGCAGAGAAACCTAATTCCTCCTTCGCAGAGGCCCATCGCAATGTCCACGCGTCGCTTATGTTCAGCGGAAAGGACGGTAGCACACCGAAAGTTCTGGCGGTGACATCGTCTGTACCAGGCGAAGGTAAATCTACAGCGACGCTTTGCCTCGCTCAGATATTGGGCCGGACGGGCCTTAAAGTTCTTGTTGTTGAAGGTGACCTGCGCCGGCCGGTATTCCGGGAGCGGATGGGTGTCTCGAAAGAGAAACACCTGAGCGTGAACGATATCCTGACCGGGTCGGCTCAGGAATCTGGCAAGGATATTTTCAAGGACGAGGTTACTGGCATTCATCTTCTGTGGGCTGAACGGGTGGATGATCCACAGGAGCGCTTCACCTCTGCAGAATTCCGCCATTTCCTTGCGGAAGCGCGTAAGCGCTATGACCTGGTGCTTCTGGACACGCCGCCGATCATGGCCGTGGCCGACGCCATGATTATCGCTCGTCATGCTGAAAGTGTGATGTTTGTGATCCAATGGGAAAATACGCCGAAAGGTATTGTGAAAACTGCTGTCAAGCAGCTGGCGCAAACCCAGATACCGATTGCGGGGGCCGTATTGACCCAAGTGAACATCAAACGTCACCGTGGCTATGGATATGGCGATCAGGGATATTACTACGGCGGCAAGAGCGCCTACTATACCAACTGATGATCTGGGCGCCGCTGGCGCCCTTTTTCATGGCGGTAGGTGAAGTGTCCCGGTTCCCGGTTTTGGCGTGCGCAATACCCTTATCGCGACCAAAGCTTGCGCAATCATCTGATGCTGTGTGGGCTGAGGTTTCGGGAAATAAGGGAATGGCGGAGTCGGAGGGATTCGAACCCTCGAGGGCGTTGCCACCCAACACGCTTTCCAGGCGTGCGCCTTAAACCGCTCGGCCACGACTCCGTTTTCCAGTCCAGCAGGAAGGAAAAGCACCCCACATGGGTGGGGTATGCGGGGCGCACTATAGCTATATGAAACATAAAGGCAAGTGGAAATACGACGCTTTACGTCAGCCAGTTTGACATTTTTCTATGGCGCTGAAAACAAAGTGGAGGGGACATTGCTGGAACGCCTGAATCCAGCAGAAATACGCTGAGATTGCAGTCTTTACCTTAACGCGCTATTAACCATAAATCTTATCTTTGTTTTTACCTGCTTTCGCTTATGGTAAGGAGAAAGCAACAGAGTTGAAGGAGGATCGGGATGGTATTTGGGGTGCTCGCCGGGGGGCTTGAGAAGCACATGAAGACGATGCTGGCGCTTTTGTGCGCGGGGCTATTCATGGCAACAGCGGCGCCAGCCTATGCGGATGATATCAAGGGTTGGCAAAAAGAGATCGTCAAAAAGATTGTGAAGTCCCACATTTATCCACGTTCTGCCATCGCGCGGGAAATTGAAGGACGCGCGAAAGTGAGCGTGACCATCGACCGCACGGGAAAGATCACAGGGTTTGAAATTCTGGAGCCAACGGGTGAAAGCCAGCTTGATAACGTGATCCCGAAGATGATGGAAAAGATGGATCCTCTGCCAGCGCCGCCTGACAGCCTGCCGGACGGAAACCTGACCTTCACGATCCCGATTGCCTGGCGTCTGCAGTAGCCAGCCGACAGGACAGTTTAGTCAGAGGGGCCTTCAGGGCCCCTTTTTTGTGCCCACTACGGGCGGGCACCGAGCTTCCCTGCAACCTGATACCCTTTTGTATCTCTAGCCAGCGGAGCTTTCCCATGGCGGAATTCTCAATTCTCCTTTGCCATGGGATCGACACCGGCCAGGACTGGTTGTCCTTCTTGAAACCCTTACCCCTGACATCTTCCATGGTGATGGGGGTGCTGCGACAGGTGGTGGCCAGTCCGGCAATTTCAATCGACGCATAAAAAAAGAGCCCCGGTCAGGGGCTCTTTGGTTTTGTCTTTGGGGCGCCGGTCTTCCGGCCGTCCCTGCCTTACACTGCCTTATTCGGAGCGGATGGTTGCCAGGAAGGATTCCACCTGACCCCGCAGCTCGTCCGACTGTTGGGTCAGCAGCTGTGCGGCCGAAAGAACCTCGGTTGCCGCGCTGCCGGTCGAGGTGGCGCCCTGGTTCACCGCATGGATGTTTGAGGTCACTTCTTCCGTACCGGTAGACACTTCGCCGACGTTGCGGGCAATTTCCTGCGTGGAAGCGTCCTGTTCCTCTACGGCGCTCGCGATAGAGACAGAGGTGGATTCGATCTCGCCAATGATGCCTTTGATCTCGTCCATGGCCCGTACAGCAAGGTTGGTGGCCTGCTGCATGCCTTCCACCTGCTCGCTGATTTCCTGTGTCGCCTTGGCGGTCTGGTTGGCAAGCGATTTCACTTCGCTGGCCACAACCGCAAAGCCTTTGCCTGCGTCGCCGGCCCGAGCCGCCTCGATCGTGGCGTTGAGGGCCAGCAGGTTGGTTTGTTCGGCAATATCGTTGATCAGTTTCACAACGTCGCCAATCTTCTGGGCTGCGTCCACCAGTTCGGCCACGTCCTTGCCAGCATTCTCCGTGCGGGACACGGCATCGCGGGCTGCTGCGGAAGACTGGTTCGTCTGGCCGGTGATTTCGCGTACGGACGCAGAGAGCTCTTCGGCCGCACTTGCCACCATCTGGGCATTGGAGCTGGCCTGTTGCGCTGCATTGGCCACCACTTCGGATTTTTTCGACGTGTCGTCGGCGGTTTCTGCCATGCCGCGGGCCGCATTCTCCATTTCGGTTGCCGAATTGGATACGCCCTGCACAACGGCCATGACCGACGCTTCGAACTTGTCGGCCAGATCCAGCATCGCCTGACGACGTTCCTGACGGGCCGTTTCTTCGCGCTCCAGCTCGCGTTCGCGCTGGGCTTCTTCTTGTTCGCGCTTGCGGCGCTCTTCTTCTTCGGCGCGGGCACGCTCTTGTTCTTCGCGCTCGCGTTGCTCTGCTTCAAGCCGCTGCCGTTCGATAGCATTCTCTTTAAAGATCTGCACCGACCGCGCCATGTCACCCACTTCATCCTGTGCGTCAGCGCTGGGCACTTCCACTTCAAGCTTGCCTTGCGCCAGAACCATCATGGTTTGCGACAGGGCATTTACTGGGCTGACCACCCGATACCGAACAACCCAGAAGGCCAGGGCGCCAATACCTGCGACCAATACAAAGGTGAGGACAGACATCCATTTATTGAGCGTGGCTTGAGAAACCGCATCTTCATTCAGGCTTTTGGAGAGATTGCCTGCATAGATACTCATGCCGTTAACAGGGTTTGTTGCCCCGCGTGCCAGCTCAACCCATTCCGTCGGCGTCATGCCATAGTCGGCATTGATATTGCCTTCCAGGTCCATTTCTGCTGCGTCTGACGCGTCATAAATTGCAAAACGGGTTTCTTCGAATTCAAGGAAAAACTTCTGATCGATTGCGTCGAGAAGCGCCTGAATTTCGCCAGGCTTGGTATCTTCTTCGGCGATGGAAAGCGAATGCGCGATCCCAAGGACCTGGCTCCATGCTTCTTTGCCCTGACCAACATATTGGGCATTAAGGGTCTGCATCGCTGCTCGGATCTGGGACCCGGAAACAATGCTGCCGCCAAGGGCTGCAGATTCGCGGGTAGCATATTCAATCATTGCCCAAAGCTGGTGTTTCAGGAGGATAACCTTGCTGATCCGGTCGTCACCGAAATCATAGTTATTTTCCAGCATGGTGCGAACGTTTGCAGCTGCTTCGATCACTGCAGTGGTGGTTTTCATCGAATCCCGACCGCGCAATTGGCGATCTGCAGAGATGGTTCTCAGGTCGGCGTCAACTTGTGGGGCTTGTTCTTCATATTCCTTATAGGCAGCAAACAGGGCATCTTTGGCTTTTTTGAAGCGAGCCTCAGTTTGCTTCATCATCGCCTCGTTGTCGGCGACATCGTTGAATTCGGGCATGTCCTGCAAACCGTCGCGCACGTTGTCGAAGGCGTCCCTGATGGTGCTGCGCTGTAATTCGATCTGCGTCAGGAAAAAACTGTCAGCTTCGGTCCTGAAACCATATGCGGTGTTTGCAAGGCTTCGCTCTTCTGCCAGCGCCAACTTCATGCTCGAGATATGGTCGATCAATTCATTGACGGACATGGCATTTTCGGCCCGCTCGCTGTTGTCCAGAGCTGAACTGAACCTAAGCCCGGTAAGGATGATGATCATCACCATCAGAATGATAGTCACGAAAGCCAGCAGGTTTCGAATGCTGAACAAGTTGGTTTTCGTTGCGTTGGTATTATCAAGCGCGGCCATTTTTAAACTGCCCCTCTATAAATCAGAGATCCCGACTATGAAAAATTTAAGCTAAACCATTCCGATTCATTGCATATCACGGTTAATGAACCTTAAAGGCCTCACTTGTTTCGGATGAAAAATGATTCCATCCCTCCCCTATGGCGGAGTGTAACGCCAATATTCTTGTGATCAATAGCCGCGTTCTATAAAAGAACGGGGATTTTAAGGATTTAGGCGCTCATGACGCCATTGCGAAGGTTTGAATGACCAGGTTCGATGCTATTATCGTTGGCGGTGGTGCTGCGGGCCTGATGTGTGCCCGTGAAGCGGCCACCCGTGGGCGTCGTGTCCTTTTGATCGAACACAATAAGGGTCTGGGTGCGAAAATCCTGATCTCCGGTGGCGGTCGGTGCAATTTCACCAATGAAGATGCAGGGCCTAATGCCTACATCAGCCATAACCCCCATTTCGCGAAATCGGCGCTTAGCCGTTACACGCAGTGGGATTTTATCAGCCTGATCGCCAGCCACGGCGTGACCTGGCACGAAAAAACGCTGGGGCAGCTGTTTTGCGATCAAGGTGCGGGTCGTATCCTGAAGGTGCTGACAGACGAATGCCAGGAAAATGGTGCCAAAATCCTGACCGGTACAAAGGTGGACAAGGTCTCTTTCGGTGCCGGGGGCTATCGGCTTGAAACCAGCGCCGGTGTCTTTGAGGCGGAAAGCCTGGTGATTGCCACCGGGGGATTGTCGATCCCCAAAATGGGTGCCACAGGCTTTGCCTATGACATTGCCCGTCAGTTCGGGATGAAGATTGAGACGACTGAAGCGGCGCTGGTGCCTTTCACCTTTTCGGATGCAGACCTCGCTTTCATGAAACTGCTGGCCGGCGTTGCGGCAGACGCTGTTGTTTCCTGTGGCCGTACCAGCTTCGCGGAAGCGCTGCTGTTCACCCACCGTGGCCTGTCCGGCCCTGCAATTTTGCAGATTTCCAGCTATTGGCATCCGGGGGAGACGGTAACGGTCAATCTACTGCCCAAGTTGCAGGACAGTTTCGACTGGCTGCGCAAGGCGCGCGATGACCGCCCCAAAGCCGCGCTGAAGACCCTGTTGGGTGACCATTTGCCCTCTCGGCTTGCGGAAGCGATTGCCTCTGAGTGGCCCGGGCCGCTCGGTAGCTTGTCGAACAAGCAGCTTCAAGCCATCAGCGATCGCTGCAGTCGCTGGCAGCTGGTGCCCAGTGGCACTGAGGGCTTCAAGAAAGCTGAAGTGACACGTGGCGGCATCAGCACAGATGGGCTTAGCTCCAAGACCATGGAGTCGAAGAAGCAGCCCGGCCTGTATTTTATCGGGGAATGCGTGGACGTGACCGGCTGGCTGGGGGGCTACAATTTTCAGTGGGCTTGGTCGAGTGGCTGGGCGGCTGCGCAATATATCTGACATTTAAACATCTGAAATTTGACCGTCGAAATTGTCCGAAATCGAACATGCTGTATGTTCGAAAATGGACAGTTTTTATCCCATGCCACTCCTGAAAAACTGTTAAGTCTTTATAATATAATGATTTAATTAGTTGGCACGGCCGTTGCTACTATTGAGGCAACAAACAACACAACAACAACACGACGACAGCAAAATACAGGTTTCTGACAGGATCCGAAAAGGACAACCGACCTAAAGAACTTCAGGCCAAAAGGTTTCAGAAACGACAGCGAGGAGAAAATGATGACTATCTTGAACCATGTGGCAAAGCCCGAGCCAAAAGACAGCAAGAAAGCAGGCGTGGCGGTATTCACCGGTTTTAGCCGCCGGCGCCAACGCCGCTACAAATAATAACGATAACAAAGGAGGTCAGAGAATCCTCCAAAGACACTCAGCGAGGAAGTTTGAGCGGCCCGTATCCAAGCCACGGGACCGCTCATTTTTTTATGTCGTGAAGGCTGGGTACCCGGCTGGCAGCAGGGCTAGCCGCTTTTGAGTGGGTCATCACCCAGTTCAACAGGCCGTTTTGAAATGTTTGCACCAGAGCCCTCGGCAAATTTCTTCAGGACCAGGTCAGGGCCAGCCAGGATCATCAGCCCCAGTTGCTGTGAGCCTTGCCATTTCACCACTCCGGCAAATTCACCCAAGTCTTCAATATGCAGCATCAGCTCCGTGCCCATGGGAAATTCTTCTTCGCAGGTTACCAGCGTCCCGGCATGTGACACATCGCGGATCTCGCAGGGGTAGCTCAACTCCGCCTCGTCAATCAACGTGCCATGCCACAGGACCGGGAGCCTGTCGTCGCGGCGCTTGTCATCATCTGTCATTGCTGTTCCTCTGGCTCTCGGCAGGTCATGGCCTGGAATCAGGCTTTTTGACCAACTTTATCAGCAGGTTACCTGATTTTTTTGCCAAGCGAAAGCCGGTTGGGCTGGCGTTCGGGCGGAGAGGCGGCTAAAAGACTCTGACACCATGCGGCCTGTCGGCTGCTAGCGCACAATGCAGTCAAGCGAATGGAGTGAAAGCGTGAAAGCTCTGATGAACGGGATACGGTCTATTCTTTTCAATCTGACCTTTTATCCATTCACTCTAATTTTCTGCGGCTTGATCCTCGCGCCGATCAGCATGTTCGTATCGGAAGCCAAAACCCGTAAGGGTGTGGATTTCTATTGCCGCGGTTCCCTGTGGATTGCGCGTGTCTTTGGCGGGATCAGGCATGAGTATCGGGGTTTGGAGAAACTGCCCAAAGACGGCGCCCTGATCCTGGCGGCCGCCCACCAGAGCAACATGGACCCGATCATGACGTTCCCGTTGAGGAACGACGTGACGGCGCTTGCGAAAAGGCAGCTTTTTTCAGTGCCCTTCATTGGCAGGATTCTCAAAAAAATGCGGATCGTGCGGATTGACCGAGAATCTCGGAATGCGCACAAGGGCATGGATCAGGTGGCAAAGCATGTGGTGAACCTTGGTCGGCCGTTGATCGTTTATCCTCAGGCTACCCGTGTGCCGCCAGGGCAGACGCGCCGGTTGAAGTCAGGAGCATTCCATCTGCAGGAATCAACCGGCCTGTCGGTCTACACTGTTTCCACCAACACAGGGCTGTTCTGGACCAAGGGTTTTTGGCACCGGGCGGGGACCGCAGTGTTCGAAATTGACGGTCCCTTTGCGCCGGGTCGGACGAAGGAAGAGTTCATGGCGCTTCTGGAAGACAAGGTAGTTGACCGCTCCCATCAGCTGATGGTGGAAGCCGGTTATGAGCATTTAATTCCAAAAAAGACCAAATAACCCCAGCTTTTCCTCGGCTGCACAAAAGCTTTCCTCTCGGCTTTGTGAAGAATTTCTAGCGCGCTTTGGTCTTGTAGATGGCTGCCGCCCTCCTAAACTGTTATAAAGAGAAAAACGCGAGGGCATCCAATGACGGTGACGCCAAAGAACCAGCCGAGTGCGACGAGCAGTTTCGATGATATTGCCGCGCGGCTGAAAAGCCATCATGAGAAGTACGGCGACCTGTCAGGCATGTCGCTTGGCAAGATCGGGAACTTGTTAAAGAAAACGGCGGCGGTCATGTTCCCGCATTATGCCGTTGCGGAAGATGACGATCTCTCGCTCGAGGAACGCCTGCGTGTTCTCGAGGATTCATTTTACGACCTGGTTGACCCACTGTGCCGTGATGAGGACGTTGGGTGCGCGCGTCTTCTGGTGCATGGCTTCCTCTCAGACCTGCCGGAAATTGCCGATCTTTGCTACCAGGACGCCCAGGCGCTGGTGGCCGGTGATCCAGCGGCCCAGTCCATCGAGGAAGTTATCCTTTGTTACCCAGGCTTTTTTGCCGTTGTGGCTTATCGGCTGGCCCACGCGCTTCACAAGCGCAGCGTGCCGCTGCTGCCGCGGATGATCACGGAATATGCCCACCAGAAAACCGGTGCGGACATTCACCCGGGCGCTCATATCGGCCATTCGCTGGCCATCGACCACGCGACGGGCGTGGTGATTGGCGAGACGGCCATCATTGGCAATAACGTGAAGATTTACCAGGGCGTGACGCTGGGTGGCCTTCGGGTTGACCCGGACCAACGGTCGAAAAAGCGGCATCCCACCATTGGTGACAATGTGGTGATCTATGCCGGTGCCACCATTCTTGGCGGCGAGACCGTGGTGGGGCATAATTCGGTGATCGGGGGCAATGTATGGATTACCCGGTCGGTACCGGCGTGGTCGCGCGTCATGTTCCGCCCGGCAGATACCGACGAGATTGTGCCCATGCGCAGCCGTAAGGCGGCGGAACGCTAGGCCTCGCACCATATTCGGATTTTAAACAGACCCAAAGAGGGGGACCACGATGAAAGCTGCATCCATTCTTGATGCAATTGGCGGTACGCCGCATGTGCGCGTTTCGCGCCTTTTCCCGGACCATGAAGTCTGGATCAAGCAGGAACGATCCAACCCGGGCGGATCAATCAAGGACCGCATCGCCCTGTCGATGGTTGAGGAAGCCGAAAAAGACGGGTCGCTGAAGCCTGGTGGTGTGATTATTGAGCCCACGTCCGGCAATACAGGCATTGGCCTTGCCATGGTGGCAGCTGTGAAAGGCTACCGCTTGATTTTGGTGATGCCCGAGAGCATGTCCATCGAGCGCCGCCGCCTGATGCTGGCCTACGGTGCCGAATTTGTCCTGACGCCAAAAGAACTGGGTATGAAAGGCGCGCTTGCGAAGGCGACTGAGCTGGTTGAAGAAACCGATGGTGCCTGGATGCCGCAACAATTCCAGAACCCGGCCAACGTGAAAGTGCACCGCGAGACCACAGGCCCTGAAATCCTCGCGGATTTCCCGGAAGGCCTTGATTATATGATCACCGGTGTTGGCACGGGCGGCCATATCACGGGCTGTGCTGAAGTCCTCAAAGACAAGTGGGCAGACCTTAAGGTGTTGGCCGTTGAGCCGACGCTGTCGCCTGTCATGTCCGGCGGCGAGCCAGGGCCACACCCAATTCAGGGCATCGGTGCGGGCTTTATCCCGGAAGTCATGAACATGGACCTGATGGACGGCGTGGTGAAGGTGGACCCAGCCGACGCCAAGGAAATGGCCCGTCAGGCTGCGCGCAAGGAAGCCATGCTGGTGGGGATTTCCTCGGGCGCGACGCTCGCGGCGATCGCCCAGACCATCAAGGAAAAGAATTTACCCAAGGGCACGCGTATCCTCGGCTTCTGCTACGACACCGGCGAACGCTATCTGTCCGTGCCGGACTTCCTGCCTGAAGAGTAGGCAAAAGACCAAATTCTGTTTGGTATCAAAAACAAGGGCTGCCAGTCGGCAGCCCTTGTTTTGTCGCAGCGTAGATGTCTGCCTTATTCTTCGTCTTCGTCGATGCCGGAACTGATCTTGCCGCTCTCGAGCCGTACGATCAGGGCGACATGGTCCCCCCGGATGGCGAGCTCCTTGTATGACCCACGCGGCAGCGGCACGCCCTGGTCAATACAGTGATTGAGGACGGCGGCGCCGACTTCACGGCTGTTGAACATGATGGTGTCCGATCCATCAGACAGAACCATCTGCACTGAAACCTCACCCTCTTCATCCAGTTCAGAAATGATGTTCTTAAGCGGTGGGTTGGTGGATTGCCCCCGTCCTTCAAGAACAGGACGAAGTGCGAGAACCAGCTCTTCGTCTGAGAAGATGATACTGCGAGACTCCAGAATCATAAAATCTACATGCCTGTGTTTGGTTGCGCTGCTCTAATTTAGGCAGAATTGCACCCACTTGAAAAGTTTTTTTAAAATCAGGCCTTAGCCGGACTGTTGTTGCCACTTGAGCGTTCGCGCCATGCCCGGATGATGGCGTTTGCCACCGTTGCAAGCGGAATGGCAAAGAAAACGCCCCAGAAGCCCCAGATGCCGCCAAACACCAGGATGCCGATGATGATGGCATTGGGGTGCAGTTTCACGGCTTCAGAGAACAGAAGGGGCACCAGAAGGTTGCCGTCCAGCGCCTGCAAAACCAGATAGGCGATGACGGCTGTGGCCATCTCGCCGCCCAGGCCCCACTGGAAATAGGCCACCAGGGCCACCGGGAAGGTCACAACGGCCGCGCCGAAATAGGGGATGATGACGCTCAGACCAGTCGCAACCGCGAGCAGCGTGGCGTAAGGCAAGCCCAGCACACTATAGGTGACGAAGGCCGCGATGCCGACGATCAGGATTTCATATACCTTGCCGCGGGCATAGTCGCCTGCTCGCTCCAGCACTTCGCCCCAAACCTGTTCCAGTACCGGCTTGTCACTTGGCAGGAAGCTACCGAACCAACTCAGGATCTGGGCCTTGTCCTTGAGGAAGAAGAAGACCATCACCGGCACCAGCACCACGTAAACCACGAAGGCCACAGCGCCCGTCAGGCCAGACAGGGAATATTGCAGCAGCTTGGGCCCAAGATTGGCGATCTCATTGCCAAGACCGGTGAGCCAGGTGTTGACCTGCGTTTCCGAAATCAGGTCAGGGAAGCGTTGCTGCAGCGACAGAAGCGCGTTGCGCATGCTGCCTACCATGGCTGGGCTGTCGTTGATAAACTGGCTGACCTGTTGGATCAGAAGCGGCACCACCGTGAGCATGGCGATGACCGATAAAAGGATGAAGCCCAGATAAACCGACAGGAAAGCCACCCAGCGCCGCGCGCCGCGCCGGATCAGCCATTCGGTTGGCCCGTCCAACAGGAAAGCGATAACGACCGCAGCGATGGCGGGGGCCAGCATATGGCCGAACAGCGAAATGGCGAGGACAGCCGCCAGCGCAAACAGCACAAGAAGCACCATCTGCGGGTCGGAAAAAGTCCGGCGATACCATTCGCTTAGCATATTCATTTGCGTGTGCTCCCGGGCTGAGCCTTAACAGTATTTTTGGTGTTCGGCTATCAGTTTCAAGCCAAACTGTGGCATTTTCATGCGTGCTGGCCCGACGAGGTACCACCGTCCACGATGACATTGGCGCCGTTCATGTATCCGGCTTCTTCGCTTGCCAGATAAAGCACTGTTTTGGCCACGTCGTTCGGGTTCGCCGGGCCGCCTTTCGGCAGGCCACCCGCGAACTTGCTCATGTCGCCGCCAATATCTGCCAGCGCGCGCTCGAACATAGGCGTCAGCATGGGGCCGGGCGAGACTGCATTGATGCGGATGCCGTGGTCGGCATAATCAAGCGCAGCGCTTTTCGTGAGGCCGACAACCGCATGCTTGCTGGTGCCGTAGGCTGCCATCCATTCAGCGCCCGAGCGCGACAGGATCGAGGCCGTGTTGACAATGGCGCCCGTGCCAGATTTCAGCATGACCGGAATTTCATGGCGCATGGCAAACCAGATGCCCATCACGTTGGTGCGGAACACATCTTCCACCATGGCCATATCCTGGTCGGCGAAGCGCGCCGCCGTGTGGCTGATACCGGCGTTATTGACGGCAATATCCAGTCGCGTGCCATCATCTGTCGCCGTGTGGATAAAGGCTGCGACGGAAGATTCCTCGCGCACGTCGGCATGATGATACTGGACTGTGCCTGAAAGCCCTTCGGCGTCCGCCATCACACGCTTGCCTTCGGTGTCGATCAGGCCGCAGAAATGCACATCGGCGCCTTCAGCGGCAAACGCTTTCACGATCGCCTCGCCAAAGCCGGACGTACCGCCGGTCACTATCACTCGTTTCGCCTCGAAGCGCATGGACTGTTCCTGTTTTTTGCGTGCGCCATGGCTACCGCCAAAAAGGCAGCGGTGCAAGCAAAACTAAGGTCGGGGGATGCCTTCTAGTGGCTATGGCCGTGACTGTGCCGGTGTGGCTTGCCGCCTGGCAGCAACTGGGAGAAAAAGATCCGCGCACCGGTGTGAACCAGCACGACACAGATAATACCGAGCCAAAGGCCGAACATGATATAGCCGTCGTTCGGCGCGGGAATTTCATAGGGCGAAAGCTCTGCGGCAACCGTTAGCGCAAACCACAGCACCAGCGTCCAGGGCGCGATGCGCTGAAGGCTGGTGTATGCGGCCTGCAGCGAACCACCATAGATTTTGGTGTAAGTGGCAGCGGCCAATAGCGCGAGCAGCATAAGCGGCGCTGCAAGGCGCCCGATTGTCCCCATCAGGTCAACCACATGATGGGCCTCGTGGGCCGACATCATGGTTACGTCGCTTGGTGCATGGTGCAGATAATGGGCGCCGATCAGGGCAACAAGGAACACGATCCCGGCAACTGTTCCCAGACGATGCGCCCAGATGTTTCCAGCATTCGGTGCGGTGTTATGGTCATCAAGCGGGTGCAGTACCACATGCAAGAGCGACCCGGCGGCAAAGGCCTGCCAGTAGCCTACAAGCGGGATGTGGTACCAGTCGCCCGCATAAACCACCATGACATAGCCGATGATGGTCATGACGCCGAGGGCTGCCAGCACAGCAACGCCTGCCCAGGTGGTCAGCACGGGCCTGAGCAGCCACCAGACCGCAACTGCCACACCGATACGGTGCAACAGCACGCCTGTCGCCACAAAGGAGCCATGGTCGCTTTGGCCTGCAAACGCCAGAATGGCGCCGTCAGACGCCGCGTGCACCACAAGCGCGAGAGCAGCCACCAGCATGACAACGCGGTGGGTCATTTCCTCGGCGCGGTGGAACAGGAACTCGGCAATCCAGGGCAGGCAGAATCCGAAGGCGGCGACCAGAATTGCCAGCACACCGCTGTGCGCTAGGGCTTCAGGCAGCAGGGTGAGTGTCACCAGCCCCAGGACGGTGACAAGCACAAATCCATCCAGCCCGCCCTTCAGGGCAGGCAGGCGCGCAACAAGCTGTGCCAACAGCGGCGCAGCCAGCAGCAACAAGACAGATAGGATCAGTGCCAGTTCCAAACTCAAACCTCATACATACCGGTTATGTACAGTTATAATATCACAATATGGAAAGCCAGCCAAAAACATCAAGAGATGGCAGTTATTTTGTTTGACCAGAAGAGAGGGCCCGCAGCATCGCATCCGCGGCGGGCCCTTTTATGGGCCGAGAAGCTGAATTAAGGCTGGACGGGCCGCGGCGGGCGTCCGTCCAGAACCGCAGCGATACCGTCAGCAATGAAAAATGGCTCAACTGATCGGTCATGCGTGGCAATGAAAATCCCTATCCCGGAATCAGGGAAGCGCCAGAATTCGGCCCGGCTGAAATAGCTTCCCCCATTGTGCCACACCAGCTTGTGGCCGTGAAAATTGGGTACAATCGACCAGCCATAACCGTAATGATAGATATTGCTGTCATCCTCCGGTACATGGGGCTTCATCAGGAAGTCTTTGGAACCGGCCGACAGGATGCGGCCACTTATAAGCGCACGGTGCCATTTCAGCATGTCGTTGGCGCTGCTCAGGATGCCGCCGTTGCCGAACAGGTGCCACGTCTTGCCCGCTGTCTGGTCCAGCAGGTCTTTTGCAGAAGTGAGGCCGTTATGGGGCTCGCTGAGTGCAGGAAAGCTGCGGCCGCGCCAGTCGGGCCGATAGTAGCCGGTGGTGAACATGCCTGCGGGTTGCCAGAGGTTGTCGAACAGATAGGTCTCATAAGGCTGACCACTGGCCACCTCGATCACTGCCGCCAGAAGGGAATATCCTGTGTTGGAGTATGCATGCCGTGTACCGGGTTCGGTGATTAAGGGGGTGCCGAAAACACGCGTGAGGTAGGTATCGCGGTCAATGGCTTCTTCGTCCGGTCCGACCGTGTCGGGCAGGCCGGCTGTGTGGGTTAACAGGTGATGCAGGGTGATGGCCTTTTTGTCCTCAGGCAGTGTCTTGAAGAAACGATCCAGCCGGTCATGAAGGTTTAGCTTGCCCTGTTCCATCAACTTCAGGATTGCTGCCCCGGTAAATTGTTTGGTGATGGACGCAATGTCATTGACCGTTTCAAGACTATAGACTTGGGCACCGTTACCGGTTGTGCCAAAACCGCGACCATAAATGGTGCCGTCAGGCCCTGAGATGCCAACTATGCCGACGAAGCCTTTAGCTTCAGCATCATTCAGGAAGGCATCCAGGGCTTGTTTGCTTATGAGCGTGTCGGGACCGTCGGCGCGCAGACCGGTGGTGGCTAGATGCAGGCCATAGCACAGCAGCAGAATGTATTTGATTAAACGCATGGGTATCCTCGCATATTGCAGATTTGACATCGCGGCGATGTTCGCCGTAACTGTTTGAACGCTGCAGCCAAGGGGCCGCATTTGTCCTGACGAAAAGGTTGAGAAACATTGACAAAAGCTGACGAAACCCTTGGCGCCAGTGGCCTTGCTCGGAAAATTCGTATTGGCGATGTGGTGCTGGACCGGATGCATCATCAGCTGTGTGTCGGCATTGAGGTGCGAACCATTGAACCGCGCCTGGTACGTTTACTGGATGAGCTCTGTGCCGTGCCCGGGGATCCGGTTTCCCGCGACACTTTACTCTCGGCGGTTTCCAATCTTCCTTATGCCGGGGACGAGGCGCTAACCCAGGCCATATCGAAGCTCAGGCAGGCCCTGGGGGATGACCCGAAGGCGCCACGCTACATCAAGACCATTCCACGCCGGGGCTATGCGCTGATCGCGCCGGTCACGCCTTTCGAGGAAGCTCAGCTGGAAATGGCGCCCCAACGAAACAAAGGGCTGTTTTGGATGGTGGGTGGGGCACTGTTGGCTGGACTTCTGACCTGGGCCTATTTTGAATTTGTCGCGCTTCGGGAGATTGAGATCGAATTTACCGAACAGGGCGACCAGGAGTTTATCGAGAAGAAGGATATGGAGCCGACGCCCTAAAGCCAAGTGCCTGCAAGCGTTAGCGGGTCAGTGCCAAGCCCCAGCTTGAAGCGGGCGATGCCTGCGCCGTCAGCTGTGTTCAGCCCACCTAGATCCAGAAAGCGGATGCCGCGTTCCTTGAGCGCCACAATGCCGTCCCACAAGACCTTGTTCTGGGCATTCAGGTTCCGGCCCTCGTCGCCAGACCAGCCGACATGATAGGTGGCACTGTTGCCGTGCAGCATGAAAATGGCGCCAGCCACTTTCTTGCGGCCCGCCAGCGCCGTCACGCTCATCACACCCACGCTGTCGTCACCCTTTGCGAACCTCTCTGCAATGCCGGCATAGATGGGGACAAGCCCAATGGGCACGGCCTGATAGCCCCGCCGGGTTTGCTGGTCGGCCTCGCGGTCCGTCAGCCAAGTATACTGATGCTGCTTGCGGCCGCCAATGACGGTTTCCAGTTTGCCGGAACTCTCAGCCTTGGTCAGTTGGTTGCGCCATTTGGCGTTCAGGCTGGCGCGCAGGGTGTCTACGCTTGGGCCCAGGTCCGTCCAGATGGTGCTGTAGCCCGTCATGATGCGGCGATAGCCAGCAGCTTTCAGCACCGCCCGATTTTCCGGCGTGTCGACCAGTTCCGGCTGAAACAGCATGAAGTTCCAGCGCCAGGGGCTATGGTGCTTCCGCAGCGCCTTCAGGCCCGCCGCCTGCTCATCCTTCGTGACGCCCGGCAGCCACAGTGGGCCACGCATCAGGCTGTTCATGCGGATGATGCGGTAAAACCGCCGCTTTCCCACCAGCGCGATGGCGATGGGGGTGCTGCTTTGGGACAGGGTGAGTTGCTGGATGTCAGCGCCGATGGCCTTGAGCGTCTGGCCATAAGCCCAATGCTGCTGCAGCGGCAATGGCTGGTCGTCACTGAGGGATTCCCACAGGTCGGGGTCGATATCGCCAAAGGCCAGTTGGATGTCAGCGGCGCTAGGCAAGGGCATGATCCCCTGTTATGGTCCAGCCATGTTCAGAAAACGGCCAGACGTTCAGGATGTAATGGGGTGGCGCATTGCCCCACCCCGGGTCACTTTGGGGGGCGCCTTTGCGGTGCTCAAATATATCGCCTTGCCGCTCTTTGGGGCGTTGGCGTTGCTGGACGTGATCTTTTATCTCTACTTCCAGCATGTCCTTGGGCGTTGCTATGGCGTCCTTTGTCTTTTGTCCTAGCTGTTCACCGATTTCAGCTCAATGGTGAAGATCAGCGTGGAGTATGGCGGAATAGAGCGGGACCCGCGCTCGCCATAAGCCAGGTCGTAGGGGATGAAGAATTCATACTTGGCGCCTTCTTTCATCAGCTGCACGCCTTCTGTCCAGCCCCTGATCACGCCGTCCAGCGGGAAGGTGGCGGGCTCGCCGCGGTCATAGCTGCTGTCAAACTGGGTGCCGTCAATCATGGTGCCTTTATAGTCTACCGTCACCATGGACGTTTCAGTCGGGCTCTTGCCAGTGCCTTCGGTAATAACGCGGTACTGAAGGCCGCTTTCAAGCGTTACCACGCCCTCTTTCTTGGCGTTTTCTTCAAGCCAGGCCAGCTGCTCATTCTTGTGGGCTGCGGCCATCTCCTCGGCTTTTTGCTGCGCTTCTTCAAGTGTCATCACATCCAGAAGTTCAACATCGAACACCAGTGTGGCATTGCCCGGGATCAGGCCGCCGCCTGCGCCGTGCTCACCGTAACCGATATCTGACGGGATCGTCAGTTCCCACTTGTCGCCCACGCTCATCAGCTGCAAGGCTTCGGTCCAGCCTGGGATCAGGCGACCAGCCGGGAAGGTGGCAGGTTCGCCGCGCTTGTAGCTGCTGTCGAACTCGCTGCCGTCAATCAGTTTGCCAGCATAATGTACGGTGACATAGTCAGCGGCGGTCGGGCTCTTGCCGTCACCACTCTCAACCACGCGGTATTGAAGGCCGCTTTCGGTAACCTGAACACCGTCCTTCTTCATGTTTTCTTCAAGGTATGCCAGGTTCTCTGTGCGGAACGCTTCTCTTTCACTCATTGTATCTGATACTTTCTGTTCATCGGTTTGCGGTGCAGCCGCCGCGTCGGTAGAAGCCTCTGATGAAACCTCTGTTGAAGCTTCAGGGGCTTTTTCGGATTGTGTTTCCGTTAGCTCGGCGCTACTTGTGCCGGTGTCGGATTTTTGCTCTTCGTCGCTTTCGCTGCTGCAGGCTGCTAAGCTTAGTGCGGCAACGGTGGCCGCAACCTTTAAGCCAAGTTTCATGGGAACTCCTCGCCAAGATTTCTGCGGGGACACTAGCCCTTGAGCGCGTGCGGGAAAAGGAAAAATCGGGCTACGGTGCCAGAAACAAGGGGAATTGATATGGCGAAGGCCGATACAGACATCCGGCAGGCGATTTTGGACCATCTGGAGGACACCAGGTCGGTCGCTCCACGGGAAATTGCACAAGTTCTGGCTGAAGAAGGGGAAGACTGGCGCAAGTATTTACCCAGAATTCGCATCGAAGCCGTGAAACTTCATGCTGATGGCCTGCTGGTGTTTATCCGAAAAAAGAAGGTTGTTTCTCCGGAAGGACTGAAGGGGGTCTACCGTTTTTCTAAACCAGCTGCAGATGAGTAGCGTAAGACTACTTGGCAATTGTGTCCTAAAGCCTTAAACTGTTGGCGCACGAGAGGAGTACTCTATGGGGGGTCAGATACCTTTGCTTGACAAGCCTGTCCTTGACCGGCTTGCAGCAGAAGTTGGGGAAGAATCGGCAGCTTTCCTGCTGGATTCGCTGAAAAAAGAAATCCGAGATTCCGGCTGTGAACTGATGCAACATGCGTCCGTTGGCAACCTCGAACAGCTTGAAATCCAGGCTCACGCGCTCAAGAGTGCGGCGCGCAGCTTTGGCGCCATGCGTCTTGGAGAAGCCTGCCAGGCGATCGAATTTGCCGCCAAGGCAGATGGTCGCCCGGAAATCGATGGCCTGCTGAGCCAGTTCAAAGTTATTTCAGAAGAAACGCTGGAGGCTTTCAATAAAGCCAACTAGGACGCGCCGCACTATTGTGGGGATGCCGACCGCCTAAAAGGCGGTCAGTTGGCCAATCTCAGCCCGCAGGTCTTCAAGCCCCCAGCCTTTTTCACTGGATGTCGCCATGATAATCGGGTGACAGGCGATGAATTTCTTGGCGTCTTCCTGGGTCTTTTTCAGAATCTTGTCGCGGTCCGCCACTTTCAGCTTGTCCAGCTTTGTCAGCACGATCTGATAATTGACCGCTGCTTCGTCCAGCATATGCATGATCTCGCGGTCATTTTCCTTGAGGCCATGGCGGCTGTCGATCAGCAGCATCACGCGCCTGAGGTTCGGACGGCCACGCAGATAGTCTTTTACCAGACGCGTCCAGGCATTGACTTTCTTGCGCTCGATCTTGGCATAGCCATAGCCGGGCAGGTCGACAAGATAGGCGGGGGTGTTCATCTCCGCGCCCATTTCGAAATAGTTGAGTTCCTGTGTGCGGCCCGGAGTGTTCGACGTGCGGGCCAGCGTCTTGCGGCCAGTCAGCGCGTTCACAAGGCTCGATTTGCCCACGTTCGAGCGTCCGGCGAAGGCTACTTCAGGGCGGTCCGCACCCGGCAGAGTCCCCAGGGACACCGCGCCCATGATGAAGTCGACACGGCCAGCAAACAAAAGCCGGCCGCGTTCCATGTCATGCTGTGTGTAGCGCTCTTCTTCCATGCTACGCTTTGCCCAGGGCTTCACGCCGCGCGTGCTCGCGCTTCATGATGAAGGATTGCTGCGCGATCGAGAGCAGGTTGTTCCAGGTCCAGTACAGTACCAGGCCTGAGCTGAAGCCCGCCATGATAAAGGTGAAGATGATCGGCAGGAAGCTCATGACTTTCTGCTGCGTCGGGTCCATCGAGGTTTGCGGGTTCAGCTTCTGCTGCAGCCACATGGTGATGCCCATCAGGATCGGCAGCACGCCGATGGCGATCATGGCCGGCGGGTCCCACGGGATCAGGCCGAACAGGTTCACTGGTGTCAGCGTATCGCGGGCAGAAAGGTCGGTGATCCAGCCAAAGAAAGGCTGATGGCGCATCTCGATGGTGACATAAAGCGTTTTATAGAGCGCGAAGAAGATAAAGATCTGCGGGATCATCGGCAAACAGCCGGCCATCGGGTTGATCTTTTCCTTCTTGTAGAGCGCCATCATTTCCTGTTGCAGGCGCTGCTTGTCGTCCTTGTAGCGCTCCTGCAGGGCTTTGATCTTGGGCTGGGCATCCTTCATGTGGCTCATGGAGCGGTAGGATTTGTTCGCCAGCGGGAACAGGATCAGTTTCAGGATCACTGTCATGGCCAGGATTGCGACGCCATAGTTGCCGGTCACCTGGAACAGCCAGTGCAGGCCTTTGAAAATTGGACGAGTGAGGAAATAGAAATATCCCCAGTCGATGGCGCGATCAAATTTATCGATACCGTATTTTATTTCATAGTTGTCGATTGCGCTGACGATCTTGGCACCTGCGTAAAGCCGATTTGTAGTTTCAACACTCGCGCCGGCACCTACTGTTTGCCAGGTCTGAGCATAGCCAGCGCTATAGCCTGTTGCTGTTTTGGCAAGGCGCGCCCGGGACAATTCTGCTTTTTGATCAGGAATCAGGGCAGTCATCCAGTATTTATCGGTGATACCCATCCAGCCGCCTGTGCTGGCTTGGTCGAAATCGCCATCTTCAGCGAGATCCTTATAGCTCTTTTCTTCCAGCTTGCCATTGATGACGCCCAGAGGACCCTCATGAAGGATGTAGAGGCCGTCGGTCTTCGGCTCGCCTTTGCGGTCGATCACAGCATAGGGCGCAAGTTGAATGGCCTCGTCGGTGGAATTAATCACCGTTTGTGTGACGGTAAACATGAACTGGTCGTCAATGTCCATTTTCATCATGAAACGGACGCCGTCGCCGTTGTCCCACGCCAACGTTACGGGTTGGCCGGGTGCAAGTGCTTCATTGTCGGCTGACCAGACGCTGTTTTGATCAGGAACTGTAATGCCGTTTTGCCGGGTTGTGGACCATCCGAAGTGCACATAATAGGCCTTGTCCTGATTTGCGGAAGCAAGCAGGCGTACGTTGGCAGCGCCATCGTCCAGGCTAACTTTGTGGTTGGTCAGCAACAGATCATTGATGCGGGCGCCACGCAGTGACAGGCTGCCGCTAAGCTCAGGATTGGTGATTGTGATCGAGCCTGCGTCTTCCAGCTGGGTTGGAGCGCTGACTTGTACCGGAGTGTCATCCCCAAAACTGGAGGGCGCTGCTTCTTTGGGCGCAAGGCCGTCTTCCAACTGCGCTGCGGCCTGTTGCTGTACGGCCTCGCGCTGCAGGGCTTCCTGCTGCGGCGAAATGAAAAGCGCGTTATAGCCGAAGAAGACAGCAATCGAGATTGCTGCAAACAGCACAATATTCTTAGTGTCACCCATGAGACGTCATACCCTGATCATCTGGCCGGTCTGGGCCGGCCTCCAAATTCTTGTCACATCCGCAGCCTGAGCCATGCTTGTGTGCATCTGCCGCGGGCGTTTCGCCCGGGCGCACGCTTTGTGGCACAGGATCGTATCCGAATCCACCCCAAGGGTGGCAGCGGGCGATGCGCTTTATTGCCAGCCATCCGCCCTTAAGTCCACCATGAAGACGCAAAGCGTCCACGGCATAGCTGCTGCAGGTGGGCTGGTATCGGCAGCGGGGGCCGATCATTGGCGAGATCACAAGTTGGTAGAAGCGCACCGGAATGAGGAACAGGAAGGCCAGCGGGCTCATGCGCTGCCCTGTCTTATGCTCCTTGCTCGCCATCAGGCATTTCCTCGGTTCTTGTAGGATTTCTGCGGTGTTTTCTGCGGTTTATCCGAGTTTAGATCGGCACCCGCATGCAGTTTTGCAAGGGCCCACTTCATATCGGCCTGCATTTTCACGAAATCATATTCGACAGACGAGGGCCTGCCAACCAGCACATAGGTCCAACCAGCCTGGCCATATTGCGGCAAAATGGCACGGCATGCTTCTTTGAGCCGCCGCCGCGCACGCGAGCGGATAACGGCCTTGCCCACCTTCTTTGAAACGGTAAAACCGGCTCGTGGCGGCGAATCACCCTCACCCGGCATGGCCTGCAGGATAAAGCTGGGCGTCACCCACTTGCGGCGGGTGCCCGCAACCGCCAGATAGTCCGGCCGTTTGGTAATGCGCGCGAGTTTTAAAGCCTGTTCGGTCATGGTGCCGATGTCTGCCCGCCAAATGCCAATAACAACTGGCTCAAAAACAACAAAAGCCGACCGGATATCTCTCGGTCAGCTCTCATCGTGTGTGATAGGGGTGCCCAAAAGGCGCCCAGACCTTTACGCCGAAAGGCGCTTCCGGCCTTTAGCACGGCGTGCCCGAAGCACAGCGCGGCCACCTACAGTAGCTTTGCGCGCACGGAAACCGTGACGGCGTTTACGCACCAGCACACTCGGTTGAAAGGTCCGTTTCACTTGACTTACTCCAGTTAATCGCCTTGCTCTGCGGTGAACCGCGGCCCGGCGTCCAATTTCGAGCGCGCTGTATAACCGTCAGAATTGTCGAAGTCAACAATACATGTCGCGCTTTTTGGTATCCGGTATGCCTTCTACCATATTTTGGTCGGATTTACCCATAAATTAAGGACTTCCGCCGTTCTGGCGCCATAAGGCGGGCGGCCCGATTGTGCCCTTACGGGCGAATCGGCGCTGGACGGATCGGGAAAAGTGCTATTATACGCCAATTAGTTTACTTGCATTTCCATGCGGGATGAGATTCATAACAGGTTATGCCCGAGCATTATAAACCTCTGACGTCCAGCCTCAGGTCGCGCCTGCTGATCCTCACCTTCCTCTTTGTGATGGTGATATCGGCCCTTATTTATCCGACGTCCATCGCGTCGTTCCGGCAGGACTATCTTGAGACCCGGCTGGAGAACGCCCAGATCGCGGCACTGGCGCTTGAGGCGGCACCCGGCAATATGGTCAGCCCCGAGCTTGAGCAGCGGCTTCTCAACCAGTCTGGTGTGATTGCCATCATCATGCGGCGCGAGGACAAGAGCCTGCTGCTGGGCTATGACGTGATGCCCGAAGAGGTGGAAGCCACGTTTGACCTCAGGAACCCGTCGCTCGGGACGCTGATCATGGATGCGTTCAACACGCTGGAGCAGGGCGGCAACCGTGCTATCCGGGTGGTCGGCGACCCGATGGTGCCCGGCACCCGCATGCTTGAGATCACAATGGACGAATCGGGCCTGTTTGCTGCGCTCAAGAATTATTCCAACAATGTGCTGGTGCTGTCGCTCATTACGTCTCTGTTTACGGGCATTCTTGTTTATCTGGCGCTGCACTGGCTGCTGGTGCGGCCCATGCGCCGCCTCAAGGACCGCATCGTTTCCTTCCGGCGCAAGCCAGAGGCCGTGCCGGCAAAGATGCGGCAGAACAGGCGCCCCGACGAGATCGGCCTTGTGGAACGCGAACTTGTGCGCATGCAGGAAGAGCTCCGGCTGAACCTGAAGCAGAAGTCGAACCTGGCCGCGCTTGGTGAGGCGGTGGCCAAGATCAATCATGACCTTCGGAATATCCTGGCGACAGCGCAGCTGGCATCCGATTCGCTCCAGCGGGTCGACCATCCAGGGGTCCAGAAGGTCTCGCGCAGGCTGGTAAACAGTGTCAGCCGGGCAGTGGCCTTGTGCGAAAGCACCATCCGGCACGGCAAGGCGGATGATCCGGCGCCTGAAAAGGAATGGACGCCACTGGGTGAGCTGGTGGCTGATGTGGCGGCGTCGCTTGGCCTTGAAGAAGACAGCAAGTTTGAATTCAACTGTGATGTGGATGACGACATAACGGTCTATGCCGATCCAGAACAGCTGCACCGGGTGCTCCTGAACCTGTGCCGCAATGCCCGCGACGTGCAAGGCGACGAAGGCTCCATTCTGGTCGGCGCCAAGAAGGACAAGGATGGCACAGTCCATATCAAGGTGACAGACAAGGGCCCCGGTATCCCGGAGGCCATCCGACCGACGCTTTTCAAGGCGTTCCAGTCGTCACGCGCGGGCGGTACTGGTCTAGGCCTTGCGACAGCCCGGGATATTGTTCTGTCCCATGGCGGGCAAATTGGCCTGGCAGAAACCGGCGCTGAGGGCACTACTTTCATGATCTGCCTGCCGGGCGAAGAAAACTGACACAGCCATACCTGTTGAGGTGAGGGGAGAGACCATGCGCATCACAGCCAAAGCGGGCAAATGCGATTCGATCACGGATATCGGCGGCCTGCGGGTCGGCCAGGTGGCATGCGAGAAGGCCCAGACCGGCGTGACGGCAATCATCCCCGACGAGCCCGTGGCTATGGGCGTGGACGTGCGCGGTGGCGGGCCGGGCACGCGCGATACAGACGCGCTTGACCCCACATGCCTTGTCGAACGGGTGCACGGCGTGGTGCTGTCTGGTGGGTCGGTGTTCGGTCTCGCGGCCGCCGACGGCGTGATCGCGGCCCTGTCGGAAAAAGGCATCGGTCTGCCGCTTGGGCCGCGGGCCGTGCCTGTGGTGCCTTCCGCGATCCTGTTCGATCTGATGAACGGTGGCGACAAGGACTGGGGCACCGAAGCGCCTTACCGGACGCTTGGCATGCAGGCTGTCGAGGCCTTGTCCCATGATGTTACCGAAGGGCGGGCAGGCGCAGGCTTTGGCGCCCGGGCAGGGGCAAAAGCGGGCGGTATTGGTACTGCCAGCTTTGAAACGGAAGACGGCCTGAAGGTCGGCGCCATCGTTGCTGTAAACAGTTTCGGGTCCGTAACTGATGCCTCTGACGTTGATCTTGGTGATGTCGCCCTACCGAAGCTTGGCTTTGTTGGTGCCAACACCACGATCGCAGTGATTGCCACAAACCTGGCGCTGGACAAGGCGGGCTGCAAACGCCTGGCGATGATGGCGCAGGACGGGTTGGCCCGTTCAATCAGGCCCATCCACACCCCGTTTGACGGCGACACGGTCTTTGCCCTGTCGACAGGCGCAAAGCCGCTGGAGGCAGACCTGGCGCCGACAATGGCGGTCCTGGGCACTTTGGCAGCGGATGCGCTGGTTCGCGCGGTGCAGAAAGCTGTGGCCTAAGGCTTTGATTCGAACAGCTTCTGGCGTTCGCCCACGACGAATCGTTCCATGATCTCGGCTTCGGTGCTGGCTTCTGCCACGATGCGCGGTATCTCAAGCGCCATCAGGGTATCCAACCGACTGGCCGTACGGCTAAGGCGCGTGAGTGCCAACTGCGCAGAAAACCAGGCGTCCTGCATGGCGTCGCCCTCTTCCGCCTCAGCAATTTTGGCCTTGGCCTTGCGGTACGCCAGCGTCTCATCCCTCAGGGCTTCCTTGATCGTCAGTAGAAGGTCGGACGCTTCTTCTTCTGACGAAGGCAGCGAATCGGCCACTGGTGCGGGCGATGCTGCCCCGGTCAGGGCCGGGCGTGTCGGCGGTGTGGGCTTGTTGGTGGGTACAGCGGCGGGGATTTCAGACCGCACGATTTCACGCTCCCTTTCCGACGGATTTGGCACCGGATCAGAAAGATTCGGCCAGCCGCCTTTACTGCTTGAACAAGCAGAAAGAATCACGGCGGCTGTAAAAATAGAGACAATTTTTGCGCTTATTTTCACCATAAAAGCCTTATATTATGGGCGTTTGAGGGCTAAAGCCTATCCCTGAAATGTGGCGGAAACAAGAAAAAGCGATTTCCCTCTTGCAATATAAAAGCAATCTGATTAGGTTCCGCCGCACACCTTGAGGGTAACCCCTTTCAGGTGACAATTTGATGGCATGCACCGGTAGCTCAGCTGGATAGAGCACCAGACTACGAATCTGGGGGCCGGGGGTTCGAATCCTCCCCGGTGCGCCACTCAAAACAACCCGCCTTCTGGCGGGTTTTTTTATGGCGCACCAACTTCTGGCCCATCTGGGCGCCACTCAAAAACAACCCGCCGTCCGACGGGTTTTTTATGGCCTAGCGAGCATCCCGCCACATCAACCACATGGGCGGGCAGCCGGGTGCGGGCACGATTTCTTCTATCACGCGAAAGCCGTGGCGTTCATAAAAGGGCGTGTTACGGGGTTTGGAATTTTCCAGAAACGCGGGCATGTGCGCAGCATCAATGGTGGCAAGCGCTTCTTCCATCAATTGGCTGCCAACACCCCGGCCCTGCAGGCTGGGGTCAACCGCAATGGCGAACAGATAATAGTGTGGCGTCCCGGGGTGCTTACCAAATAGCGCCTTATCCAGCGCCATCCCGCGCCGGAGCGCTGTGGTGCCACTGTGGGTCAGGATCGCAGATGCAAGAGCCAGGTTGCCCATCAAGCCATAGTCTTTGCAGTCACCCGGCGATAGCCAGAGCGTGCCGGCAAGCCCGTCCGTTGTGACATGGCCAAAGCCACGCTTCAGATAGCAGTGCCGGGCCATGGCGGTGAAAGCAGGCCGCATCGCAGCGGTACCGTTGAAGGCCCACTGATTTACGGGATCATCGGCGAATGACTCCGCAACGATGGATCCTATCAGGTCATGTTCCTGACGGCCGAGGCGTCGGCAGGCGCTGGACAAAGCATCTTCCTCCCAAAATGTGAAACAGTTTCACTTTATTTGGGCCAGAAGGCTGGCTTGGCAAGGAAAAAGGCTGCGCCTCAGGGGTGACGCTGCATGTCTTCCATCATTTTGCGGGTATTGCGGTCGCGTACCACCATGATGGCCCAAACCGCCAGGATGACCCACATAATGAAGCCCAGGCCCGCAACAATGCTCAAAACCCAGGCCAGAATCCAGATAATGGCGCTAAGGATAGCCTGGAACGGTTTACCTGCAAGCAGAAGCGCGAGTGGTGGAATGAGCAAGGCAACAAGATACAGCATGACGTCTCCCTTAATACTGATGCTGACAAAATAGGTCGGGCGGCTTGGCGATGGCAAGCGCCAAAAGACGCCGCATATAGAAAAGCCGGCCTCAAGGGGCCGGCTTGGTCAGGCATTTATGGGAGATGCGCCGCCTAGAGCTTTGGCAGGTCTTCCTCAAGAACGCAGACATTCATCGAATAGGATACTTCCCCTTCGTCGTCGTCTTTGTAGATCACACCGATAAATTCTTCGCCCAACATCATCTCGACCGAATCCCCAGCCTTCGGGCGGCGAACCAGCTTGATCATATTGTTGTTGAATTTGCCCTGCAGGTACGCCTGCAGCCGCGCGATCTCGTTCGGTGTCACCCTGATGCTCCTCGGTCCGGAATGGTTGTTGCCTTGGTTTATCGAAGGGCACCCCCCAATTGCAAGGAAAACCATCAATAAAAGCAGTCTCTCGCCCTGCGGGCGTTTTATCGCTTGTTAATGTTTGGGAGTTAGATAGCTTAAAGGGGGTAGAGGACAAGTTAAGGGCGAATACGAGTGACAGACGATCAGTTTTCATATGCCGACGACGAAGAGCTGGTGGGCCAATTTCTGGAATGGACCGGAAATGCCGTGGTGGAAATGCGCGGGATTGTAGACGCAATGCCTGAGCGCGACGCCGCAGAAGGCGAAACCGCCAGCCGCCTTTATGACCTGTCCCACAACATCAAAGGCATGGGCAGCAGCTTCGATTTCAACCTGATGACGACCGTTGGCACCTCCCTGTGCGTGTATATCAAAAAGCTTGAAGGCGAGATGAGCCGCCGTGTGGTGGATGCCCATGTGCGTGCCTTTGAAGTGATTCTTGCCAACAAGATCAAAGGTGATGGCGGTGAAAAAGGCGCGGCACTTGAAAGCCGGTTGACCACCATTATTGCTGAGGAATCCCAGGGCTAAACTGCACCATTGTTCCTCTTTTGTTCTTTTTTCTTGCGCGCAACTGCGCCATTCGCCATGCTGTTCCCCACCTTGACGCGCAGGAGGAACGCCATGGCCAACCAAGCCCCCAACACCTGTTCGAATGACAACGGCCGGCCTGAAGTGACCGAATCGGTCACCCGTGGTGTGGTCCGTTTCCTGATGGATCTCGGCTTCGCCCCCTTGACGGAACTGCCGCTCACCAACGGGCGGCGCGTGGATGTGCTCGGGCTGGACCGGCGGGGCAAGGCGGTGATCGTGGAAGTGAAATCGTCTGTGGCCGATTATCGGGCTGACACCAAATGGATCGAGTATCTCGATTATTGCGAGGAGTTTTATTTCGCTGTCGATGCAGCCTTCCCGCGCGACATCCTGGATGCCCCCGACAGCCTGCCGGATGTGGCAGGGCTGATTATTGCGGATGCATATGGCGCTGACATCGTTCGCCCGGCCGCGGTACGGCCGGTGAATGCGGCCCGGCGCAAGACCCTGACGCTCAAGATGGCGCGGGCCGGGGCCCAGCGCCTTTCTGCCCGGATGATCGGACGCCTTGGGTGATTCGCTCGCTTCAGGCGTCGCTGCCGTCTGCTTCCACCACGGTAGTATAGTTTTCCCAGCGCGCCCGCCCGCCTTTGTTTTCCAGCACATTCTGAAGGGCCGCCACCGTGCGGCGCTCATAGCGCGTACCAGCATCGCTGTTCAGGATATCAAGGGCCTTGTCGAAGCCCAGACCTTCGCGGTGCGCCCGGGCCGACACCATACCAACAAAGGCGTTTGCGACGCTGAGGATGCGCGCGCCGGGTTCAATGGCCTCCCCGGCTTTTCCGTCCGGTTCGCCGCTGCCGTCCCAGTGTTCGCGCATCTGGCCGAGAATCGCCGCGACAGGACCCTTGAAATCAAGGCCTGCCACCAGCGTGGCACCCTTCTGCATGCTTTCGCGTACCAGGGCGAGTTCCTCGTCGGTCAGCGGGGTCTGTTTGGTCAGGATCGCCGTAGGCACAAAAATCTTGCCCAGGTTCACCAGCTGTCCGGCAATCCGCACGCTTTCGAGGGCCTCGTCGTCCCAGCCGATCTCCTTGGCCACCGTGTGCGCAACATCTGCCACCCGGTCCGAATGGTGTTTGCTCCAGGGATCGCGGGCATCAATGATTTGCGTCAGTGTGCTGACCAGCTGTTTGAACAGTGTTTCGGATTGTTCCTTCGCGGCAACAAGGTCCGAGATATCCTGCATCACCAAAAGGGCCACAGCTTCGTTGTCGCCCTCGGCCTTCAGTGGCAGCAGCTGGGTTTGGAAAATCTGTTCCGCGCCGTCCTTCTCAAGCCGCAAATGCTGACTTGTGGCCTCGCCCGCGACGGCCTTGCCGACAGCAGTGCGCAGTTTGTCTGCGATCTCGCTGGCAAAGGCTGTGTCGAGGCGCCGGTCATTAAGGTCTGCGACCGGCAGGCCGGTGACATTCCCCAGATGCCTGTTGGCGAAATGTACTGTCATGTCCGCGCCAAGGGCGGCAATGGCGGTGGGCTGGTTGTCGCTGACAGACTGCAGGAACCGGCTGAGTGCTTCGTTTTTGGCAGACAATTCCGCCTGTTCCCGCCAGGCGGTCTCAAGGCGGCGGGACACGCCGTGGCGCCATACCATCACCAGCGCCGCCAGCACAAAGAGGGCTGCCAGCGACAGGGTGATCATCAGGCTGTTGCGGCGTTCGTCGATCTCGGCCATGGCTTCGTCGGCATTGATGGTGCGCACCAGAATCCAAGGAACGGGGGCTGAAAGCTCGCGCCCGGTCACCAGCACTTCGGTATCGGCATAATTGGTCAGTGACGCAAAGCCCCGCGGCTCACGCGCGGCAAAGGCGGCTGCCATATCCACGCGGGCATCACCGATGCGGCCGCCTTTCGCCAGGGGCGTCAGCGGTACGACGATGTCGCCTTCTTGCGGTTGAACCAGATAGGTTTCGCCGGTTTTGCTGGCAGCACCCGGTTGCTCAAGTGTCTTGAGGAAATCATCATTGAGCGGGCGTGCACCGACGACCCAGATGTCCTGTTCCGTCGCTGCTGTCATGCCTTCGCCTGTGATGCGAGCACCAAACAACACAAGGGGCGTCTTGTCTTCAAGGCGGGGACCCAGTGCGATGAAAGACCCGCGCGCATCAGCGGGCCATTCGCCGGGGCGCAGGATCGGCATGCCTGTCGAGGCGACAAGCGGTGTGCCGTCCCCCTTGATGATGGCAAGTCCGGCACGCTGTGGGCGTTTCACATTGGCGGCCACCTGGTCGATTGCGCGCTGTTCGTGGAATCCTTCCCTTTCGGCTGCTGCTGAAAGAAGCGCGAACACATAACCGCGCTGGCCTTCCGCAAATTCACTGTCGCCGCCGATGGCCTGGTTGGCATAAAGCTGTACGGTGGCATCTGCCGCCAGTTCTTCAACACTGGCAATGTGCCGGTTCAGCCATGCGGAAACTTCAAGCGCCCGGCTGTCAGCTACCAGGTTTAACCGGTCGTGCCAGCGGGTTAGATTCTGTTCTGCCTGCGACTGGGCAAACTGGAAGATCAAAAAGAAGCCGACAGCCGCGACTGCAAGAATGCCTGCTCCAGCCGCGAGAATGGATTTTCCTGACTCGGATTTGCCTGATTCTTTGGCGCGCGCCATAAGTTTCCCCTGCAGTTTCGGCTGCTTTAAGCGGCCATTGGCTCCCATCCTGGAAAGACGGGTTCGTTAAATTTATGGTGAGACATTGCCATTAGGCTTGGCGTCCCTTACCCCGGACACTATGTTGGAGCAGAATGCGTCTGAGCTCAAATGGTTTTGCGGCAAATGCCCCCAGGCTGGAAGCGTCCGTAACGAAGGCATGAACAAGGTTATATGACTGTAATAATGAGGATATTGGTAATTTGTGCACTTTTGGTGGGGCTTAGCGTCCCAACATTTGCTGCTTCCAAAATCGTCATGAACGGTTTGTTCGGCAGCCGGGAAATTCCGTCCAGCAACATGAAGTCTTTTGACAAATGGACTGAGATGTGGCGCAGGCACAACCTGCCACGCTCTGAAAAAGAGCCAACCGTTGAACCAGTGGATGGGCCGCCATGCCGGGGCCTCGCCCGCATCCAGTGTGGTCGCGACGCCTGGAACCAATTTATTACTGATCACACAGAATCCAGCGGATTTGATCTTTTAGAAGCTGTTAACGAATATATGAATAAATCCCCTTACATCGTGGACCCGGTGAATTGGGGGATACCGGACTATTGGGCTACGCCTGACGAGTTTTTCCTCAAGGATGGTGACTGCGAAGATTACGCGATCAGCAAATATATCACGCTGAAGCGACTGGGAGTGCCAATCGACAGAATGCGGTTGGTGATCTTGCAGGACGAAAATTTACGGACGGCCCATGCCGTGCTAGCGGTGGAAAGCGAGGGGGAGACATATATTCTGGATAATCAGGTGGACGCAGTCTTGCCGCACGGCCAGATTCTGCACTACCGGCCTGTTTATTCGATCAACGAAACCACCTGGTGGTTGCATCAAGTAAAGCGGTTTTCACGCTAAATTAATGTTTTTTCTGTTCAATTGCGTCTTAAATCGACGCACTTTCTGGATTATTGCAAGGTGAGCAAAAGCAACACAATCGAACGGATGGTGGATTATGCCCGTGGCCTTCGGCGGCATGCTGAAGGGCGCCGAGCTGTGCACGTCAAGATGTCGGCGCTCGAGCGAGAGTTCCGGCAGGAACACTACCGTTTGTTCGCGGCCTCGGCCCTCAGAGGTTTGGTTACCAAGTTTGGCGCGACCATTTTCTCGCTGCCAAACGCCGATATCGTTCTGGTTGTGAAAGATGCTTCCGTTGATGATATTGACCCGCCACTGAACAATATTCGGCGTAAGCTGAAGAAATCTGCCGTAGTGGCCAGGCTGGACCCTGTCCAGGGCGTCAGCGACGATTTCGTCACCTGGTTTGATTTGGAAGAGGATTACGACGGCTTCAACACCTATGTAGAACGGCTCTCTACCGCGCTCGAAGCTGGCGCGGCATTTCGGGACGATCTGGAAGCGGCAATCAAGGCGCCACCCGGTAAAAAGCTGGAGATCAAGAAGCCTGCGTCGTCTGAAACGCCGCCTTTGAAGCCACCGGCCCGCCATGTGCGGATGATGCCGATTGACGCGCCAGCCCACACCTTTGAAGACCGGGAACTGGACCCTGAACTTTTGCTGGCGATTACCAAGGCGCTGCACGGTGCTGATATCGCCGGACAGCTTCGGAAACAGCCGGTTATGGCGATCATCGGCGAAGGCGAAATGATGCCTGTGCTGGTGCATAAATGGATTCCGCGGCATCTCTTGTATGAAGTGCTGCTGAAGGGGCGTGTGCTCGGTGCCAATCGGTGGCTGGACGGCTACCTTGAAGACTATATCGCCAAGCGCGTGCTGGCTTCGACACCTTCGATGGCCAATATTGACTCGCTCGCATCCAGCATCCGTGTGACCTCAGCTGCCGTGATGTCTGATTCGTTTGACCTGTTTGACGGGTCCATCGGGGCCGCGCCGCGGTCAAAGATCGTGCTGGAGTTTGGCGCGGTAGATATCATTGCGAATCCGGTTGTCTATAGCGCCGCAAGCGAGAAGGTGCTGAGCCTGGGGTACAGGATTTCCATCGCCGATCTGCATCCGCTGTCGTTCCTGGCCATTGAATATGACAAGCTGAACGGGACGTTTGTGAAGCTGGTGAAGCCGGAAGGCCCGGTGGGCAATTGGCTGACGGAAGAAACCGAAACCGCCATCCACCGCAAAGTCGACCGGGTGGGGCAGGCGCGGGTGATCCTGGATGCCTGCCACGAACCGGCTGACATTGACCTTGGCCACTTGATGGGTATCACGCTTTTTCAGGGCCAGGCCGTTGCGCCGCTTGCGGAACTTTCACCGGAAGAATTCTAGGGCTACCGCCGCCTATTGGGGGGACCGTTTGGCCAGGATGCGCTGTAGCGTCCGCCTGTGCATATTCAGGCGCCGCGCGGTCTCCGACACATTGCGGTCGCACAGTTCATAAACCCGCTGGATATGTTCCCACTTCACCCGGTCCGCCGACATGGGGTTTTCGGGCGGTGGTGGGGTTTGCCCTTCCGGGGTCAGCAGCGTGCCCGCGATCTGGTCTGGGTCGGCCGGTTTTGACAGATAATCAACCGCACCGGCTTTCACAGCCGCCACCGCGCTCGCGATATTGCCGTAGCCTGTCAGGATCACAACCCGCATATCCGGATTGATCTGCCGCAGCGTGGGCACAAGGTCTAGGCCGTTCCCGTCTTCAAGGCGCATGTCGATCACGGCATATTCAGGTTTGTGTTCGGCGGCCAGTCGGGCACCTTCCTCAATGCCTTCTGCGGCGAAAACATTGAAACCGCGTCGTTCCATCGACAGGGTCAAACGACCGCGAAACGCCTTGTCGTCTTCCACTACAAGCAGGCGCATTTCGCCTTCATCGGTTGGTTGCTCCGCCATCGTTTCTATTCCTGTTCTGGGCTGCTCTGTTGCCCCGCTTGTACCCCAAGGGGTGCTGGTTCTTCAAGGGCGCTCCGAGGCCATTCGATAAGAATTTGCGCCCCGCCCATTGCCGCATTCTCGAAACTGACTTTGGCGCTGGTGCGTTCCAGAAGCGTTTTCGCTATGAAAAGCCCTAGTCCAAGCCCGCCATCCTTGCCCGGCGTCGGCTGACGCGTGGTGACATACGGTTCGCCCAACCGCTTTATGATCTGTGGGTCGAAGCCAGGGCCATCGTCTGAAACGGAAACTGAAACCACCTTTTCATCCCATCCCGCGCTGATCTGCACGGCAGTGCGTGCAAAGCCGGAGGCATTCTCGATGATGTTCCGAAGGGCGTGAATAAGTTCTGGCGTACGCATAACCTTCAGAGGGCCGTCGCCGCCTGTCGCATAGCGAATGGCGACGCCGCGGCTTTCATGGGGCGCAGCCGCTTCGCGCAACATGGCTTCCAGATCGACTGTAACAAAATGATTGTCGTCTCCGGCTTGCCGGTGCTTGCGAAGCTCTGACAGGATATCACGGCAGCGCTTGGTCTCATCAACAATTAGCTCAAGGTCCACGCGGGTTTCTTCATCACCCTCCCAGTGATCCAGCAGTTCCTTCGAGGCCAGCATGATGGTGCCAAGCGGCGTGCCCAGTTCGTGCGCGGCGGCGGCAGCCAGCGTGCCCAGGGCTGCCAGGCGCTGTTCACGTTCAAGCGCAATCTGGGTGACGGCGAGGGCCCGTGCGCGGCTACGGCCCTCGCGCCCAACCCGCGCCATATAAAGCGCCAGGAACACAAGCGTGAAACACAGGCTGGCCCATACGCCAGCCTCAAGCATGAGGGGCAATTCAGGCGGCGGCCCTGACCACGGCAACGGAAACGGTGTGACGGCAAGCGCAGACACAAGAATAAGCGACAGGGCGATCAGGAATTTGGTGCTGTGCTGCCCCAGGATGGAAGCAGAGACGCTGGTGGGTGCCAGCAGCAGGACGGCGAAAGGATTGTTCAGCCCGCCTGTTGTGAACACCAGGGCAAACAAGTGGATCAGGTCAAAGGCCAGGTGGGCGGCCGCCTGCCGGTCACCCAGCCGGATGTTCGGATCGCCTTTCAGGGTGAACCAGAGGTTCATTGCCGCGGATGTCAGGACAATAGGGACGGTTATTTCGGGGCGGACGTCATACTTCATGCCCCAGCCGACGACGGCAAGTGCCAGCAACTGCCCGGCCACCGCCATCCAGCGGATCAACACCAGGGTGCCCAGGCGCACACCACCGTCCAATGCCAGATCCGGATTTACCTGCAGCAGGTCGCTGTTGTTGGTGTAGAGCTGATTGGGCATCGGGCTGAGGTCCTTTGGGGCTTTGGTATTTCTTCGACAATGACCCTAAGGGCCGGCAAGCGCAAAGGCCAGCAGCATCAGTGTCGCCAGAAGGCCGATCAGGCCTGCCACCAGAAACACCAGCCCGGCTTTTCTAAGGTCAGCGCTGGTTTGCTTGGCACGCCCGTCCTTTGGCCCAACCCAGGGTTGGCGTTTGCCAGGGGCGAATCGGAAAGACAGGTTTAGGCCGTGCGCCAGCGCAGACAGGGGCAACAGGCGAGAGGGCAATGCCCCTTTGCGGCCCCTCAGCGGCGCCAGAAATGCGACAAGACGAGTGCTGGGAATAAAGATGTGCGCGGCTGCGATCATCAGCGTGGCAAGGATGCTGCCTGGCAGTGCCGCAAGCTCCCCGATCAGCCAGAAGGGACGCAGGAACGGGCTTTCCGGGCGGGCTACATTTAGCTCTGCTGCTTGGTCGATCACGGTCCGCAGGAACCGGTAAGGCAGCAGCAGGGAAAAGCCACCAATCGCGAAAATCACCAGATTGCTGACGACAGTGTCGGTGAAGCCGAAGGTTGCCCGTTTGATGTTTTCGCGCGTCAGGTCGTGCTGCTCGAATGCGGCACTTTTGCTGTCCCGAATGATACCCGCCCACAGCCTGTGTTGCCGCAGCAGCAGGGAAAGTGCAAAAGCAGCAGCCACAAAGCTGAAGGGGCTCAGAAACAGCAGCGGGTCAAGCGCCCGGCCAAGCCAGAAAAAGACTGGCAGAAAAAGGGTGAGCACGATGATCCCTCGGACAAGCCTTTCGCCGTTTGATCTTGTCGTGCGGTCCAGCCGTCCGGTCAGGAAGGCGGACAATTTGGTCAGGTAATCTTCTGGGCCGGGTAGCCAGCCCAAGAGGCGTCGGGAGCCAAAAGCCAAGTCCAGAACAAGGGCCAGGCCGAACAGTAATACGAAGTTCGGCCAGGCAGTCCCTGTTATGGCGATCAGGCTGTTAATATGTCGCCCCCGCTTCTTCCAAGATGCGCACCATGTTGCGGTTGCGGCTCAGCTTGGCATATTCAAGGGCTGTCTTGCCGGTGAAATCCTGCACATTCGGGTCTGCGCCGGCGTCAAGAAGAACGCGCGCCACGCGTTGTTTGCGCGCCCGTACTGCCTTGATCAGCGCAGTTTCCTGCCCGATGTCGGCCCGGTTTGGGTCTGCCTTGTAGCTCAGCAATAGCTTCACGCCAGTCACGTCGCCTGCAATGGCGCGGCGCATGAGAGCAGTCTCGCCGCGCTCCGGGTCACCGATATCCGGGTTGGCTTCATAATCCAGCAACAGTTTCACAAGGGCCAGATTGGATTTGTCCACGGCGATCAGAAGCGCGGGGACCTTGTCTGACCGGCGGCGTGTATCGGGCGATACGCCCTGAGCCAGCAGGGTGGTCACTTCCTTGATGTCCTGTTCGTCGACGGCCTTCAGCAAATCATACTGTGGCGAGGCCGTTACCTGCACAGCAGTGCCGATGACAAGCAGAAGAACAGTGGCGATCAGGGATAACTTGCGTTTAAGCGCGAACATGGAAACTCCGTATCAAAATTGTGTCATGATGCCCCAGGCATGCCGTTGGGCCGTGACATGTGCGGCACATATTTCTATAAGACTTGCGCGATCACAACCCCCAAGCCGCTTATTTGAGTACACGGGGCGATCAATTTATGGAGATGTGGCATGAAAGTGATACGGATTGTTGCCTGGTTGGCCGTTGCCATCGTGGGTATTTTCATCCTTGTGAACCGGTACCAGAGCATGCAGGACACCAATTCTGGTCCTGGTGGCCCGTTCGTACTGACATCCCATACAGGTGAAACCGTCTCCAACAATGATTTCAAGGGCCGCTATATGCTGATTTACTTCGGCTATAGCTTCTGCCCGGATGTCTGCCCGATTGAGCTGGGCAAGATGTCTGCGGCCATGACCATGCTTGAAGGCGAAGGGTATGACATCAGCCCGCTGCAACCGATCTTCATTTCGGTAGACCCTGAGCGCGATACAGTTGAGGCACTGGCGGACTATGTTACAGATTTCCATCCCAGCCTGGTAGCTCTGACCGGTAGCCCTGAGGAAATTGCTGCAGTCGCAAAGGAATACCGGGTATATTACAAGAAGCGCGAGCAGGAAGGCCTGGACAGCTATCTGATGGACCACCAGTCGGTGATTTTCGTGATGGACCCGGATGGCAAATATGTCCGCCTGTTCTCAAGCCGCAACACACCAGCTGATATCGCGGACGCGCTGAAGCCGGTGCTTTTGAAAGCCAACTGATGCCTTTCTGGAAAGAAAAATCACTTGAGGATATGACTCGCGAAGAGTGGGAAAGCCTGTGTGACGGTTGCGGCAAGTGCTGCCTGCACAAGCTGGAAGACGAAGATACAGGGGAAATCCATTTCACCGACGTGGCCTGCCGGTTTCTCGATCCGGAGACCACCCAATGCGGTAAATATCTGGTGCGCCAGCGCTATGTGGGCAACTGTGTGGTCATGAGCCCGGATCTCCTTGAGACCTTGCCCTGGATGCCTTCCACCTGCGCCTATCGGCTGCTTTATGAAGGCAAGGACCTTTATGATTGGCACCCGCTTGTCTCCGGTGACCGGGACAGCGTGCACAAGGCCGGCCAGTCAGTGAAAGGCCGCACAGTGGATGAGCGCGAGGCAGGCGACTACGAAGACCATCTGGTGGACTGGCCCGCCTGATGATCCTATGATTGTTGCCACAGGGAACATGGGGGCGCATTGAGCAATGGGCAGCGTATTTGGGGCATTATTTTCAGTTGGCATACCTGTCGCGGTAACAGCCTATCTATTGATTGGGTGGCTCATCCATAGTGGCCGACTGCAGAGCTTTTCCAACCGGAAAGAGCTCAATGAGCACATCCGGGGCATCAAGAAAGAAAAGAAAGAGCAGAAGAAAGAGCTCAAAAAGAAGAAAGAAAAGCACGCTAAAGAATCTGACGTGGCCTTCCGGAAATGGCTACAGTTCGGCGGTGGCTTTTATGGCACCGCAGCGCTCTATACTTTTGTGGTCAATGAGATTGCAGATATTTTCCGGTTCCTCGTAAAAATTCTGAACTTTGCTGCCTGGGAGATCGATTGGGCACTTGGAAGCATTATCAATTTCCTCGTGCGCACTTTCATAGATCTCCTGATCAACAGCCTGCAAAATTTTCTCGCCGCCATTCTTTGGTTCATGGAGTGGGGTGCTGACGATGACGGTTTGCGTATCGGCATGAACTTTGTGATGGCTTATGTGGGATACGGCATTGGCTCCAGGCTTGCCAATGACCATGCAGCCCGTGATGTCGGGCACCCGCGTCTGTGGCGGTGGACACAAAGAATGCGGGCCAAACGGAAGGGCGAAGAAACTGCCGAGGAGAAACAGTGACCGAACCGCTGCAGATCATGCTTGGCGACGAGGCAGTGCCCGTGAAGGTGCGGCGCAACGCCCAGGCCAAGCGGATGGTTTTGCGGGTTTGCCCGACGACCGGGGAGGTCAAACTGACCCTGCCGAAGCGGTCAAGCCTCAGGCAGGCGCAAAAATTCCTGGCAGGGCATCTGGACTGGATCGACGGTCAGCGCGACAAGGCAGACAGCGTGGCGCCGCTTGGGCACGGGGACAGCGTCCTCTATCTGGGGCAGCCCCATCAAATTGAGTTTACTGACCAGTCGCCGCGGAAAGTGCTGGCCGTTGGCGGCGTCATCCGCGTCGGCGGGCCAACGGACCTGGCCCCGGGCAGACTGCTGAAGTGGTTCAAGGCGTCGGCGAAAGAGGCCCTGACTGACGCGTCAGAGGCTTATGCAGACCTTCTGGATGTGCGCTTTAACCGCGTCAGTATCGGTGACATGAAAAGCCGCTGGGGTAGCTGTTCTTCGCGCGGCACGCTGCGCTACAACTGGCGTCTTGTTCTGGCGCCGCATGATGTGCTCAGGTATGTGGCCGCGCATGAGGTGGCGCATCTTCTGGAGATGAATCATTCAGACAGGTTCTGGGCCCACGTGGCGCGGTGCGAACCTGACTATCAGACCCACCGCCGTTGGCTGAAACGCCATGGTAGCGATTTGTTTGCCGTGAAGCTCTGATTGGCTATTCCGCCGCGCTCAGCCGAAAGAACAGGCCCTGGCGCAGGCTGTCGGCGATGCGGCGGGCTTTTTCGCGTGCGATCGCGGCCAACTCTGCGGGCAGCGTGGCAGCCGTTGAAGCATCGAAATAGGTCAGCCAGATATCGAAATGGTCGGCCTTCATCCGGTGCTGGCCTTCCTTGACCACCTGATGATGGGCGCCGAAGGGGTTGCCTTTATAAGCCGGAATGCCGCCCAGCACAGTCATCCAGAAGTCGGTCAGCTTGTCGAAATGCTCTTCCCAGTGGCCGTCAAGGCGCTCATTGAAGATTGGCCCCAGCGTATCGTCCAGCCGTACCCGACCATAAAAATCCACAACAAAGGCGTGGATCATGGTGCGATCAATCTTTGGGTCCAATGGCAGTGGCACGGCAGCTTTCCTCGTCGGTGTTTCTTTCACCTAAGGGGCATGGGCGGCATTCACAAGGTGTAAATTGGTCGCACCGAGGGTGCCGGATGCTGGCAGCGTCAGGAACCACCGAACAGACGCTTGAAAAAGCTCTTTTTCTTTTTCGGCTCTTCTGGCTGGTTTTCATCCATCAGCCGGGGGTCTGGCTCGGTGGCGGAATTGGCATAGAGCCCGGCATCAGCCAACAGCGGCCTCACGGGGGAGCCCGCATGGGCCTCAAGCATGAAATCTGACCAGATGCGCGCGGGCAAACCACCACCCGTAACCCCCTTCATCGGGGCACCGTCATCGTTACCGACCCAAACGGTGGCGGTCATGTCGCTGGTGAAGCCGGCAAAGACGGCGTCGCGACTATCCTGGCTGGTGCCCGATTTTCCGGCGGCGGCCCTGTCGATCTTGGCATTCTTGCCCGATCCCCACTCCACAACCGACGTCAGCATCCCGGCCATATCTTCGACAACCGGATAGGCAAGTACCGGACGTGGGCGGTCCGGCAATTTGCGGTAAATCACCTGACCCTCGAGCGTGGTCATCTCAAGAATGCTGTAGGGCTCTACCGAAAACCCGCCATTTGCGATGGACGCATAGGCACCCGTGAGGTCAATCAGCTTCACTTCTTCGGTGCCCAGGGGCAGGCTGGGAAGCGGCGTGACGTTGGTGGAGATTCCCAGCCGTTTGGCCATGGCCGCCACCCTGTCGCGCCCAACCTGTTCCGCCACCTGAACGGCAACAGTGTTGATCGAGCGGGCGAAGGCCTCGCGCACGGTCATTTCACCGTCAAAGGTGCCGCTGTAGTTTTTGGGTGTCCAGCCGTCGATGCTGATCGGGGCATCGACAAACTTGTCTTCGGGCTTGATGCCCGCTTCGAATGCCGCAAGATAGGAGAAGAGCTTGAAGGCAGACCCCGGCTGCCTGAGCGCCTGCACCGCGCGGTTATATTGGCTTTCACCATAGTCGGCCCCACCCACCATGGCCCGCACAGCGCCGTCATGCTCAATCGCCACAATGGCGCCCTGGCTGGCGCCGCGGTTTTTCCCTTCTCCAGCCAGGCCGCGGTCAAGCGCCATGGCTGCTGCCCGCTGCACGCCGGGATCAAGCGTGGTGTATATCACCAGCGACCGGCCTCTGACTTCCGGAAGGACACGGGTGGCCTCGGTGGTGACCCAGTCGGTGAAATAGCGCACATCATTGCCAGCGGCCGCGCCTCGAATGGTCGGGGGCTGGGCTTTGATTTTGTCGGCAGCGGCCTTGGTCAGGGCGCCGGCCTCAACCATGGCGCCGAGCACCACTTTGGCCCTGTCCCAGGCACCCTTCGGGTTGATGTGCGGTGCCAGGCGGGAAGGAGCTTTGACGAGCCCCGCCAGCATTGCCGATTCGGCGATGGACAGGTTCCTGGCCGTATGGCCGAAAAACTTGCGGGAGGCTGCGTCAACACCGTAGGCACCGCCGCCAAAATACACGCGGTTCAGGTATAGTGTCAGAATCTGTTCCTTGGTGAACTTCTGCTCCAGCCAGAAAGCAAGCAACAGTTCCCGCGCCTTCCTTGTCATGGTGCGGTCGCTGGACAGGAACAGGTTTTTCGCCAACTGTTGGGTGATGGTGCTGCCGCCCGCGCGGATGCGGCCGCGTTGAACGTTGGTTACCACCGCCCGCGCCAGCCCGCGCCCGTCAACGCCGCTGTGCTCAAAGAAATGTCTGTCTTCAACTGACGTAAAGGCCCGCACCAGCGCGTCGGGTACTTCTGAAAAGTGGATCCAGTCGCCATAGATGGGGCCGTTTCGTACCAGTGTCGCGCCATTCGCAGCCTTGATGATAATGGCCTGGTCCCCCGCGCCGGGGGCTGGCAGGTTATCAAGATCCGGCAAGTCGTGTGCCAGATAGCCAAGGGTGATGATGCCAAGAATGGTGGCCCAGACGCCAGCAACCGCAGTGCCGTAAAGAATACGCCGGGCGAGCGGACGCTTGGGCCCGGTGGTTTCAACCCCAATGGTTTGTGCGCGCTGTCGGCCCTTGGTCTTCTTGGGCTTTTTCGGTTTCTGGTTACTCACGGACATGTCCTGCTTGTTTGGCAGCTTTGTACCATGGCAGCCAATTGAGGCAAAGTTGCGAAGTATTCCTTGTTGAAATTTGCATGGCTTCCGGGCATCATATAATTTACCGAACGATTGGTTGGTAATCGCCGCAGGATCGCCCATATGACGCGCCCACCCAAATACAGCAAGGCAGCCATGGCCCAACGGCTTGAGCAGGTGTTCAAGGAAAATGGCTATGAAGGCGCCAGCCTGCAGCTGTTGGCCGCAACCACGGGGCTGTCAAAAGCCAGTCTGTATCACCATTTCCCGTCTGGTAAGTCAGAGATGGCCGCGCACGTATTGGCCTATTCCGGGGCAAGGCTTCAGAAGCTTGTGCTGGGGCCACTCGGGGCCAAAAACCAGGCGGGATTGCTGAAATCGCTCGCAGGCACGGCCAACTATTATGATGGTGACATCCCCATTTGCCTGATGAACAGCCTGCTGCTTGGCGAGGGGCGTGATTTGTTCGGCGACCGAATTCAAACCGCAGTGGAAACATGGCAGAGTGGGCTGTCGGGCTGCCTTGTCGGCGAAGGGGCTGCCAAGGCGGAGGCCCAAGCCTGGGCGGCCGACGCCATTGGTCGCATCCAGGGAGCTCTGGTGTTATGTCGTGTGCAGGGAAGCCGCGGCTCACTTGATGACTGTCTGGAAGGGCTTACAGACGACGTGGAAAGCTGGTTGGCTGACGGTTGAAGCTGTCCTTTTGTCTCCCTATCTGAGTTTATAGAACAACGATGGGGACGAGAATGATTGAAATTGAGACAACGGCAGACCTGAATCGCCGTAATTTTTTACCGCACCGGATGCTTCACTCAGGTGATGTAGTCAAATTTCCAACAAAGCAATCGGCAGTGGGTTCGCCTTTGCCGGAAGGTCTGTTCGCCGTCAGTGGTGTGACAGCAGTGCATATTGGGCGCGACTATGTTGGGGTTTACAAGGATGGTGCCGCAGACTGGGACGATATCCAGGGGCCGATTAAAGCCTTTCTGGAGGAGGTTTTCCCCGAAGAGCGCAGTGAAGAAGGCGGCAACTTCATGGAAGGCCTGCTGGCCGCAGACATATTGGCAAGCATTGGCGTCATTTTCTTTTCCTGACAGCTATGGGGTTTGTGACTTTCCCAATTTAGGTGAGACAAATTCTCTCTTTGGGCTTGACCTTTTGGCGGTGAAGCGCCACATCAGGGTCAAATCAAGAAGGATTTAGTCATGTTTATCGAAACCGAAGTTACACCAAACCCGGAAACCCTCAAGTTCCTGCCGGGCCGGACAATCCTGGAAACCGGAACTGCAAGCTTCAGTGATCCAGAAGGCGCCGATGCGTCGCCCCTGGCAGAAGCCATGTTCGGGCTCGACGGCGTGACCGGTGTGTTTCTGGGGCATGATTTTGTCACCATCACCAAATCCGAATCTGCCGATTGGGGTGATGTGAAGCCGCAGGTGCTCGCGGGGCTGATGCAGTTCTTCGCAAGCGGGGCGCCAATCCTCAATCATGAGGGCGCTGTGGATACGTCGACAGCGGTCGATGAGGACGAAGCCGACGCTGAGATCATCGAGCAGATCAAGACACTTCTGGATGAGAAAATTCGCCCAGCTGTAGCGGGCGATGGCGGCGATATCATTTATCGTGGTTTCAAGGAAGGCGTTGTCTACCTGACCATGCAGGGGGCCTGTGCGGGTTGCCCAAGCTCAACCATCACGCTGAAGCACGGTATCGAGAATCTCCTGAAATACTATGTGCCGGAAGTGGTGGACGTTCGCGCGGTCGATTAATCCAGCGGCCCGCCGGGCACCAGGAAAAATTTCCCATGCCAGTACCAGCGCCCGCCTCCGGCGGGCAGCGTGCAATTGATACGGTTCCGCCCTTTGGGGAAAGCCTTGTCAAAGCGCACCTCTACGCGGCGACCCAGATGGATCAATTCAGCCGGTTGGCCCAAGTGGCTGGGGTAACATGCAAGCGCAGAAAGTCCCCTGACTGTATCATCGACCGTAAAGCCGTAGACTGGCGGATTGCGGTCGTCCGTCAGCAGGGTTGAGGCCGGCACCACATCAGACACCGGCAGCGCCATCGACTGGCTGATCAGCTTGAAACGCGGCATCTCGCCGTAGCGTTCATTCACCGGAAAACGTGGCAACGCGAATGGATCGCTCCACAACGCCGCGGGGCTGGAAAACTGCGCGAAGGCAGCCGTGAAACCTTCCGCCTTCACGGCATTCTTGATGGCCTCATCATACTCACCGTAAGGGTAGGCAAACAGTGCGGGTATTTCGCCAAGTTCAGCCTCAAACCGTTCGCTGGCGCGTCGGACATCTGCCATCGCGGCCTCAAGACCGGCGTGTGGCATATGCAGGTGGCTGGCCGTGTGGTGGCCAATTTCAACACCTTCGACCTTAAGCTGTCGAACGTCATCCCAGGTCATATAATTGCTGCTGGCCTGGTTGCTGGCGCTATCGACCGGGTCGGTGGAGACGAACAGGGTCATGGGAATGCCGGCGGCCTTCAGTTTTGGCCAGCCATGGGTGACGACAGACTTGTAGGCATCGTCGACTGCAATGGTGACGGTCTTTTCTGGCAGCTGTTCCTTGGCTTTCAGTTTCGCGGCTATGTCGCCAAGTGTCATGAAATGATAGCCGCCTTCCTTCAGCAGCTTGATCTGTGCGTCCAGCTGCTCCATCCGGATATTTGTGGTGGGATAGCTGTCCTCACCGAAGCGGTGGTACAGCAAAACAACAGCAGACTGATCCGCGACAGCAGCGCCGAACCCGACAACCGCCATAACGAGCGAAAAAAGAATGCGCGCCGCTCTTGTCATTCATGACCCCCTTAATTTAGCGTTCCAGGACCGATTCTGGTGTCGATCCTGGAACGCAGTCTTGCCTTGTTTGATGCAAACTGGCAAGAGAGGCAATAAAGTTTCATATGAAACCGAATTGACGCCTATCTCACCTATTATAGAGGAAAGGGAACCAAAATGGCCATTACCCCGACCACCAAACTGGATGATGCAGCGCTTGACCAGCTGTTCCGTGAGGCTCGCACCATCAATGTCTGGACTGACCGCGCCGTCAGCGACGATCAGGTGCGTGAGCTTTTTGATCTTCTCAAGATGGCCCCAACCAGCGCCAACTGTTGCCCGGCCCGCTTCACTTTTGTGAAAAGCAAGGAAGCCAAGGAGCGCCTGGTGCCGCACCTGATGGAAGGCAATCAGGCCAAGGTCATGCAGGCCCCGGTTACAGCCATTATCGCCACCGATACGGCCTTTGCAGAAAAGCTTCCGAAATTGTTCCCGCACGAACCGGACGCGAAAAACTGGTTTGCTGACCCGGCGGTGAGCGAGGAAACCGCGTTCAGGAACGGTACGCTTCAGGGTGCCTACCTGATCATGGCAGCGCGCAGCCTGGGGCTTGACTGCGGGCCGATGTCCGGCTTCGACAAAGAAGGTGTGGACAAGGAATTTTTCTCTGGTACCACCTTTAAGTCCAACTTCCTGTGCTCGTTGGGGTATGGTTCCGATGAGCGTATTTTTCCGCGCAGCCCACGCTTCGACTTTGATGAGGCCGCGCAGATTCTGTAAGGACCTCACCACGTGACCGACATGACCCTGCTGGCAATCGATACCTGCGAAGGCACTTGTTCCGCCGCACTTGTGCGCGGGTCTGAAACACTTGCCAGCCGCATGGAGTGGATCGGGCGGGGACACGCGGAACGTTTGCTGCCCATGATCGCAGAGCTGATGGCGGAGGCGGGCATCGGATATGGTGATCTTGACCGCATTGCTGTGTGCACGGGGCCGGGTACTTTCACGGGGCTGCGGATCGGGCTTTCCGTCGCGCGTGGTCTGGCGCTTACCAAGGGCCTGTCGTGCGTTGGTTTGATGAGCCTACCGGTTCTGGCGGCACAAGCAGGTGCGGGTTCAGGCGCCATCGTGCATGCCATTGTGATGGGGCGCGGTGGCCAGGGCTTTTATCAGGCCTATCAGGGCACTAGGCCGGACGGTCTACCTCAGCCGATCTCTGACGCGGAATGCCTGGACGGTGACGTGATTGCCGCAAAGGTCGCTGCACAGCCCGGTGTGGTGGTGGGCAGCGGGGCGTCACTTGTTGGTGCCGAAAGCAGCCATGATGCTGTTGATCCCGTGGTGCTGGCGCGGCTGGCGTGCGGTCTTGACCCCTCAAATTACACACCCGAGCCAGCGTATTTGAGGGATGCCGACGCCAAGAAAGCCAAAGCGCTCCTGACGGTTGAGACATGAGCCCCGTCAGCATAACGCCCTTCCCGAAGGGGTGGGATGCCGGATATGGCCTGCTCGCCGACCTGCATGACGCGGCTTTTTCTCCGCAAGGCGACCGGCCCTGGTCGGCAGGTGAGTTTCGCCAATTGGTAGAGTCATCAACCGTTGAAGTTTTTCTGGCCCACCAGGGTGATCAACCTCTTGGTTTCACGATGGTTCGCACAATCTGTGACGAGGCCGAGCTGATCTCGATTGGGGTCGATCCAGTGTATCACGGTAGGGGTGTGGCTGGCTGCCTGCTTGACGAGGTGACCAAAAACCTGGCCGGCGCCGGGGTGCAAAGCTTCTTCCTGGAGGTTCGCGAAGACAATGTTGCCGCCCTCAAGTTATATGAAAGCAAAGGCTTCAAGCCAAACGGGCGTCGGCCAGAATATTATCAAACTCAAAGTGGTAGTAGGGTGGATGCCCTATGCTTGACTTTGATTTTAGATGTCTGCCCAAATCAAACCAAATAAAGTGAATGGACTGTTTAAGTCTTTACTTCGATTTCCAGGATGGTTAATTGTACTTCATCGCTTGGGGGAGGGATGTCGGTGACAGTGTCATCATCGGTCAGGAAAGACGCCGCAACAGTCTTTTCAGACAGGATGATGTGCCCCAAGGAGCAGATGGAGCGGACCAGCGGTTCGTTACCTTGAGATTGCTCGAAAACAACGGTTGTTGTTTCTCCAGGCGGGATTTGGTCCAGGTGGAGTTTTGTTTTGACAAAAGCCATGGGGCATGTGGCGCCGCGTAAATCTAGAAACTCTGACAGGTTTAGGCGTTGCATATGGGTGGCCCTTTGATTGCACGAGATGGTTATCTCATCTGCGATCAGCTTTTGTAAAGCCAAACGGAGAATTGGCTCTGTTCAATCCTGGCGAGCTGGAATGAGGGTTATGGAACAAAAAGAAGTAATGAAGGAAGAGCTGTTGGGGCTTACGGCCGAGATTGTCTCGTCGCATGTTGCCAACAACTCCGTGGCAGTAGCTGAGCTGCCGCAATTGATTGAACAAGTATTCAATACGCTCCAAACTTTGGGCAGCGCGAATGGCGGCCAGGAATCCAGGCCGGAACCGGCGGTGCCGATCAAGAAATCTATTACGCCTAACTATATGATTTGTCTTGAGGACGGAAAGAAACTCAAGATGCTCAAGCGGCACCTCAAGACCCAATATGACATGTCTCCCGAAGATTATCGGGAACGCTGGGGCCTGCCTGCCGATTATCCGATGGTCGCGCCAAATTATGCTAAACAGCGGCGTGAGCTGGCAAAAAAAATCGGCCTCGGCCGTAGCCGGAAAAAATAGCCGGTTTCAGGACTTTCGTCCCTGTCCGGCGGTTCTTGCTTACAGAACCATACAAAAGGCGGCATGCATGGCTTGCGTGCGCGCCGTTGCTGTGCCATCTTCCGGACATATTCCAGCAATAATCAGAAGCCATTAGGAGTGTCTCGAGGTCATGACTACGGATCATCCAAATATCGAAGACCTGTGCCTGCAGAAGGGCATGCGGATGACGGATCAGCGGCGTGTGATCGCTCAGGTTCTTACCGAAGCAGATGACCATCCTGACGTCGAAGAGGTTTATCGTCGGTCCACAGCGATTGACGAAGGCATCAGCATCGCAACCGTATACCGGACGGTGCGCCTTTTCGAGGAAGCAGGCATTCTTGAGCGGCATGATTTCCGAGACGGCCGGTCGCGCTATGAGCCGGTCTCCGACGAGCATCATGACCATTTGATCAATGTGGAGTCGGGCGAAGTGCTCGAGTTTCACAATGATGAAATAGAAAAGTTGCAGGAAGAGATTGCGCGCAAGATGGGTTTCCGGTTGGTTGACCACAGGATGGAGCTCTACGGCGTGCCTCTCAAGGACAAGTAAGAGCCGCCCGCTGGGGCGGGCACGGAGCACGACATGGCGGAGGAATACGGCGGGCTGAAAGCCAATCTGGATAGCGAAGGTTGGACCTTCCTTGGATTCATGAGGCTTCTGGCCGTAATTTCCGCATCCGTTTTCCTGTTGCCCCTTCAATATGTCATGGTGAAGTTCTTTCCCCGCGTCTGGTGGCCGGTCGCGGGCATGTGGCACCGCACTATGTGCCGCATCCTTGGCATCACCGTGCGCATCACCAGCCGCAATTTGGACGCGCACCTGACCCACAAGGGGTCCATCCTTTATGCCGCCAACCATATCTCCTGGCTCGACATCATTGTCCTTGGCGGCCATCTGGAAAACGCCAGCTTTATCGCCAAATCCGAAGTGGCGGGCTGGGGTTTTGTGGGGACCATGTGCAACCTTCATAAAACCATCTTCGTCAACCGCGCGCGCCGAAGTGAAAGCCTTAAGCAGCGGGATGCACTGGTGGAGCGGGTGCAGGAAGGCCACAGCCTGATCCTGTTCCCGGAAGGCACCAGCACGGACGGTATGCGCGTGGCGCCCTTCAAGTCTGCGCTGTTCTCGGTGGCCGAGCAGGCCGATGAGGCGTGCGATCATGAGCTTCTGATCCAGCCCGTGACGCTGGCCTACACGGAAGTCAACGGCATGCCGCTGGTGCGCTCGCAGAAGCCGTGGGTGGCGTGGCTCGGGGATGTGGAACTGTTCCAACACCTGAGGCAGGCGCTGGGGCGTGCGCGCATTGAAGCGCTGGTGGAATTCCATGCGCCAGTGACTGTAGCCGAGGCCGGTTCCAGGAAGGCGCTGGCAGCTTACTGCGAACAGGAAGTGCGCCAAGGGCTTGAGCGTGCACACCGCGCAGAGATGCGCCTGGGCCCACGTGAATTCAATGGCGTTTTGCCGCCCTCCGGCGCGCCAGATGAAAGCCTTATTGATAATGGGGCTGAACCCGCTTGATGTGTATCCCTTGAATAGGGGCGCAATCCGTTGGCAAATCTTGACTCTGACAGGGTGTCTGGACTAGGTTCCGGCACCTTTTCACGCTGGGGCCTACGGCCTGGCAGGACAGCAGCTGCGGCAGGAGCAGAGACCTTGAGTAAAAAAGTTTTCATCAAGACCTATGGTTGCCAGATGAATGTCTATGACAGCAAGCGTATGGCTGACGTGCTGAAACCCCACGGCTATGAAGTGGCGGATGAGGCTGACGGCGCCGATCTTGTGATCCTGAACACTTGCCATATCCGCGAAAAAGCGGCGGAAAAGGTTTATTCCGAAATCGGCCGCCTGCGCGCCGAAAAGGAAGCCAAAGCCCTTGAGGGCAAGAATATGTATATCGCGGTTGCGGGCTGTGTGGCGCAGGCCGAAGGGCCTGAAATGATGAAGCGCGCGCCTGCGATTGACATGGTTCTGGGCCCGCAGACTTACCACCGCCTGCCCGATATGCTGAAGTCGGCGGAAGAGCAGCGCTCCGGCGGTCGCCGGTCTGCCCGCGTGCTGGATACAGAATTCCCGATTGACACCAAGTTCGATCATTTGCCGACCGACAGTGATTTTGACGGGCCGGCCGCTTTCCTGACCATTCAGGAAGGGTGCGACAAATTCTGCGCCTTCTGCGTGGTGCCTTATACCCGCGGCGCGGAATACAGCCGCCCGGTGGCGGATGTGCTCAAGGAAGCCCAGTCATTGGTGGACAAGGGCGTGGTGGAAATCACTCTCCTTGGCCAGAATGTGAATGCCTACCACGGTGATGACGGCAAGGGCGGCACCATGACGCTGGGTGGCCTGATCAAGGCGCTCGACAAGATCGAAGGCCTGGGCCGCATCCGCTATACCACGTCACACCCGCGCGACATGGATCAGGAACTGATTGATGCACACCGCGATCTGAAGTCCTGCATGCCGTACCTGCACCTGCCGGTGCAAAGTGGCTCTGACGCCATTCTCGACGCCATGAACCGCAAGCATACGCGGGATGAATATTTCGCGGTGATTGATCGGCTGCGTGAAGCACGGCCTGATCTTGCGCTCTCGAGCGATTTTATCGTCGGTTTCCCGGGCGAAACGGACCAGGATTTCGAGGACACGCTCGATCTGGTGCGCCGGGTGAAATACGCCCAGGCCTACAGTTTCAAATACAGCCCGCGCCCCGGTACGCCGGCAAGCGTGAACGAGGACCAGGTGCCGGAAGAAGTAAAGTCTGAACGTTTGGCTCGGCTGCAGGCGCTGATCAACGAGCATCAGCTTGAGTTCAACGAAGCCAGTATCGGCAAGGAAATGGACGTCCTGCTTGAACGTGAAGGCAAGCTTCCGGGCCAACTTCTGGGCCGCAGCCCTTATCTTCAGTCGGTTCATGTTGATCTGACAAAGGGCGACAATGCGCTGGACGTGGCAGGCGATAAGCCATACACTGATTTCATGGGGCAGTTGGTTCGGGTGAAAATCGTTGAAGCCGGCCCTAACAGCCTTAAAGGGGAACTTGTCAGCGCCCTGCACTAAAGGCATGGACGCGGGCACTTAAGGAGCCGCAAACAGCACAATATGTACGCCAAGGCAAGCTCAGCGTCCGCCCGTCCGGGCACCTCATCATCCAACCACAAGAAAGTGGTTGAATTCGAAGACAACCGATTAGCGGCCGTCGTTTTTGGCCAGCATGACAGAAACCTAACCCGCATCGAACAGCGGCTCGGGGTGGTGCTGATCAACCGCGGCAACAGGATCGCCATTGAAGGCACGCCCGAACGCGCCGAAGTCGCGCGTACAGTGCTCGCAGATCTCTACGACATGGCCCGCCGCGGGCAGCCCGTGGATGTGGGCGAAGTGGACGGCGCGATCCGCATGGCGGAAGCCGTGCCGTTGGAGCCCATAGAGCAGTCTATCTCCGCCCGCCCTGACGTGACCAAGCCGAAGGATGCGGACCTCAAGATTACCACCCGGAACCGGGTGATCATGCCACGCTCACCGGGCCAGGCAGACTATATCAAGAATCTCGTCAAGCATGACATGGTCTTCGGGGTTGGCCCTGCTGGTACCGGCAAGACCTATCTGGCGGTTGCCATGGCTGTTGCGCGCATGCTCGCCGGTGAGATCGACCGTATTATCCTCAGTCGCCCGGCGGTGGAAGCAGGTGAAAACCTCGGTTTTCTGCCCGGAGACCTGAAAGACAAGGTAGACCCGTATCTGCGCCCGCTTTATGACGCGCTCTATGACATGATGCCTGCCGAACAGGTGGAAAAACGCATCGCGTCCGGCCAGATCGAAATCGCGCCGCTGGCTTATATGCGCGGCCGTACGCTGGCAAATGCCTTTGTTATTCTGGATGAAGCCCAGAACACATCACCCATGCAGATGAAAATGTTCCTCACCCGCTTTGGCGAGAACAGCCGTATGGCGATCTGCGGTGACGTCACCCAGGTGGACCTGCCGCGCGGCACGCGCTCGGGCCTTCGTGACGCGCTTGATATCCTCAAAGGCGTGGAGGGTATCGCCGTGACCCGCTTCACCAAGAAAGATGTGGTCCGCCATCCGCTCGTGGGCCGCATCGTCGACGCTTACGGCGACGAAGATGGTCGCTAGGAGCAGGTAAGGTAGAGACATGAGCGACGACCCTTCACCTAGTATCCCCGGCCGGGCAGGCCTTGATGCGCTGCCTGGCCTCACCTTCGATCTTGACCTTCTCGATGGAAGCCTTGGTGAGGCAGCCTTCGTGCGCCCCATAGTCGAGGCTGCGGCCAGTGCTGCTTTGCTGGAAACCATCGCACGGGTTCATGTGCCGATGGAACTGTCTGTGCGCATTGTCGGTAACGCAGAAAGCCAGGACCTGAACCGTGATTACCGTGGCAAGGACAAACCGACAAATGTGCTTTCTTTCCCCGGTATCGACCCCGACGGCCTGATGGATGCATTCGACATGGCGGAAGCCGGTGGCCCGCCCGTGATGCTGGGTGATCTGGTGATCGCCGGCCCTGTTGTCGTGACTGAGGCAGGCAAGCAAAACAAACAAGTGCATCACCATTTGGCACATTTATCGCTGCATGGGGTTTTACATTTGATGGGTTTCGACCATATCGAAGAAGAAGATGCAGAAGAGATGGAAGCGCTGGAGCGCGAAATACTCGCGGGCCTTGGGATCAGTGACCCTTACGCCCTGCCTGAATAATATGATGGACGACAAAGAGTGACAGACCAATCGGCAAATACACCTTCGGGTGACAGTAGTAGCGCCTCCTCAAAGGGGCAGGGCGGTTTCTGGCGTTCCCTCAAGGACCTTCTTGGGTTCCGGAACGGCGAGGTCAGCCTGCGTGAAAGCCTTGAGGAGGCGATCGAGGAACATGAAGAAGAAACCCGTGGTCAGTCCCTGGGGGACGAAGAGCGCGAGATGCTCTTTAATGTGCTTCGCTATGGGGCCTTGCGTGTCGATGACGTGATGGTGCCGCGCGCTGATATTGTGGGTGTGCCCAGTGATATCGGCTACAGCGGCCTGATCAAGGTGTTTGCGGACGCCAACCATTCACGCATGCCGGTGTACCGCGAAACACTCGATACCGTTTTGGGCATGGTCCATGTGAAAGACGCCCTGCGCGTCGCCGCTGAGGGTGCCGAGCTTGAAGAGTTCAAGCTGTCGACAATCCAGCGCCCTGTGCTTTTCGTGCCGCCGTCGATGAAGGTGATCGACCTTCTGGCCAAGATGCGTCTGTCGCGGACCCACATGGCCATTGTGGTGGATGAATATGGCGGTACTGACGGCCTGTTGACTGTTGAGGATATCGTTGAAGAAATCTTCGGCGAAATCGAAGACGAGCACGATGAAATCGAAGACCCATACATTACCCCGCTTGAAAATGGTGGCTATGATGTGGATGCCAGGCTTGAGGTTGACGAGCTTGAGGAAATCATCGGGGTGGACCTGCTTCCTGAAGAGCTGGATGAAGGTGTCGACACCGTCGGCGGCCTTGTCTTTTCACTGGCGGGTTGCGTGCCCGAGATCGGTGAGGTTATGGTTCACGAAAGCGGTTACCGGTTTGAAGTGGTTGACGCAGACCCGCGCAGGATACACAAAGTGCGCATTCATGTGGGTGCTGAAGACAGCACCCTGACAGCTGAGGACTAAAGGCGCGCCTTAGACGCCCGGCCAAATGATTGGCAAGAACAAGCAGAGCAGCAAATGAGCGATCAAGGTCGGGATCAGTCCATGTTGGGCGCGCAACTTACGCGCCTTTTTGATTGGCTGGATAAGCGCAGCAGTTTTGCTGTGCATGCTTTCGCATTCCTTGTTGGGGTGCTGCTGTCCCGCACGTTCGCGCCCGCCAACTTCTTTCCCCTACTGTTTGTTGCCATCCCACTGATGATCGCGCTCATTGACCGGTCGAAAAACAAAGCGCAGGCTTTTGCCCACGGCTGGTGGGTTGGCTTTGGGCTGTTTGCAGTCGGGCTTAGCTGGATCGGGCATTCCTTCACCCAGCAGCAGGCTGTGCCTGTGATTTTGGCGCCTGTGGCCATCCTGGCCTTGTCGGCGATCCTGTCGCTTTACGTCGGCATTGTGTTTGTGGTTTGCCGTATGCTCTGGTGCAGGGGCTGGCTCAGGGTACTTTTGTTCGCAGCAGTCTGGACCCTTTTCGAGGTCGCGCGCGGCATGTGGTTTACGGGCTTTCCGTGGCACCTGGTTGGGGCGGCGTGGGCCGAATGGCTGCCCATGGCACAAAGCACCTATTATATCAGCGTCTATGGCCTGTCGTTCCTGACCGTATTTGCGGCAGGCATGTTTGTGTTGCTGCTGGATACGGGGCGCTGGCAGACAACCATCCTGCCGCCCGTTTTGGCTGTGCTGGTTCTGGCGGCCACAGCGACGGCAGGATATGCGCGGCTGGACGGCAACCAGACGCACTATCACCTGGGCGTTTCCATGCGCCTGGTGCAGGCCAATGTGAAACAACGCGAAAAGTGGCTTTCCTACCTGATCGAGGACCATTTCGACAAACATATGACCTTGTCGCGCGCGGCAGACCCGGACGGCAAGGCCAAGGGCGTGCGGCTTCTGATCTGGCCGGAAACCGCGGTGCAGACCGAAAGCTTCGACCGCGATGGCTCGATCCACCGCTGGCGTATGTCCAAGCTGTTGGATTATGGGTCATTCGCCATTACCGGCGCGCCGCGCTATCAGCGTACGGAAGATGGCTATAATTATTATAACAGCCTGTTTGCCTTGAACTCGAGCGCTGACCTGTACGCGCGCTATGACAAGGTGCATCTGGTGCCGTTTGGCGAATATCTGCCCTATGAAAATCTGTTGAAAAAGCTTGGCCTGGCACAGCTGACAGGCGGCAGTGCTTGGACAGCGGGGCGGGCACGCCAGACCATCGCATTGCCCGGCACGCCCGGATTTTCGCCGCTTGTGTGCTATGAGGCTGTGTTCCCGGGGCAGGTGATCGACACCCGTGACCGACCCGAGTGGATTTTGAACATTACCAACGATGCGTGGTTTGGGTTCACAGAAGGGCCCTACCAGCATCTGGCACTGGCGCGCCTGAGGGCGATCGAGGAAGGCCTGCCGCTGGTGCGCGCGGCGTCGACCGGGGTGAGTGCGGTGATCGATGGGTACGGTCGCACGCTTTCAAGCATGCCGGTGGGGCGCGAAGGCATTCTGGACAGCCCGCTTCCCCAAGCCATCGACACCCCGCCGATCACCACCGGGGCGCGGATTCTGCTGGTGACACTCTTGTGTGCGCTGATTGCGCTGGCGCGTGTGATCTACTGCTGGCGCCAGGGCAGAGCGGCCTGAAAAAGGGCACACGGCGCGTAAAAGGGCACAAAAGGGGCTTTGTCATAGGGCCCGTTTGCGCTATAGGGGCGGCCATGAGCGGTACAGACAAAAACACCAAGGACTTCAGGCTGCCGGAGCAGCGCTTTTTCGGGCGCCGCAAGGGACAGAGCTTTTCAAACCGCCAGCAAAGCCTGATGGATGACTTCCTGCCGTCCATTTCCGTCGAGATCCCTGAGGGTGAAGACGCGACCTTGGATGTGGATACTGTCTTCGGCACGCCAGTGAAGGCGCTGTGGCTTGAGATCGGCTTCGGCAAGGGTGAGCATCTGGCCTGGCAGGCGCAGGCGCACCCGGATGTGTCGCTGATCGGTTGCGAGCCTTACCTCAATGGTGTGGTTGGCCTGTTGACGCATATCGAGGAAAACGACATCCAGAATATCCGGGTTTACGGCGACGATGCCCGGCACGTGATCTGGAAGCTGCCGGACGCCAGTGTTGACCGCCTGTTCCTGTTGCACCCGGACCCCTGGCCCAAGACCCGTCATGCCCGCCGCAGGTTTGTCAACCAGATGAACCTGAATGACCTGGCGCGAATCATGAAAGATGGCGCTGAGTTCCGTATTGGCACGGATCATCCGATCTACCGCGAGTGGACCATGCTTCAGATGGCCGAGCGCAATGATTTCGAATGGCTGGCTGAAGGTCCCGAGGACTGGCTGACCCGCCCGGACGACTGGCCGGAAACGCGCTATGAGGTCAAGGCGCTTGAGGGCCGCGCCACCTATTTCCGCTTCCGCCGGGTGCCGCGCGCTGACGTGAAGGCCTGAGGCCCACCACCCGACCCGCAACTGCGCAGTTGAGTAGCTGCACCTTTAGTTATAGCATCTCCCCCTTGGAACTCTTTCGGGAAGGGGAGTCTTATGTCCATCAAAAACACATTGTTAATCGCTGGCCTGACGCTGGCGCTGGCCGGTTGCTCTGATCAGGCGGAAGAAGCCGCGCCTACGCGTAATATGGAGGAAGGCCACGGGGTGGTCTTGTTGAGCGGCCTGCCGACACTTGGCACCAAAGATAGTATCGCCATCATTGACCTGGATCCTGAATCAGAGACATTCGGCGATCTGCTGTATGATTATGACCTGCCGGAATTCAATGGGCCGCTGCACCATCTGTATTACAGCCCCAACGGCCGTCTGTACGCCACCGGGCTGAACACCGATTGCAGCCTCGCGGAAATCGGCCTTGCGCGGAACGCGCAGGGTGACCCGGTTATCAACGGTGTCACCTGCATCGATACCCAGGGGCAGGTGATTGCCGAAGACATCATGTGGCACACGGCGAACGGCACGGAATATATGTTCGTGACCTTCATGGGCGGCACGGGGCTGGATCAGGCGGATGGCGGTTCGGTTGGCGTGTTCGACGCCCAGACCAATGCTGTGGTGAAGGTGATTGAACAGCGCAAGAGCAGCGTTGAGGAAGGCGAACCCTTCATCATGTATCCGCACGGTATTTCGGCCTACGGTGACCGGATGGTCGTTGCTTCCACCGTGCACCCGGACCTCAAGACCGGCGTTGGCAACTCTATCCATGTGATTGACCTCAATACCATGGAGCCGATCGAGAATATCGTGGTCGAGGACAGCCAGCCTGTCGGTTTCCCGTCTTCCCCGGTCGAGCTGATGTTTGTGCGTCCAAGTATTGTACCTGATGTGGAACCGGCCGTGCTGGTCAACACCATGTTCGGGTTTGAAACCTGGAAAGTGCCCTATGACGCTGAAAACAAATCCTTCGGCGCGCCCGAGAAGCTTTACGACGGCGCTTCAAACGGCACCGGGGTTCCGCTTGAGTTTTACGGCAACGAGACAGAGCTGTTTATCAGCCATGCGATCCCGGGCATTGTGAAGCGCTATGATCTTGCCAAACTGCCTGACCTGGTATCGACCGGGCCAGACATCAAGGCGGAGCTTGGCGCCCACCATATGGTCTTCTACACCACAGCTTCGGGGCGCAAGGTGATGGCGGTACAGAATAACCTTCTGAACCTTGGGAATGCGGCTGACAATGACCCGACTGACGTTGATTTCATCGCCAAACTGAATGACCATTCCCTGACGGTCCATGATCTGGCGACAGGCGAGCGCCTGGGCACGATCAACATCAAGGAGAGATACAATAAGGGCATCGACAATGTGGAAGCCCTGTTTGGATCGGGATTTGTACACCACCACTAGAAGCCAGTTGGCATGAGTAAGAAGTTCGTCATAGCAGCACTGTTGCTGGCTGGGGTTGCGGCCTATTTCCTTGCGGGTATGCCACGGAAGGCCGCCACCCCTCTTGCGGACTTCACAGTGCCATTTGTCTATGGGCACTTTCAGGTGCCGAAAGAAAACCCGCTGACCAAGGAGGGCGTCGCCCTTGGTCGGCGGCTTTTTTACGATCCGCGCCTGTCGGGCAACAACGAGATTTCCTGTGCCACCTGCCACCAGCAGGCGCTTGGCTTCACGGATGGCCTGAAGGCATCCGTCGGGGCGTCGGGTGTGCCGCTCAGCTTCAACAGCATGGCGCTGACCAACCTCTTGTGGGGGCCGCAGCGCTTTTTCTGGGACGGCAGGAGTGTGTCGCTCGAAGACCAGGCGCTCAACCCCATCCAGCACCCTGACGAGATGGCGCAGGACCTGGACGCGCTTATGGATGAGCTGGCGGAAGATGAAACCTACAAAGCGCTGTTCGATACGGCCTATGGCGGCATCAGCCCAGAGGCAGTTGCCATGGCGCTGGCCAGTTTCCAGCGCACCCTGGTGTCGGCCAACAGCCGCTATGACCAATATCTGCGGGGCGAGATTTCCCTGACGCCGGAGGAGGAAAAAGGCCGCAAACTTTTTATGGCGCATCCGGATGCCAAGGTGGCGCAGAAGGGCGGTAACTGTATCGACTGTCACAGCCAGTTCCTGACAAGCGGCTTTTCAACAGCCCTGGACGGCTTCTCCAACAATGGCCTGGGCGGTGAAGACAGCCTGCTGCCCGGCCTGTCAGCGGTGACAGGCAAGGCAGCACACAGGGGCTTCTTCAAGACGCCGTCCCTGCGAAACATTGCGGTGACGGCGCCCTATATGCACGATGGCCGGTTTGACACACTGGAAGAGGTGCTGGACCATTATGATAGCGGCATCAAGGACAGCAGTACGCTGAGCCCGCTTATCGTCGAGGCCGATAACCAGCCGCTCGACCGGCGCCAGCGTGGGCAAATCAGCCTGAATCTCACAGCAGATGAGAAGAAGGCTATCATCGCGTTCCTGCATACGCTGACGGATGAAGAGTTCCTGACAGACCCGCGTTTTTCGAATCCATTTGAAGAGGAGGCCGGAGATGACGCGCGCTAAAACACTTCTTGCCGTTACGATTCTTTCTGCTGCGCTGCTGTGGGTCTTTCTGGAGATGAAGCCGGCCGTGAAGCCCATATCGCTTCGCTTCCACGCCCTTGTGGACGGTGAACCCCTCGTGCTCGACGATATGCGCTACAAGAATCCTGGCGGGGAGGGGCGCTTCATGGTCCGGGATTTCCAGTTTTACCTGAGCAACATCAGGCTGACGGGGCCAGGCGGAGATTATGTTCTGCCTGACAGCTATCACCTGCTGCGCTTTGACGGCGACCTGCCGTATGCCGAGATCAAGCTGCCAGCGATGGACGCGGGCGTCTTCGATGCCATCCACTGGGGTATCGGGGTGGACCCGGAAGCCAATGGCACCATCAAGATCGCAGGGGACCTCGACCCCAACAACCGTATGGCCTGGAACTGGCAGGTTGGATACAAATTCATCCTGTTTGAGGGCGGGCTGGAGGACAGTGAAGGCTTCCTGCCGCTTGTCTATCATGTGGGCTTTGACGAAAACTATACGCCGCAGTCCCTGCCTTTTGCCGCGGGCGCAGAGAGCAGTGAGGAAACCATCGTGCGCTTTACGGTCGATATTGCTGCCCTGTTCAGGGCGGATGGGCCACTTGATATGGTCACTACACCGTCTGTGAAGTTTGACCGGGACGATGCCGCCAGAATAGCCGCAGGCTTCCCGAATATGATTTCCGCCAGCCAATAGCGGTGTTTGCTGGTTTCTAGAAGCTGACTTCCATGCCAACACTTATCCTGTCCCTGTTGCGAAACTGGCCGAACAGGCCATCGCGCTTGCCGTAGAAAATGTCAGCACCGGCTTTCAGCCTTATATTGCTGCGCCATTCATAAACCAGCGAGGCCTGCAGCAGGCCGTCGCCGTCATTCAGGCTCTGGATCAGAAGGGCTTCCGCCTGCAGGGCTTCGTTCATGAAACTGCGGCGCGCCAGAAAGGTGGCCCGTGTCTCAATACCGGACCGCACAAGGCCAAGGGGTGCCTTGCTCAGATGAGACTGGAAGATCTGGGCGCTCAGGAACCAGTCGGTAAAGCCGGCATAATCCGCCCCCAGCACATAGGAAAATTCATTGGCGCGCACCACGCCGTCCTGATCTGTCATGTCATCGGTGCGGAAGTATTTGTTGGTGGCGTATCCGATTTCGCCCCGCACAGTGATGTCGCCAAAGACATTGGAAAATGTGCCGCCCAGCAAATGGCTGCGTTCATAGTTTTGGCGGATGGTTATGCCTTGCGCAGATGCAATCCGGCGCACCACAGGCCTGTCGGCATAGTGATAGGCATAATTCAGGCTGAGGTCCCAGCCGCCTGTGAAGGCCGAAAGCTTAGCGGCAACGTCGCTGTCCGTGAAGGCGTTGCCCGGCTTGTCGGCATCGGCAAAAGTGACGGGCACACCGGGCGGCGCGCTGGGAACAATCAGCGGTGAGGTAAAGGCGAAGGCCGAGCCGGGCTCAGGAATTTCGTCGTATGTGGTGTCGGGAATCCAGATCAGCTGCAGCGTCAGGTCGCCAACCGGAATTTCAGCGTTGGCCGCCCACAGGGGAATGCGGCTGTCTTCAAAATCCGGCAGGATGAATTCGGCAAAGGATTGCGGGTTAAGGACATCAAGCACCTTCAGGCCATCCGCCTGCCCCCAGACAATCTGTTGCTTGCCAAGCCTGAGGAAGGTGGCGCCGATTTCCGTGTCCAGGTAGGCCTCTCTCAGTTCCGCCTCAAGATAGCTGCCGATATGCCACCGGTCGCTCAAGGTTGCGCGGGCCTGACCATCTGGCCTGCCGGGCTCCAGCGTGTCTTTCAAGTCGCTGCGCAGGCGACCGATCAGGGTTACGCGTGTCCGGCTGGACAGGTCGAAGCGGACTTCGGGTGTCAGTGTTACAGTGCTTTTCTGCAAGCTGCCGTCGCTGAGGTCCAGGGCCAGGCTGGTTTCAGCGATGCCGGACACCTCCAGGTTTTCAAACATGTCGGCGCTTACAGGGGCAGTGGCAAGAATGAGGGCGCCAATGGTTGTTCTGATACTCGGTACAAGCCGCATGCTCGTCTCCTATCGGCCGCGTTTCAAGCTGCGCTGTTCAAACATGGCTTCATCCACTTCGGTGCCGTAATCCACTTCTGCGAAGGTGAAGATTGTCCGGTGGCCGGTCTTGAGGTTTTCTACGTCAATCCGGTGTGTGGTCCAGATGCCGGAGACTTTGCGAATGTCAGAATTATGGACGACCTTGAGCGGGTTGCCGCCCACGTCCCACATCTCGGCCTTGCGCGACATCCATATGGTGGGGTCGATCCGCCACAGCACGCGGCCATAGCCAAGTTCCTTTGCCGTCTCTTCATCTTTTGGAATGCCTTCTATGACGATGGTTTCAAACCCGTCCACCGTTTCCAAGCCCATGGTTTGGAAGGCATAGTCTTCAGCGGCAATCTTGCCTTCCTTCTTGATGTCCTCATAGCTGAGGTCGGTTCCCAGGAAATAGTCGCCTCTATCTGACGCTGAGATGCGGCGAATTTTCCTGAGCGCAGGCAGGTAAAGCCACTGATCGTCTTCCGTGTCGGCGTCGGGATAGTCGTAGGTCAGGAAGCCTGTGCCCTTCACGCTTGAAGGCGCGGTGTAGAACAACACAGTGCGTTTCTCATCGCCGAAATAGCGCCGATACCCCTCCGTATCCCGGGTTCGTGTCTTGCCGCGCCGATCAATCAGTTCCATCCTGAGCGTGCGGCTGACCCATTCGCCTTCTTCACGGGCGTTGACCTTGGCGATTACCTCGTCTGCGCTGGGCAATGTGTCTGCCTCTGCAGGGAACGTGTGCAGCAACAGCGCCGCGCCAGTTGCGGCGATCAGCAGGGAAGCCGTTACGGATGCCGGCTTTGACAGCCCCGCCTCGTCTGCGTTGCGGAACAGGAAGGCCGGGCGCACCAGCTTGCCCAGGACCGGCAACAGCGTGATACCCGCAAGGAAGGCGGTGGACACAGCGGTGACAACAAGCAGACCGAAGCGCAGCAGCGGCGGCACTTCGCTGGTGGTCAACACCGCAAAACCAAGGGCCAGGGCAGCAAAATTGAAGAACAGCGCCCGACCCGTTGACGGGAACAGGTCCTGCAGGCGTTCGTCATAGCTGCCGCTTCTTGTGGCCAGCAGGTCCTTCATGCGGTCCAGCGTGTGGATGGCAAAGTCAATCCCCAGGCCGATTGCGATGGCGGCAAACATGCTGGTGCCAACGCCCAGCCAGATGCCACCAAAACCCATGACGGCATAAACAAGCAACAGGGCCATAACCACCGGCACAAGGGCAAAGAGCCCGGCAATGCTGGACCGGAAAACAAGCACAGTGGCGATGAAAACAAACAGCAGGGAAAGGCCCAGGCTTTTCACATGGTTTTCTTCGATGGTCTGTATCCATTTGTGCGTTACCGCCACGCGGCCGGAAAGGGTGGCTTTTATACTGGCCGTATTGAAGCGAGTGTCCACGTAGGTCTGGATTTCCGGGATCAGCTGTGTCAGCAGCTGATAGTCGGCCACCGGCAGGTTGAAACGGATATTGGCCTTCTGATAGTCATAGTCCACTTCTTCTTCAAAGTCGGTCGGGTCACCTGACGCGGCATAGAGGAAGAAGAGCTGTGCGACGAGGTCCGGGTCATCCGGGATGGTGTAGAATTCCTGGCGGTTCTCGTTCACGGCCTTGTGCATCTGCTTGATATAGTCAACCACCGACGTTGACCCATGAACCGCCGGAAGGCCCTCGACATAGGCCTGCAGGCTTTCCATGCGGCGCAGGTTGGCCGGTTGGAACAGGGCTTCTTTTTCATCTGCCTCCACAATGACGTCCAGGAAATAGGTGCCGTCCATGCGGGCGTTGATTTCAGTGTCTGCGATATAGAGCGGCTCGTCGGTTTGGAAGTTTTCAATCTGGGCTTCCTGGATCAGCACACGGCTGGTGCCGGCCACCCCCAGAACAGCCACAAGGATGCCGATTGCCAGGGTGACCTTCGAATGCTTGAGCCCGCGCGCACCAAGGGCCGCCAGCAGGCGACCATAGCGGTCACCAACGTTCGCCCCGGCAAAAAGCCGGCTGGGCTTGATGTTGAAAAGCGTCAGCGCTGCGGGCAGGAAGGTCATGGAATAGAACCAGGCGCCAGCTACGCCAATGGCAGCAAACAGGCCGAAGTATTTCATGGGCGGCATTTCGGCGCCCAGCCATAGCCCCATGAAGCCAGCGATGGTGGTGATGGTTGTCAGGGTTACCGGTTGCCACATCTTGGCCATGGCCCGAACGGTAATCTCGCGCTGCGACGCGTCCGGGGTGCGGACTTTCTCCTCATACACCTGGCTCAGGATATGGATGCTGTCGGCAACCGCGATCCCGATCAGGATGGTCGCAAGCCCGTTGGTGATCACATAGAAGGACACCCCAAAGGCGGCCATCAGTCCAAGCGACGCTGCGACAGTCCCCAGAACGATGACGTTGGGCAGCAGGGCGCCGGCGACAGTGCGAAAGGCGACAAACAGCACAATGGTGATAACAACGCCCGCCAGGGGGTTCAGGGTTTTGGCATCATTGTCGATATAGGTGGCAAGATAGCCCGAGATTGCGCCCTCACCCGCGACATGAACGGCGTTGCCGTCCGGGATATCCTCGGCAGCCACAACCGCCATGACGTCCTGATAGGTTTGTTCGGCGATTTCCTGGTCAAGCAATTCGGCGATGATCAGTGTGGACTGACCGTTTCTGGCAACCAGGCTGCCCTGGTACAGGGGAAAGTCCTGGACGGCATCGCGGATGGCGTCTGCGTGCGCCTGCGTAGTTGGCAGGGGATCGTAAAAGTCTGTCACCTCCATGCCGTCGAATGTACCGACAATGTTGCTTTCGGTAGCCAGCGACATGATCTTGTCGGGGTCGACGTTTGGCAGGGCGGCAACCTTTTCCGTCAGGGCGCCAACCAGCGCCAGGCTTTCGGGGTTGAACACGCCGTTTTCACCGTCGTTCACCACAGCCACCACAATCGGGTCTTCAAGCCCGAAGGTGCGCCGGACATGTTCCCGGTACAGCAGCACCGGATCATCTTTTTCGATGAAGGCGTCGGAGCTGGTGTCCTTGTGAATTTTTGGCATGAAGCTGGCGGTTGCCACAATCATCAGGATGCTCAGGACCAGGATGGTCTTTGGCCAGTTCGTCAGCAGGGTGAAAAGACGGGTGGCTTTGGGGGAAGGCGTATTCATGGCATGTCTCGCTTATGGTGTAATTACACGTTTTTGGGTAAATGACCGGGATGGCAAGGGGGGGAGGCACTTGCGGTCACCGGCGCATGGTTTCATATACGTGTATATACACATTATGGTTGGTGTTACGGTGATGCGGGTATTCATTCCGGTATTCCTTGATATCTAGCTGATGGCGTCCAGCCCCTGGTGCACAACCTGCCAGGTCTTGTCCCCCAGGTCGGCTTTCAGTGACGCTTGTGTGTTGCGCCACACGGGAAGGGCCTTTGAAAGTGTGTTCAGCCCCTGGCTGGATATGGTGGCGTGCTTGGCCCGGCGGGACTCTTCCGCGGCGATGGTCACAAGCCCCGCGCGCTCGAGCGGTTTCAGGTTGCGGATCAGGGTTGTGCGTTCCATGCCGATGATCTCCGCAAGCCGGGACAGGGTTACCTTATCGGCCAGCGAGATGATCGTCAGCATGGTGAACTGGTTGCCTGTCAGGCCGAAAGGCTTGAGCGCGTCATCGTAACGGCGCGTGATGGTTCGGCTTGCCTTGCGTATCTTCTGGCATGCGCACTGGCCGGCGACGTCCTGCCGAAGCTGTTCTATGATGTCTTGATCATTCATAATATGTGTATATGCACTAATGTTGATAAATGTCAAGGTGACGATCTGCGCCTGATGCGGTATACCATGACGGAAGAAGACCGAATCGGCACCGCTGTTTCGACAGGCCAGACCAATAAGAGGAAGGCTTCAGATTCGGGGTTGCCCCAAAAGCGTGTTCGCTGTATACAGAGCCCGCTTCTCCTAGAGTATTGGTTGATTATTCCAGGAGTGGGCTTCGGCCCACTGCCCGCGATAACCCATACCTAGAACGTAGTGGGCCAGTGTGTTCGGCCCGGCGTGAAGTGTGAAAGGACAGGACTAGTGAGCGACGCTGCGACTAACATTGCTGCTTTGATCGAACCGACCGTAGAGGCCCTCGGCTTTGAACTTGTTCGCGTAACCTATGGCGGTGGGCGCAAGCCTACGCTGCAGGTGATGGCGGAAAAGCCGGACGGCACCATGGGTGTTGATGATTGCGCGAAATTGTCTCGCGAGCTTTCGCTTATCCTGGATGTTGAAGATCCATTGCCGGGTGAATACCTCCTTGAGGTCAGTTCGCCGGGTGTTGACCGTCCGCTGACCAGGCGCAAGGATTTCGAGCGCTGGGTAGGCTTTGAAGTGAAGGTCGAAATGGAAGAGCAGATGGACGGCCGCCGGCGTTTCCGCGGTCCCATGACGTCCTTCAAGGACAATATGGTGACCATTGAGACCGAAGAGGGCGTTGTCGAGCTTGATTTTGACGGCATCTCGAAAGCGAAACTGATCCTGACTGATGAACTTCTTGAGGCTGTGCAGAAAGCTGCAAAGGCTCAGGCGAACCCTGACGATGCGCCAGACGGCACAGATGGGGCGGACACTTAAGGTTTTTTGCTGGCATGGCGCCTCCGGGTGCCACGCTCTGAAAGCGACGGAGTAAAGATGATGGCTGCTGCTGTCAGTGCAAACAGGTTGGAATTGCTGCAGATCGCGGATCTTGTGGCGCGTGAAAAATCGATCGACAAGGACATCGTTCTTGAAGCCATGGAAGAGGCGATCCAGAAGGCGGCTCGTTCCCGCTATGGCGCTGAAAACGAAATCCGGGCCCAGATCGACAAGAACACCGGCGACATTCGCCTGTTCCGCGTTCTCGAGGTTGTCGAGGAAGTCGAGAACCCGGCTGTAGAGATCAGCCTGGAAGATGCCAAGGAAGACAAGCCAGACGCCGAGATCGGTGATTATCTGGCTTCCAGCCTGCCGCCGATGGACTTCGGCCGTATCGCTGCCCAAACCGCCAAGCAGGTGATTGTGCAGAAGGTGCGTGATGCAGAGCGTCAGCGTCAGTATGAAGAATATAAAGACCGCGTGGGTGAGACCATCACCGGCGTCGTCAAGCGCGTTGAATATGGCAACGTGATTGTGGATCTGGGTCGTGCGGAAGCTATCATGCGCCGCGATCAGGTGATCCCGCGTGAGCATATCCGCCAGAACGAACGTATCCGTGGGTATATCTATGAAGTGCGCCGTGAAAACCGTGGCCCGCAAATCTTCATGTCCCGCACCAAGCCAGACTTTATGGCCGCCCTGTTTGCACAGGAAGTGCCAGAGATCTATGATGGCATTATCGAGATTCGTTCCGTAGCCCGCGATCCGGGCAGCCGCGCGAAGATCGCCGTGATCTCCAACGATGGCGGTATCGACCCGGTTGGTGCCTGCGTTGGTATGCGCGGTAGCCGCGTGCAGGCCGTTGTGAACGAGCTGCAGGGCGAGAAGATCGACATTATTCCTTGGTCCCCTGATGTGGCGTCCTTCATTGTGAACGCGCTGCAACCTGCGGAAGTTTCCAAGGTGGTTCTGGACGAAGAGCGTTCCCGCGTTGAAGTGGTGGTGCCTGACGATCAGCTGTCGCTGGCCATTGGCCGCCGCGGCCAGAACGTACGTCTGGCATCGCAGCTCACGGGCTGGACCATCGATATCATGACCGAGGCGGAAGAAAGTGAACGTCGCCAGGAAGAGTTCATGACCCAATCCAAGCGCTTCGTGGAAGCCCTGGATGTGGACGATACGCTGGCACACCTTCTGGTGGCTGAAGGCTTCACCGAGGTGGAAGAAATCGCTTACGTTGAGCCTGAAGAGCTTCTGGCTGTTGAAGGCTTCGACGACGATCTGGTGGCTGAGCTTCAGCGCCGTGCTGCTGACTTCCTTGAAGCTGAAGCGCGTGCTGCTGACGAAAAGCGCCGTGAGATGGGCGTTTCCGACGACCTCGCAGACGTTGAAGGCCTGACGCCACAGATGCTGGTGAAGCTGGGTGAAGACGAAGTGAAAACGCTTGAAGACTTCGCCGGCTGTGCAGCAGACGAGCTTACGAGCAAGGAAGATGGTATCCTGCGTGACTTCAGCCTGACTGAAGATGAAGCCAGCGATATGATCATGTCGGCGCGTGTGGTTCTGGGCTGGATTTCGGCTGAGGAAGCATTCGGTAATTCCGAGGAAGCTGAAGAAGCATCCGAAGAAGGGGCTGAGGAAGCCGCCGAAGAAGGCGAAGCCGAAGCCGAAGCCGCTGAAGGCGACGCGGACGCCGCAGAAAAAGGCGAAGAGGCGTAAGGCCTCTTCTTCACCGCAAGTTGGAGCAGCCAATGCGAGAACGGCGGTGTATACTAACGATGCAGCCTGCGTCGGAGGATACTCTGATCAGGCTGGTCATGAGCCCCGACGGCACTTTGGTGCCGGACGTGGCAGCCCGGTTGCCCGGGCGCGGCATGTGGGTTACTGCTGACCGGGCAATGATCGACCAGGCGGTTGAAAGCGGCCAGCTTGCAAAAGCGGCCAGCCGGTCCCTCAAGGCGCAGGTGCAGAAAAGCGCGGTGCCCGGGGACTTAGGCGAGACGATCGACCGCTTGCTAGAGCGCCGCTGTCTGGACCGTATGGGTCTGGAGCAACGCGCAGGACACCTGGTAACAGGCTTTGACAAGATCAAGGCCGCGCTTACCAAGAAGGGCACCGGCAAGCCGGCGCTTCTGGTGACTGCGACAGACGGCGCCGAAGACGGTCGGCGGAAGATCAAGGCTGCGGTTGGCGCGAAAGTGCCGGAAGTGGCTGTGTTTGACCGTGAAGCGCTCTCGAATGCGCTCGGTCGGGATAATGTTGTACATGTGCTGCTGATGCAAAGCGGCGGCACTGACAGGCTTAAGGTCGATTTTGGTCGACTTTATGGAATGCGCGGGCTAGGCCCGCTGATCAGTGAAGCGCCCTCTCATGAAGAAGGGCAGAGGAACGAAGATTAGTATGACTGACGAAAAGAAACTGACACTGTCTGGACGCGGCACCCTTGGAGTAGGCAAGGGGGTTGAGACCGGCCAAGTTCGTCAAAGCTTCAGCCATGGGCGCAGCAAGGCAGTCGTTGTAGAGCGCAAGAAGAAGCGCATCCTCAAGAAGGGCGCGACCGATACCGCAGCCCCTGAGGCCGCGCCAACAGCGCCGAAGCCACAAAAGACCTACGTTCCGAAGAAACCGGTTGGTGAAGGCGGAGGCAAGCTCTCAAACACCGAGCATGAAACCCGGCTGAAGGCCCTTGAGGAAGCGCAAAAGCGTGCCGAAGAGGAAGCCAAAGAGAAGGCAGAGCGCGAAGCACGCGAAGCTGCGGAAGCTGCAGAGCGCAAGAAGCGTGAAGCTGCTGAGGCTGCTGCTGCGGAAGCCGCGCACGACGATGAGGCGGAAGCCCGTGCCCGTGCCGAAGACGACGTCAAGAAAAAGAAAGCTGCAGACGCTGCCAAGAAGGCTGAAGTTGAAGCCGCCAAGAAGGCAGAAGAAGAGCTGAAGACCAAAGAAAAAGCGGAAGCGGAAGCGCGCAAGAAAGCTGAGCTTGAAGCGCGCGCTGTGCAGCTCAAGAAAGCCAGCGAAGCCCGCCAGGCGGCTGGCCCTGCTGGTGATGATGAGCGCAAAGGCAAGCCGAAGCGCGGCAAGGAACGCAAAGCAGGCCCGGGCGGCGATGACCGTAACCAGCGTGGCCGCGGCCGCGGCGACGACCGCCGCAAGGGTGGCCGCCTGACGATCTCCAGCGCCATGGGCGACGGTGAGCGTCAGCGTTCGCTCGCAGCCTACAAGCGCGCGCAAGCGAAGAAGCGTCAGGCCGAGATGGGCGGTAGCCAGCAGCAAACGCGCCAGGCCCGCGAAGTAACCATCCCTGAAGCCATTACGGTTCAGGAACTGGCGAACCGGATGGCTGAAAAAGCCGTTGCCGTGATCAAGGTTCTGATGGGTCTTGGCGTGATGGCAACCATCAACCAGGTTCTGGACCAGGATACGGCAGAGCTGGTGGTTCAGGAAATGGGCCACACGCCGAAGCGTGTATCGGACGCAGACGTTGAGATCGGCCTCACCGGCGGCGAGGACCAGGAAGGCGAACTGCTGCCACGCGCGCCAATCGTGACCGTTATGGGCCACGTTGACCACGGCAAGACCTCGCTTCTCGATGCGCTCCGTAAAGCCAACGTTGTGTCGGGCGAAGCCGGCGGCATCACCCAGCATATCGGCGCCTATCAGGTTAGCGTGAACGACAGCAAGATCACCTTCCTCGATACGCCAGGCCACGCCGCCTTTACCCAGATGCGGGCCCGCGGCGCCAGCGCGACGGACATCGTGATCCTGGTTGTGGCTGCTGACGACGGCGTCATGCCGCAAACCATTGAAGCCATCAACCACGCGAAAGCGGCTGAGGTTCCGATCATCGTGGCCATCAACAAGATGGACCGCGAAGGCGCCAACCCGGACCGTGTCAGGAACGAACTGCTGCAGCATGAAGTGGTGACCGAGAGCTTCTCGGGTGACGTTCAGGAAGTTGAAGTCTCCGCCAAAACCGGCGACGGCCTCGACAAACTGAAAGAAGCCATTGCGCTGCAGGCTGAAATTCTTGAGCTGAAGGCCAACCCTGACCGCTCCGCTGAAGGCGTGGTTGTGGAAGCCAAGCTTGATAAAGGCCGCGGTCCCGTTGCCACGGTTCTGGTACAGCGCGGCACCCTGAAAGTTGGTGACATCTTCGTGGCTGGCGCCGAATGGGGCCGGGTACGGGCATTGATCAACGACAAGGGTGATCAGGTACAGGAAGCTGGCCCAAGTGTGCCGGTGGAAGTGCTGGGCCTGAACGGTACGCCAGACGCGGGTGATGAGTTCGCTGTTGTGGACAACGAAAGCCGTGCACGTGAAGTGACGTCTTATCGCCAGGACCAGAACCGCAAGAAACGCCAGGCTGCTGCCGCTGCACCGAAGACGCTGGAGAGCATCTTCTCGCAGATGAAGGAAAACGAAGGCCTGCAGACGTTTGAAGTTGTCATCAAGGGCGACGTTCAGGGTTCTGTGGAAGCCATCACCCAGGCGCTTGAAAAAGCGGGTAACGACGACATCCAGTGTCGCGTGATCCACGGCGCGGTGGGCGGTATCACCGAATCCGATATCACGCTTGCCCAGGCCAGCCATGCGCTGGTGATCGGCTTCAACGTACGCCCGAACAAGCAGGCGCGCGAAGCAGCCGAAGCCGAAGGCATCACGATCAAATATTACTCCGTGATCTATGACCTGATCGACGACGTGAAAGCCGCGATGGCTGGTCAGCTGGGTCCGGAATACAAAGAGAATGTTATCGGCCAGGCGGAAATCCGCGAAGCCTTCCAGGCCGGCAAGGCCGGCAAGGCAGCAGGCTGTATGGTTGTCGACGGTTCGATCCGTAATGACCTCAAGGCTCGTATTCTGCGCGATGACGTGATCATCTACGAAGGCCAGATCGAGAACCTGCGCCGCTTCAAGGATGACGTGAAGGAAGTGCGCGCGGGCCAGGAATGTGGTCTGACGTTTGAAAACTATCACGACTTCAAGGCCGGCGACGTTCTCGAGGTTTATGAGCTGGAGGAAATGGAGCGCAAGCTTTAAGCCTGCGACGACCAGCCGATCAAGAGTGTTAGGAGGGGTGGTCCATCGGGGCCGCCCTCCGCTGTTTTAAGGATAAAGTCATGTCCAAATCTTCTCAAACTGGCGAACCCAGCCTGCGCCTGTTGCGCGTGGGCGAGAATGTGCGCCACGCCATTTCCGCGATTCTGACGCGCGGCGATGTGCAGGATCCTGACCTGGCCCGCGCGTCGGTAACCGTGTCCGAAGTGCGCATAAGCCCGGACTTGAGGAACGCCACGGTCTTCATCATGCCGCTGGGCGGCGACCCGAAACTGAAGGTGACCAAGGCACTCAACCGCAACAGTGCCTTCATCCGCGGTGAGATGAGCAAGGTGGTGCATATGAAATATATGCCGCGCCTCAAGTTCAAGCTGGACGAAAGCTTCGATGAAGCCAGTCATATTGATGCCATCCTGCGCGACCCACGCGTGACCCGCGACCTTGAGCACAAGGACGAGGAAGAGTAGGCGTGGCACGGCGCAAGAAGGGCATCAAGATTGACGGCTGGCTGGTGATCGACAAGCCGCTTGGCATCACCAGTTCCGGCGTGGTCGGCAAGGTGAAGTTCCTCACCAAGGCCCAGAAGGTGGGCCACGGCGGCACGCTGGACCCGCTGGCTTCCGGCATTCTGCCCATCGGGCTTGGCGAAGCCACCAAGACCATGCCTTTCATTGTTGATGCCTCGAAAGAGTATGCTTTTACCGTCAAATTCGGCACTGCGACCGATTCGGACGACCTTGAAGGCGAAATTATCGAATCCGGTGGCCGTATCCCTGAAGAAGCGGAAATTCTTGAGGTCCTGCCGCGCTTTACCGGCTCCATCGAGCAAATCCCGCCTGCCTACAGCGCCATCAAGGTGGACGGCCAGCGTGCCTACAAGCTGGCGCGCGACGGCGAGCTGGTGGAACTCAAGGCAAGACGTGTTGAAATTCAAGAACTTAGCCTGACATCCTTCGACGCGGACCAGGGCGAGGCAGCGTTTCACGTGACCTGCGGCAAGGGCACCTATGTGCGCTCGCTGGCGCGCGACATCGCCCGTGCGGTGGATAGCTGCGGCCATGTGGTTCAGCTCAGGCGCCTTCGCGTTGGGCCCTTCAGCCTTAAGGACGCGATTTCACTGGAAAAACTGGAGGAGTTGGGCCATAGTGCGCCCGCTCAGGACTATGTAAGTCCGATTACGACAGCGCTGGACGACATCCCGGCGGTTGCCGTAACGGATGAGGAAGCGAAACGCATCAGATGCGGCATGACCCTCCTCAGGCCTGAGATCAAGCAAGGAACGCTTGTGTTGATGGACGGCGACGTGCCGCTGGCAGTCGCTGAAAACACCCATGGCACCATTCGCTCCTTGCGGGTCTTCAATATGTAACTTTTTTGTAGGAGAAGACGATGTCGATTACTGCTGAACGGAAACAAGAACTGATCAAAGAATACGCCACCAAAGAAGGCGACACCGGCTCCCCTGAGGTGCAGGTAGCAATTCTTTCCTCGCGTATTGCGACTTTGACCGAACACTTCAAAGACCACAAAGGGGATCACCATTCCCGTCGCGGTCTGATCAAGATGGTAAACCAGCGCCGCAAGCTGCTGGACTATCTTAAAGGCCAGGACGTAGAGCGTTACACGACGCTCATCGGTCGTCTGGGTCTGCGGAAGTAATTCAGTTCAGGGAGGCCGGTTCAAGGGAACCGGCCTTCTTCGCTTTTGGGACTTCCGTTTCGAACTTTCCCTAAAAGCGACAAGAAGACACGCCTTGGCTTCTAATCCGGGAGGCCTGGGATTTTTATTTAAGCGGGGCGTCTTCATAGGGAAGGCGCCGAAGTTGTCCGGCAGTGTAGTGCGATACCCGGGCAGCTGCTGAAAGGTTAGAAAATGTTCAATATTCATCGCAAAGAAATCGAATGGGGCGGCCGTACCCTCTCTCTGGAAACCGGTCATGTAGCTAGACAAGCTGATGGGGCCGTAATGGCCAAATATGGCGACACTGAAGTTCTGTGTACCGTTGTTGGTGCCAAGTCTCAGAAGCCAGGTCAGGACTTTTTCCCACTGACCGTAAACTATATCGAGAAATTCTACGCTGCCGGCAAGATCCCTGGCGGCTTCTTCAAGCGGGAAGGCCGCCCAAGCGAAAAAGAAACGCTTGTGAGCCGCCTGATCGACCGTCCGATCCGTCCACTGTTCCCATCGGGCTTCAAAAACGAAGTTCAGGTGATCTGTACGGTTCTGAGCCACGACCTGGAAAACGATAGCGATATCGTTGCCATGATCGGCGCTTCTGCGGCCCTCACGCTTTCCGGTCTGCCATTCTTTGGCCCGATCGCCGGCGCGAAAGTTGGTTACAAGGACGGCGAATACATCCTGAACCCGACCCTTGATGAAGTGAAAGAGTCCGAGCTTGAGCTCGTTGTTGCAGGCACCAAAGACGCTGTTCTGATGGTTGAGTCTGAAGCAAAAGAACTTTCCGAAGACATCATGCTGGGCGCTGTGACCTTCGGTCATGACGAGCAGCAAAAAGTAATCGACGCAATCATCGAGCTTGCTGAAGTTGCTGCGAAAGATCCTTGGGAGCTTGAAGAAGGCCCGAACAAGGATGACCTGATCAAGGCGATCGCAGACGCTGGTGAAGCTGACCTGCGTGCCGCTTACGAGATCACTGCCAAGCAAGACCGCGTTCTGAAGATCAACGAAGCGAAAGCGAAGATCAAGGAAGCCGTTGCGCCTGTTCTGGAAGCCAACGAAGAGCTGACTGAACAGATGGTTGGTGACCTGACGAAGAAGCTTGAGAGCAAGATCGTCCGCGGTAACATCCTGGAGACAGGCAAGCGTATCGACGGCCGTAAGCTTGACGAAGTTCGTGACATCATGTCTGAAGTTGGTGTTCTGCCACGCAGCCACGGTTCCGCGCTTTTCACCCGCGGTGAAACGCAGGCCCTTGTTGTTGCAACGCTGGGCACCGGCGAAGATGAGCAGATCATCGACGCGCTCGAAGGCAGCTGGCGCTCCAACTTCATGCTGCACTATAACTTCCCACCCTTCTCTGTGGGCGAGTGTGGCCGCGTTGGCTTTACCGGCCGCCGCGAAGTGGGTCACGGCAAGCTGGCTTACCGCGCTGTTCGCGCTGTACTGCCGAATGCTGAAGAGTTCCCATACACCATCCGTCTGGTGTCCGAGATCACTGAATCCAACGGCTCATCTTCGATGGCAACCGTGTGTGGTTCGGCTCTCGCCATGATGGACGCAGGTGTTCCAATCAGCCGTCCGGTTTCCGGTATCGCCATGGGCCTGATCAAAGAGGGCGACGATTTCGCAGTTCTCTCTGACATCCTGGGTGACGAAGACCATCTCGGCGACATGGACTTCAAGGTAGCTGGTACCGACAAAGGTGTGACTGCGCTGCAGATGGACATCAAGATCACCGGCATCACCCGCGAGATCATGGAAAAGGCACTGGCACAAGCTGCTGGTGGCCGTGGTTACATCCTTGATGAGATGAACAAAGCTCTGACTGGCGCGCGTACGGAACTTTCCGAGCATGCCCCACGCATCGAGACCATGAAGATCCCATCAGACAAGATCCGCGAAGTGATCGGCACGGGCGGTAAAGTGATCCGTGAGATCGTTGAAGTGACCGGCGCCAAAGTGAACATCGAAGACGATGGCACGATCAAGATCGCGTCTTCCGTCGCTTCTGAAATTGAAGCTGCGAAAGCATGGATCAACGGCATCGTGGCTGAGCCAGAAGTAGGCACGATCTACAAAGGCAAGGTTGTCCGCATCATGGACTTCGGTGCGTTCGTGAACTTCATGGGCAGCCGTGACGGCCTCGTACACATCTCCGAGCTCGTTGAAGAGCGCGTGGAAAAAGTGACCGACGTTGTGAACGAAGGTGACGAAGTGTACGTGAAGTGCCTTGAAATCGACGGCCGCGGCAAGGTCCGCCTGTCGATGCGCGTGGTGAACCAGGAAACGGGTGAAGAAAACCCGGATGCTCGTCCACCAAAAGAGTCCCCCAAGAAGGGTGGCGGTCGACGCGACTAAGCAATTTTCCCTGACCGGGGAAGAACTGCTTAATTGATTTGAAACCGGCGTGTGTTACCATCACGCCGGTTTCACCCCTTTTAGGAGGGTCCGTTTTACGCTACGGTTGACTGAAAGACGGGCTGGGGTTTCGGGAGAGTTTGATGAGTTTTAGTTTGAATAGTATCCGCCTTGGCGGCAAAGAGGTCCTTCCCCTGATCGAGGGCGGCAAGGGCGTTGCGATTTCCACCGGTGCCAGTTCCGGCCCGTGGGCCGCAGCCGGCGGTATCGGCACGATTTCCGCTGTGATCGCAGATCAGTATGACGCGCACGGCAATGTGGAGCCCCATGAATATCTGGGCCGCACCCGGAAAGACCGCCATGAGGAAATGGTCGAGTACTCCATCAAGGGTACGATCGACCAGGTTCGCAAGGCGTGGGAGCTTTCCAAAGGCGAAGGCCTGATCAACATCAACATGCTTTGGGAAGTCGGCAGCGCGCAGCGAATCCTGCACGAAGTGCTCGAGAAAACCAAGGGCATGATCCACGGTGTAACCAGTGGTGCAGGCATGCCCTTCAAGTTGGGCGAGCTGACCAGCAAATATGGCGCGCACTATTACCCTATTGTGTCTTCCGGCCGGGCCTTTGGCCTTCTGTGGAAGCGCGCATACAAGAATTTCGCAGAACGCCTGGGCGGCGTTGTGTATGAGGATCCATGGCTCGCGGGCGGTCACAATGGCCTGTCGAACGCCGAGGACCCCAACAAACCGGGCGATCCATACCCACGGGTTGTCGAGCTGCGCGCCATCATGCGCAAGCTGGGCCTGGACCATGTGCCGATCATCATGGCCGGCGGTGTGTGGAACCTCAAGGAATGGAAAGACTGGATCGACAACAAGGAAGTCGGCCCGATCATGTTCCAGTTCGGCACGCGCCCGCTGGTCACGAAAGAGAGCCCGATTTCCGACAAATGGAAGAAGAAGCTGCTGGGCCTGAAGCCTGGTGATGTGCTGCTGCAAAACTTCAGCCCGACCGGTTTCTTCTCCTCCGCGCTGAAGAACAGCTTCATTGGTGAGCTGGTGCAGCGCAATGATCGTCAGATCGAGTTCCGGACCGAAAAGGACGAAGAGTTCGACACTGAACTGCAGGTCGAGCGCAAGACCTACATCGTGCGCCGCGCCGACGAAGGCAAGGCACGCGAATGGCTGGCTGCCGGCTATGAGCGGGCGATGAAAACGCCTGATGGGTCCCTGATTTTCGTCACGCCTGAGAAATGTGCCGAAATCCGCAAGGACCAGGCCGACTGTGTTGGCTGCCTAAGTCAGTGCCGTTTCTCCTCGTGGGCGACGAACGAGAAGAACTCAACGGGCCGCCTGGCGGACCCCAGGAGCTTCTGCATCCAGAAGACGCTCGAAGACGTGGCCCATGACGGCAGTGTTGACGATAACCTCGTGTTCGCGGGGCATAATGCGTTTCGTTTCGGATCCGATCCGTTCTATTCGAACGGCTTTATCCCAAGCGTCAAGCAGTTGATGGACCGCATCGTCTCCGGCGACTAAAGCCTGACCCATCAAAATGCAGAAAGCCCGGCGAAGTGCCGGGCTTTTTTGTTGTTCGCAGCATTATGTCGGCTGGGGGCGCAGGGCGGCCGGGGCTTCAATCAAGCCCCTGCGTCACCGGGTGCAGTCTTGGCTTTGCCTGGCTTGTTTGGCTTCTTCTGCCCAGGCACAAAGGTGCCGTTCCTGATCCGGCGCACCAGGTCCCGGCAATATTCCTCGCGCAGTTCGTCGTTACGCTTGTTGGGAAGCCGCTTGATGGTGCGCTCGGCTGGCATTGTCTCCAGCATTATCCCTGCGACATTGGCAATGGCTTGCAGGTAAGTGTGATGGTCCTCGACACAGTCTTCATACGTGAGCCTGACCGGCTCGATACCCTGTGTGGTGAAGAAATGCTCCCACAGCACCTGTTCCCGGGCGATGTTCTGGACACCCTTGTTTATCGGGAGGAATTTGTAGTCCAGATCGTCGCTATAGCTTTCGCCCTTCGCCTTCAGGACCGTCTTGCTTTTGCTGTGCCGCCCATCATCAAAATTGTGATAAACGCCGGTCTTATTGGAGATATAGCGTGAAATGGCCTGGCCCAGGATATCGTTCCGCTTCAGGTAAACCCAAGTGGCATCTTTGAAGACGTCATGAAAATAGGGAAACAGACCTTCCTCTGGTCGGTCTTCCCGAGTGCCCTGAAGGGCTGCCTCCGTGTGGGGCAGATACCGCGACATGACCTTGACGGAGAACACGCCGTTCTCTGTCACTTCCTCTTCAAAGAGCTTTTCCAGCTCCTTGTATTTATCGGCTTTGCCGGGACGCCAGTTCATGAACAATTCTCGGGCGGTGCCCAGCGACCGGGTATTCCGCATGTCCTCGCATATCATCGTCGAGCCAGACCGCATGGTCGAACAAATGACAATGGAAGGCGGTGTCTTGACGGACTTCTTTTTGCCGGACAGGAATTTCAGCATGCAGGACAATCTCTCGTTGGAGTGAAGGGTGCCACTATACTCATCATGGGAAAGGCTGCAAGTACAGGAATGTGCGGGTGTCACATCCCGGTTTCCTGGCCATGCCCGGGGGGCCGTTTATGAGCTGGTATTCAAGAAAGCGTGGGCGGGGGCCTACAGGCGCCGGCGCATGTAAACAACATCGTTTTCCGGGTTGTAGTTGTATGGCGTGGTTTCTTCAAACCCCAGCTTGCCATAAAGCGCGACGGCAGCTTCAAGCCGCCTCAGGCTGTCGAGCAGCATGGTTTTGTATCCAAGCGCCTTGGCGTGCTTCAGCAGGGCTTCACACAGCATGCGTCCGGCGCCTGTGCCCTGGCCTTGCGGCAGCACATACAGCCGTTTCATCTCACACACGTCACTATCGTGCGCCTTCAGGGCGACGGCCCCTATGGGGGTGTCACCCTGCTTGGCGATCAAGAGCAGCACATAGCCGTCCGGAAAGCGGGCCATCTCATCCTCGATGCCCTGGAAATCCAGGTCGATGGGCAGGAATTCGACAAATGCCCGGAAGATCGCCTTCACCGCGGCGATATCCTCCGGGCTTTCTGCTGTCGTCACAAGGGTCTCTGGTTTGTTGTTGGCCATTTTTATAGTGCCGGTCATCATCTGCCTTGCCATTCCATGTAACAGTCGGTCCCCTGATAGTGCGCATCGATGGGCTTTTCCATCAGGGCGAAATTCAGTTTCTCATACAGCCGCATGGCGGGCATGAGCTTGGTGTGGGTTTCAAGATACAGGCGCTTGCCGCCTTTGGCCTGGAAATAATCGATGACCGCCTCGCACAGCAGGCGCCCCAGGCCCAGGCCCTGCGCCGACGGGTCGACCCCAAGTTTGGTCAGCTCATAAATGCCGTTTCCGTCTGCTCGGATGGCGACGGTACCGAGAACATCATCGCCGCGTACGGCGAAGAAGATCTCCCCGCCACCGTCGAGAATTTCGCTTTCCGGGTTTTCAAGCGCGTGTCGGTGCACAGGCTCGACCGTGAAATATTTTTCCAGCCACGCCATATTCAGGTCATGGAATGCCTGCTTGTAGGCGCGCCGGTAGGGCACCACAGCAATGGCGTCCTGCTTATTCTGCGGCTGCGCGCTCATCACGGCCTCCCATCCATTCCATATAGTGGTTGGCACGCTCATAAGGGCTGGGCTCTGATGGTGTCAGCTTCTTGAAATTCAGTTTTTCATACAGGCGAATGGCGGGCGCGAGCTTGGTATTGGTCTCGAGATACAGCGTCTTGCCGCCGCGCGCGCAGAAGCGTTCGATCACCTTTTCACACAGGGCGCGGCCCATGCCGCCTTGTTGTACGGTTGGGTCGACCCCCAGTTTGGTCAGTTCATAGACACCCGGGGACTGCAGCTTCATGGCTACGGTGCCCACCGGTTTGCCGTCGATCAGGGTGAAATAAATCTCGCCACCCTTGGCAAGGATATGGCCCTCAGGGTCCGACAGGACAGTTTCGTCGATGGGTTCCATCTTGAAGTATTTCTCCACCCACCAGGCATTCAGGTCATAGAAGGCTTGCTTGAAGCGGATGTCATAGGGCACCAGCTCAAAATCGGGCGCCGCTTTCTGGCGAGCGGCCTGGCGTTCCTTCACCCGGTCGTACAGGCTCTTTTCGGCATAGGTGGCTTCCATGGCGTCAATGCCGGCGAGCAGTTTCGAGGCCCCGGCTTCGGTATTTATGGCTTCAAGGTCCCGCCACAGCGGGCGCACCTCATCCACCATGGCCCGCCCGGCGGCCGTCAGTTGCACACATTTCTGGCGGCCGTCATCCATGGCGGTAGTTTCCACCAGGCCTTCCTTGATCATGCGCTTGACAGTCTGGCTGACGGCGGAATGCGAGAAACCGGCAAGACGGGCAATCTCGCCAATCGGCATGCTGCCATGTTCCGACAGGGCATAGACAGCATAGAAATAGCTCACCCGAAACTTGAGGCCAGCTTCCTCATAGATGCGGTCTGCATCGGCCGTCAGTTGTTCCTGCAGGCGGCGCATGCGGGTGCCGACACCTAGCTCAAAAAAGATTTCGTTGGGGATGCTCATGATTCTGTCCTCGCTATACTATAAGAAATTATATAAGTACTTATGTAATTTCGTCAAGAGGGTGAATTTCAGGTGTCTGAGCATAAAAAAGGCCGACCCGAAGGTCGGCCCTCTAACGCTAGGGTGCCGCTTGGATGGCAATGGTTAGAAGTCGAACCAGCTACTGTCGACCGTGTCATTAACACCTGCGAGCAACACACTGCCGCCATCCCAGCTGAGAAGCAGGCCGGCATCTGTTGCTGTGGCCGTGATGTCTTCAAACACGACGCCAGCGCCTGTTAGGTCAAGCACATCGTCATCGCTGTCGAAGCCGTAAATGACATCGTCACCGGCGTTTTCTTCAAAGACAAAGCGTTCGCTGCCGCCCGCCTTGCCGCCATAGAGCGTATCGTTGCCTTCACCGCCGTTTAGGGTGTCGCTGTCTTTGCCGCCAAACAACTGGTCATCACCGGCCCCGCCTTCGATATAGTCGTTCTGGTTGCCACCGAACAGCATGTCGTTGCCGTCGCCACCGAAGATGGTGTCTTCGCCCTGGTTGGCAAAGACAGTGTCGTCGCCAACACCGCCGACAACCTTGTCGTTGCCGGTCTGGCCGCTGAACAGCACATCGTCGCCGCCAAGACCATAGAGCGTGTCGTCACCGACGCCGGCGCCCATTATGTCGTTACCATCGCCGCCGAACAGCTTGTCGTCGCCGATGCCCGACCAGAGGCTGTCGCCGCCGGTGTCGCCGTCAACGGTATCGTCACCGCCAACGTCATTGGCACCACCATCGTCGTTAGCGCCGCCGTCATCGTTGGCCCCGCCGTCATCGTTGGCCCCGCCGTCATCGTTGGCCCCGCCATCATCGTTGGCACCACCGTCATCGTTCGCGCCGCCGTCATCATTCGCGCCGCTGCCATCAGACATGAAGTCTTCAATGTCCACGATGCCGTTCTGGTTCAGGTCAACCCATGACCCACCAACCAGCGTGTCGTCGCCAGCGCCGCCGAAGAGGGTGTCATCGCCTTCCAGGTCTTCAAGGTCGTCTCCGTCACCGATCAACAGATCGGCACCGCCGCCACCGCCCAGGAGGTCGTTCCCCTGGCCGCCATAGGCCTTGTCATTGCCGTTGGCGTCAGATCCGGCCCAGATGAAGTCGTCGCCGTCGCCGCCATCAAGGGTGTCATTGCCATTAAAGCCTGCGAGCGTATCGTCACCGTCGCCGCCGGTGAGCGTGTCGTCGTCCTGGCTTCCCTTGACGCGGTCATCGCCCGCATCGCCAACAATTTCTTCCCATTCGGCATCCTGTGCAGCCTCAAGGGCTTCGCGCTCCGCCTCATGGGCTTCTTCGAGGGCCTCATATTCAGCCTCTTTTGCGTCTTCCAGGGTCTCCCACTCAGCGTCCTGTTCTGCCTCGAGTGCGTCGATCAGAGCATGCAGTTCATCTTCGAGTGCATCCCATTCGGTGTCATGCTGCTCTTCAAGGCCCTGCCATTCTTCTTCTTGTGCAGACGCAAGGTCGGCGACCATGGCGTCATAATCCGCTTCAAACTCAGCCAGCTGTGCGGCATGGTCATCTTCAAGAGCCTGGCGTTGGGCATCATGGTTTGCGGCCAGTTCGTCGTCCGCAGTACCTGCGTCTTCGGCTGTGGCCCATTCGTCCGCCAGCTGTGCCTCAAGGGCCTCCCATTCAGCCAGAAGAGCCGCTTCCAAAGTGGCATAAGCCGCATCCAGCTCTTCCTTCAGGGCCAGCATGGCGGTCTCATGTTCTGCCTGAAGTGCTGACGCTTCAGTCTCATGTTCTGCTGAAAGGGCGTCCAGCGCGGCCTGCTTTTCTTCGTAAAGCGCATCCCATTCCGCCTCATGCTCGGCGGTCAGGGCTTCAATGGCTGTGGTCCACTGGGCCTCAAGCTCGTCATATTCTGCTTGCTGCTCAGCTTCCAGCTCTTCCCACTGTGCTTCATGTTCGGCCTTCAATGCGTCAATGACCTCGTCACCGACATCTGTTTCGTCGTCATGAGCCTTGGGTGGATTGCCAGCAGCGCTGGCCGCCAACGGTGACGTTGGGGTAATTGATGTGATCACTCTTGCCTCCTACTGTGTGCCTGATTAGGCGGCTATATTAGTTGCCTGAATAGGGCATTTTGTAGGCGGCGAATTAAGAAAACGTCAAATAATACAATGACTTGACGCAAAATTGTCTTAAAATTTTTATAGAATTTTTATGGGTTTGAGGATTGGCTTTATCAATCAATGATTTCCCGCTCGTACACACCCCACAGATAGCGCCGTTCAATCCAGCCTTCGGTGCCATCAATGTCAAGCTGGCACCAGATGCCTTCGCAGGATTTGACCTCACCAATCACGCCGGCGTCGGCAAGCAGCCGGGTGGCGGAAGCCGGCGATGGGTCGTCATAAAGCTTGCGGGTTGTGCCGATGATCATGGCGGTGCGGCGCGAGGACAGAAGCGATACATGCATCCATCCGGTGGTGCCTTCATGATCGCGTACCTGACGCCAGGCCCGGTGCTCGTCAATCACTTCAAGAGGTAGTTGGGGGCGCTCGTACACCCACAGAATGGGGTACTGCCTGCCGGGTCCCGAGCGCATGAACGCCTTGCTGGCGGCAAGGGAAATCAGTCGGGGCAGTGGCTGACCACTTTCTCCGACACGCGGCTCCTGTGCCCCCGATTGGGCGTGAGTCGGCAGGGATTGCCCCAAAAGCCCACTGAAAAGCATCAAAATCGACAAAAAGCGCAGCATAACACCCCTTTCCCAGTCGCTTGACGTTTGAACTGGCCTCCACCTTCTGGTACTAGAAGCGCATGGTCTGAGGCAAGCACTGTCTCGCGGTTCTGAAAAAGGTATTTGTGGCCCATGGCTCAAAAAGGAAATCGGCAGCGTACCAAGGTTGTTGTCACCCGTAAGCTGCCTGACAATATTGAAACCCGCATGGCGGAGCTTTTTGACGTGCAACTGAACCTGGCGGACAAGCCGCTTGGCAAGGAAGGGCTGATCAAAGCCGTCCAGACAGCTGATGTTCTGGTGCCAACGGTGACTGACCAGGTAGACGCCGAGGTGATCGCGGCCGCTGGCAAGAATCTGAAGATGATCGCCAACTTTGGCGCCGGTGTGAACCATATCGACACCAAGGCCGCGCAGGAAAAGGGCATTGTCATTACCAATACGCCCGGCGTGCTGACGGAAGACACGGCAGACCTCGCCATGGCGCTGCTACTTTCTGTGCCGCGCCGCCTGTTTGAAGGCGAAAAAATCCTGCGTGCCGGTGACTGGACGGGTTGGACACCCACTTTCCTGATGGGGCACCGCATCCAGGGCAAGCGCCTGGGCATTATCGGCATGGGCCGAATCGGCACCGCGATTGCGCGCCGGGCCAAGGCCTTCAACATGGCCGTGCACTATCACAAGCGCTCCCGCCTGCCGGAAGACGTGGAAGCCGAACTTGAGGCAACCTATTGGGATGATCTGGACGAGATGCTCAGCCGGATGGATTTCGTGTCCGTCAACTGCCCGCTCACCGACGAGACGCATCATCTGCTGGACCGGGCGCGCATGAAAAGGCTGCAGCCTCACGCGGTGATCATCAACACCGCGCGCGGTGAGATTATTGACGAGGAAGCGCTCGCTGACCTGATTGAAGTGGGCCGCATCGCTGGCGCCGGCCTTGACGTGTTCGAGCAGGAGCCGGAGATCAATCCGAAGCTGATGGAGCTCGACAATGTGGTGCTGCTGCCGCACATGGGCTCAGCCACCGTTGAAGCGCGCATGGCCATGGGCGAGAAAGTCCTGATCAATATCCGCGCCTATGCCGACGGCCACCGGCCGCCGGACCGGGTGGTTCCTTACTAAGATCAATCAAAGACAAAAATCGGCCGCACCTAATGTGCGGTCGTCGCCCATCGGGGCCAACAACTGTCACAGTATGAGTTAGAAACGGTTATGACCGACCAAAAGAACATCCGCAATTTTTCGATCATTGCGCACATTGACCACGGCAAGTCCACGCTGGCTGACCGCCTGATCCAGAATACCGGCGCATTGACCGACCGGGAAATGAAGGCGCAGATCCTCGATTCGATGGACATTGAGCGCGAACGCGGCATTACCATCAAGGCCCAGACCGTGCGTCTGGAATATAAAGCCAAGGATGGCCAGAATTACACGCTGAACCTGATGGACACGCCGGGCCATGTTGACTTTGCCTATGAAGTCAGCCGCTGTCTGGCTGCGTGCGAAGGCTCGATCCTGGTGGTGGACGCCAGCCAGGGCGTGGAAGCCCAGACACTGGCAAACGTCTATCAGGCCATTGAGAACGATCATGAAATCGTGCCGGTGCTGAACAAGATTGACCTGCCGGCTGCGGAACCAGACCGCGTGCGCCAGCAGATCGAGGATGTGATCGGCATTGACGCCACCGAGGCGGTGGAATGTTCTGCGAAATCAGGCATCGGCATCAATGACGTGCTTGAAGCCATTGTCGAGCGCCTGCCAGCACCTGAAGGTGATCCGGACGCGCCACTGAAGGCCATGCTGGTGGACAGCTGGTACGATGCCTATCTGGGTGTGATGGTTCTGGTGCGGGTGATCGACGGCAAGATCAAGAAAGGCCAGACCATCAAGATGATGGCGGCTGACGCCGAGCACCAGATCGAACGTGTGGGCGTGTTCACGCCGAAGGGCGTGATCGTGCCTGAACTCGGGCCCGGCGAAGTGGGCTTTATCACGGCATCGATCAAGGAAGTGGCCGACACCCACGTGGGTGACACCATCACTGAAGTGAAGCGGCCATGTGCCAAGGCGCTGCCGGGTTTCCAGCCCAGCCGGTCGGTGGTTTTCTGTGGCCTGTTCCCGGCGGACACGAGCGAGTTCGAGCGCCTGCGCGACGCCTTGCAGAAGCTGCGCCTGAATGACGCCAGCTTCGAGTATGAGATGGAATCGTCCGCGGCTCTGGGCTTTGGTTTCCGCTGTGGCTTCCTGGGTATGCTGCACCTGGAGATTATCCAGGAGCGCCTGCTGCGCGAATTTGACCTCGAGCTGATCACCACCAGCCCAAGCGTGATCTACAAGATCCACATGACGGATGGGTCGATGATTGAGCTTCACAACCCGGCGGACATGCCGGACGCGGTGAAGATCGACCACATCGAGGAACCCTGGATCAACGCCACGATCCTGGTGCCGGATGAGCATCTGGGTGCAGTGCTGAAGCTGTGCGAAGACAAGCGCGGCATCCAGGAAGACCTGACGTACGCAGGCACGCGCGCCATGTTGAAGTACCGCCTGCCGCTCAACGAAGTGGTATATGACTTCTATGACCGCTTGAAATCTGTCAGCCGCGGCTACGCAAGCTTCGACTATGACCTATACGGCTACGAAGAATCGGACCTGGTGAAAATGTCGATCCTGGTGAACGCCGAGCCGGTGGACGCGCTCTCCATGCTGGTGCACCGCAGCCAGGCGGAAGGCCGGGGCCGGGCGCTGTGTGAGCGCCTCAAGGACCTGATCCCACGCCAGCTGTTCAAGATTCCGATCCAGGCAGCCATCGGTGGCCGTGTGATCGCCCGCGAAACCATTTCGGCCATGCGCAAGGACGTGACGGCAAAATGTTACGGCGGCGACGTGACGCGGAAGAAGAAGCTTCTGGAAAAGCAGAAGAAGGGTAAGGCCAAGATGCGCATGTACGGGAAAGTGGAAATCCCGCACAACGCCTTTATCGCTGCGCTCAAGATGCGGGAAAACTAAGTGGCTGAAAGCGTCGACATCAACCAACTGGCAGTGGCGGCAAATGCCGGGGACGCCGACGCCCAATATAAGATGGCAGCTTACCTGTCTGGTGAAGGCCAGAAGGATGCGGCCATCAAGATGCTCAAGGCCGCGGCCACCGCAGGCCACCTTGATGCGCGTTTCACGCTCGCAAACTTCATGCTGTCCGGCCATATGGTCGACCGCGATGTCAACCACGCCGTGCAGGTTCTTGCACAGGCTGCTGCCAAGGGGCATGAAGCCGCGACGCGGCTACTGGCTGTCCTCAAGGCCATGGGGCATGGCTGTGAGGCGGATTGGCCCGCGGCTGTGGCGCTTCTGGTTTCCGGCGCCCGCCAGGGCCACATTCTGGCGCTGGCGGAACTGGCGCTCCTGCGGGAGCTTTACGGCTTTAATGATGACCTGAATACCGCGCTTCTCTTGGCGGCAGCCACCCGCGGCAACATTATTGCCGCCATGCAGCTTGTCAGTCGCCACCTGAAGGGCGACCGGACGATCGAAGCGGGCCTGGCCAAGCAATGGACTCAGCAGGGCCGTCAACTGGGGCATCCGTTGGCGGGTAACCTGCTGCCAGCTTTTGAAGCTGTTGAAGCGGCACCACTGCCTGACCCGACGGCACTACCCGATATTCCGGAAGACCTGCTCTCGGATTTGGCGACAGCGCCCGAATCGCTTGCCCGCCCGCAAGCGCGGGTGGAGCTGGATCGCCCGCATGTAGAAACAATTGAAGGGCTGATCAGCCACGCCTTGTGCGAACATATCATCGCAGCCTCCGCACCGAGCCTCGCGCCTGCGCGGGTGGTGGACCCCAAGAGCGGTGAGTTGCGTGCGGACCCCTACCGCCATTCCTATAACATGACCTTCTGGCCTGCCGACCTTGACCTGGTTCTCTATGCCATTGGCGCGCGCATGTGTGCAGCGGCTGGCGTTACGCCGGATCACGGCGAAATGCTGAGCGTGCTCTATTATCAGCCCGGTATGTATTATGGGCCGCACTATGATTGCCTGGTACCGGGCGCGGACGGCCAGAATGCCGAGCTTGAGCGCAGCGGCCAGCGGCCCAAAACCGTGCTGATTTATCTGAATGACGGCTATGAGGGCGGCAGCACCAGCTTTGTCCGTGCTGGATTCGCGCATAAAGGCGGCATAGGGGACGCCATCGTGTTTCAGAATGTGCTAGCAGATGGTGAAATCGATGAACAATCGCTGCATGAAAGCACGCCTGTGACAGGCGGCGTGAAGTGGATTGCGTCCAAATGGATCCGGGAAAAAAGCTATCAATTTTAATGGCTTTGCCCTTTTCCTCGATAGGGCTGATGTGGGACCAACGAAAAATTTTTTCGCCAGATTCCTGATTTGTGATTTTTCGAGACTCTGTTTACCGGTTGTTAACAGGCTTCATTCTATAAAGAGGATGCTGATACAGCCTAATAGCTCCCTTGATCTGACTGTGTCGCGCGGAACCGCATGTCCTCCCCCGATTGCGGTTCCGCTTTTTTATGTGCTCCTCTTTTTCGATGCTCTTTTGCCCCTTCCTCTTGCATGCTGTGCCAAGATGACTTTGAATGTAGCTTCAATTGAAACGGCAAGGTCTGGTATGCAGTTGATCCGGTTGATCATTTTGACACTCTCAATGGTAAGCACCCTTGTGCTGGCTCAGCCCGCCCTTGCCCAGTTGCAGGGTGACGGTGAAGACCCGCGCCAGCTGGCACATGACATATATGTCGGCGTCAACCGGGGATCGCCTCCGGCTGCAGTGGCATTGAAGCTGGCTGACGTGATCAGGGTGTACCGCTTCCGTTGCACCCGGGTGACGGATTATCAGGTTTACGTATCGCGTCCCAATCTTCTGGACATCAAGGCCAAATGCAGCGGCGACCCGCTTTACGGTGTCACAGTGGCCTCGAACGGCTATGTGGCCGTCTATGGCGGTAACGGCATTCTGGGCGCGCTCGACCGCCGGGACGGGCTGATCTACAGCTTCTCGGCATCAGGCGATGTGGAATCCGATTCGCGCCTTACCGCGGATCAGGCGCTGGACGAAACCGTTGATCGGCTGCAGCTGGATGACGGCATGAACCTCTGGTACGTGATGGCGATGTTTGCCGTGCTGCTGGCCCTGATGATCCTGATTGCCGGTGTGTGGATGAAGATGTGGCGCCGCCGGGACGCAAAGAAGCGCGAACGGCGCAAGATCAAGCCCATGGCACGCCATACGGTACAGGCCACAACTGACGTCAAGGATATGCTTTTGAAGGAAAGCACCCGGGTGGCAGCCAATATCTACAAGCACCCATCGGGTATCTTCATTGCGCGCGGCAAACGCGGCAAGCGGCGCTTCTTTCGCTCACGCTTCTGGGCGGCCATGTATCGGTCTATCGGCCTCAGAATGTTTGAGACAGGCGCCCCTCAAGTGATGCATGTGGACATGCCGGGCGAGGCCGAAACCCCGCAAGGCTAGCGCTGGAAGGGCGGTGTCCAGTCGATGCCGGTGGTGATCGAGAACAGGTGTGCGGCGAAAACGAAGAAGCCGACAATCCCCAGAAACTGGATATAGAAGGGCGGTATCAGCGATACCGTCCCCATCTCATGCTTTTTTTCGCGCCAGTAGCCAAACAGCCACACCAGCACGCAGGCCACCAGGCCGATAATCGTTCCCTTGAGTGACACTGTTTTATTCCGTGCGCGGCGAATAATCGGGCTTGCCGAAGTGGAAGCCCTGGGCGAAATCCACGCCCAGCGAGCGCAGGAAATCCGCCTGGAAGCGGTTTTCCACATGTTCGCCGATGGTTTTGACCCCAAGGTCATTACACAGCCGCACGATCGACAGCAGGAAAGTCGGGCGGTAACCCGGCGTGTTCATGTCTTCCACATAAGATCCGTCAATCTTGACATAATCCACATTGAAGGCACGCAGATACTGGTAGCCCGCAGCCCCGGCGCCGAAGTCATCAAGGCAGATCTGATAGTCCATGGCCTTCAGGTCATTCAGGATGGCCTCGACCTTTTCGAGATTCTCGATGGTGGCGGTTTCCGTCAGTTCCACCAGGATGTTGCGGGCGGCGTCCTTGCCGGCGATGAATTCCTTCATCAACTGGTCGGTATAGCGGCTGTTATCCAGCGTCCGGCCTGAAATATTCACGGCCAGTGTCAGCGGGTTGCCCAGCTTCTTCATCTTTTTCACATAGTCGATCGCCTTGTGGCACAGGGCGATGTCGAATTCTTCAATAATGCCCACTTCTTCGGCGAAACGGATAATATCCAACGTGCTTTTGTCACCCATGCGGTCGTCAAAGCGGCTCAGCACCTCATTGTGGTGCACTTCGTTGGTCGACAGGGAAAAGACTGGCTGGAACGCCATCTTGAAGGTGCCGGTTTCGATCATCTGGCGCATGCCAACGACCCGGCGCTGAGCTTCGGAGGCCATGTCTTCATAGGCTGTCGACAGCGAATCGAAATCAACCGCGCCCGGGTCTTTGACAAATTGGTTCAGCACATATGTCAGCGTCCGCAGCACCTGGTCTTCCGTGCCTTCCTTGGGTATGTCAGACGCCAGGGTCGAATAGGCCGTCTTCAGTTTGACGTTTTCATCCACATGCTCTAGCGAGCTGCCGAGCTGCGAGCCGTCTGATTTTGCGCGGTGCAGGAAAGCGAAATGCTTGTCGCCGATCTGGCCGGCGATTTCGCCGTCTACCGACAAGGTCTTGAGGTGTGCGGCCACCTGCTTCAGGAGTACGCGCATATATTTCGGGCCGAATTTCTTCTTGGCGTCTTCGATGCCTTCAACTTCGACCGCAGTCATATAGAGATTGTTGCCTGCCGGGTTGTCCTTCATGGTACGTGACGCCAATTCCATGAAGCTTTCGCGCTGCAGCAGGCCTGTTTCCGGGTCAGTAGCTTCATTGTCCGCGCTACTGCCCCCCAGGGGTGCTGCGCGCAGGGCCAGGAATGTGTGGCTGTCTTCGCCCGGCATCTTGAGCGCAAACAGCCGAAGTGCCACGCTGCGGCCACCCTGCGAGATGAAGCGTAGCGGGATCGGACCAATCCGGCCCTTGTGCATCAGATGCTGCTGAAGGGCGGCATAGACATCGCGGTCATCTTCGTCGATCTGGTCAGCGATCAGCTCACCCACCAAGCTGCCGCTATCGGTGCCGACACGTTCTGTCGCGCCCCCTTCGAAGACAATCTTGCCTTTTTCATTCACCTCGAAAAAGATTTCCGCGGCGGCGAAGGCAAAGGCAACAAAGCGTTCACGTTCTTTTTTGATTTCTTCAATTGGGCCGGACATAGCGTTCCTGTTTGGCGTCGCATGTTGATGCGGAAACTTTTCCCTGAACCAGTACTAAGGGGGAAAGGTAAAAGAATTATCGTTAAATCATTAAAAACTTATCGCGCTTGTGATGGAAGGACAAGCTCTGCTAGGTTTTCGACCAACGAATTTATCAGACTGACAAGGGGATACAAGGAATGCGCATCACGGGGACACTCACGGCGGGCTTTTTGTGCGCCGCGGTCATCGGGTCTGCGGCAACTGCTGCTGACGAAGACGCCAAGAAATTCGAGCTGACGGACATCTTCAACCTGGAATATGCCACTGGCCCACGGCTTACGCCGTCGGGGGATGCTGTTGTCTATGAGCGCCGGTCGCTGGACATCATGACAGACAGCACCCGGTCCAATATCTGGCAGGTGAACCTTGACGGCAGCGGCCACCGGCCCGTGCTTTCGGGCAAGGCCAGCTACCGCATGCCGCGTTTCTCTTCGGACGGCAGCCGCATGGCTTATGTATCTTCCGTGGAGGGCAAAAATCAGATTTATGTGCGCTGGCTGGATACAAATGAGACCGCGCGCGTCACCGACCTGCAATATGGTCCGGGGTCGCTTTCCTGGTCGCCGGATGGCAGCATGATTGCCTTCACCATGTTTGTGCCATCGGACACCAAACCGCTCTATAGCCTGCCTGCGGCCCCCAAGGGCGCCGAATGGGCGGGCCCTGCCAAAGTGGTGGACCGGGTGACCTACCGGGCAGACGGTGCGGGCTATCTGCCGCGTGGTTTCACCCATGTGTTTGTGGTGCCTGCGGACGGTGGCACGCCGCGCCAGGTGACAAGCGGTGATTATAACCACGGTGGCGCGCTGGCCTGGACGGCCGATTCCCAGAACATCATCTTTTCCGCCAACCGCGTGGAAGGCTGGGAGCTGAATGGGCGTGAGTCTGAAATTCACAGCGTCAATGTGGCATCGGGCGAGATCACGACACTCACGAACCGCAAGGGCCCCGACTTCGGCCCGCAGATGTCGCCGGACGGCAAGCTGGTGGCATACCTGGGCTTTGATGAAGACGGCATGTCCAGCAAGAATGCTGAACTCTATGTCATGAACACGGACGGCAGCGGCAGCCGCGCCTTGTTGCCGACGCTGGGTCGCGGCATTGGCGAAATCCAGTGGGCACCGGATGGCCGCGGCATTTTCTATAGCTACGACAATAACGGCAAGACGCTGGTGGCATACGTGAACCTTGTGGGCGGTGGCCGTGTGATGACAGACGCCGTGGGCGGCACCACGCTGGGACGGCCCTACACCAGCGGTACATTCCGCGCGACCGCCGATGGCCGCGTGGTCTTCACCCAGTCCCGTACGGACCGGCCAGCTGACCTGGCGGTGGTGGACCGCATCTCCAATGTGACCACGCTAACGGACCTGAACGGCGATGTGCTGGGCCACCGCGCCATGGCGAGCGTGGAGGAAATCTCCTTCCCTGCAAGTGTTGGTGGCCATGAAATCCATGCCTGGGTGGTCAAGCCGGCGGACTTTGATGCCTCCAAGAAATATCCGCTGATCCTCGAGATCCACGGCGGCCCGCACACAGCCTATGGCCCGCAGTTCTCGGCTGAAATCCAGGCCTATGCCGCTGCCGGTTATGTTGTGGTGTACGGCAACCCGCGGGGCAGCACGTCTTACGGTGAGGATTTCGCCAATGAAATCCACCATAACTATCCGTCGAATGATTATGACGACCTGATGGATTCGGTGAACCAGGTGATTGCCCAAGGTTATATCGATGAAAACCAGATGTATGTCACCGGCGGCTCAGGCGGCGGCGTGCTGACAGCCTGGATCGTTGGCAAGACAGATCGTTTCCGTGCGGCCGTTGTGGCCAAGCCGGTGATCAACTGGACCAGCTTTGTGCTGACCGCCGACTTCAGCCCCTTCTTCACCAAATATTGGTTCGATGGCTTCCCTTGGGAAAACCAGGAAAACTATTGGAAGCGGTCGCCGCTCAGCCTTGTGGGCAACGTGAAGACGCCAACCATGCTCTTGACCGGCGAAGTGGATTACCGCACGCCTATGTCGGAAACCGAGCAATATTATCAGGCGCTGAAACTTCAGAAGGTGGACAGCGTGATGGTGCGCATTCCAGGCGCAGGCCACGGCATCGCGGCCAAGCCTTCGAACCTGGTGCAGAAAATTGGCAACATCCTGGCCTGGTTTGAGAAATACAAGCCGGAGGCTGAAGGCGAATAAATGTCAGACGGGGCATCGTGGGGGACCACGGTGCCCCAGACTTTTAGGGGAGGTGTTAATGACGCGTTTTTTTCAAATAGTGACGCTGGCGCTGGGCATTGTTCTGTGGGGTGGGCAGGCTTCCAGCCAACAGGCGCCGTCTGATGAAGCAACCCTTCTTGCCATGCACCAGGAAATTCTGGATGCCCACAAAAACATCGGGTTGGAAGCCTGGCTCGCCAAGGGCGTGGACCCATTCGTTTCTGCCAACCGCGGCGTAATCAGCTACCCCACGAAGGAAGCCCGGACTGACATGTTCCGGGGCTATATCGGTTCCACGGATTTTGAGTATTACCGCGACATGGTGCCGCCTGTTGTTAAAGTATCGGCAGATGGTACCCTTGGCTGGGTGATCGTTCAGGTGGAAGCGAAAGGCGTTCGCGCCGGCCAGGCTTTTGAGTTCCAGTCGGCCTGGGTTGAGCTTTATGAAAAGCAGCAGGGTGGCTGGGCCAATGTCGGCAATGTTTCCAATTTCAAGGAATGACCCAGCTAAATTGAGGTAACGGCCAAGACGAGGGATTGAGGTAGACGATGACGACGGAAGGGCAACAGGCGCATACGCCGCTGGAGATGCTGCACCCGCGGTCGCTCAAGTATCTGAGCCGCTACCTTCGCATCTGGGTACGGGGGCGCCTGTGGCTGCAGGTTGTGATCGGCATGATTGCCGGCCTGCTGCTTGGCTACGCCCTTGGCCCTACGGCAGGTTTGGTGCCTGCGGATGCATCCGCCACTATCGTCAGTTGGGTGGCGCTGCCGGGGCACCTGTTCCTGGCGCTGATCCAGATGATTGTGATCCCGCTGATATTCGCGTCCGTCATTCGCGGCCTGGCGGCCAGTGAAAACATGGAGCAGCTCAGAAGCCTGGGCATGCGTATTGTGCCCTATTTCATCTGCACCACGGCCATCGCTATCTCGATTGGCCTTGTGGCCGCCATGGTGATCAAACCGGGCCTGTATGTGGATGCGGAAACCGTGCGCGCCACCCTTGGCGGCTTGCCGCAGGCCGCGACAACCATGGCGCCGGACATGCTGAGTTTGGGCGACATTCCTGAGAAAATCCTGGGCATTTTTCCCACCAACCCGCTTGTCGCCATGACAGACATGGACATGCTGAAGGTGGTGCTGTTTGCCGTCATCGTAGGCGTGGCGCTGGTGATGATGGAGCCCGTGCAGGCCAAGCCGCTGTTGGACCTTCTTGGCTCCCTGCAGGCGGTGTGCATGACGGTCGTGCGCTGGGCCATGCTGATCGCCCCTTTTGCCGTGTTCGGCCTGATGACACAGCTTACCTCCAAGATCGGTTTTGAAGCGCTTCTGGGCATGGCCGTCTATGTGCTGACGGTGCTTTCGGGTCTTGCTGTGCTGTTCCTTTTTTACATGCTGGTGGTCACCCTTGTCGCACGGCGTAACCCGATCACGTTTGTCGGCAAGATCCGCGAACTGCTGTTGTTGGCCTTTTCCACTTCGAGCTCTGCGGCGGTGATGCCCATCTCCATTCGTACGGCGGAAGACAAGCTGGGGGTCAGGCCGTCTGTCAGCCAGTTTATCGTGCCCATCGGCGCCACCATCAATATGGACGGCACAGCGCTTTACCAGGGTGTGGCGGCGGTGTTCCTGGCGCAGGTGTTCGGCATCGATATTGGCTTGTCCGGCTATTTGCTGATTGTCCTGACATCCGTGGGTGCCTCCATCGGTACCCCGGCCACACCGGGGGTGGGCATTGTGATCCTGTCGATGGTGGTAACCTCAGTGGGCATCCCGGTTGAAGGCATTGTGTTGATCATGGGGGTGGACCGGATTCTGGATATGTGCCGCACCATGCTCAATGTCACGGGCGATATGGTCGCGGCCTCGGTGATGGACCGCTGGGTGGGCGGTGCACGGCCGCTGCAAATGGAGCTGGCGGCAGAAGCCCGGCGCGAGACCATCCGCCGCGAGACCGGCGAGGATATCATCATCACAAAACACTAGATCCCGCGGGTTGCATGATGAGTCTCTAAAGGTGTAATAACTATACCTTTAAGTGTATTTTCTGCTATACTCCATATTCTTCACAAGCAAGATGGGGAGAAGACTTATGGAGATGAAAGCGCAACAGCGCCTCGGCGGGGAGCGCGCGAGCAAGGCACTCTCAGCCAAAGAGCGCCTCGGACAAGAGCTCAACCTACCGCATGACTTTGAGCTGGAAGTGAGGCCTGTGGAAAGCAAGAGCGGTCTTGCCTTTGAGCTTAAAATCAAACGAGGTGGATTGCCCACAGGGCTGGACCTGGTGTTCGACCCGCTGGAGCCGGAAGGCGGCAGCTTCACGCTGGACCTGTCTGCCAAGAACGGCAAGGAAGAAAGCGGCAGCCGCTACTGTTCCTGCAATGGGGTCAGCATGAGCTGCCCGGAAGGCAAGTCGCCACATTGCGACTGCACGACCGATCCGCCAAGCCTGAGCTGCGGTTAAGCATAAAAAAGGGCGCCTTGAGGCGCCCTTTTTCTGTTTAGAGGTTATCCGCTCTATTCCGCCATATAGGCGACATTGCCTTTCACCACGGTCAGGATGGCCTTGGTTTTCGGGATATCAGCCGGTACCGCCGTCATGATATCGCGGTCGAAGGCCGTCAGGTCGGCTTCCTTGCCCACCGTGATGCTGCCCAGCCGGTCTTCAGCGAAGGCGGCATAGGCTGGCCACAGGGTGAACATCTTCAGGGCTTCGGTGCGGGTCACGGCTTCTTCGGCGTGCCAGTTCTCGCCCTGGAAACCCTTCAGGTCATGGCGGTGGACAGCTGCATAAAACTCGATCATCGGGTCACCGCGCTCGACCGGCGCGTCAGAGCCGCCCGCAACCACAGCGCCGCTGGCGATCAGGCTGGACCAGGCATAGGCGCCCACCAGGCGGTCATCGCCCAGGCGGTCCGGCGCGAAATGCAGGTCACCGATTGCATGGCTTGGCTGCATGGACGCGATGACGCCCAACTGTGCATAGCGCGGCAGGTCATCCGGATGCACGATCTGGGTGTGCTCGTCGCGCCAGCGCGGGTCGGCAATGGCCCGCTCAATCGTGGGCACGTCACCGAAGGCTTCCTCGAACCAGTCCAGCACCAGGCGGTTGCCGCGGTCACCGATGGCATGCATGGCGATCTGGATGCCAGACCCCAGCGCCTGCTTCAGGATTGGCATGGTTTCTTCCTTGGTGGTGATCAAGAGGCCCGATGATGCCGCATCGGAATAGGGTTCCAGAAGCGCCGCCCCGCGGGAGCCCAGCGCGCCGTCCATATAAAGCTTGATGGCGCGGGTGACAATACGCCCGTCCGCGTTCTGGCGCATGCCGGAGGCAAACAGGCTTGGCGCGTCTTCGGGCTCGATGGCGTTATAGACACGGATGTCCACATCACCGGCGTCTGCCAGGCGCTCCAGTGCATCCACGCGGCTGATGGGCACGGACATATTGTGCAGCCCGGTCCAGCCATATTCGGCATAGACGCGCGCGCCGGTCACCAGCGCGTGGTCAACGTCAGCGTCCGTCGGCGCGGGCACAAGACCGGACACCAGACTCATGGCTGTGTCCACCAGTATGCCGGTGGGCTCGCCCAAGGCATTCTTGATGATCTCACCGCCATAGGGCGCCTCGGTTGCGCCGGTTATCCCTGCCATCTCCAGTGCTTTGGAGTTGGCGACAACGGCATGGCCGTCAGCGCGGGTCAGGATCACCGGGATATCTTCAACGACCGCATCGATATCCCAGCGGGTCGGGAAGCGTTTTTCCGGCCAGTGGGTTTCGATCCAGCCGCGACCTACCAGCAGGCTGGGTTGTTCCTTGGTCCGCCAGTCAGCAACAGCTTTCTTCACACCTGAGAGAGAATCGATGCCCTCAAGGTTCAGGGTCAGCTCTCTCTCGCCAATGCCGTGAAGGTGCGCGTGGGCATCCACAAAGCCAGGGTAAAGTGCTGCACCGTCCAGCGACAGGACGGTTGTCGCATCACCCACAAGGGCTTCGGCGTCCGCCCGGGTGCCGACATGGATGAACACACCGTCCTTGATGGCAACGGCTTCAGCGCTGGGGTTGGCGTCATCTGCTGTATAGATGGGTCCGCCCCAGATCACCATGTCGGCGACAGGGCTGGACGGTACCGGTGCGGCAGTATCCTGTGCGACAACTGCGGTCGCGGTGGTGCCGGCAAAGGCAAGTAGGGTGAGTAGAAACTTGATGGGGCGCATGGTGCATCTCCTGATCTGAGGCCTTCATGCTATGTCGGCAAAAAGGTGTGTCAAGGGAAAGGGTTAGTCCGGCCTTGCACCTTGCATGCGGAGAGGCCACAATGTGGCCAGGTCCAAAAGGGACAGGGGAAGGTTCAAGCCGTGCGTGACATAGTTGTTGCATTGATTGTTTTGGGGTGGCTGCCCTTCGCCTTTTTCCGTCCGGTGGTCGGTATTCTGCTGTGGTTCTGGTTGTCGCATATGAACCCGCACGCCTATACCTACGGATTCGCCCAATATTTTGGGTTTCTCGATTATGTCGCGCTTGCCACCATGGCTGGATTGGTGATGGACGGCAGAAAAAAGTCTCTGCCGACGCATCCTGTTGTTGTCCTTTTGATCCTTTATTTCATCTGGATTGTCGTCACCACCATTGCGGCCTTCGACCCTGGCAGAGCCATTGAGAAATTTATCCATCTGTTCAAGATTCTGCTGTTCACATTTGTAGCTGTGATGACGATGCAGACACCCAATCGCCTTAAGGGGATGCTGTATGTCCTGATGATGTCGATGGCTTTCATCGGCCTCAAGGGCGGGTTTTATACGATTGCCACCGGTGGCGGTGGTCGTGTGGAGGGCGCCGGCGGCATGATGGGGGACAACAACCAGTTGGCCGTTGCAATGGCTATGTCATTGCCGCTTGCGCTCTATTTCTTCCAGCATCCGCCCAAACCTTTCCTGAAATGGCCTGCTCTTGGACTGGCCTTGTGTTTCGCCATTTCAGTGGTTGGTACCCAGTCACGCGGTGGCTTTGCCGCGCTTGCTGCTGTGTCATTCATGCTGTTGATGAAAACCAAGCGGAAGTTTACAGCGATTGTTGTCATGGCGGTGCTGGCCAGCGGCGGCTATTATTTTGCGCCCGATAGCTGGAAAAATCGGATTGAAAGCTCGGAAAAAACCACGGAGGACAGTAGCTTCCGTGGGCGGGTGGTGATGTGGAAATTTTCCTCCAACCTGGCGGATGACAACCCGATTGAAGGTGGCGGGTTTGATGTGTTCTATGTGCCGCGGGCGCGGGAGCTCTATATGAGCCCGGGCGAAAGGGCGCGGGCACCACATTCGATTTATTTCGAGGTTTTGGGCGAGCATGGTTATACAGGCCTGGTGCTTTGGCTGACCATCCTGTTCACCGGCTGGTATGCCGGCGGTACGGCGGCAAAACGATACCGATCCTATGAACATACACGATGGTTGGGAGACTTGTGTGCCGCCTGCCAGTTGTCGCTGGTTGCATATGCTGCTGGTGGCCTGACGGTTAATATTGCGACCTTCGACTATTTTCATGATCTATTGGCGATCATTGTGCTCAGCTTTGTCATTGGTGACAAACTGATTGCGCGGGGCGATCGTTTGGAAAGTAAGTCTGAAGCGGGAGAGAAAGCGTCGCCGCGGACCACGTCGTCCAAGAAGTGGTCGCCGTATCAAAATGGCGGTGGCCGGAATGGACAAGGCAGGGCGGCACGAGGCTTGCCCTGATCGCTTTAGTCGGTCAGCCCTGGGTGTCCGACTTGGGCGTCTCTTCAGGGTCGGGTGTTTGCCCGGCATCATACTTCGCCGCAAAATCCAGGGTTTGTGCACCTGACCGGCGACGGATGAAGGCAACCAGTAACCCGATCGCGGCTCCTGCCAGAATGACAGTTCCCAGCATGATGGCGAAGCCCAGCACCCAGCCCATGAGGCTGTACATGCTTTCGCAATTGTCGCCGCACAGGCTTTCCATTGGGTTGCCCACCCAGAAACGGAAGGCGCCGTAAGCCACAAGGCTCAGGAGTATCAGCCCAAAAAGATGCTTCATCCGGAGGTTCAGGGCCCCGGCCTTGCGCCGCTTCTGGCGCTTTTTGATCATGAGATGCTCTGACATGGGCCGCACTATGGGCTTGGGGCAGGGTGTGGTCAAGCCGCGATCTCACCGATCACGGCAATTTTCACGGGGTTTTCAGAGCAGGTCATGCTTCTTCAGGCCATGGCGGAACTGGTCATAGGTCAGGCCAACATGCTTGGCCGCTGCGCGCTGGTTGAAGCGGTTTTCCGCCAGCGCATGTTCATAAAGTTTGCGCTCAAAGCTCGCGGCTTCCTCACGCAGGTCAAAGGGGCCGTCTGGCAGGCAGGGTGTGGCGGGGTCCGGGGGCGATGCAGCGGGCGCGGGTGCAGCAGTCGCTGGCAGTCGCCGGTTGGTTTTGGCAGGTGGCCGGAAGGGGCTTTCGAACGGATCAAAGGTAATGTCGCATACCGGCTGTTCGCCGTCCCACGCGCGGTAGATAGCGCGTTCCACAACATTCTTCAGCTCGCGGATGTTGCCGGGCCAGTGGTGGTCCATCATGGTTTCGGTCGCTTGTTTGGAAAAGCCAGGGAACACCAGCCATTCCAGCTCGCGCGCCATGGCCATGCCGAAATGTTCGGCCAGCAGCATGATATCTTCCCGTCGTTCCCTGAGCGGCGGCACAGTGATCACGTCAAAGGCCAGGCGGTCCAGCAGGTCATGGCGGAACTCGCCCGCGTCTGCGGCTGCCGGCAGGTCTATGTTGGTGGCGCCGATGACACGCACGTCCACGGTGATGGTGTCCGTGCCGCCGACACGCTCAAACTCACCATATTCGATCACGCGCAGCAGCTTTTCCTGCGCGGCCATGCTCATGGTGCCGATTTCATCCAGAAACAGGCTGCCCTCATCCGCCGCCTCGAACCGGCCTGCGCGGCGGTTGCGCGCGCCGGTGAAGGCGCCGGGTTCATAGCCGAACAGTTCGCTTTCCAGCAGCGTTTCCGCGAGCGCCGCACAGTTCATCTTCTGGAAGGCCTTGTTCCAGCGGTTTGACAGATAGTGCAGGCGCCAGGCGATCAGTTCCTTGCCTGTGCCGCGTTCACCAATCACCAGCATCGGCCGGTCCAGCGGTGCGGCGCGGCTGATCTGGTCCATCATGTCCAGAAAGGCGGGGCTGTCGCCAATGATTTGATCTTGTTTTTTAATCATACGCCAATAGTAAGTGAAAAATACCAAATATTGGTAATTATTTCTGTGTGCCTTGTCGGTTATTCAAGGGGTAAAATTTTTTACCATTATAAAACAATGGCTTAATAATTTTTGAAAAACTGGCACACCCCCTGCAAACAAGGGAGATGTCAGCACAAAAAAAGACTGACACCAAAAAAACAAACACAAGACAGCGAAACAAGAACTAGAGGACGACAACAATGACCAAGATGCTCCACATGATGCCGGTAACGCCCGGGACACGACGCGAGGGGATGGAAGCAGTTGGTGTGATTGCAGGCTTTGGTCTGGTGCGCCATTCAGATGGCCGCTTGCCACAGTCAAGCCGCCGCAGCCGCCGCATGGAACGTCAGCGTCGTCTCAACTAGTTCAACCTGGCCCCGGTTTAACCCCAAAAAGAGGGATGCCGGGGCCGCGACTAACACAGCAACCCGATAATAATAAAAGCGAGGATCGGGGAGCACGTCCCAAAAAATGGCAAAAGCCCGGGACACGTAGCGAGGACATACGAAAGGAAGTATAAAATGGGTATTTTTTCACGCCTGACCGACATCATCAATTCCAACATCAATGCCATCCTGGACAAGGCGGAAGATCCTGAAAAAATCATCCGTATGGTCATCCAGGAAATGGAAGACACGCTGGTTGAGGTTCGGTCCTCCGCCGCCAAGACGATTGCCGACCAGAAAGATCTGGAACGCCGCATCAAGAAGGTGAAGCAGGCAACGACCGACTGGGAAAAGAAAGCCGAACTGGCGATTTCCAAGGGTCGTGACGACCTTGCCAAAGGCGCGCTGATCGAGAAAGCCAAAGTGGCTGACATGGCAGCGCACCTTGAAGAAGAGATGAAGCATCTCTCTGAAGCGCTGGGCCGGAATGAGGAAGATGTCATCAAGCTTGAAGCCAAGCTTCGTGAAGCCCGCGCCAAGAAAGCCAGCATGACCGCGCGTCATAAGTCGGCGTCCAACCAGGTGCGTGTACGCAAGAACCTGTATGACAACCGCATCCAGGACGCGTTCGACCGGTTCGACAAAGTTGACGCCCGTCTTGACCGCCTGGAAGGTGAGGCAGAAGCCATGGCCATTGGTCGCGGCGAGAATCTCGAAGACGCCTTCAAGGAACTTGAAAGCAATGATGAGATCGAACAGGAACTGGCTGCCCTGAAGGCGAAAGCCGCAGGCACGACGAGCGCGAAAGCTCCAGCAAAAAAATCGGCGTCGAAATAATCGGCGCCCAACAAAAACAAGAATGACTAGGGGAACTTAAAATGGACGTTGTACCGATCTTATTGCTCGTGATCGTGGCCCCTCTCTGGATCATCTTTCACTATATCACCAAGTGGAAGCAGATGAAGGGGATCACCGCGGAAGACGAAGCATCGCTGGGTGACCTGCGCACCGCCGCAGACCGCCTGGAAGACCGCCTTCGCACCATGGAACGGATCATGGATGATGAAGTGCCAGACTGGAGGAGCCGCCACCATGACAAATTCTAAAGGACGCCCGACCAAACTCTATAAAGACCCTGTAAAAGGGCGAGTGATGGGTGTATGCGCGGGTATTGCCGACTATTTCGATATCAAGGTTGGCGTCGTACGGTTCCTGGCTTTCTTTGGCATCCTCTTCACCATGCCGTGGCTGCTGATCGGTTACTTCATCCTGGGGATGTCGCTGGACCCAAAGCCTGAAGGTCTCTATGAGGACGAGAACGAGGAAGAGTTCTGGAAGCAGACGCGCAAGAGCCCGGACTATACAGCTGCTGAGCTGCGTCGCCGGTTTCGCGACATTGAGCGCCGCACGTCCGAGATGGAGGCCTACATGACCAGCAAGCGCTTCCGTCTGGAACGGGAACTGAAGGCCCTAGAGGACTAGACTATTCAAGGGACTATTTGTCGAAGCCTTCCCTTCCTAGAGAACTTTCCCTTTCTCCCGAGAGAAGTGCAGAGACAACGGGCAGGTGCTGATCGGGCCTGCCCCTTTTTTATCAAGCCGGATGGTTTAACCTGATGGTAACGAAGAGTGCCTAAAAGGCACCGACCAAAGCCGATGAGCCCGGTAAAGGGCCCCCGTTAAAGGGTAAGGCAGACAGCAAGGACAGTGAGTGACATGAGTGCAATTATCTTTGGTTTGGCCCTTGGGCTGAACGCCACATCGCCCGCGATCGCGAGTGAGATGAACCCCCATATGCTTGCAGCAGACCGCCACTATCAGGAACTGGTGTATCAGCACCGGCCGCTCATTCGCGCCGTACAAGGCAAGTCCGGCGAACTTGCTCTGCGCCAAAGGACCAGGGCCGAGAAACGAGCGGAAGGCGACGCGACAATCGAAGTGCGCTAGTGCCCTTCCTGTTTAATCTTCCTTAAATGTTGCACCCTATCTTAGAGGCCAGTTTTGGGGGCACGTGGGTGCGAGCATATGGTTGAAAGTTTACGCCTTGAAGGGCGTTTCAAGGATTTCTTTGATATCTGGGCTTCTTTCCGGCGAGAGGGGCAGCATGTTCCTGACTGGGAGCAGGTCAGGCCCATGGCGTTTGGCAATTTGCTGCCGGATGTGACGTTGGCACAGAAACATGGCCCTAACGACTATCGCTACAGGCTACTGGGGTCGGGGATTAACGAACGCATGGGGCAGGATCCTGTCGGGGTGGACATATTGTCTTTCCTGGCGTCCGATCATAGACGATACGCAGACGCCTGGCTGGAACTTGCAGCGGCACATCCTTGCGCTTTGCTTCATGAAGCCAGCGTGGAATACCAGAAGGTCCACCACAAGTCCTATCAAGCGCTGAACCTGCCCATCCGCGGGGGCAGTGGTGAGATCGATACCTTTATTTACTATAACCTGATGCAGGCCCCGAAGCTGGGTGAAGACACAGGCGAGCTGATCTCTGTCGGGAAAAAGGCGTTTGTGATCAAGCCGGTTGATATTGGGGCTGGGGTGCCGGACGCACCCAAGCCCTGCTAGCTGGCTTGGTTGAGCCGGGCTTCCTCTTCTTCAAGCGCTTTGGCAAAAGCCTTGCGACCCCACAACAACAGCCCGATGGACAGCGGCGTCGTGATGGCGGCAACAAGTGCCAGCGAGTAATTTAGCAGCATTTCATCGCCGAACAGATGGTCTGTGAAGGCGCCGATCAGCAGAGGGCCAGCACCGTATCCGATGATATTGGTGGCCAGCACATAGAGCGCGATCACCTGACCGCGCATCTGGTTTGGCGTGATGATCTGAAGGGCCGCGAAGGCAATGCCCGACGGCAGGTTGATAAAGATATTTGAGAAGCCCAGCACCCACCAGACAACAGTGGTGTCGGCAATGAATGGTAGCGCGAGAGACGGCACCAGATACATCACAGGGGCCACCAGGAGCGCCCGGATATGGGCATCCTTCTTGCCTTGCGCCAGCCAGCGGTCCGCCAGGAAGCCACCCAGCAACAGCCCTGCAGGGCCGGTAAACAGCGAAATGGTGCCAAAGGTTTTGCCCACATCGGCTGGGTTCATGCCGTGATAGCGGTAAAAGAAAAAGGCCAGGAAGCTGAGCGTACCAAACCCCAGCGCTGCCACACAGGAAACGCCAAGGCAGACACCCGCGTAGGCCCGGCCACGATCCTTCACATGCTTGATCACGTCACGCACCGGAATGCTTTTGCCGCCCTGTGTTGCGCCTTTGCGAATGGGTTCTTTCACCGTCAGCATCATCAGGGTCAACAAAAGGCCGGGAATGCCCACCATCAGGAAGGCCTTCTGCCAGCTGCCCATCATGCCAAAGCCGGGGACTTCCACATCAGGCAAGCTTTCGGCCAGGTCGATCACGGCGCCGCCGACGATAAAGGCGATGGCCGATCCCATCGGGATGCCCATGGAATAGACGCTGAGCGCTGTCGCCAGGCGTTTCTTCGGGAAGCTGTCTGCCAGCAGGCTGTTGGCGGCGGGCGCCAGTGCGGCTTCGCCCACGCCCACGCCCATGCGCATCAGGAACAGCGAGCTGTAGCTGCGCGCCAGTGAGGAGGCCGCGGTCATCAGGCTCCAGAGAAATAGGCCAGCGGCAATCAACAGCCGCCGGCTCTTGCTATCGGCGATGCGGGCACAAAACAGGCCGAAGAAGGTGTAAAAAAGCGCGAAGGCAAAGCCTGTAAGCAGGCCAAATTCAGTATCCGAGATGCCGAAATCCGCCTTGATAGCGGGCCCAAGAAGGCCAAGGATTTGCCGGTCGATGAACGAGAAGGTGTAGATAATCAGCAGCAGGATCACCATATACCAGGCATAGGCCGGGCGTGGATAACCGTCTTGGTTCGGTGACATATGCGCTCCCCTCGCTTTGTGTCGTGTGCTCTTTTTCGGCTTTTGGCCTTTAACTCCCCCGGCCAATCCGATAGACACACTGTCTGTACGCAAGGCATTAGGTCGGTCATTCGGCCTCCCTGTCAAGGCACCGGTGTTTGGATATAGACTATGTCACTTGAAAATACAACGATCGTTGAAATTTTGGATACATTCGAGTTTCTCGATGATTGGGAAGACCGCTATCGCTATGTGATCGACCTGGGGCGCAAGCTGGAGCCACTCGATGAAAGCGAAATGACGGACGAGTATAAAGTGCGTGGTTGCCAGAGCCAGGTGTGGCTGGTGCCTGAAGTGGACGCAGAAGGCCGCATTCAGCTGCGCGGTGACAGCGACGCCCATATCGTGAAGGGCCTCGTGGCGCTGATGCTGCTGATTTATTCAGGCAAGACGGCAGAAGAAATCCTGGCCACCGACGTCAAGGGTATTCTGGACAAGCTCGGTCTTGCGGCGCACCTGTCACCCATGCGGGCCAACGGCCTGTTTTCGATGGTGGAGCGCATTCGGGGCATTGCCGAAGCGGCCTGACCTGGTAGCAGTTTTGTCGCTACAATAGAAAAAGGCCCCGGAATGCCCGGGGCCTTTCTTGTTTGTGCCGGTCGCCTGGGCTTAGCCCACGACCGTATCGTAGATGATCTTGATAAAGATAATGCCGATCGCAGTTGGGCTGACGAAGCGTGCCAGGAAGTACCAGATGCGGAAGGTCTTATCTTCCATCGCCAATTCTTCCATCATTGCTTTGCGGCTGACGAACCAGCCCACGAACAGGGCAGTAAACAAGCCGCCCAGTGGCATGATGATGTTGTTGGTCAGGAAGTCTTTGGCATCCATGATGCTCAGGCCGAAGATGCTGATGCTGGACAGCATGTTGTCACCCTGGCTGTAGGCTGACAGCACGCCAAGCACGCCTGCTGCAACACCCATGGTGATCGCAACCTTGCGGCGGTTCCAGCCGGTCTTTTCTTCAACGTAGGATACCGGAGGTTCCAAAAGCGAAATGGAGCTGGTGATCGCTGCCACGGCCAGCAGACCGAAGAACAACGTGCCGACGACGATACCAAATGGCATCTGACCAAAGGCAATTGGCAGGCTCATGAACACCAGGCCGCCGCCTTCAGCAACATCCAGGCCGTAGGCGAAAACGATCGGGAAGATCGCAAGGCCCGCCATCAGGGCCACGGAGCTGTCTGCTGCGGCAATTGTCAGCGCAGACCTGCCGACATTCACATCGCGCGTCAGGTACGAGCCGTAAGTCATGATAGAGCCAAGCGCCAGCGACAGCGAGAAGAAGCTCTGCCCCAGGGCCTGAAGGACCATATCAAGGCTGAATACTTTAGTGGCACCGCCTGCAGCGATGGCTTCTGGCGAGTTGGCTTTATAGAGCAGTTCGTCAAAGTCCGGATTGAACAGGAAATCCACTGTCTTGGCGAAATCGCCGGTGAACCCGGAATAGACGACCAGTACCAGAAGAATGGCGAACAGAGCCGGCATCAGGTAGGTCACCGCTTTTTCAAGGCCGCCCTGCACACCCTTGGCCACGATGAAGATGGTGATGCCCATGAAGGCGAAGTGTGACACCAGCGTCATGACAGGATTTGAAATGTAGCTTACAAACGTGTCTTGGGCTGTCTGGGCATCAATGTTGCTGAAAGCACCCATTGCTGACTTGACCATATAGGCCAATGTCCAGCCACCGACGACCGAGTAGAAGCTGATCACGATAAAGGCGCCGACAACGCCAGACCAGCCAATCAGCCCCCAAAGCGGGCTGCGCTTCTCTTCTTGTGCGATCTTTTTCATCGACCCAATCGGAGACAGTTGCCCACGCCGCCCAAGCGAAAGCTCTGCCACCAGCATTGGTGTACCGATAAAGAAAACAAAAAGCAGATAGACCATCACGAAGGCGCCGCCGCCCCCCTGGCCTGCTTCATATGGAAATTTCCAGATATTGCCCAACCCGACGGCGCTACCGACGGCGGCCATGATAAAGGCCCAGCGTGATGACCAATGAGCGTGTTGCGCTGCTCCAGCCATAAGTCCCTCTCCCCAGATTACTGTGTTTTATTACGCAGGATCACGACCCATGCGTAAATTGGGCGCCATCATAGAAAGAAGGCGCCCCAGAGGCTAGCGGAATCTTTGGTGGCCGGAGAAGTCCGTAAACCAAGGCTTATGGCGCCGTATCGAGCACCGCGCAATAGTCGCCATTGCTTTTGACCTGCTGGCACAGGCGCCGCGCGTCTTCCCGCTCGTCCAGGCGCACGCCAAGGCGCACAACACCCCCGGAAACATTCACTTCCCATTGGTCGATATAGCCTTTCAGGGAGGTGAACTTGGCTTCAAGCGTTGGCTTGTTTGCCTGGGCGGACTGATAGGTCTTGTAGGATTCCAGGTGGGCGAACCAGCGTCCTAGTGGAGACGTGGAAGCTGGCCGGTAAACTGTCATGGGCGTGCTGGAAAAGCCGCTGGACGGCCTGACGGCACTGATGCTGCTGCCATCAAGGGTGGGCAGGCCTTCGTGCAGGGTCTGAGGCCGTGTTGCCGCAACGTCGAGGGACCGGAGGTCCTGCGCGATCACGGCCAGGCGGCGGGCTGCTTCGCCAGACACAGTGCCGTTCGCGAACACTTCGCTGCCGCAATCCAGATAGACAGGATCGGTCGCGCCTGAGGTCATCAGGGACGCATAGATTTTTCGGGCCGAAACGGGGTGGCCGCTTTTCTCCATCGCCAGCGCAGTGAAGAAACGGTCCACGGGCCCCGACAGGGGCTCGGCGGTCAGCATGGTAACCGCGTCGGCGGCGCGGCCTTCACACAGCGCGTTGGCTACCTGGTTTGGTGCGCGCTTGGCGCCGGCCGTTGGCTTGGGCCCTGACGGCCCGCTGGAGCAAGCCGCGACAAGCAGAAGGGACAGCGCGAAGCCTGCGCCTTTTGCGGTGATGGACATGCCGGATTTACTGAGTTTGCGCATCGAGGATAATCCGGTTGTCGCGCGGCTGGACCGGGCGGTTGTTGGTCCCCACAATGCCCTGAATCAGCTTGATCTGGTCGGCGGAAAACTCAATCGGCGTTTTCAGCACATACCAGTTTACGCCGGGCGTGCAGGGTGGGTGGCTCAGGAACCCCATATAGCGGTAATAGTCTTTTTCCTGGGGCATGAAGTCCCGCGCGTTGATCTTCACATTCGGCAGGTTGATGCCCTGGCCTGGCTCAATCGGCAGGTTGGGCAGCAGTTCTTCTGCGGCCTGATTGGCCCTGCCTTCCCTCACTAGAACCGACACAATGGCCATTTCCCCATTCAGCGCCTGGTGGGTGAACTGGATTTCCATCGGGAAGGTCTGCTCCAGAACCTGGTGTTCTGCAGGGGTATGAAAATGAAATTCCTTCAGGATGAAAACCTTGGGTCCAACCCGCAGGAGGCTGCCTTGCTCATAGTTCTGCTGTACGGTGTTGGCGGCATTCTGTGTGGCAACCGGTGTCACATTATAGAGCGTCTCCAGCCGGTGCATCACGGCCGGCTCGGTGCCGGAAATAACGATGGGTGACTGCATGCCCGCGCCGCATGCCGGCGCGACTGTGGACCAGGCGTCAGGCCCATCGCTGCCACCATAGCTCCAGTTTTCGCCAAAGCTCATGCTCTGCTGAAGCGCGGACGCAGCTGTCGCGGTGCCGATGATGGCCATTGTGGCAGCCAACGCGTGTTTTCGGATCATCTACCCCTCCTGGTGCGGCATTGGGCGGCGAACAATCAACAGGCCACCCTTTGTGTGCCGATCTTGGCCCTAGGCTACTATGGGGAGCGCGCTATTAAAAGCCTGTAATTTCATCTAGTTCCCGGACAAATTGGTCCAGCCTTTCAGGCATGGCGGCTTCAGGAACGTTGGCGAAGCCGAACAGCAGGCCCTTTTGTGCCGTGGCATGATTATAGGTGCCTGAAAGCGGCACGGCCCCCAGACCGCTGCGGTGCGCCGCTTTTGCCAGGCTCGTGTCATCCAGCTGTGCAAGCCTGTCGCCGGCGAGCCCAACTATATGCAGCCCGGCGTCGGTGGGCACCAGGGTGAAGTAGCGGCAAAGGCCCGCGCTTGCCGCATCAAAGAAGCACTGCAGCCGCGACTTGTGGATGGCGCGTAGCCGTCTGAGGTGGCGGGCAAAATGACCGTCAGCAATGAAGCGCTCCAGGATCATCTGGTCGCTGAGCGGCGGGAAGCTCTCTGTTTTCTCCCGGTGGCGGATCACTTTGGCGGCAATGTCGCGCGGCAGGATCAGATAACCGATCCTCAGCGACAGGAACAGCGATTTGGAAAAGCTGCCGCCATAGACCACCCGGCTGCCGCCATCCAGTCCCTGCAGGGACTGAACAGGCCGCCCGCCATAGCGGAACTCGCTGTCATAATCGTCCTCGATGATGAGGGCGTCATGCTCGCGTGCCCACTCCAGCAGCTCAAGCCGACGGCTGATCGGCATGGTGGACCCCAGCGGATAATGTCGGCTGGGTGTCACCAGCAGCATACCGGGCACGCCGTGGGTGTCTGATGGCACAATGGCCCCGCTGTCGTCAACGCCAGTGAAGGCAACCGTATGGGGCAGATGTTCCGCCGTCCTGAGGATACCGGGATAGCCGGGGTCTTCCAGAATCAGGGTGCGGTCGTGCGGTACGACACTTTCGGCGACAAACTTCAGGCCCTGCTGAAGGCCCGACGTGATCATGATCTGGTCTGCATCCGCCACCACGCCGCGCGCGGCCTGCAGATAGTCTGCAATGGCCTGCCGAAGCGGTCGGTATCCCGCCGGGTCATTGTGCTGAAGCTGCTGTTCGCTTGCGTGGCGCCATACGCGGCCAGCGATGCGGGCCCACAGCGCGAATGGGAACTGGTCCAGGGCCGGCATGCCGGAAAGGGGCCGGATTGTTCGTTCCGGGGGCGCTGCTGCCTTCTGGTTGGCGCCGTTCCCTACAGTCAAATAATGGTCAGGCAGGTCACTGCTGACAAAGGTGCCTGCACCCACGCGGCTTTCCAGGTAGCCTTCCGCCATCAGTTGGTCATAGGCTGCCAGCACCGTGTTGCGCGACAGCGCCAGGCGGCTGGCCATGGCGCGGCTTGCGGGCAGGCGGTCCCCCGCATGCAGGTGGCCGTTCAGGATGGCGTCCTGCAGAAGGAGCATCAGCTGCTCGTTCAGTGGTTTGTCGCTCTCCGGGTTTAGGCCGGGTGTCAGCAGGGTTTCCACCATTCGGTCGGTACGGCGGCGGGCGTTGGCGCCAGTCATAATTGGACCCTTTAAAAAATACGAATTGGACCTTCTGGTGGGATCAATAGTATCGCAAGCTGCGGCCATGTCCAGTGCTGAGGCTGGCAGAGTTCAGAGAAAAAGACATGACCGAGTTCACGATTAACGAGCGAAACCGGGTAAAGCGTGGCCACAAGCGCGCCTGCTATGATGAGGAAACCGTATACGGCATCCTCGACAGTCACTTCCTGTGCCATGTGGCGTATGAAGTGGACGGCCAACCACAGATTATTCCCACCAGCTATTGGCGTGAAGGCAACCGGCTCTATTGGCACGGTGCCTCGAAAAGCCGCATGATCCGGGAGGTGACAAGCGGCAAGGAAGCGTGTGTGAGCGTGGCCCATCTGGATGGCCTTGTGCTGGCGCGGTCGGCTTTCAACACAAGTGCCAATTACCGGTCCGTCATCTGTTATGGCCGCCCGGAGCTGGTGACCGACACCGCAGAGTTTGACCGCCAGATGGAACTGTTTTTCGAGCAGCTTGCCCCCGGCCGCTGGTCGCAGCTGAGGCCGATCACGGGCCAGGAACGCAAGGCAACGGCGCTGGTGGTGATGGAAATCACGGACGCCGCTGCCAAGGTACGCGACGGCGGCCCGGGTGACGGCGATACGGAGGACGTGGATTGGCCTGTCTGGTCCGGGCACATTCCGCTGACGACACAGCAGCGTGGGCCCGTGGGCGCGCCTGAAGGTGTGCGCGCGGCGCTCAATCACCGGCTGATGCCGGGTTATGACTGGAACAATAGGTAGGACAATTTGATGCTGGATATCAGGCCAAACTGCGAACAGTGCGACAAGGACCTGGCGCCAGACGCCACCGACGCCATGATCTGTTCCTATGAGTGCACTTTCTGCGCGGACTGCGTGGAAAGTGTGCTGGAAAACGTTTGCCCCAACTGTGGTGGCGGCTTTGTGTCGCGCCCCGTTCGCCCGGCGACCGAATGGCGGGCCGGGGTGTCGCGCAACCGGCAGAAGCCTAGCGACAAGCGGGTTCTGAAACCGGTGGACGGTCACGCCCACAAGGCCTACGCACAGACCATTAAATCCATTCCCCCAGAAAAGAGATAAGCCCATGGACGGTATGACCAAACCAAGCCTCAAGGATTGGACCGGGTGTAAGGTGCCAGGTGACGCGGTGCTTTCAGGCACCTATGCAAGGCTGGAACCGCTGGACTGGGCCCAGCACCGGGATGGGCTGTATGCGGCCGTCGCGGGTGAGGCGAACCGGAACTTGTGGGACTATATGCCCGTCGGCCCGTTTGAAGACGGCGCAGAGGCTTTTGAAAACTCGCTTGAGGCCATTCGTCAGCTTGGCGGCTGGCGCACCATGGTGATCCGCGATAAAGCCACTTTGGAAATCCTTGGCATGGCCAGCTATATGCGTATTCGCGAAGCCTTCGGCAGCGCCGAGGTGGGCTGTGTGGCCTTTGGTGAAAAGCTCAAGCGCACGCGCATTGCCAGCGAGGCCATTTACCTGATGGCGGCCTATGTGTTTGATGACCTGGGCTACCGGAGGTTCGAATGGAAGTGCGATGACGCCAACGCCGCCAGCATGCGCGCCGCCACCCGCTTTGGATTTTCTTATGAAGGCACGTTCCGACAGGACATGGTGGTCAAGGGCCGCAACCGCGACAGCGCCTGGTATTCCATGCTGGACAGTGAATGGCCGGGCCTGAAGGCGGCCTTCCGCGCCTGGCTGGCACAGGAGAATTTCACTGCGGCCGGTACACAGAAAGCGTCGCTCGAAAGCTACCGTGAGGGGCTTTAGGCCCCCCTTGCCTGGAACGGCCAATTCCCTTGATGTCTCTTCTGCTGTGGCCTACCATTGATGGTCTCGGGGGAGAGGAGGCATGAGGTCTGTCCTTGCGCATTATCATAGGTTCGGCCTGTTTGGGCCTGTTCATATCCGGCGCTTGCGCGGCTGATCCGCTCCGGATATTCGGCACCGAACTGCGCGGCGTATTTGAGCCAGACGGCACGGGCCCCTACCATGAAGCCTTCGAATTGCTGACCGACGGCTATGACCAACCGGTAGAGCTGAAAATGGCGCCGCTGAAGCGGGCGGAAAACCAGTTCGTACAGCGGGGCAGTGATTGTCTGTTCGCGGGCTCTGCTGTGGCTGGCTACTATGAGCCCTTCGGACTTTCCGGAAAGCAGCTTCTGGTGTCGGACCCGATCTTTACCTTCAAAATGAAGCTCTATGGGCCCAAAGGGGCGGACCCGATTGAGGAATTCGAAAGCCTCAAGGGTAAGATGATTGCTATCGACACCGGCGTTGGCAACGTGCCTTTCATTGCTGAACAGATGGGGCATCCTGCCGATCTGGTGCTGCCCAGCCGAACCCTGCAGCAAGGATTTCAGCTTCTCGATATCGGGCGTGTTGCCGCGTTGGTGGCGGTTGATCTGGACGTGCGGTTCCTGCAGGCGCGTGAGCCCGGTTACCTTGGGTATCCCGTGTCGCGAGATTTGAGCGTGTTGGAGAGCAAGGATGTGGTTGTGTGCCATAAGGGGCCGCAAACAGAAGCTTTTATCGCCCACATCAACCGGTCTGCCCGCGCGCTGAATTGCGGGCGCACACTTGAAGCGCTGCTGGACCGCTATCTGGTTGGCCTGACACCCCAATGATGCTCTGAAAAAAAGAAACCCGAGCGGGGCCAGTGGGCCGCACTCGGGATACAGGCGCTGAGGTAAGCCTGAATGGGAGGTTCAGCTTTCTCAGGAGGGGTTCTGTTATAGTTATGTCTGCGGTGTTTCGTTGGTGGCGCTTTTGAAGTGCCAGTGTATGGTTTCATCCTTTGACAAAAGTTGTTGGGTGGTCGCTCAAGGCTTTCTTATCCTGCGAAGGCGCACGCCCATGGCCACGCCAATACCGCCGATGATGGCCACGAGGCCCAGAAGCTCAACCGGCGAGGGCACTTCGCCCAGCACCAGGAACGACAGCACCACGGCGACAACCGGGATCAAGGCATTCAGTGTCGCTGCCCGGCTGGTCCCCAGATAGCCAACGGCCTTGTTGAAAAGCACCAGTGCCAGGATGGCGGAGACAACGCCCTGCCACAGGCCCTGTGTAAGGATCGTCTCGCGCGCCACGCCCGTGATGCCGTCGGCCAGGCCGAACACACTGCCGATCGCCACCAAGAGAAGAGACAGCACAGAGACCCGCGCCGCAATCACAAGCCCGTTGGTGGGCCACTGGCGTACAAAGAAGGTATAGCCCGCCCACATCAGGCCGCCCGCCATAAACAGGAGGTCACCCTTGAGGGAAGGAACCATGCCGCCGCCTGCCAGGCAGACAAGCCCGGTGATGATGGCCGCGGCGCCAAGGGCCCGGGTGCGGGTGATTTTCTCCCCGAACCAGATGTGCGCCAGCACGAGGCTGGTCACCAGCATGGTGCCGGGTATGATCACCCCGCCGTGGCCAGCGGGCGCATGTTCAAACGCGCTTGAGACCACAAGGCTATAGGGGAAGCCTGCGCCCAGCATCATCACCAGCGCCTGGCCCCATTCCTTCAGGCCCGGGTTGCCACGAAAAGCAAAAGGCAGCAGCAAGGGGCCAGCCACGGCGAACCTGAGCAGAACAAGCTGAAAGGGGGTGAGCGCATCGGCATTGACGCCAATGGACGTCACGACCGGCCAGGTGCCCCAGATGAAAGCTGCCGACAGGCCGCAAACAATACCAACAAGGGGGGCTGGCGGTACAGGGAGGGCGCCAAGCGCAGGGGCACGCTGAATATGATCGGTCATCTTTCTATCCTGCTGTCGGTTTCTTGTTTTGAATAATATGGGGCCAGTGGCACGTTTATTCTTCGCAAATTTTACAGTTTGATGATAAAGTTCTTCGTAATTTTGAAAAAAATCGCGGAAAAAATACGCAAATGGCTGAAATTGACAATTTTGACATCAAAATCCTCAATGAGCTTCAGGATAACAGCCGCCAGACATCAGAAGTGATTGCCGAAAAGGTCGGCCTGTCACCTGCGGCAACCCAGCGGCGCATCAAGAAGCTGCGGGAGGACGGTACTATCAAGAAAGAGGTCGCCATTCTGTGTCCTAAATCACTCGGCGGCCGGACCACATTGATCGTGCAGGTGGTCTTCTCCTGTGGGGGTGAGGCAACCATCGAGACTTTCAAGCAGCAGATGGCAAGCGTGCCTGAGGTGCAGCAGTGTTACTATGTGACCGGGCAGACGGATTTTGTACTGATCATGACAGTGAAGGACATGAAGGATTTCGACCGCATCACGCGCGAATATCTATTCTCCAACCCGTCCATTGGCCGATTTGAGACCATAGTCGCGATCGATACTTTCAAGGAAGGCTTCAAGATTCCCCTTGAGGTGGCCTGAGGACAAGTTAACCTATCGGCTTAATAGTGTTCACGATGGGGGTATCATGGCAGGCGGATTTCTATGTCAGAATGAAGAATGTCGTCAGTGGCTAAAGCCCAACTTTGATTTCAGAGAAAATAGGCATCAGGCGGTGACCTGTTCTGCTTGCGGTCGGGAATATGACCAGGAAGCTGCGGCCCTTGAAGTGGAAAAAGAAACCAGCGGCAGGGCGCTGCGGTTGGGTGGTGCCGAACATGAAATTAAAGCTGACAGCCAGTTTGGGTGGGCTGTCATATGGATTTGGGGTTCTTTTCTGGGTACCCTTGCAGTGATCATCGCGCTGGCGATGCTGGTCCTCTAGGGGCCTTAAGCGCTCACTTTCGCGCCAGCAGGTCTGTCAGCATCTCGAACTGGGTATCGCGCTCCTCTTTCGTGGGGCGTTCGCGAGAAAGCTGGTCTCCAAGCTGGAAGTAGTAGAGTAGATGGGCGCGGAAATGGGCGTCGGCCTTAGGTAGGCCCGTCTCGGCAAACGAGGCTTCAACAAGCCGCAGCCGGGCTGTGTCAACTATCGCAACCGCGTCGGCTGCGGGTTTGTGGTCATAAGCCCATACCCGCATGGCCACGTCATGTTCGATATCCTTATCCCTGATCCGTTCGATGATGGCTCGGATGCGCGCCAGCCCGGTTGGCGCGCCCGCATCTGATTCCAGCGCTTTGGCGTGCCCCAGCTGGTCTTCCGTCCAATGACTGATCATGGACTGCAGCAGGTCGGCCTGATCCTTGAAATGCCAATAGAAGCTGCCGCGGGTGATCTTCAGCCGCTTGGCCAGCCGGTCAACTTTGACCGCACGAATGCCTTCCTCGAACAAGGCGGTCATCCCGGCCTTGATCCAGTCCTCGCGCCCCAGATCTTTGCGTTCTGTTTCCATACAGTACTGTATTGACAAGCTAGGTTAATAATGTCAACACAATACAGTGCTGTATGGAGTCATATTTTGGCAGGGAGGGACCTGATGGATTTTGCAGCTGTAAATTGGGCGTATGTGGGCTTTCCGGTGATGATCATCTCATTTGGTGTGTTTGTCTTTTACGCCCTGAAGCGGCAGTGGGACTGGCGTGCGTTACTGGTTGGGCTGGTGCACCTGCCGGTGGCCTTCATTCACGCTGCCGCGCCGTTTCGCGGGTCACTCGACCCTAATTATGTGGGCTATAACGGTGGTCTCGTGCATGCCGACAAGGGGTTCGAGGTGTTGGTGTTTGCCAGTTTCGTGCTGGTTGGTGCAACGGCATGTGCAGCCATTGCGGTGCAGAACCGGAATGACCTGAGGAACGCTTTTATCGCCATGTTCGACGGCTTCATCTTGCTGATTTTCGCAACACCGATTATCGCCGACCTGCTCGCGGGCAGGTTCACCGAAAGCCGTATCGAGTTTGGCGAATATCTGCAGTTTGGCGGCTTCAGCGCCTTCCTGTTCGAATTCATGCTGGTGGCAGCGCCCTATGCGTTTGGGCTTTGGTGGTCGCTTGGCAAGCTGAAACAAATGCAGAGGCAGGCCTAGGCGTTTTTGTCCTTGAGGCGGTCGTAGGCGCTTTGAATCTGGTGGAAGCGCTCTGCCGCTGCCGGGTCGCCGGGGTTGGCATCGGGGTGATAGATTTTGGCAAGCTTGCGATACTGTTTCTTCAGCTCGTCCTGCCCCGCACCGGGGTCAAGCTCGAGAGCGTCATAGGCGGCATTTTCCGTGCTGGTGAAGCCGTCATCATCAATGGCGCCGCCCCACTCGAAGGTGCGGGCGCTAGAGAAGGCATCGGATGATTCGCTGCCGTCATTCATATGGCGCTGGGCTTCTTCGTCGCTCATGCCCTGGAAGAAGTCCCAGTTGCGGTTATATTCAGCCGCATGCGGGCGGCAGAAGTACCAGCGTTCAGGTGAACCGGGTGACTTGGGCGCCGGATGAGCGCCCTTTTCCGCGCAGCCGGAATAGTCGCACATGCGCACGGGCTCCGCGTCCTTGTCGCGGCCATATTCGCCCCAGCGGGGGAACCCAAAACTTTTGATATAGTCGTTCGCCATGCGCTCAGTGTAACTCAACTTGGACCATTTTTCTGCAACGAACCGCCTCGAACCGGGTTGGCGACAAGGGCGGTGACTGGCTGATATACTGCATGATGCAGCGATCGTCCAGCCAGAGGCCAAACTTCCTCAATTGTTGATGCGCCAGGGCGGGTAGCGTCGGCTGGGGCCTGCGTGATAGAGGCACAGGCGGTTACCCGCAGGGTCGGTCAGGTAGGCTTCGCGCCACAGCCAGCGCTGATCCTTCGGTTGGGTGTCAAAGGCAATGCCTTGAGCCTCCAGCCGCGCCACTTCGGCGTCCACATCTGGCACCTCGAAATAGACCAGCCCGCTGCCGGTGTTGGTCCGGTCGGCGTCCACCTTGTGCAGCGAGAAGGTGGTATTGCCGCTGGGTAATTCGAACCGGGCATAGTGATCGGCAGAATGAACAATCAGCCGGAGCCCCAGGGTTTTGTAGAATTCGATACTGGCGTTCAGGTCAGTGGCGCCGAGCGTAACTTGATTGAGATCCATCGCGCTGTCCTTTTTATAAATTAATTTATTTAGAAAATAAGGATAGTTTCAAAATCTGCAAGGCTGTACCGGCTTTTTTTTCGCGCTTTACTAAAGCGTTAGCCTATGGACCCGTCCTCCGGTGCGCGCTAGCATGCGCGAAAATGTCAGCGAGGATAAGAACATGCGCACATTTGCAGAAATTCTTGAAATAGCGGCGGACCGTAGAGGCAGCGTCGAGATCGTGGAAGGCATGCTGCCGGAAATCAAGACACCCGAGGAGCTGTACGGCATCCCGGAAGACCGCATCCTGGCGGGCATGACCAAAGCCGTATTCCAGGCGGGTTTCAGCTGGAAGGTGATCGATAACAAATGGCCGGGGTTCGAGGAAGCCTTCGAGGGCTTTGTGCCTGTTCGCTGGAAATTCATGTCCGATGACGACCTGGACAGCCTGATCAAGGATACCCGCATTGTCAGGAACGGTCCCAAGATTTTGACTGTGCGCGACAATGCCATCCTGGTGTGTGATCTTGAGGACGAATATGGCTCTGCCGCCAAATGCATCGCCGACTGGCCGGCTGAGGATTTTGTCGGGCTTCTGGAGATGCTCAAGAAACGCGGCGGTCGTTTGGGCGGTATGACAGGGCAGATTTTCCTGCGCTATCTGGGCCGTGACGGCTGGGCGCTGTCGCAGGATGTGGTGGCTGCCCTGATCCGGGAAGGCGTTGTGGACAAGGCCCCGACCGGCAAGGGCGCCATGCGGGCGGTGCAGGCGGCCTTCAACGACTGGGCGGAGGAAAGCGGCCGCCCATTCGCGCATATATCCCGCATCCTTTCCTACACTGTCGGCTGACACGGCCAGGTTGGGCGCTGACTCAATTTCTTGCCACGCCGAGCCATGCTGGTGCAAACTGGCGCCTGTGGGGGATAGATGACCCGGGTGCAACCGGGGGCTGCTTGTATTCAGGTCGGCTGCCGGTTTGCGCCAAATGGTGTGTGAATGCATTTGTGCGACCCTGAAATCGAAAGACAGCATCGTTGTCATAGCCTGATTTGGCTGCTTGCATCACTGGTGATGCTGTTGGGTTCGTCTGTCGGCTGGGCACAAGGTGACCCCGCCCCCCATCCTGTTCCTGAGCGCGATGGCCCGATGAAGCTTGATGGTGGCTGGTTCGTTTATCGTGACCAGATCGTGACGCCGGGCAGCCTGATGGCAACCGCCTGTGGCAAAGGCAGCGCCGAAGCCGTCACAGCGCCTGATGTATGGGGGCCAGCCTTCACGGCCAGCCTGACAAGCGGCCACGGCAAAGCCACTTACTGCCGGGAAATCATCCTGCCTGAGGACGATAATTCCTATGCCTTCTGGATGGGAACGCTCCGGTCGGTCTCCCATATTTATGCGGTGGCTGAAAACGCCGACGGCTCGCCACAGACCTGGCTGTTGTTCAAGAATGGGGAGCTGGAACCCGAGGGCGAGCAGGTGGTTGCCAACCCGGCCACACCGATGATTTCCCTGCCCTATGGCACCCAGAAATTCACGCTGGTGGTCCAGCTGTCGAACTATATCCACAAGCAGGGTGGCATGATTGAGGTACCGCTCTTGGACCTTCGGTGGCGCATGGCCGCGATGGAAAATCGTGCCACGGGACTGCCGAGCGCCCTCGTGATCGTACTGTTGTTCGTGGGTATTGCCGCCCTGGTTATGGGATACCGGCGGCGGACCTCCCGCTCGCACATGTTTTTTGCGCTGCTGGCCATTGCGGCGGCCGTTCGGGCGGCCTTTGTGAGCGACCTGATCTGGGATTATATCCCGTCCTTCAGCTTGGCGCGAAAATATGACCTCGAGTATCTGTCGCTCTATTTCATTGCGCTGGCTTACTATCTGTTTGTCATCGACCTTCTGCGACCGGGGAAGCGGCTTCTGGTCGACAAGGCGATCATCGGCATCTCCTGCGCAATGATTTTCTTCGCTACCATTCTGGCGCCGTTTTTCCCGCCGGGGACCATTACCCTGACGCGCGAGCCGGTGCAGATCCTGTGGATGTCGATCATCTGCATGGTGATCTATTCGGTGTTCCACGCCAGCATCAAAACCCCGGAAGTCCGGCGCGAGGCCATTTCCGTCAGCCTGGGCGGCCTGATTTACGGCGCCTATGAAATCCTGTCTGTATCGGGCGTGGTACCCTCGTCGCTGGAATGGTCGCAGTTCATCATCTTCGCAGTGATCATGATGCATGCCCACGCTTTTGTGGTGCAGGCACGCCGGGTTGAGCACGAGCGCGACATGCTGATGGCCAGCCTGGAGGACACCAACCGCGACCTGCAGAACCGGGCGCTGGCGCTTGATGTGGCGCTCAGGGAGGCGGAGCAGGCCTCGAACGCGAAAAGCCACTTCCTGGCCACTTTCAGCCATGAACTTCGGACACCGCTGAATGCCATCATCGGCTTTTCGGAACTGATGTCGCGCGAGCTTCTCGGCAAGCTGGGGAACGCGCTTTATAAGGATTACGCCCGCGACATCCATAATTCAGGCACCCACCTTCTGGAATTGGTGGACGACCTCCTTGACCTGGCGCGGATCGAAGCAGGGGTGGATGATGTGAAGGCCGACCGGATCGATGTGGAAGCCCTGGCGGTGGAAGTCATGAACATCCTCAGCCTGTTGGCCGAACAGCATGACGTGACCATGAAGCTTGAATGCCAGAAGAAGCTGCCGCAGCTTTTGGGTGATGAGCGCAAGATCCGGCAGGTGCTGATCAATCTCATCAACAATGCCATCAAATTCAATGTGGAAAAGGGCAAGATCAACATCGCGCTCAGTGCCAATGAGGCGGGCCTCCACATTGAAGTGGCCGACACCGGGATTGGTATTGCAGAGGCAGACCTGCCGCTGGTGCTGTCGCGCTTCGGCCAGGCAGACAGCGAACGCCGGCGCCGTAATGCGGGTGTGGGCATCGGCCTGCCGCTCAGCGGGGTGCTGGTGCGCCAGCATGGCGGCGATATGGAGGTCAAAAGCAAGCTCGGTGAAGGCACCCGTATCACCATCTGCTTCCCACCGGAACGTCTGGCGCAGAAATCACAAATGGTGGACGTGGGCTGATCCACACTGCTTGGCACGGCTACCCGTCGTCGCTAAGGTGCGGTCTGCCGCATGGGGCATTGGCAGTTAGCGTTACAATGCCTAGTTATAGGGGGTGAAGGAGTAGCCATGTTTGAGAGAATCAGCAAAATCCTGGGCCTGAAGGGCGAAGATGAGACCGGCGCATCGGGGCTTGAGTTGGCGACCGCGGCGCTTTTGGTGCAGGTCTCGAAAGCGGACGGTGAGTTCACAAGCGACGAGCGCGACCAGCTGGAAGAATGCGTGAAAGAGCATTTCGACCTGACAAACCGGGAGGCTGCTGAGCTTTTGACACGCGCGGAACGTGACCAGTCAGACGCCACCTGCCTTTATGCCTTCACCCGCACTATCGCCAAGGAACTCGATAACGAAGAACGACAGGAAATCGTGCGCCTTCTGTGGCGCGTGGCCTTCGCCGACAAGCATATCGACAATTTCGAAGAAAACGTGCTGGCCAAAGTGTCCGGCCTTTTGGGCGTCTCGCCCCAAGACCGCATCCGCATCAAGCATGAGGTCGAGGCCGGTTAATCCCCTGCTGCCTCAAGATATGTTATCGCAGCTTCGATGCCACTGCTGGCCTTCAGTGTCAATTCCGATGGGTGCGGGGTGAAATCCAAAACCATTTCGTTCGCTTCCTGAAGTTCATCGGAGGACATTTCGGATTCAAGAAGCTGGAGAATTTCGACAGCTTCGCCGTTGAGGCTTTGCTGCCGCGCGCGCATTCCTAGGCGAAAGTACACAAATGCCAATTTAGGGTTTCGGGCAATTCCAAGGCCCACATTGTACTTAAAAGACTGCATCAATAGCGCATCAGAATAGCCTTGGTTAGCCGCACGACTAAGCCAATCGAGTGCCGTCGCATCTTCTCCCATGTTTGAATAGAGAAGGCTCACATCATATTGTGCCAAGGAATATCCTGCCTCGGCAGCGATAAGCTTGTATTTAAGTGCCAAAGTATGGTCCGCTTCGACTAGATCGCCGCCTTGCCCGGCATAATAGCAGCCTATTTTATATGCTGAAAGCGGATGTCCCGCTTGTGCCGAGGTTTCAAAAAGTCTGTAAGCTGCCACATAGTCGCGCTCGGTACCGATCCCGACGTGATACATCATGCCCAGATGATATTGGGCTTCGGGATCGCCAGTTTTGGAGACAGCAGTTAGTTGTTTGAAAATTTCTTCATGCGAAGTGTCAATCGCAAACAGTGGCGTTGAGCATAGCAGCATTATGCAAAGTGTTAGTATGCGCATGATTTCCCCCATTCAGCTGGAATGCTATGAGGGACTGGGTGCGATAACAATACAAAAAAGCGCGGAACCGGGTGGCTCCGCGCTTTCTTCATGTCTGGATTTTGAAACGCTTATTCGGCGGCTTTTGGCGTCTGGCGTGGGCTGGCGGCCAGCACGCTGTCGTCCACATGGTCGGCGAATGTTTCAAAATTCTTGATAAAGAGGCCCACAAGGTGCGCCGCTTTGGCGTCGTAGGCGTCTTTGTCTGCCCACGTGTCGCGCGGGTTCAGAATCTTGGCGTCAACGCCCGGCACTTCCACAGGAACCTCGAAGCCGAAGTTCTCGTCGATGCGCATCGGGGCATTGTTCAGGCTACCGTCAAGCGCCGCGTGCAACAGGGCACGGGTTTCCTTGATCGGCATGCGGTGGCCAACGCCGTAAACGCCGCCGGTCCAGCCGGTGTTCACAAGCCAGCAGTTCACGCCGCCTTCGGCGATTTTCTTCCGAAGAAGGTCGCCATACACGCTTGGGTGACGCGGCATGAAAGGCGCGCCGAAACAGGTTGAGAAAGTCGCCTGTGGCTCTTTCACGCCGATTTCAGTGCCGGCAACCTTCGCGGTGTAACCTGAAAGGAAGTGATACATGGCCTGCTCTGGCGTCAGACGCGCGATCGGAGGCAGGACACCGAACGCATCCGCTGTCAGCATGATGATGTTCTTTGGCTTGCCGCCACGGTTTTCTTCCGATGTATTCGGAATGAAATGGATCGGGTAGGCCGCGCGGGTGTTTTCCGCCAGCGTGTTGTCGTCCAGGTCCAGCACGCGGGTGTTTTCGTCCATCACCACGTTTTCGAGGATGGTGCCGAAACGCTTGGTGGTGGCGTAAATTTCTGGCTCAGCTTCAGCGGACAGATTGATCATCTTGGCGTAACAGCCGCCTTCAAAGTTGAAGACGCTGTCGTCGGACCAGCCGTGCTCGTCGTCGCCGATCAGCGTGCGGCTGCTGTCAGCCGAAAGCGTGGTCTTGCCGGTGCCGCTGAGGCCGAAGAAGATGGCCACATCGCCCTCTGGGCCGATGTTGGCGGAGCAGTGCATCGGCATGATGCCTTTTTCCGGCAGCAGATAGTTGAGGATGGAGAACACGGATTTCTTGTTCTCGCCCGCATATTCCGTACCGCCGATCAGCACCAGGCCTTTGGAGAAGTTGACTGCGATCACTGTCTCGGACCGGCAACCCATTGTTTCAGGGTCAGCGCGGAAGCTTGGCAGGTTGATCACGGTGAACTGCGGCGCCATGCCCTTCAGTTCGTCCTCGCGCGGGCGTACCAGCATGGTGCGGCAGAACAGGCTGTGCCAGGCGTATTCGCCAACGGTCCGAACGGCGACGCGGTTTTCCGGGTCGGAGCCGCCCCACAGGTCCTGAACGAAAAGATCCTTGCCTTTCATGTGGGCAAGGAACGCTGCATGCAGGGTGTCGAACTGTTCCGGCGTCATCGGGCGGTTGGTATCGCCCCACCAGATGGTGTCTTCGGTCATCGCGTCGCGAACGGTGAATTTGTCGCTTGCGGACCGGCCGGTGTGTTTGCCGGTTTTCACCACAAGCGGGCCATCTTTTGCAATCTGGCCTTCGCCGCGGCGAATCGATTCTTCATAAAGGGCTTCTGTGCCCAGGTTCCAGTATTGATTTCCGGTGTCAAGGATGCCCTGGGCATCAAGACCGACGGTGCTTAGACAGGCGCCAAAGACTTGCAACGTCTTGTCCTCCAAGTGATTTATTGGGGCGCTCCGGGGCTAGCGTTCCGGAGCAATTCATGCCGGGCTCATTCGATTTTCACGCGCGCGTGTCGGCCCTGGTCAATTCTTGTCCCGACCCATCTCGGGAAGGCCGATAAACTTGCGGATATACCCCCTAAAATCAACCAGAATCTGAATGATTTCAAAATGATAGCGCTGTCAAAATGCTAAGTACCGGTAAGCATTTGGACTCTTGGGATTGGATATTTTCCGTCACCCCGATGAATTTGCCCCCGCAGTGTCCATTATGCGCCTTTTTTTGGACTTAAAGTCAGCCTAACGCTTAATCTTGACAGGGCTTTAGGTGGGGGCCCACACTCCCGCCCAAGCCAAAATGGAAAAAGCGGCCACCAGGCGCCCCGGCGCGGTGGACTTGAGGGGACACTATGACAGCACAAATCGCACTGGTTGACGATGACCGGAATATCCTGACGTCGGTGACAATCGCGCTGGAGGCCGAAGGCTTCCGCGTCCGCACCTACCCGGATGGGCAGAAAGCATGGGAAGCCTTGTCCAAGAACCCTGCGGACCTTGCGGTACTGGATATCAAGATGCCGCGCATGGACGGGATGGAGCTTCTGCGCAAGCTTCGGGAAGTGACCGACATGCCGGTGATTTTCCTGACCTCCAAGGACGAGGAAATCGACCAGCTTCTGGGCCTTCGGATGGGCGCGGACGACTATATCGGCAAACCCTTTTCCCAGCGCCTGCTGATTGAACGCATCCGCGCGCTTCTCCGTCGCATGGAAATGAACAAGCGCGACCCTGAGGAAGGCCCGGTTGAGCCAGGCGATGAGGTGATGGAGCGCGGCCGCCTGGTGCTGGACCCGATGCGTCACCGCGTGACCTGGGCGGGCAAGGACGTGACGCTTACCGTGACCGAATTCCTGATCCTGAAAACGCTGGCGCAACACCCAGGGCACGTGAAAAGCCGCGACCAGCTGATGGACGCTGCCTATTCCGACGACGTTTATGTGGATGACCGCACCATCGACAGCCATATCAAGCGGCTGCGGAAAAAGTTCCGGGCCGTGGCGGACGATTTTGATGCGATCGAGACACTTTATGGTGTTGGCTACCGCTACAGCGACGACTAAGCTTTGTGCATGACATGATCAGCACAAATGTATGACCGAAACCGAGCATAAAAGAAAATCGGCACAGGGTCGCCGGCGCCGCGCAAAGCAATCTGCGCGGCCGCGGCACTATTCGCGCGGCCTGTCGCCCCTGATGGTGCGCATCATGGCGGTTAACGCCATTGCGCTGATTATCCTTGTGGGCGGCGTGCTGTATCTGAACCAGTTTCGCGCCAACCTGATCGGCGAACGCATCCGCACCCTGACCGTACAGGCCCAGATTATTGCAGGTGCGCTTGGGGAATCGGCGGCCGGCGGGCCGGAAGCTGTGGATATTGACCTGGCGCCAGCACGCCAGATTCTGACACGCCTTGTGGGGCCAACCGACAACCGGGCCCGTCTGTTCGCAACCGACGGCCGCATGATCGCCGACAGCCGTTTTCTGGCGGGCGACAAACGCTTGGTTGAAGAAGAACTGCCGGCGCTGGACGCCCAGATCAGTTTTGATGAACAGCTGGAAGATGCCGTTCACCGGCTGCTGGACAGCATCACGGAGCGTATAGAGGCGCCGCCAAGCGTGGACCGCCCCGGCATGCGCGGTGAAGATTTTCTAGAGGTGATGGCCGCGCTTGAAGGCGAAACCATGACCCAGCTACGGGTGCGCGAGGATGGCCGCTATATTATCAATATCGCCGTGCCGGTGCAGCGCTTCCGCCGCATTCTGGGGGTGATGTTGCTGACGTCCCAAACCGACGACATCGACGCCATCGTGCGCCAGGAACAGATGCTGACGGTGAAGGTTTTCGTGGGCGCGCTGGTGCTCACATTGCTTCTCAGTTTCTTTCTGGGGCGTACTCTGGTGCGACCCATCCGGGTGCTGGCGCGGGCGGCAGAGCGGGTCCGCCAGGCCATTGGCCGCGAAGAGAATATCCCCGAGTTTGCCGAGCGGATGGACGAGATCGGCGACCTGTCGCGGTCCCTGTCGGACATGACGCAGGCGCTTTATAACCAGATCGACCGGGTGGAGCAGTTCGCCGCCGATGTGGCACATGAGATCAAGAATCCGCTCTCAAGCATGCGCAGCGCGCTTGAGACATTGGCAATGACGGACAAGCCTGACGTTCAGGCCAAACTTTTCGCCATCCTGCGCGACGATGTGAAACGGATCGACCGGTTGATCACCGATATCTCGAACGCCTCCCGGCTGGAGGCCGAGCTGACCCGCGCCCAGACCGAGCCTGTCGACTTGGCTGTGATGCTCGGTGTGCTGGTGGAATCCTATGAGACCACGCAGAACAGCGGCGAGGTTGAAGTGGTGCTGGATGAATATGAACCCAACGTGTTCATGATTGCCGGCGTCGAGGCGCGGCTGGGACAGGTGTGGTGCAACCTGATTGATAATGCCATCAGCTTCAGTCCCAGGGGCGCGAAGGTCACCGTGACGCTGGAGCGTCAGGACCGCTGGGTGATCGTGATGGTGGACGATGAGGGCCCCGGCCTGCCCGAAGGTGCCGAAGAAAAGATCTTCAGTCGCTTTTATTCGGAACGTCCTGACACCGAAGATTTTGGCAAGCACTCTGGCCTTGGCTTGGCCATCTCCCGCCAGGTCGTTGAGGCTCATTCCGGCATGATCCGCGCTGAAAACCGGATTGGCGAGAATGCGACTGTATTGGGCGCCCGCTTTATCGTAGAGTTGCCCATGTCCGCATGATGCGGGCGCTTGTGACGGGCAACTTTGAGGGGCAGACCCCAGTGAATAACATCCACGGTACATTGGTTGATCTGGTCGGCGGCGGTGTCCTGCTGCGCGGGCCTTCAGGCATGGGCAAGTCAGACCTCGCGCTCAGGCTGATGGATCGCGGCGCCGTTCTCGTGGCGGACGACCAGGTGATCCTGGATGCCCGGCGCCGCGGCCTTGTGGGGTCGGCACCCGACAGCCTTTATGGCCTGATCGAGGTGCGCGGCATTGGCATTATGTCGCTGCCCGCGATCAAGACGGCCTTGGTCAAACTGGTGGTTGACCTGACGGACGCAGATAGCGTTGAGCGGTTGCCGGAAAAGGCGTTTGTTGAGCTAGAAGGCGTCTCGCTGCCCTGCCTGAGGCTGCATGCCTTTGATGTCAGCACGCCACAGAAAATTGAACTCGCCATCCGTTATCCGGATCAGCTAGGGTTGGGTGTCGAGGATTATAAAAAGGGATAACCTTATGGCTGAAGCCGCGGACGGCAAACGACAGCTGGTAATAGTGACCGGGCTATCGGGCGCAGGTAAATCTTCTGCGCTGCATTCGTTTGAGGACATCGGCTATCAGGCCATCGATAACCTGCCGCTGACCATGTTGGAGCGGCTTGTGGACGAGGCGCGCAGCGCGGGCGATATGACACCCCTTGCGGTGGGGATCGACAGCCGTACCTTGCACTTTTCCCCGGAACAGTTCGCTGAGACCATCACGGACCTGCGCCAGATCACGGACGTGGCACTGCATGTTCTTTTCATGGACGCATCAGACGATGAGCTGATGAAGCGCTTTTCAGAGACACGGCGGCTGCATCCATTGGGCAAGGGTCTCTTGCTCCGGGAAGCCATCCGACGCGAGCGGGATATGATGTCTCATATCCGACCTCATGTTGACGGCATGATCGATACCACGGGGCGTACGGGGGCGGAAACACGCCGCACGGTGCTCGGGCGTTTCGCTAGCGAGGCGCTGCCGAAATTGATCGTGACCTTCATGTCTTTCGGGTTTGCGCACGGCGTGCCGCGCGACGCTGATATGGTGCTGGATGTCCGGTTCCTGAGGAACCCGCACTATGTGCCGGAGTTGAAACCCCACACCGGGCGAGAAGAGGCCGTGGCCAATTTCGTCAAGGCGGATGAAGGCTTTGATCCCTTTATCGACAAGGTCGAAGACCTGCTGGAGTTCCTGCTGCCGCGATACGGCCAGGAAGGAAAATCGTATCTGACGCTTGCATTTGGCTGTACAGGTGGCAAACATCGTTCTGTCGCCGTTGCGGAAACCATTGCGGCGCGAATGAAACTGGACGGCATGGCCGTCAATCTCTATCACCGGGAAATTACCGGGGACGACCCGCAGTAGTCAGGCATTAGGCTTAGGGGCCAGGAAGAAAAAAGAGGGTTTGTGTATGATTGGCATGGTGTTGGTGACCCACGGGCGATTGGCGGACGAATTTGTTGCCGCGACCGAACACGTGGTTGGTGCACAAGAGCAGATTCGTGCCATTTGCATCGGGCCGGACGACGACATGGAGCTGCGTCGTCAGCAGATCATGGATGCGGTCAAGGAAGTAGATAGTGGCAGCGGTGTTGTGCTGCTGACCGACATGTTCGGTGGCACGCCGTCGAACTTGGCGATTTCTCTTCTTGAAAAGGGCAAGACCGAAGTCATCGCAGGGATCAACTTGCCAATGCTGATCAAGCTGGCTAGCGTTCGGCACGGGTCGACATTGGAAGAATCAGTTGAGGCTGCCAAAGAAGCAGGCGTGAAATATATCAATGTTGCCAGTCAGGTCTTGGGCGGCTGACGGTATAAGAAAGAAGATGCGGCGGTCTGCAGGGGTCCAGAGCGCAGTGCTGGGGAGTGAAACAGAAGTGAGTATGGCTGTAGCTGGTGAAAAGAAACGCGTGTCCATCGTGAATGCGCGCGGGCTTCATGCGAGAGCATCCGCCCGGTTTGCAACGGAAGCCGGGCGCTATAATGCCATCGTCTCCGTGTCCAAAGACGGTGTCAGCGTGGTTGGCACCTCAATCATGGGGCTGATGATGCTGGGCGCCGCCAAGGGCGACGACATTGAGATTTCAGCAGAAGGGGACGATGCATTTGCCGCGGTCGAAGCCTTGTCTGCCATGGTGTCGAGCCGGTTCGGTGAAGATGAATAAGTATCTAATCTTCATTATATAAAGAAATCTTTATCTTTTCGATCCTGCCTGCTATAAGGGGCCGAATTTAGTTTGGCCGTAATGCCTTTATGCTGGCCCTTGAGTGAAGCAGGATCAAATCCATGACCGATTATAAAGTTGCCGATATTTCGCTTGCCGACTGGGGGCGGAAAGAAATCAGAATAGCAGAAACCGAGATGCCAGGCCTGATGGCGCTTCGGGAAGAATTCGGCGAAAGCCAGCCCCTGAAGGGCGCGCGCATTGCCGGCTGTCTGCACATGACCATCCAGACCGCAGTTCTGATTGAAACGCTGACGGCGCTTGGCGCTGAGGTGCGCTGGTCCAGCTGCAACATCTTCTCAACCCAGGATCACGCTGCGGCGGCCATGGCCGCGTCCGGCATTCCTGTATTTGCCTGGAAAGGTGAAACCGAGGAAGAGGCCGTTTGGTGTATTCACCAGACCATCAAAGGTCCTGACGGCTGGGTGCCGAACATGATCCTGGATGACGGCGGTGACCTGACTGTGATCATGCACGAAGATTATCCAGAGCTGATGGACGGCGTGAAGGGCATTTCCGAAGAGACCACCACCGGTGTGATGCGCCTTTATGAAATGGCCAAGGAAGACCGCCTCGCGGTTCCGGCGATCAACGTCAACGACAGTGTGACCAAGTCCAAGTTCGACAACCTCTATGGTTGCCGCGAAAGCCTGGTCGACGGCGTCAAGCGCGCGACTGACGTGATGATCGCGGGCAAGGTTGCAGTTGTTTGCGGTTACGGCGACGTGGGCAAAGGCTCCGCCGAATCGCTCCGCAGCCAGGGCGCACGCGTGATGGTTACTGAAATCGACCCGATCTGTGCACTGCAGGCCGCCATGGAAGGCTATGAAGTCGTGACCATGGATGATGCCGCCAAGGTGGGCGATATTTTCGTTACCGCCACAGGCAACAAGGACGTGATCACGCTTGACCATATGCGCGACATGAAAGATCGCGCCATTGTGTGCAACATCGGCCACTTTGACAGCGAAATCCAGATCGCGGCCCTTTCCAACATGAAGTGGGAAGAAGTGAAGCCACAGGTGGACGAAGTTGTGTTCCCGGATGGCAAGCGCTTGATCGTGCTCGCCAAAGGCCGCCTCGTGAACCTGGGCTGTGCCACCGGTCACCCAAGCTTTGTGATGTCCGCATCTTTCACCAACCAGGTGCTGGCGCAGATCGAGCTGTGGGAAAACCACACCAAGTACGACCGCAATGTTTATGTGCTGCCAAAGCACCTGGACGAAAAAGTGGCCGCGCTGCACCTCGGTAAGCTGGGCGCCAAGCTCACAGAGCTCAGTGAAGACCAGGCCAAGTATCTGGGCCTCAATGTGGCAGGTCCGTTCAAGCCGGAACATTACCGCTACTAGGGGCTGATCAGGCATCCTCCCTTTGTCTCGAGGAGAGAAGAATGAGTGAATATGTTTTCACCAGTGAATCCGTTTCAGAAGGCCACCCGGATAAGGTAGCCGACCGGATTTCCGACAGTGTTGTTGACCTCTATCTGGGGGCTGACGCAGAAGCGCGTGTGGCGTGCGAAACCATGGTCACCACCAACCGGATTATCCTGGCGGGTGAGGTTCGTGGTCCTGAAAGTGTGCAGGGCGATATCGAAGAGGTCGCGCGCAATGCTGTCCGTGAAATCGGATACGAACAGGACGGCTTCCACTGGAAGAATGCGGTGTTCGAAAATCACCTGCACGAACAGTCGGCCGATATTGCCATGGGCGTTGACGCCGCGGGCAACAAGGACGAAGGTGCAGGCGACCAGGGCATCATGTTCGGTTATGCCTGCGACGAAACCGAAAGCCTGATGCCAGCGCCGATCGATTTCTCGCACCGCATCCTGAAATCCCTTGCCGCCGCCCGTCATTCCGGGGAAGCGCCAGAGCTTGAGCCCGACAGCAAAAGCCAGGTGACGCTCCGCTATGTGGACGGCAAGCCAGTTGGTGCCACGTCTGTTGTGGTGTCCACTCAGCATAAGGATGGCGTGACCCAGGAAGACCTGCGCGCGCTCGTGCGCAAGCATGTGGAAAGCGTGCTGCCGGAAGGCTGGATGTGCCCGGAAGGCGAGTTCTATGTGAACCCGACTGGCAAGTTCGTCATTGGCGGGCCTGACGGCGACGCGGGTCTCACCGGCCGCAAAATCATTGTGGATACTTATGGCGGCGCAGCCCCCCACGGTGGCGGTGCTTTCTCGGGCAAAGATCCGACCAAGGTGGACCGCTCGGCCGCCTATGCGGCGCGCTATCTTGCCAAGAATGTGGTGGCAGCAGGCCTCGCGAACAACTGCACGATCCAGCTTGCTTACGCCATTGGCATCTCCAAGCCGCTCGCGGTGTATGTGGATCTCTGGGGCGACCAGCCACGGGTGGACCCACAGCATCTGTCGAACGTTCTGCAGCAGATGGTGAACCTGAGCCCACGCGGCATTCGCGAACATCTGGGCCTCAACAAGCCGATCTATACCCGCACGTCGTCTTACGGTCACTTTGGCCGCAAGCCAACCGATGACGGTGGCTTCTCCTGGGAGAAGACCGATCTGGTTGACGCGCTGAAATCGGAATTCGGCATCTAAGAGCGCGAAAGAAGACTCTAAAAGGCCGGGTGCGGAAACGTAGCCCGGCTTTTTTGTTTGTTGCAGAACAGCCTCGCGGTTTAGCTTAGCTGCAGGTCTGAAATTGAGGGGGTCGGTAGTGTTAAAATCCATACTTTTGATCTGTATGGCTTCGTTTCTTTCGTTTGCCGCTGTTGCAGAACCAACGCAACAAGAAGTACTTGCAGATACCTATTTGAAGGCCTTGTCGGAAGCCGACTATGAGGCGTTGGACCGGTTGCTGGATGACGACGCTACCGTATTCGACATGCTAGGAGCCGAAGTCGCCGCGTCGATGGACAGCATTGCAACCCCAGCAAAGTGGAAAGGGAAGGCATTCATACTCGAACAAATACGACAGAGTGAAGAAGCGAAGACGTCTGAAACCACAGAATCCTATGAGTCCATCAATGGGTTTTCATATGGGAACGTGGTGGTTCGGGAAAATTTTGTGACATACACAACTGACCACCCTGAATATGTGATCACGGGTAGCAGTAAAGTTATTCATGTGATCACCCTCAAAGGCGAAAAAATTCTGGAACATTTGATTGTTGCAGACTTCAAAGGACTAGATGAAACGATCCAGCTTATTGAGAAGGAAGGGCAATAGGCTTCGGCTCAATAGTTGACATTTCTTGTTCTTGTTTCTCTGCCCCTTAACGCGCTACTCTGATTAATGATTTTCGAGGGGAGATTTTGGCTGTGCCGTTTGGTGACCTGCCATCATATGCAATCTGGATCGTGATCGGTGTTGCCGCAACCGCGTGGGTTGCGCTGGCGCTCTATGCCTTGTGGCGCACGGGCCGCGCGACAGACCGCGCCCGGTCCCTGCAGGATCTCGCCAATTTTCTCGACAGCATGATCCAGACAGACCGCCGGCACCCCATCTGGCTGTGGACGGACGGTCGTATGCAGGCGGACGCCGATACGCTGGATCTGGTCGGCCTGGATGAAGGGGCACGGACCCTTGACGAACTCGTCACGGCCGATAACGGTATCCCCGACCGTACAGTCGCGGACCTCAAGCGCAGCCTCAATTCAGGGGGCGACATCTCAACTCCGCTGGTTATCGACCGGGGCAAGAACCAGCCTCGCCTGATCCTGGATTTCCAGTGGCTCCCGGCGCGCGATGACCGCTGGCCCGCCAGTATCCTGTGGATCGAGGAAAGCATGGACCGCACAGCGCGCACCAACCGCCAAGGTGTGCGGGCGCTTGAACTGAAGCTGAAGGACCTGTCACGGGTGTTCAACAACCTGCCGTTCCCGGTTTGGGTGCGTGGGCCCGACTATGGCCTCGTGGACGTCAATGACGCCTATGTGAAGGCGGTGGACGGTAACAGCGTCTATGACGTTACCGAACGCAACATGGAGCTGTTCGACCGAGGCAGCCTGGCAGCCGCGCGCAAGGCAAGGGACACGGGCGAGCGGGTACGCGAGCGCCGCTTTGGCGTTACGGACGGTCAGCGCCGGGCCTTTGCGGTCACCAACATGCCGCTCGATGAAGAGGGTCATGTGATGGGCATTGCGGTCGATGTGACCGGCGAAGAAGAAGCCCTCTCGGAGCTTGCCCGGGTGCTCGAGGCCCAGTCGGAAACGCTGAACCGCCTCCGGAGTCCGGTGGCAATCTTTGGCCCGGCCCAGACGCTCAGGTTCTACAACAGTGCCTTCGCGCGGCTGTCGCATTTGTCCGAGGACGTGCTTTCAAGCCAACTTCGCCACAGCGAAATCCTGGATGCCATGCGCGAAAAGCGCCGCCTGCCCGAGCAGGTGGATTTCCAGCAGTGGAAGAAAAACATCCTGAAGCATTACACCACGCTCCTCGAGCCGTTCGAGGAGATGTGGCACCTGCCTGACGGCACCGCACACCGCGTGGTGACCCAGCCACACCCGTTCGGTGGGCTGTTGATCCTGTTCGAGGATGTCACGGACCGCCTGGCGCTCGAGCGCTCCTACAATACGCTGATGGCGGTTCAGCAGGAAACGCTGGATAACATGGTTGAGGCCATTGCCGTGTTTGGTACGGACGGCCGCCTGCAGCTGTCGAACCCGGCGTTCCGGTCGCTGTGGCAGCTCACGGAAGACGATATCGACGGCAACCCGCACCTGACAGAACTGACGTCCAGGGTGCCTGCGATTTCAGACGAAAAAGACCCCCGCTTCAGCGACTTCAAAAGCCATCTGGTCAGCTGGGTCAGCGAACACAAGCACAGGAGTGGCCGCTGGTACCGTACCGATGACGCGGTGATCGATTTTGCCATCGTGCCCTTGCCCGACGGCGGCGTGATGCTGACGCAATCGGACGTGACCGACAGCTTCAAGGTGGAACAGGCCCTGCGCGAACGCTCCAGCGCGCTGGAAGCCGCCGACCGGCTCAAGAGCGAATTTATCACCAACATGTCCTATGAACTCCGGACGCCGCTGAACAGCATCATCGGTTTTGCAGAAATGCTGGACCAGAAGATGTTCGGCGAACTGAATGATCATCAGGCCGACTATGTCAAAAACATCCTGACTGCGTCGGGTGAGCTGAAGGATCTGATCGCGGACGTGCTTGACCTGGCGGTGCTGGACGCGGGCGAGGCGCACCTCACTCTGAAACCGATGAATGTTACCGAAGCAATCAAAGATACCGGCCATCTGGTGGTTGAACTGGCGCGCAAGTCGGAAATCCAGGTCAAACTCGACAAGCTTGAGGACGTTGGGATCATCGAGGCGGACGAGCGCCGGGTGCGGCAGGCCTTCTATAATATGGTGTCCTCGATGCTCAATTTTGCCCGTCTGGGCGGCAGGCTGTTCATCAAGCTGTCGGGCACCGATGATGAAGTCACAATTAATATCAAAAACCCGGACTCCGGCCTCACGGAACGCGAACGTGACAGGCTGGTCAACACGGTGCGTATGGGGGCGTCGCCAGGCGGCAAGCTGGCCACCGGGCTTGACCTGGCACTGGTGCGCTCGATTGTGAACCTGCATCATGGCCGCATTCGCCTTGACCCGCTTGGCGAAGAGGGGCTATCGCTCAGTTGTGAGCTGCCGCGTACCCAACCCGTTGCCGCTGAACCCGTCAAATAGACCGGAAGACCATGAGCGATACGATTTCCCGGACCATCAACTGCCGTACCGAGGAGGAAACGCTGACGTTGGCGCAGGCACTGGCCAGCAGCGTTCCTGCCGGGCGTCTGATCGCGCTTGAGGGTGACTTGGGGGCAGGCAAAAGCACGTTGGCCCGCGCCTTCATCCGGGCGCGCCTGGGCGACGAGGAAGCGGAGGTCCCCAGCCCCACCTTCACGCTGGTACAGACCTATGACTGCGATGACGGCGTTCAGGTGTGGCACGCAGACCTCTACCGCCTGACCGACCCCGAGGAAGCCTATGAGCTTGGCCTTGATGAAGCCCGCGACGACGGCATCTGCCTGATCGAATGGCCTGACCGTATGCCGCAAGATTGGTGGGACGGCGCGCTGAAAGTCCATTTGACCATCGGTGACCGCGGCGAACGCACGGTAGTGCTGTCGGGCGACGCCGGCTGGCGGTCTCTTGTGGAAGAGCTGTCGGCATGAGTGCCGCCCTGAATGCCATGGTTCTGGCGGCGGGCAAGGGCACCCGAATGGGGGCGCTTTCCGACACCACGCCCAAGCCGCTGGTGCCGGTTGCGGGCGTGCCGCTTCTGGACCGCATTTTGGCACATCTGGACAAGGCCGGATGCGCAAAGGTGGTGGTGAATGTGCATCATCTGGCCGACCAGATTGAGGCCCACCTTGCCCCCCATGTAGAGGCGGGTCATGTGATGATTTCAGACGAGCGCGATGCACTATTGGAGACCGGTGGCGGCGTAAAAAAAGCCCTGCCGATGCTGGGCCGCGACCCCATCTATGTGATCAACAGTGATGCCCTGTGGGTGGATGGTGATAAGGGCACGCTCAAGCGACTCGCGACCGCCTTTGACCCCGCGCGCATGGATGTGTTGCTTTTGCTGGTGCCGACCGCTGATGCGCTGGGCTATGACGGTGCGGGAGACTTTATCCCGGCTGGCGACGCGACAGAGCCCACGCCTATCACCTTCCGCGCCGACGCGCCTTCCGCGCCCGTGATGTTCGGCGGCATTCAGGTGGTCAAGCCCACGCTCTATGACGATATGCCTGAGGGCAAATGGTCGAATGTTGAGATTTTCCGCAAGGCTTCGAGCGTCGGTCGGCTATACGGCTTGCTTCACACCGGCCACTGGATGCATGTGGGCACGCCCGAGGCCATCAAGGCGGCTGAGGAAAAGCTGGCTGAATTGGGGGCGGACTAGGCTATGGCTGACTATGGTCCCACCATCTATACGGTCGATCCCGCCCATCCTTTTGTGGACGCATTGGCGGCGGGCCTGATTGACCGCGCGGGCAGGGACCCAGCCAAACTGGCCGACATGACAGTGCTGGTGCCCAACAGACGCGCCGGACGGTCGCTCCGCGAAGCCTTCCTACGCCAACTGGGGCAAAAGCCTACACTCCTGCCCGCCATGCGCCCGATTGGCGATGTGGATGAAGATGAGATCACCTTCCTGGGCGCCGGGCTTGGGCTTGACCCTTCCGCGCTCAAGCCTGCCATCGGCGGTACGCGGCGGCAGGTCCTTTTGATGCAGCAGGTGATGCGCTGGATTGCGCTCAAAGGCGACCGGCTTGCACCCGCGCAGGGCTGGCGGCTGGCGGGGGAACTCGCCAAGCTGATGGACAGCATCGATACCGAAGGCCTGTCGTTTGATGGCCTCAAGGACCTGGTGCCGGAAAATCTGGCGCACCACTGGGAAGACACGCTCGCCTTCCTCAAGATCGTGTCTGAGCACTGGCCCGCAATTCTCGAGGCAGAAGGCGCAATGAACCCCGCCGCCCGGCGCGATGCCATGCTGGATATGGTGGCTGAGGCCTGGTCCCAGCGCCCACCCGTGGGGCAGGTGTTCGCGGCGGGTTCAACGGGCTCTATCCCCGCGACCGCAAAGCTCCTCTCGGTTGTGGCGCGCATGCCCAACGGGGCTGTGATCCTGCCAGGGCTGGACCGCGATATGCCCGACAGCGCCTGGGACGCCATCGATGCCACCCATCCGCAAGGCGTGCTGAAGGGGCTTCTTGTCACCATGGGGGCGAACCGGCATGAAGTGGCCCATTGGCCAACCTCAACCCTGCCCACGGGGCCGAACCGTGCGCTGCTTTTACGTCATGCTTTGTTGCCTGCTCGGGAAACTGACTGTTGGCGCGGCTTGGGCCTTGCCGAGACAGTCGACCCCTTCGCAGGGCTGACCAAACTGGTGGCGCCCACGCGGCGGGAGGAAGCTGACGCCATCGCCGTGATGATGCGCGAGGTGCTTGAGGAACCATCAAAGACCGCTGCGCTGGTGACGCCCGACCGGGCACTGGCCAGAATGGTGCGCGCCAGCCTGTCGCGCTGGGGCATTGAGGTGGATGATTCGGGCGGTGACCGGGTTCTGAATACCTTGCCGGGGCGTTTCATGGGCCTTTTGGCCGCCGCCGCCGCAGAACAGTTTTCGCCCATCGCCCTTCTGGCGCTGTTGCAGCATCCGTTCGTCTCAGTAGGGCTTGACCGTCCGGCCTTCCTCGCCAGCCTCAGGCGGCTGGATACCTTCGTGCTGCGAGGCGTGCGGCCGGCGGGTGGCCTGATGGGCCTGATGGCCCGCGCGCGCGTTGTGGCGCGTGACGCCAAGGCTGGGTTTGGTGATGATGATGTGGCGACACTCGAGCGCGTGATCAAGGCGCTTGAACCGCTGGAGCAGGGCCTTGTGGAGGAACTACCGCTCGATCAGTTGCTGCGCCGTCATGTTGGCGTGGCCGAAGCGCTGGCCTCGACGGATGCTGAGCCCGGCGAAGCCATCCTGTGGAAGGGCGAAGAAGGCCAGGCGCTCGCGGATGCGCTCGCGGACCTTATTCAGGAAACCGCGCCCGTGACCGGTGTCGCGACTGATGGCTATGCGGCTTTATTTGATGAACTGCTGGCGGGCGTCAGCGTGCGACCCGTTTGGCGCCAGCACCCGCGCCTCAGTATCTGGGGGACGCTCGAAGCCCGGCTGCAGCGGGCCGACCTGATGATCCTCGGGGGCCTGAATGAAGGCACCTGGCCGGGCGAGGTGAAACCCGAGCCCTGGATGAACCGACCGATGCGTGCCGAATTCGGGCTGCCGCCCCTGGAGCGCCGCACCGGGCAGGCCGCGCATGACTTTGTACAGGCCGCTTCGGGCGGGGAAGTGGTGCTGACACGTGCTGAAAAGGTCAGTGGTGCGCCCACGGTACCGTCCCGCTGGCTGTTTCGGATTGAGGCCCTGGCGGGCCGCGAGGTGCCAAGCGCAGGGCCGTATCTGGATTGGGCGGCCCAGCTTGACCGCAGCGCCGTGGTGACACCCTGCCTGCCGCCCCGCCCGACACCGCCGCTTGAGGCGCGCCCCACCAAGCTTTCGGTCACACAGGTGGAAACCTGGATGCGCGACCCTTATGGCCTTTATGCCTATAAGGTGCTTGGCTTCCGCTCGCTGGACCCTGTGGATGACCGCCCCAACGCCGCCACCAAGGGCACGCTGCTCCATGAAGCGCTGGAGCGCTTCCTGCTGGAAGACGGCCCAACGCGCGGCGAAGCGGGACTCGCGCGCCTGATGGACGTTGGGCGCAAGGTGTTTGAGGACGTGCTGACCCAGCCAACGGTCTATGCTTTCTGGTGGCCGCGGTTTGAGCGCATCGCCGACTGGTTCGTGAAAAACGAGGCCGAGCGCGGCGAAGTGTTCGATGTGGCGGCCGTGGAAAGCTGGGCAGAGGCGAAGCTGCCGGGCGCGGACTTCACCCTGATTGCCAAGGCCGACCGGATCGACCGGCAGCGTGAGACTGGCGCGCTGACCATCATCGACTATAAAACCGGTAACATCCCCACCAGGCGCCGCATGGAAGCGGGCTTCGCCCCCCAACTGCCACTTGAAGGCTGGCTGGCGGAACGCGGTGCCTTCGATGGTGTGGACGCGGCAGCGGTTGATGACCTCGTCTTCTGGGAACTCAAGGGCGGGGAGCCGGTGCAGAAGCAGCACCGCCCTGTCAAAGATGTGCCGCAGATTATTTCGGATGCGGAACAAGGCTTGTCGGGGCTGGTGAAGGAGTTCTCTAAGCCCACAACGCCGTATCTTTCAAACCCGCGACCGAAGGAAGCGGGATACGGTGACTATGACCATCTGGCGCGGGTGAAAGAATGGCGCAACGCCGATGATCCGTTCGGGGGAGGCGATAATGGCTAAACCCCGCATGACGGTCGAGCAGGCCCGTGCAACCCATCCTGAGCTTACGGCCTGGGTGGGCGCCTCTGCCGGAACCGGCAAGACCCACGTTCTGACCGCTCGCGTGCTCCGTCTGATGCTGACGGGTACAGACCCTGAAAATATCGTCTGCCTGACCTTCACCAAGGCAGCGGCGGCGGAAATGAAAAACCGTATCTTCGAGGAGCTCGGTCGCTGGACGCTGATGGCGGATGACGTGTTGGCCGCGGAGATCACCCGCCGCACGGAAGAATACCCGGACGCAGACATGTTGACCCGGGCGCGGCAGTTGTTCGCCAAGGTGCTGGACCTCTCTGGCGGCCTGCAGATACAGACCTTCCACAGCTTCTGCCAGGCACTTCTGGGCCGCTTCCCGCTCGAGGCCGGTATGGCACCGGGGTTCGAGGGCATGGACGAAGCTGACGCGCGCGAGACCATGGCCTCGGCCAAGGACCAGATGCTGGCCTATACCCAGACACCGGCCGGTGCGGCGGTAAGGAAAGCGCTCGACAAGGTCGCGGGGCTGGTGACGGAAAACACCTTCGATGAGGTGATCGAGCGGCTGTCGTTTGAGGCCTCCACCCTCCGCCGCGCCGAGCAGGCCTATGGCACCATGGGCCTTGTGCCTGCGCTCTATCGCGCGCTGGACCTGACACCGGGCGAGACGAAAGCCATGGTGCTGGAGGCCGCGATCCAGGACGATGCCTTCGACCTTGCAGGCATGCGCACCATGGGGCCTGTGTTGCTTGCTGGCAGCAAGACAGAACAGAAGGCGGGTGAGGCCATCACCGCCTTCACTGCAGCCGAAGGGGCCGCCAGAAAGGCGCTGTTTGATGATTATGCGCTGGCCTTCCTGACCGCTGCGGGCACCCCGCGGGCCCGGATCGCGGTCAAGAAAACGCTGACGGACTATCCCGAGTTCGAGGCGATTATCGACAAAGAGCAGACGCGCCTGATGCGTGTCACCGACCGGCTGGCTCGCATCGAGGCGGCTGAGGCCACAACGGCCTTGTTGCAGCTCGGCCTCGCGCAGCTGGGGCGCTATCACGCCATCAAGTCCGAGCGTGGGCTGGTGGACTTTGACGACATGATCGACCGCACAGTGGGCCTTCTGAGCCGCGGCGATGTGGCGCCGTGGGTTCTCTTCAAGCTCGACGCCCAAGTGGATCATATCCTGGTCGATGAAGCACAGGATACGAACCGCGACCAGTGGCGCGTGGTGGAGGCGCTGGCGACTGAGTTTTTCTCGGGCGAGGGCGCACGCGACCGGGATGTGGTGCGTACCATCTTCGCGGTGGGCGACGCCAAACAATCGATCTTCTCCTTCCAGCGGGCCGACCCGCGCGAGTTTGTGGCCGCGCGCGACCGGGTGTTCCACCGGGCCTGGGAGGCGGAGTGCGAAGCCGAACCTGTACCGCTCAATCTGTCGTTCCGGTCAGGCGGCGCAGTGCTGTCGCTCGTTGATGCTGTATTCCACAGGGAGGCTGACGCCTGGCACGGCCTGTCGGCGGATCTGGAGCATGTGGAACACCAGTTTATCCGGTCAGGCCATGGTGGCCTTGTGGAGCTGTGGCCACTCGAAGCGCCAGCGGCAGACAATGAGGGTGACGAGGAAGCCACCTGGGTGCCGCCAACCGTGCAGGAACAGGCCGATGATGCAGAAGGCCGGACAGCCTGGCGCATCGCCCACCGCATCCATGACATGATCAGGAACCGGGAGGAGCTGGAAGCACAGGGCCGCCCCATTGAGGCAGGCGACGTGCTGGTGCTTGTGCGCCGCCGCACCGCGTTTGTCGACCATCTGGTGCGCGCGCTCAAATATCTGGGTGTGCCGGTGGCGGGCCGTGACCGCATGGTGCTGACGGACGAGCTGCCGGTGATGGACCTCCTGGCGCTCGCGCACGCGGCGCTGCTGCCGACCGATGACCTGACGTTGGCGACAGTGCTCAAAAGCCCGTTCGTGGGCTTCGACGACGACCTGCTGTTTGATCTGGCTTATGGCCGGAAAGGCGCGCTGTGGCACGCGCTGCAGAAGAAAGCCACAGAACCATCAGCGCGGGCGGAGTTCGCCCACGCGCTCAAGTTCATGCAGGATGTGATCGGCGGCGCTGACATCCTGACGCCGTTCGAATTTTTCTGCCATGTGCTGACGGACCTCGGTGGTCGTAAGAAGCTGACATCCCGTCTGGGGGAAGAAGTGCACGACCCGATTGATGAGCTTCTCGAGGAAGCGCTTCGCTTCGAGCACACCCAGGCTGCCAGCCTGCAGGCCTTCATCCACCGGGTGGAACATGGCGGCACCCAGATCAAGCGGGACATGGAGGCCGCGGGCGGGGCTGTGCGCATCATGACCGCCCACAGTGCCAAGGGCCTGCAGGCGCCAATCGTGTTCCTGTCTGACCTTGTGAGCATGCCGGATGTCAGTCGCGATGGCCGCGTGCTGCCCCTGGAGGCCAAAGACCCTGACATGCCGCCGCTTCTGCTGTGGACATCGCCCGCCAAGAATTTGGCGATTGTTGAGGAAATGAAAGCGGCGCTCAAGGAAAGCCAGGTTCATGAATACAGGCGCCTTCTGTATGTGGCGCTGACGCGCGCTGAAGACCGGCTCTATATCGCTGGCTGGCAGGACCGGCGCGAGCCGAACGAGCACTGCTGGTTCAAGGCGATCGAGGCCGGTTTCGAGCGCATTGGCGCCGAGGATATAGAGCTGACGGACGGGCGCGAGGTGAAGCGCCTGACGGTTGAGCAAACCGCCGACGTGCCGCCGGTGAAGGCGAAAGCTGAAGCTTCAGCGACTGCCGCGCTACCGGACTGGATCACCCGCGCGATGCCCGACGAGCCGGACCCACCACGCCCGCTTGCGCCCAGCCGCCCGGACGAGGATGAGCCTGCCGCCACCAGCCCGACAGCGCGCGGGGACGGCAAGCGGTTTGAGCGCGGGCGGCTGATCCATACGCTTCTCGAATGGCTGCCGGACATGCCGGTGGACACGCGCGCGGATGCCGCCAGGGCCTATCTGCGTCGTTCTGGCGGGTTGCCGGACAGCGACGTGGAGGCTTTCTGGCGTGAGGTGGAAAACATCCTCAATGATCCGGTCTTCAGTCCCTTGTTCGCCCCGGGCAGCCGGGCCGAGGTGCAGGTGGCGGGCAGTGTGGGCAGCCGGGTCATCTCGGGTCAGGTGGACAGGCTGGTGGTGACCGAATCGGACGTGCTGATTGTCGACTATAAGACCAACCGCCCGCCGCCCAGGGATGCCGCCGGTGTGGCGCCGATTTACCTCAAGCAGATGGGGCTTTATGCGCGGGCACTCGAGGGCATCTACCCGGACAAGCAGGTCCGTACGGCCCTTTTGTGGACAGATATCGCCAGGCTGATGGAACTGAGCAAAAGCCAGATGGATGAAGCACTTAAGGCCATGGGCCTTTAGGGCATATCTGGTTTGTTTTCACGACCGTGTTACTAAACCTTGACCGGGCGAGGGCCTGTTCTTACGTTAGCTCTCAAGCCGCCAGTGAGGCGGGCAAAAGAGGCAACATTTCGCGCGGGCCCTGTAGCGTTCCGGCCCGACGAGCAAAAGAAAGAAGAGTGTGTTATGGCGACCATCACCATTACCGACGATAATTTTGAAGCTGAAGTGCTGAAATCCGACAAGCCCGTGCTCGTCGACTTCTGGGCACCATGGTGTGGCCCCTGTAAAATGATCGGCCCGGTTCTGGAGCAGATCTCCGGCGAGCGTGACGACATTGTGATCGCCAAAATGGATATCGATGAAAACCCAGAGACGCCAACGTCCTTTGGTGTGCGTTCGATCCCAACCATGCTGATCTTCAAAGGCGGCGAAGCCGTGGCGACCACAATGGGCGCCAAGCCGAAAGCCCAGCTTGAGCAGTGGATCAACAGCGCAGTTTAATCGCTCGATACATTGAGAATTGAAGAAGGCGCCCGATGAGGCGCCTTTTTTATTATGTCGGCAAAATGTCCGCGTCGCGCAGGACCTGCCCTGCGAGATAGAGCGAGCCGCCGATCAGCACGAAAGGCGGGCGTTCGTCCTGGGCTTTTTCGCCGGTCATTTTGAGGGCACTCGCTACATCCTTGGCTACGAGGCCGTTGATGCCTGCGTCTGTTGCGGCGCCCGCAAGGAATGATGGTTCCGCCGCACCTGGCTCACCCGGGATCGGCACGGCGATCACCCGGTTGACGATGCCCGAGAGCGGCTTCAGGTAGCCTTTGGCGTCCTTGTTGCCGAGCATGCCGAGGATCAGGATGATCTCCCGCTCAACCGGGTCCACTTCCGACAGGAAAGACCGGATCACTTGCCCGGCCGCCGGATTATGGCCGCCATCCAGCCACAGGTCATGGCCATCGGGCAGCATGGCATTGAGGGGGCTGTTCTTGATTTCCTGCAGGCGTGCAGGCCAGCGCACCCAGCCAAGCCCGGCGCGTATGGCGGCGTCCGGGATTTTGACGGCGGTTTGCGCGTGCACCAGCGCGATGGCCATGCCGGCGTTCGTTACCTGGTGTTCGCCCACAAGCGTCGGCATCGGCAGCTCAAGTTCGCTTTGCCAGTCGCCGTAGCTGAAGCCATCTCCGCGCGGTTTGATGGCCGATTGCCAATCGCGCTCGAACAGCTTTGGCTGCACGCCTTTTTCTTCGCACACGCCCTGGATGGCCTTCATGGCTTCGCCCATCTGTGGCCCGATCACAGTGGGCACGCCTTCCTTGATGATGCCAGCTTTCTCGAACGCGATGGCAGCGAGCGTGTCGCCCAGGAACTGTTCGTGGTCCATGCTCACGGGCGTGATGCCAACTGCAGCAGGCTTATCGACCACATTGGTGGCGTCCAACCGGCCACCGAGGCCTACCTCCAGGATGCAGAGGTCAGCGGGTGTGCGCGCAAACGCCAGGATCGCGGCGGCGGTGGTGACTTCAAAGAAGGTGATGGGCTCTTCGCCGTTGGCTTCTTCGCATTCTTCAAGGAGTTCCGTGAGCGCGTCTTCGGAAATCAGCTTGCCTGCCACGCGGATGCGTTCAGCGAAGCGGACCAGATGCGGGCTCGTGTAAACATGTACCCGGTGCCCGGCGGCTTCTGCGATGGCGCGCAGCGTTGCGGTGGTTGACCCCTTGCCGTTGGTGCCAGCGATATGGATCACTGGCGGCAGCTTGTCCTGCGGGCGACCAAGGCGCTCCAAAAGCCGCTCCATCCGGCCCAATGAGAGGTCGATTTTCTTGGGGTGCAGGCGCATCAAGCGCGCGAGAACGGCATCGCTGGCCGAAGTATCCACGGGTGGGACTCCCTTGAACAGAAAGAACGGCCGCCTGGCGAGGTGCCGGCGGCCCGTAATGACTTACTCTGCAGCCTTTTTCTTGTGCCGTCCGCCCATCAGAAGACGGATCATGGTGCCCAGCTTTTCGCCCAGCTCGTGCCGGTGCACAACCGCGTCTACCATGCCGTGCTCCTGCAGATATTCTGCGGTCTGGAACTTCTCCGGCAGTTTTTCGCGGATGGTCTGCTCGATCACGCGCTTGCCAGCGAAACCGATCATGCAGCCCGGCTCGGCGATGTGGACGTCACCCAGCATGGCGTAGGATGCGGAAACGCCGCCTGTGGTCGGGTCTGTCAGCACAACGATGTACGGCAGGCCCGCATCGCGCAGCATCTGGATTGCGACCGTCGTGCGCGGCATTTGCATCAGGCTGAGGATGCCTTCCTGCATGCGCGCGCCGCCAGAGGCGGTCATCATCACATAGGGTGCGCCGATCTTGAGCGCGTGGCGGGCGCCGGCAATGATGCCTTCGCCCACAGCCATGCCCATGGAACCACCCATGAAGAAGAAATTCTGAACGGCCACGACAACGTCTTCGCCGCCGATCTTGCCCACAGCCACCTTGATGGCGTCTTCGTCACCGGTTTTCTTGCGCGCGTTCTTCAGGCGCTCGGTATAGCGCTGGGTGTCGCGGAACTTGAGTGGGTCCTGCTTCACAGCAGGCAGGTCGATCAGGTCGTAGGTGCCGTGATCGAAAAGATTGTCGAACCGATCCTTCGGCGGCACACGGTCGTGATGGTCACAGTGCGCACACACATATTGGTTGGCGACAAATTCTTTCTGGAAAATCATCTGGCCGCAGCTTTTGCACTTATGCCAAAGGTTGTCTGGTGTTTCCTTTGGGTTCAGTACTTTTTGCAGCTTCGGTTTTACATAGTTGGTGAGCCAGCTCATGCGTCTCAACCCCTTCTCTCAATTGGCTTTTTGGCGCCTGGCGCCTTGTTAGCCCTTTGTCCCGGCCCGCACACCTTCGGCGAGTTTACCGGTAAAGTCCAGCACGTCCTTGACCATGCCGCTCTTTGGCATGTGGCTATCATCAAGGCCACTTTCAATCAGGGATACGATTGCGGACCCGACTACAGCCCCATCTGCCACGCGGGCAATGGCTTCGGCTTGTTCAGGCGTGCGGATACCGAATCCGACGGCAACTGGCAAGTCTGTATGTGACTTGATACGCATTACCGCCGATTCGATATCGTCTGCTGTCGCAGACTTGCCGCCCGTCACGCCGGCTACGGCTACATAATAGACGAATCCGCTCGCGCCATCCAGTACTGTGGGCAAACGGGCGTCGTCGGACGTCGGTGTGGCCAGCCGGATCACGTCGATCCCGGCGGCATTTGCGGGCAGGCGAAGCTCTTCGTCCTCTTCGGGCGGCAGGTCGACAATGATAAGCCCGTCAACGCCAGCCGCCGCGGCATCAGCGCAGAATTTTTCAGTGCCGTAAGCATAGATGGGGTTGAAGTATCCCATCAGAACCATCGGGGTGCTGTCGTCCGTTTTGCGGAACTCACGCACGATCTCGAGCGTGCGCTCCATGTTGCCGCCGGCTTTCAGTGCGCGCTGGGCGGCCTTGTCAATCGCCGGGCCGTCAGCGGACGGGTCGGTGAAGGGCATGCCCAGTTCAATGATATCTGCGCCCGCGCCCGGCAGGCCACGCACGATTTCCATCGAGGCGTCGAAGGTTGGGTCACAGGCGGTGACGAAGGTGACGAAAGCGGCGCGCTTTTCACCGGCCAGACGCTCGAAACAGGAAGTCAAACGGCTCATAACTCTGATCCCAACTCTAGATTTCAGCGCCGAGCGCATCGGCCACTGTGAAAATGTCTTTGTCGCCGCGCCCCGAGAGGTTCATGACAATGATATGATCCTTCGGCAGGTCAGGCGCCATACGCATAACCTGCGCCAGCGCGTGGCTGCTCTCAAGCGCCGGGATGATGCCTTCGGTGCGGCACAGCAGCTGGAAGGCCTCAAGCGCTTCATCGTCGGTGGCGGAAACATAATTCACCCGGCCGGCTTCATGCAGCCAGACGTGCTCCGGCCCGATGCCGGGATAATCAAGGCCTGCGGAGATTGAGTGCGCTTCGGTGATCTGGCCGTCAGCATTCTGCAGCAGATAGGTGCGGTTGCCGTGTAGCACACCGGGCGTGCCGCCCGCGATGGAGGCGGCGTGCTTGTCGGTCTCCAGACCATGGCCGGAGGCTTCAACCGCATACATCTTGACGTCCGGGTCATCTAGGAACGGATGGAACAGGCCCATGGCGTTGGAGCCACCGCCCACACAGGCCACAAGGCTGTCTGGCAGGCGGCCTTCCTGAGCCTGAAGCTGTTCTCGCGTTTCGCGGCCGATGATCGACTGGAAATCGCGCACCAGCATCGGGTAGGGGTGCGGCCCCGCCACCGTGCCGATGATATAGAAAGTGTCGTGAACGTTGGTGACCCAGTCCCGGAGCGCGTCATTCATGGCGTCCTTGAGCGTGGCCGAACCCGATGTCACCGGTTTCACCTCGGCGCCCAGAAGCTTCATCCGGAACACATTCGGCTTCTGGCGCTCGATATCCACGGCACCCATGAAGACGGTACATTCAAGGCCGAAGCGGGCGGCCACGGTGGCGGTGGCCACACCGTGCTGGCCCGCGCCGGTTTCGGCGATCACACGGGTCTTGCCCATGCGTTTTGCCAGCAGCACCTGGCCGATGGCGTGGTTGATCTTGTGCGCGCCGGTGTGGTTGAGGTCCTCGCGCTTCATGTAAATCTTGGCGCCGCCCAGATGTTCGGTCAGGCGCTCGGCATAATAAAGCGGATTGGGCCGTCCGATATATTGGCGGTTCAGCTCGTCCAGTTCGGCCAGATAGTCTGGGTCCTTGATGGCGTCGCGGTAGGCCTTTTCAACCTGATGCACCAGTGGCATCAGGGTTTCCGAGACATAGCGTCCACCGAATTTTCCGAAATGACCCTTTTCATCGGGGCCGGTACGATAACTGTTAAGCGACATCTGTACGTCCTAACTCACATAAAACCACCGGAGGCCTTACCTAACGGCTTTTGCCGCACGAAGGAAGGCTTCAATTTTATCGCCGGACTTGCGGCCCGGCCCATCTTCAACGCCCGAAGAGACGTCCACGGCATGAGCGCCGCTTTCCTGCACCGCCTGCCTGACATTCTCTGGCGTCAGACCACCCGCCAGCAACCACGGATATGGCAGGTCCCTGCCCGACAGCAGGTTCCAGGGGAAACTGTGCGCATTGCCGCCGGGGCGGTCAGACCCTTTGGGCGGCTTGGCATCAAACAGTATAGCGTCCACGTGCGGCGCGAACATGTCTGCCTGGTCGATATCCTCGGCTGTCGATACCCCGATTGCCTTGATGATTGATACGCCAAGTCGGTTCTTCAGGATCAGTGCTTCGTTGGGATATTCATCGCCGTGCAGCTGCACCCAGTCCAGATCAAGCGCGTCGCAGGCATCTTCAATAAAATCGTGGGATGCGTTCACGAACAGGCCGACCCGTTCCGTTGAGGACGGCAGTTGACGACGCATGGCGGCAGCATCCTGGAGCGTCAGGTTCCGGGGCGATTTGTCGAAGAAAACAAAGCCTAGCCAGCGGGCGCCATAATAGGCCGCCAGATTGGCGTGTTCAGGCTTTGTAATGCCGCAGATCTTTACCGAAACAGACATGCCCCAATGGTTCCTCAAGACCGGTGTTGGGGTGAGTGCGTCCCCTAATCCGGATCGTCGCCTTTCAAGAGATCATCAAACTCCACGCTTTGGCGCGTCAGCGCAGCAGTCGCGGCCTTCATCAAATCCTCGCCCAGGAGCATACCGCTGTTCCATGTGGCGACATAGTCCAGGCCGTCCGCAACCGAATGATCCCGTGCATGATTGAGTACCGCTTTTGTGCCTGCAACCGCAAGAGGACTTTTGGATGCAATTTCTTGCGCGATCCGTAAGGCCAGCTCGTGCAACGCCTTACTGTCACTCGCTGTGTGGTTGACAAAACCTAACCTGAGGGCTTCATCCGTCAGCATCTTGCGGCCTGTGTAAGCCATTTCCTTCACAATACCGAACGGCAGCACGTGCGGCGCGCGCTGAAGCGTACCGACGTCGGCGACGATTCCTACATTGATTTCCTGGATGGTGAAAAAGGCGTCTTCAACAGCTAACCGGATATCGCAGGCGGTGATCACATCGACGCCCGCGCCAATGCAGGCGCCGTGGACGGCGGCAATCACCGGCACGCGGCAATTATCGATGGCGGTGAAACAGTCCTGCAGCCATAGGATATGACGGCGGAGCTTTTCACGGATGCGCGCCGGGTCGCCTTCTGTGGCGCCCAAAACTGCGCCGCTTTCCTTGAGGTCCAGCCCGGCGGTGAAATGCTTGCCGTTGCCACTGAGGATCACGGCCCGCACGCTTGGGTTTTCGTCCAGCTCGCGGAAGGCCCTGCCGATCTCGCCAAACATGGTGCCGTTCATGGCATTCAGCTTGTCAGGGCGGTTGAAGGCCACATGGGCGATATGGCCGTCGATGGTGACGTCGAGTGTTTCAAAAGTCATGCGTGGCTCCTCCCGGCTGTTCTGACCCGTTATATTGGGCGAAACAGCCGGGGGGCCACCTCGCTGCCATGATTTTTTACCGGTAGAGGGCGACCAGCTCTTCAAAGCTTCCCGCCTTGGCCATGTCCTTGCCGATCCGGCCCTTGGAGAACCAGTTTTCAGCAAACTTGCGGGCTTTCCTGTTTTTGATGTGCTGGTCCAGATAGTCGGCCACAGTTTGCATATCCACATAGCCGACGCTGAGCTCCGCCCGAAGCCCACGCACAAGGGCGAAGAAGTCATCGCTACCAAGGAGCTCATGGAGCGCTAAAAATGCCAAGATGCTGGCTCGGCTCATCATGAAGTCCTCTTGCATGCTCGGAAATTCCACCAACGCTGATTCTGCAACTTCGGGGTTTCCTGAGAAGTATGCTTTCCAGTTGGGAAATTCTTTGTTCACCATAGCAGAGAGTGAAGAAGGCTCGACCCAGAGCAAGGCGAATAGGGCTCCGTCCAAACCAGACGCCCAATGTTCAAATTCGTTTGTTGGGTTAATCTGCCACAGGCCAAAGGCTGTACCCATAACAACCGCGGCCCTTGACCGGTCGCCCAAGTGAGGGATTCTGGGGAATGGGTCTTCCCTGTTGGGTTGGACAAAGAGCAGTCCCCGCTCGTACGGAGCCGCGAAACCATCTGGTAGTTCAACAACCTTGAGTGCCTTGCGTACTGTCCGACCGCCGATGGTACTTTGCAGTTGTGTGGCCCTTTTCTCTATGTCGCCCGCAATTCCAGCAATCAGATCGATTGGCTGTCCAAGCGTGGCCGTGGTTACAAATCTTTGTTGCTGAATCTGGTACGGGCCAATGGCCAGCGTCATCAGCCCTGTAGGCCGCTCGCTTTTCATCTCAAATGTGGTGATTTCGCCATTTGTGGTTTTTCGGGCGACATCAAGATTACCGACGATAGTGTTTGTGCCGGGAATATCGAGGAATGCGACTTGATAGAACGGCTTATGGTCCCATGCTTTGATGATGGCGTTTTGTTCAGGCGCTGAAAACACCGGATAACCAAAGCTTCCTGATCTTATCATCGTGAAATCAGGGCTCAGCGTCTCTTTTATGCCCTCTAGGCCCGGGAAAGTAACGGAAAGGTCCTCAAGGTAGCCGCGGTAATGCACTACGATCTCCAAGCGGCTTTCCCCCTTGCGCAGTGATTTTGGCAAGGTTAGCTCGGCTACGTTCAGCTCTAATGGACGCATACCCGTTACGGGCGTAACTCGGCTGGTCAATTTGAGTGTTTTGCCGCCTGGCCCCACAACTTTGTCGAATTGCAGGCCGGGGTTCAGGAGCAGGGAAATGGTGCGCACGGGCGTATCGCCATTATTGCGGAAGCTGACCTGATAGGCGCCCACCATCTGGCCGTCGCGGGCAACCTCCGCGAAATGGAACTTGGCCACAAGCGTGGCGTTCAGAAGCTCAATATCGCTCTCTGCCCTTACCGAAGCCGCACATAGAAAAACAAGAAGTGCTCCAACCCACAATCGCATGATGTCCCCCAACTCAATTTATGTAATAAAATAACATAATAACATTCACGGAGTGGGATCAAGCCAAAAATAGATTGGGTTTATGTGGCGTTACCCTGCCTCTTGGTCAGGGGCGCAGAATCGGGTGATCAGCGTGTCGCCGATCTCGGCAGCCGCTTCCACATGGGCGATATCGATGTTGAGGCCAAACAGCACGATCACGATGTTGGTGGTGTCTTCCGTCACTGCCGTGCGGGCGCTGTCGGAAAAAGGTGTGCCAAAGGGGCCCTTGTCGTCCTTCAGCACCGGCAGGCCTTCCAGGTTGATGGACCCGCGGCCGATGCCGTTATAGCTGTCGCCCTTGACGCCGATGGTCAGCTGCATGTCGCCGTCAATTTTTGCGGTGTCATAGATGCCGATGGGAATCCCGGTCATCAGCGACACCAGGTTGCCACTGTCGACCACATTATTGACCTGATAGAGCGGCTTGCCGGCAATCACGCGGCGGGTCAGGGCCTCGCTTGATGGGCGGTAGCGGCTTGGGTCCTTGCCACAGGCCTTGAAAGCCGCGCGCACGTTCGCGATCACAGGATCGCTCGCGGCTGCTTCGCCCAGAAGTTCCTGCAACCGCATCTCCGCGCCATCCTCAATGGAATGCGTGAGCGCAGGCGGGGCGGGACGCACAGAAACGTCATACTCAAGCGCGCCCACATGGACGGCAAAGCCGAATTCCTGAAACCGGGGATCAATTGATAAAGGCGGCATAACAAACTCCCTGACAGCGCCATCTTAACGGTGAGCTAGCACAAAGGCCATGGTCTCCGCAGCACAAACTTCGGGCTGAATAGTTGCCGTCGGCCGGATGCAAGGGCGGGTCTAGATTTTGGCCCATACCCGCCGATAGAAATAGAACCAGACCGTCCAGAGCGTACCGGATAGCGCGAGGGCGGTATATACAGCGGGCATGGGATCGTCCACCGTGCTGACAGACCCGGCGTAGGCCGCGATCAGGCAATAGGGGACGGATCCCAGCCACCATGCCGCCAGGAAACGGCTGAACCGCATTCGTGTGATGCCGGACAGGCAGGCTGACACTTCGGGGATGATGGGCATGGCGCGTGCGATCAGGATCATCAGGAAGCCATGGGTTTGGAACATGGATTTTGCCTCCGATATCTGCTGCTCGCTCCTGGCGATGCGCCTGAGCAGGCGGTCGCCATAATGCCGGCTCAGCCCATGGCCACATATGCCTGCAAGCGTAAGTCCGGTGATGGTGGCCAGGCTGCCCATGCCAAAACCCAGAAAATAGCCCGCCAGCAGGCACAGGGTCAGGGTCGGCATGGCAATGAACAGGTCTGCGAACAAAAGCGCCGCGATGATCAGCGCCACCAGCCCAGGCGACAGGCTTGAGGCGGTTGTGAGCCAACCTTCGATCTGGGCGGTGGTCAGAACGCCCGCGGCGTTCAGGACAATGAAAGTTGATGCAAACCCAAGCGCCAGTATCAGGAATATTTTCACAAGGGCAGCCATGTCATGCTCCCTTCAGGATGCGGGCGGCAAGGGCCGGGCTGATGCGGTGGAGGATCATCAACAGCTTCACTTTACCGACCCGGTTGTCGGGCACATCCTTTTCAAGGCCACGAATAATGGCCTGCGCGGCGTCCTGCGCCGATATCTTGCCGCTGCCCCGGCCCGTGGTCATGGCCGTGTCTACAAGGGGCAATATGGCCTGCTGGACCTGAATGCCTGTGCCCTCAAGCTGGTACCTGAGCGACTGGGTCAGGACATTGAGCGCGCCTTTGGTGGCGCAGTACACGGCGGAGCTGGTCTTGGGCACCAACCCAAGGGCCGAGTTGATATTGAGGATGCGGGCATTCCCGGCGGCCTCAAGGCACGGCAGCAGGCCGTGGATAAGGTGACAGAGGCTGGTAAAATTCACCGAGATTTCTTCGGTGATGCTATTGGGGTCGAAAACGGGGTCAGTGAATAAGGGAGTATGCTGGATGGCGGCATTGTTGATCAGCACATCCAGCGCGCCCATATCCCGGATACTGTGGATGGCCGACCGGACGGCATTCAGGTTCGCCAGATCAGCTTCAATTGTCTCAACGTTAGGGCCAGTGCGGGCGAGTTCCTGAAGTTTCTCAGGGTTTCGTCCAAGCACGATCACCCGGTTCTCGTGCCGGAGCCTCTCTGTCAGTGCCCGTCCCACGCCCGCGGTGCCGCCGGTGATCAGAATGGTTTTATCTTTCAATTGAAATTGCATTTTCGCCTCGCATGTTCCTTATTGTGAAGGGACGATAAGGCTGCGCATGAGGCGGCGGCATTAACCTGGGTTAAGAGGCGATGGATTTTTCCGACTATCTGAAAGACCATGGGGAAAGGCGCGAGTTTGCGCGCGGCAGCCATGTATTCAGGCAGGGAGATACGGACCCAAGCCTTTATTTGATCCGTGCAGGTTTCCTGAAAGCCTATTATGTCACCGAAAGCGGCGGCGAGCAGATCAAGTCGTTCCTGGAGGCCGGGAAGGTGATCGGTAGCCTGACGGCTGCTTGTGCGGCAGAGCCCGCAACCTTCAGTCTCGTCTGCATGGAAGACTGTGTCCTGGAGCGTTTCTCGTATGACCATCTGCGCGATGTGGCAGCCCGGCATCCGCTGTTGTCCGAGATGGTCACCGGCCTGCTGCTTGACCTTGCGATGAAGAAAGAGCGCCGGGAGTATGAATTGCTGTGCCTGTCCGCTGAACAGCGCTACCAGCGGCTGTTGGCGCGCATGCCTGAACTGGCCGCGCGCGTGACCCAACAGGATATCGCGGCTTATCTGGGTATTACCCCGGTGGCGCTCAGCCGTATCAAGAAGCGGCTGGCTGAGCGGGGTGCATGACGCTCAGTTGTGGCCCCAATTGTCGGGGTCGTCATTGTCGCCGGGGCTGAGACCCAGCGCGTCGCCGTCTGTGGTAACCCCAAGGCCGAGAACCGTACGGTTGGCATAGGCGAAATAGGCGGTGACCTGATTGATCTCGAGTATCTCGCCGTCATCGAAGCCCGCCGCGCGCAGGGCATCGATATGGTTTTCGCTGACGGCAGACGGCGTTCGGGTCAGGAGAGCGGCATAATCCAGCGCGGCCACATCGCGGGCCGAAAGATGGCTGTCTGAGATGGTTGGGGCCAGGTCACCCTGTTCCATGGCGCGCCTGATGGCGAAGGATTTGGTGTCGTCCGCCAGAAGGCGCCTCAGGCCGACAAAGTGATGCTCTATGCAGTAAGCACAGTCGTTGAGGAGGCTGACGTAGGTGCCGATGGTCTCAAGAAGCCACTTGGGCAGCTTGTTGGCACTGTGGTGCAGCACATATTTATAGAGCGTCATATGGCCTTCAAGCGTATGTGGCCTGAGGCTGTGGGCCATCAGGATATTGTCCACATTGTCGTCCGGCCCTTTGACCCGCTCATAAATCGCGCGCAGTTTCCCCGCCGCTTCCCCAAACGGCACCGTCCTGATCCAGCTCATGCATTATCTCCCCGAGCATCCCCATGCTTGTATGGCGGGATGATAGTTGCAAATGCAATAAAATGAAAGAGGAGGATCTGTGTTGAGGTTGGGCGCCTAGAAACACCTACTGTTCCTTTGGTGTTACCCCAGGAGCAGAAAAGGACATCGCATTGATGAAGTCCTCAAAATGGCGATGGTTCCATTGATAGGTACCATCAAGACCAGAATACATAACCCCAAACATCCTTCTGCCAGTTCGCCAGCTTGTGAACTCCCGGTGTAATGTTTTGTCTTTGTTGGGACCAAAGCTGTAATCGGCAACATGTCTGCTTGCTAGGTCTGCCCGCGTTGCCAGTTTGGCTGAAGAAATTCCTTCAAGTCCAAACAGCTTGTTCCAATAACTTTCAAAAGCAGCTGGTTCAGCGTCGGGCGACACAATCAGCATAATTGTTGCCTGCGATTTCCCGGTTTGGTCAGTATGCCAAGCAGTGCCGGTTGAGAGCGTGATGATGGCCGCGGTATGCCCTTCGGTCGTCCTAATGGCGCGAATATCGTGAAGCATAAAGAAATAGGGGTAGTAAACCTTCCAGCCCTGTTGAGCCGTGGAAAGGTGAAACAAATCACCCTCCAATTTCAGTTGAAAATCTCCCGGAAGGGGTAGGGATACAGGCAAAACCTCAATGCCTTTCGGTCTGACCCGATTGTAAACTTGTGCTCCCCCATATACCCCCAACCTTTCAGCCCACATAAAAAGGGACATTAGTATAAGGTCATCATCCTTTGGCATGACCAAACCTGTCTGATCGTAGCTTTGGATTATTTGGGAGTTGATCAGCTCGTAAAGGTGTTCCCGATATGGAGGCCATTTTTGTGGTGGGATTTTTTCTATATTTTCGGTCAACCAGTTGGAAAAACGTGCGGTGTTAACGGCTGTATGCGCCGCATCGAAGATCGGATTTCTCAATGTTTCAGTTGTATATCCCTGTATGGGAGCAGGTTCGGTTTGGTCAGCTGCGGCATGTGTGCCAAGCGCTATCATCAAAGATAAAATCAAAAAACGCATCATTTTCCCCATCGTTTCCGGCACCCTAACAAAAAGGGGCCGCCGAAGCAGCCCCTTTGTTACTCAGTACAGCGCCAGAACTGGCGAAATTTTTAAGCGGCTTTGGCCGGGATACGCCCGCGGCTGTCGCCTTTGGTGTAGAAGGTCTCGCCCTTGTTTGCCATGTCGCGCAGCAGCTGTGGTGGTGTGAAGCGGGCACCGTAGGCCTGTGCCAGACGGTCTGCTTCTGCCACGAATTCATCAACACCCATGGTGTCGATAAAGCTGAACGGGCCGCCGGTGAAGGGTGCGAAGCCCCAGCCGAAGATGGCGCCAATGTCGCCCGAGGCCGTATCGCGAAGCACGCCTTCCTCGAAACAGCGGGCGCATTCAACGGCCATGCGAACCATCAGGCGGGATTTCACTTCATCCACGCTTGGCTGGTCATCAGCGAGCGGGAACTGCTCGGCAAGGCCAGGCCACAGGTGCTTGGGGCTGCCGTCTTCAGGATACACATAGGAACCCTTGCCGTTCTTGCGGCCGAAACGCTCCAGCTCCACAACCATTTTCTCGACAAAGTCATCAGCAGGGCTTGGGACATAGGCGTCGCCCAGTGCTTTCCGTGTCGCCATGCCCACTTTGTAGCTGAGGTCGATCGCCACTTCGTCGCCAACCGCCAGCGGGCCAACCGGCATGCCGGCCATCTTGCCTGCATTCTCGATCAGGGCCGGGTTCACGCCTTCCTTGACCATGGCATAGCCTTCCTGCACGTACGTGCCGAAGCAGCGACTGGTGTAGAAGCCGCGGCTGTCGTTCACGACAATCGGGGTCTTCTTGATTTGGGAAACATAATCGAGCGCAAGCGCAAGCGTTGCGTCGTCGGTCTTTTCCCCCATGATGATCTCCACGAGCGGCATCTTGTCGACCGGCGAGAAGAAGTGAATGCCGATAAACTGGTGCGGGCGGGTAAAGTTTTTCGCCAGACCCGTGATCGGCAGCGTGGAAGTGTTCGATGCAAACACAACGTCCTTGCCGATAACCGCTTCGGTCTTCTCGGTCACGTCCTTCTTGATGTCTTCGGCTTCGAACACAGCCTCGATGATCAGGTCGCAGTCCTTCAGGTCGTCATAGCTGTCGGTCGGGATGATGCGCTCGAGAAGGGCGTCGCCTTTCTCTTTTGTCACCTTGCCGCGGCTGATGCCTTTTTCCACGAGCTTGCGACTATAGTCTTTGCCTTTTTCGGCAGCGGCCATCTCGCGGTCCAGTAGCACCACTTCCATGCCCACTTTGGCGGAAACATAAGCCACGCCCGCGCCCATCAGGCCGGCGCCCAGCATGCCCAGGCGCTTGACTTTCTTGCGCTCGAACCCGTCAGGGCGCAGCGAACCTTTCTCGACCGCTTGCTTGTTGATGAACAGGCTGCGGATCATGTTCGGTGCCACAGGGCCCGAGAGGAGCTTCATGAAATATTTGCTTTCGATCCGGATCGCGGTGTCGAAATCAACAATGCCGCCTTCATAGAGGCATGACAGGATGGCTTCCACAGCCGGGTAGTTGTGCTGTGTCTGCTTCTGCGCCATGGCGTTTGCGCCCACGAAGGTCTGAACGGACGCCGGGTTCATTGCGCCCGCGCCGCCCGGATATTTGAAGCCTTTCTTGTCCCAAGGCGCGAGCGCCGATGGGGACTTTTTGACCCACTCTTTGGCTTTGGCGACAACCTGATCACCCGGCACCATTTCCTGCACGATGCCAAGGCCAAGGGCGATCTGGCCGTTATATGGCTTGCCGGTGGTGATGGCTTGTGCGGCAGCCTGGATGCCTGTCAGGCGTGGCAGGCGCTGTGTGCCGCCGGCACCCGGCAGCAGGCCAACCATCACTTCAGGGAAGCCAAGCTGCATGGCAGGTGTGTCGGAAATCACGCGGTAGTGGCATGCCAGCACCAACTCGAACCCGCCACCAAGGGCGAGGCCGTTCACGGCTGCGGCGAAAGGCTTGGTGCCTTCTTTCATCAGAACCTTGCGGTCCTTGTCGCCGGTTTCCATTTTCCGGAGGATCTTGTTGAGGCGGAAGGCATTTTCAAACGCCTGCTCAGGCGTCTGGTCAGCTTCCTGGGAACCCAGCATGTTCAGGTCAGCGCCCGCAAGGAAGGCGTCCTTGCCGGAGGTGATCACAGCGCCTTTGACCGCGTCGTCAGCCAGCACCTTGTCGACAGTGGCGTCAAGGTCTTCGATCAGCTGGGCGTTAAAAACGTTCATGCTGGCGTTTGGCAGGTCGATCGTCAGAAGCGCGATGCCGTCGCCGTCTACTTCGTAGCGAATGGTCTCAGTCATTTTCAATACTCCCCTTGCGCTTCTTAAACACGTTCGATGATGGTTGCGGTGCCCATGCCGGCGCCGATACACAGCGTGGCAAGCGCGGTGGATTTGCCGGAACGCTCCAGCTCATCCAGGACCGTGCCCAGGATCATTGCGCCGGTAGCACCAAGCGGGTGGCCCATGGCAATGGCGCCGCCGTTCACGTTGATGTCGCCGTGGTCGATGTTCAGGGCTTCCATGAAGCGCAGCACCACTGATGCGAAGGCTTCATTGAGTTCCCACACATCAATGTCGGACGTGCTCATGCCAGCCTTCTTCAGCGCTTTCTGGGCCGCAAATTCAGGGCCTGTCAGCATGATGGTTGGCTCTGAGCCGATAGACGCCATGGAGCGGATGCGGGCGCGGGCCTTGAGGCCGAGCTTTTCACCCATTTCCTTGGAGCCAACGAGGATGGCAGAGGCGCCGTCCACGATGCCGGACGAGTTGCCCGCATGGTGCACGTGGTTGATGCGCTCAAACTCAGGGTATTTCTGCAGCGCCACGTTATCAAAGCCGAACTCACCCATTTGAACGAAGCTTGGCTTCAGTGCGCCAAGGCTTTGCATGGTGGTCTCGGGGCGCATGAACTCGTCGTGGTCCAGCACATTCATGCCAACAACGTCCCGGACCGGCACGATGGATTTCGAGAAGCGCTTGTCGTCCCACGCGGCTTTCGCGCGCTTCTGGCTTTCAACCGCATAGGCATCCACGTCGTCACGGCTGTGGCCGTATTTGGTGGCGATCAGGTCTGCGGAAATGCCTTGCGGCACGAAATAGCTGTGGAAGGCCACGGCCGGGTCTGCCGGCCAGGCGCCGCCGTCGCTGCCCATGGGCACACGGCTCATGCTTTCAACGCCGCCGCCGATGGCCATGTCGGCTTCACCGGACATCACTTTGGCTGCGGCTACGTTCACAGCTTCAAGGCCAGAGGCACAGAAGCGGTTCAGCTGGAAGCCGGCAGTTGTTTCGGCGTAGCCCGCGTTGATGGCGGCAACACGGGCGATATCCGCGCCCTGTTCGCCAACCGGGGCTACACAGCCCAGGATCACGTCATCGACGTTTTCCGTGTCCAGTTCGTTGCGGTCACGCACGGCCTCAAGAACCTGGGTCGCCAGCTGCATCGGCGTGATTTCGTGAAGGCTGCCATCCTTGCGGCCACGGCCTCGTGGCGTGCGGACGGCGTCATAAATATAGGCTTCGGTCATCTTGGATTAACTCCCCTTGAATCCGTGTGCTTAGAAGTTTGCTGCGTCGAGCGCCATGACGTCTTCGGCGCCGGTCTCAAGTTCTGCAAGCAAGGCTTTGATCTCTGGCATGCGGCGCTTCACATAGTAGCGACCGGTGGCCAGCTTGTTCTCATAGAAGGTAGGATCAGATGTGCCCGCGTCCAGCGCGTCAGTAGAAACTTTTGCCATCTGGGTCCACATCAGGCCCAACAGGACGTGGCCAAACAGGTGCATGTAAGGCGTGGATGCGGCACCCGCATTGTCCGGGTTGGCCATGCCGTTCTGCATCAGCCACATGGTGGCCTGCTGCAGGTCCTTTAGGCCTTGGCCCAGCGCGTCGGTGAACGGACGCAGGCGGTCGTCGCCTTTGGCGCTTTCGCGAACTTCAGCCGCATATTTGAAGAAAGCCTGCACGCCGCGGCCGCCGTTGGCGCCCAACTTGCGGCCCACCAGGTCAAGCGCCTGGATACCGTTGGCGCCTTCATAGATCTGACAGATGCGCGCGTCGCGGACAAACTGTTCCATGCCGGTTTCGGCGATATAGCCGTGGCCACCGAAAATCTGCTGGCTGGATACGCAATATTCGAACCCGCGGTCGGTGAAGACACCCTTGATGATCGGGGTCAGCAGGCTGACCATATCGTCCGCCCACTGGCGCTCTTCTTCGGTTTCTGCCTTGTGCGCCAGGTCAACCAGGAGGCCACACCACAGGCTTGCGGCACGGGATGCTTCGTTGAAGGCCTTGGCGTTCATCAGCATGCGGCGTACGTCCGGGTGCACGATGATCGGGTCGGCGGCGCCGTCCGGGTTCTTCGGCCCGGTCAGCGAGCGGCCCTGGATGCGGTCACGGGCATATTCAACAGCGTTCTGGTAAGCAACTTCAGAGTTGCCAAGGCCCTGCATGCCCACGCCGATGCGGGCTGCGTTCATCATGATGAACATGGACTTGAGGCCCTTGTGTGGCTCGCCGATCAGGTAGCCTTCCGAACCTTCATAGTTCAGGACACAGGTGGAGTTGCCGTGGATGCCCATCTTTTCTTCGATGGAGGCTACATTCACATTGTTGAACTCGCCCGGGTTTCCGTCAGCGTCCAGCTTGTATTTCGGCACGATAAAGAGGGAGATACCCTTCACGCCCTTCGGTGCATCTGGCAGGCGCGCCAGCACCAGGTGGATGATGTTTTCCGCCAGGTCATGGTCACCGGCCGAGATGAAGATCTTGGTGCCGGAAATGGCGTAGGAGCCATCCTCATTTGGCTCGGCTTTGGTGCGCAGCATGCCAAGGTCGGTACCACAGTGTGGCTCCGTCAGGTTCATCGTACCTGTCCATTCGCCCGCAACCATTTTCGGCAGGTAGGTTTGTTTCTGCTCGTCTGTGCCGTCGATTGTGATCGCTGCCATGGCGCCCGCCGAGAGGCCCGGGTACATGGCAAAGGCGTGGTTCGAGGAAATCATCATTTCTTCAAAACAGAAGCCCAGCACGTGCGGCAGGCCCTGGCCGCCATACTCGGGGTCGGACGTCAGGCTGGACCAGCCGTTCTCGACAAACTTCTGGTAGGCTTCCTTATAGCCCTTGGGCGTGGTTACCGTGCCGTCTTCATGGCGCGTGCAGCCTTCGCGGTCGCCAGAGTAGTTGATGGGCTGAAGCTCGTTCTCACAGAACTTGGCGCCTTCTTCAAGGATGGCGCTGACAAGATCCGGGGTCGCTTCCGCATAGCCTGGCAGGTTGGAATATTTGCCGATATTCAGCACTTCATTCAGGATAAAGAGCTGGTCTTTCACAGGGGCGCGATAGATTGGCATTTTTGGTCCTCAACTATGTTGGTTGTTCTAGAATTTATCGAATGGTTGTTACGGCTGATATTTGCCCAGCGGCTGGCCGGTATCCCGGCGCACCCACAAGCCCCGATCCTTGTCGCGGATCAGGTTGGCGATCAGCTCGCAGAATTCTTGCAGTTCTTCGATGGTGGCATTGATGTCGTCCCGCTGGGCTTCAAGAGCCCGGATCCGTTCCCGGCAGCGGTCAACAGTGACGGCGCGCTGGGTCTCACGACCGTCGCCTACATTATAGAGATCGAGCATCTCGCCGATCTCGGACAGTGAAAAGCCCACGCGTTTGCCGCGCAGGATCCAGGCCAGACGCACACGGTCTTCCTGGCTATAGATTCGGTTCTGGCCCTGGCGCTCGGGCGAAATCAGGCCCTGGTCCTCATAGTGACGAAGCGTTCTTGGCGTCACGCCGAAGTCGCAGGCCAGCTCTTTGATAGAGTAGGATATTGGCTTGTCTGCAGGCATGAAAGGTTCCCTCTAATGTGGTTCATTAGATAGTTGACGTTTACGTTAACGTCAACCGCGATCCAATCACAATTGCTAGACTCTTGGAAATCCTTTATATTTTCTGGACGCATGAGTTTGATTTTGGCCAAAATGGCTTAGCTAATTGGTGGAATCCACTGCGACTCGGTGTCTAAAGGGGGCGGTGTAAGGCAATTGCCAGCAAAGGGGAGTGATCATGGCACCAAAATTTGAGAGTTTCCGGGAGTTTTTTCCTTATTATCTGGCTGAGCATGCTGACCCGGTCTGTCGGGCGCTGCACTATATGGGCACGACGCTGGCGACGCTTGTCATGGTTTATGCCATCTACAGCCAGAACTGGTGGCTGCTTCTGGCGGTGCCGCTGTGCGGCTACAGCTTCGCCTGGGTTGGCCATTTCGTGTTCGAGAAAAACAAGCCTGCCACCTTCGACTACTGGAAGTGGTCGCTGATTGGTGACTATAAGATGTACAGCCTCTGGATCACCGGCCGGCTGGGGCCTGCCCTTGAAGATGCGCTTGCTCAATATGGCCGCCGCAACAGTAAAGGCGTAAAAGGCGCATAATGGTTCGCCGCCATTAGGCCTTTGTTTGCATTTTACAATTAGTTTCGGTAGGTCTTTGAGTTAACTCGTCCGCTGTCCATTTTGGAAACCGAAGCAGCATGCCTCTGTATCTACCCATAGCAGAATTGTCGATGAACATCTTTTTGGTCATGGGCATGGGTGCGCTTGTGGGTTTGTTGTCTGGCATTTTCGGCGTCGGTGGCGGCTTCCTGATGACTCCGCTTCTTATATTCGCCGGAGTGCCGCCCGCGGTTGCTGTGGCAACCCAGTCGAACCAGATTACCGCCGCCAGTGTGTCGGGCGTGATTGCCCACTGGAGGCGACAGGGCGTCGATTTCAAAATGGGGGGCGTGCTGATCGCAGGTGGTGGGGTTGGTGCCTTTATCGGCGCGGAAATCTTTACGATTCTGCGCGCACAGGGGCAGGTGGATCTGATGATCTCCCTGGCTTATGTGGTGTTTCTGGGGCTCATTGGGGGCCTGATGTTCTGGGAGAGCATGCGCGCTATTATTCGCCAGCGGCGGGGTATCGTGCCGCCCAGGAAACCGCGCGAAGAGCGCCACAAGGCGTGGATTCATGCCTTGCCGTTCAAGATGCGTTTCCGCAAATCGCGGCTTTATATCTCCGTGCTGTTGCCGCTGGTGATCGGCTTTTTCGTTGGTGTCTTGTCCGCCATCATGGGTGTTGGCGGCGGCTTCGTGATGGTGCCGGCGATGATCTATCTTCTCAACATGCCCACCAACGTGGTGATTGGCACTTCGCTGCTGCAAATTATCTTTGTCACGGCGCTGACCACTGTTTTCCATTCGGTGAATACGCAGACGGTTGATATTTTCCTGGCCATCCTGCTGCTGCCCGGCGCGGTGATTGGCGCCCAGTTTGGCGTCCGGATCGGCATGAAGCTCAAGGCGGAACAATTGAGGGCCCTGCTGGCCCTGATGGTACTGCTGGTGTGCGCGAAGATGGCTGTGGCGCTGATGGTCGAACCGCCTGAGCTGTATTCCGTGACCGACATGGACGTGATGGGGGAGCATAATTGATGATTGCTCGCCTTGCCATTTTCTGCGGCCTGTTACTGGGTCTCGCCGTGCCGGTGAACGGGCTGGTGACTGATCTTTCAAACAAGCGGATCGAAATTCGCTATAGCTTTTCCGGCGCAGAATTGATCCTTTTTGGCGCTGTTGGTTCCACCAACATCGATGTGCGCCAGGATGACTATGATGTGGTGATTGTGGTGCGCGGGCCTGAATCTGCAGCCGTTGTCCGCAAGAAGGCCAAGGTTGGGGCCATCTGGGTCAATCAGGACAATCTACGCTTCCCGTCCGCACCTGGTTATTATGCGGTTGCGGCTACGCGCCCCCTGAAGGAAATTGCCACCCCGGTCGCTTTCGCATCCTATGGGATCGGCTTCCATAACCTGCCGCTGGTGGCGGAAACAGGTGCGGGCCTCGCCATGCCTGACCCTGAGTTCCGCGATGCGCTTTTCCGTCTCAGAAGCAACGAGGGCCTGTACCGGCAGGAACGCGATGAAGTGGCCATCATTGGCCAGGGCCTGTTCCGCACCAACGTGCACCTGCCAGCGAATGTACCGGTTGGGGAATTTATTGTGGAAACCTTCATTTTCCAGCATGGCAGCATGCGGTCAAGAAACCGTATCGCGCTTACAGTGGACAAGGAAGGGTTTGAACGCGCCGCCTATAACTTCGCTCACGGATACCCTTTCTGGTATGGCATCGTGGCCGTGTTTGTGGCGCTTGGGGCTGGCTGGCTCGCGGGTGTCCTGGGCCGCAAATAAGGGCGCGCTGCTACCTGGGTGGCTGGTTCAGGCCTGCTCGCCGTCACCTTTCCTGATCTCAAACAGATATTTCTCGCCTTCCACGCGGGCCATGACCAGCGTGTGACCAGCCATAGAGCAAAAGGCTGGCATGTCCTGCACCACGGCCGGATCGCTGGCCTCAACCAGCAGCATGTCGCCGGGCGACAGATCATCCAGTTTGCGTCGGGTCCTGAGGACCGGCATGGGACACAGCATGCCCGTAACATCCAGATGGGCTGCGAACCGTTCGTCGGTATCATCCATTTTTCATAACCCTAACCCAATGGGTGACTGTACCGTCGCGGCGGGACCGCGCGTTGCCTTAAGTGCCAAGTTTACGCGCTATTTCTATATAGCGCGTTAACAGCGGCGCTATATAGAAGGCATGCAAGTGCTTGGCAAGGCGGGGGTTAGTCCTCGAGGATGCCCAGGCGGAGGGCGCTTGGCAGGATTTCACGGGTGCTTGTCACTTCAAGCGCGTCTTTCAGTTCCTTGATATGGAACGATACCGTCGGTGCGCTGACGCCCAGGCGGTCTGCAATCTGGCCGTTCGTGAGCCCGGCATTCAGTTGCTGCAGTACCTCAAGAGGCCGGCCTTTGATGCCCACGCTGGCGGCGCGTTCGGTACGCTCAAGCGGCTGATAGAATGTGTGCATATAGAGACTGGCCAGGTGCACTTCGTCGCCATGCATTTTCATGATGTTCTTCAGTTTATCGAACGGATGCTCGCAGTGCAGCGTTACTTCACCGTGGCCGCGCCCGAACGGATGCCTGAGCGGGAAGCCTACGGCGGAAAAGATGCCATAGTGCTCGGCTCTTTGGAGCAGGAAGTCGAAGCCTTCGAAGTTGGGGTCGCGCGGGTCCAGAAGCTCCCGTGCCATATACAGCGGCTGCATGGACCGCTTCTCGATCTGGTGGATCATCGGGTCCACCTTCTCATACTTCCGACTCAGATATTCCTCAACGCCTTCTTTAGGCATGCTGGTGATCCAGGTGCGACCAGCAAGGGAAACCCGCACGTGCGTGTCCTTGCCATTGTCGGTCTCCACCCGCGAATTGATCGGCGCATAGCTATAGCCATAGGTGGCGCACTTGAAACCGCGGTCGCTGACAAAATCCAGGAACAGCTGCCACACATCGTGGCTGGTATCGACCGCCTCCAGCTGGCCGATTAGGGTGCTGACACTTTCCACAAAAGAGTCTCCGTTTGGTGATCGGTATGATTATCTTTTTTTGTAAGAATGAGCAGAACAGCCGCTATTTCAAGGAAATATAGACATTTGAAATGTTTTTGTCGCCCACCGATTGCGTATTTTTCGGGGGGTGTCCGGGCGCACACATAAATAAAGCCCGCCCTGGGTGAGGGCGGGCTTTTACCGGGTTGGGTGTTCCCGGTAAAACGGACGGAACGGTTGGGTGCCGGGTGCTGAGAGTTGTTCCGTCCGCAAACTCGAAACTGAAACTGTATTTAGTGGACGATGGTCCGGCGTGTCTTAAACGAGTCTGCTGCGATGGTGGTCAGATGCTCATGGATCGATAGCCAAAGATCGAACCCCTCTTCGTCGCCAATCGCCTTCATCTTCGATAGAGCCTCATCTGCATAGTCCAGCGCCTTGGGGCCCAAGTTCTTCAGAAGGTTCTCGGCAACGAGACCAAAATAATAGTTTGGATCGAATGGCAGGGACTGTTGCATCTGAAGACCTCCTAGAAGCGGCGTTTTAAACTTGCCCTCTTTATCAGCAACAGGCGTGCCAACTTTTGGCCTTTAGGGTTTTCAAGGGGTTGGGCGAAAAGCACCCTTATTGTGTCACCCGTTTTGCGTGTGAGCGGACAAAGCTGCCGGGTGAAAGCTGCCGCCCCTTGGCAAGGCTTGCCGTGCCAAATTGGAGCAGTGATCTTGAGGCGTTCAGGCGTCTAGCAGGTGCAGGAGCGGCGGCACATGGCGCCAGGGGTGTGCTGCCTGGATGCGCGGGATGGTGGCCACCGGCAGGCCGGTCAGGCGCTCTATTTCATTCGCTGTTTCAGCCAGGTCCGGGTTGGCGTAAAGCGTGCCGGGCGCGCTTTCACTGACCACAATCGCCCGTACCTTCAGGCCGCGCGCCTGCATGGCCTCCAGCGTACTGATGGTATGGGAGATGGTGCCCAGATAGCTGCCTGCAACCAGGATGCTCTCCAGTCCCAGGTCGGTAATCCAGTCAGCTACAAGCCGGCCATCAGCAAGAGGTACGAAAGACCCACCAACCCCTTCGATCAGGGTAAAGTTATCACTTTCAAGTGCCCCCCGGCAGGTTTGGATGACAGCATCATAATCCAGCGTTCGGCCCTCGGCCTTGGCCGCCATGGTGGGGGCCAGCGGCGCCTTGAAGCGGAAAGGGGAGATCTGGTCAAAAGTCGTGTCATTGATGGGCAAGCCAAGGGCCTGTGCGATCACGGCGGTGTCGCTGTCGGCCATGGTGTCAGCGTCCAGGCCGCTGATGATGGGCTTCAGCGTCTGCAGAGGCGTGCCTGCCTCACGCGCCTGATGGCACAGCGCGGCGGTCACCAGCGTTTTGCCGATTTCCGTACCGGTTGCAGTGATGAAAAGCCCTGCCATATCAGCCCCCCAAATCCAGTTTTTGGCATACCTCAATCAGCCGCGCGACATCCGCGTCCCGGTGGCTGGCGGAAAAGCTGAAGCGCAGGCGGGAGGTGCCTTCAGGCACGGTGGGCGGGCGGAAAGCGATGACTTTGAAGCCTTCCCTGGTCAGCTGTTCTGACGCGTCCAGGGCGTCGGTTTCCGTGCCGATCACAAGTGGTACGATGGGTGTCTCGGGTCTGGGTAGGCCCAGCACTTCGGCAAATACCTGCGCGAGCTTGACCGGACGCGCCACCATGGCAGCGTCGGTTTCGATCAGCTCAAGCGCCTTCAGGCTCGCGCCAACAGCGGCGGGTGGCAGGCCGGTGGTATAGATGAAAGACCGCGCGCGGGTCTTGATCAGGTCGATCACCGGCTTTGATGCTGCCAGATAGCCGCCATAGGACCCGACAGCCTTCGAGAGTGTGCCCATCTGCAGTGGGACAAGGCCTTCCGCCCCCGTGGCGTACATGGACCCGCGTCCCCCACCAATGGTCCCCAGCGCATGGGCGTCGTCGTTCATTAGCCAGGCATCATGGTTTCTGGCCAGCAGGCCGAGATCCTTGAGGGGGGCGATATCACCGTCCATGGAATAGACCCCGTCCACCACCATCAGGCAGCGGTTATGGGCGGCGCGGTGCTCGGCCAAAAGCTCCGCAGCGTGGGCGACATCATTATGGCGGAAGAATTTCACCGTGGCGCGTGACAGTTGCATGCCCGCATGGATGCAGGTGTGCACCAGCTCATCCGCGATGATCAGGTCGTCCTTGCCCACAAGCGTCGGGATAATGCCGACATTCGCCAGATAGCCTGAGCCGAACACGGCCGCATCTTCCGTGCCTTTGATGGTAGCGATCTTTTCTTCGAGCGCGCGGTACAGCGGGTGGTTGCCGGTTACCAGCCGGCTGGCGCCAGACCCCGCACCATATTCGTTTGCCGCCGCCTTGGCCGCCGCCACCACGTCCGGGTGGGTGGACAGGCCCAGATAGTCATTGTCTGTGAAGCTGATGAGTGGGGCGCCGCCGTTCACCGACAGCGCCATGGCGGCAGACCGGGCCGTGTCCACCAGCGTGCGGCGTTGGTTCCTGGCTTCAAGGGTTGCCAGCTTGCCGAGGGCGAAATCAGACAGGCTGTCGGTAGGGCAGGCTGATGGACTGTCTGACGGACTGTCTGGGCTGGGCATGGCGGCTTTCACATTCTGTTGCATGGGGGTGACTTAAGCACTGTCCGGCGTCCAGTCAATGGGCCTTTTTCCTTGACTTCGCGGCCTATCCCCGCACATTAGCGGCCAAATAAAACCGACCGCACAAAGCCCGTGCGGCAATGGAGAGAAACATGAACGCCCCAGCTACTTTCGACGCCGCCAACAATGCTGATGCCCCGATCCGCCACGACTGGACGCGCCAAGAAGTTATGGCCTTGTTTGAAAAGCCTTTTATGGACCTGGTGTTTGAGGCCGGGCGCGTTCACCGCATCTATCATGATCCCAATAAAGTGCAGTTGAGCCAGCTGATCTCCATCAAGACCGGTGGCTGTGCGGAAGACTGTGGTTACTGCTCCCAGTCGGCCAAGCATAAAAAGACAACCGGCCTTGAAGCCACCAAGCTGATGGAAGTAGAGCGCGTGATCGACGCCGCCAAGAAGGCCAAGGCCGGCGGCGCGTCGCGCTACTGCATGGGTGCAGCCTGGACCAGTCCGAAGGACCGTGACATGGACACGATTGTGGCCATGGTTGAAGGCGTGAAGGACCTGGGCATGGAAACCTGCATGACGCTGGGCATGCTGTCTGACTGCCAGACCAAAAAGCTGAAGGATGCCGGCCTCGATTATTACAATCACAATGTCGACACGTCCGAAGAATTCTACGGCGAAATCATCACCACCCGCACCTATCAGGAGCGGATCGACACGCTGAACCGTGTGCGTGATGCGGGCATCAATGTCTGCTCCGGCGGCATTGTGGGTATGGGCGAGCGCGTTGAAGACCGTGCGGGCATGCTGCAGACGCTGGCGAACCTTGATCAGCACCCGGACAGCGTGCCGATCAACATGCTGGTGGCAGTGCCTGGCACGCCGCTTGAGCATGTTGAGCGCCTCGACCCACTTGAGTTCGTGCGCACCATTGCGGTCGCCCGCATCATGATGCCGAAGGCGGAAGTGCGCCTTTCGGCCGGTCGCCAGGAAATGACCGAAGAAGCGCAGGCGCTGTGTTTCCTCGCGGGCGCCAGCAGCATTTTCTATGGCGAGCAGCTTCTGACCACGCCGAACCCTGAAAACAACAAGGACATGGCCCTGTTCTCGAAGCTTGGCCTCAGCCCGGCGTAAACATGGCGGGTACCCCCACATGGTTTGATGAGGGCATCCAGCATATCTGGCTGCCCTATACCCAGATGAAGACGGCAACACCGCCCTTGCCCGTGAAGGCAACAAGTGGCGTGCGCATCACGCTGGATGACGGGCGCGAGCTGATTGACGGCATTTCCAGCTGGTGGGCGGCGGCGCACGGCTACAATCACCCCCACATTCTGGACGCTATGAAGGCGCAGCTTGATGCGATGCCGCATGTCATGTTCGGCGGGCTGGTGCATGAGCAGGCCTTGAAACTGAGTTCACGCCTCGCGGCCATGCTGCCGGGGGACCTGAACCGCTGTTTCATTGCGGAATCCGGCTCGGTTTCCGTTGAGGTGGCCATGAAGATGACGGCGCAATATTTCATGAACCGGGGTGAAAGGCGCACCAAGTTCGTGCATTTCCGCGGCACTTATCACGGCGACACGCTCGGCACCATGGCAGTGTGCGACCCGGAAGAGGGCATGCACGGCATGTTCAAGGGCATGCTGGCGGAAAACCTGCTGACCGACCTGCCGCGGGATGCTGAAGGCGCGGAACGCTTTGCCGCGTTCCTGAAGGTCAACGCGCCGGATGTTGCGGCGGTGATCACGGAACCGCTAGTGCAGGGCGCGGGCGGCATGGTGTTCCACACGCCCGAGACCCTTCAGTGGATCAGGCAGGCGTGTGATGCGGCGGGTGTGCTGATGATCGTCGATGAGATTTTCACTGGCTTCTACCGCACGGGCACCTGCTTCGCCATTGATCAGGCCGGCATCGTGCCCGATATGGTGACACTGTCGAAAGCCCTGTCGGGCGGGGTGGCGCCGCTTTCCGTTTGTGTAGCGCGCGATACCATCTTTGATGCCTTTTATGACGACGATCCGATGAAAGCACTGATGCACGGCCCCACCTATATGGCGCATGCGCTTGGGTGTGCGGCGGCCAATGCCTCGCTCGATCTGTTCGAGCGTGAAGATTATGAAGCCAAGGCCGAGGCCATCCAGCATCAGATGATGGCGGAGCTGGCACCCTGCGGGTTCCTGGACAATGTGAAAAGCGTGCGGGTGAAAGGCGCTATTGGTGTGGTGCAGCTTGAAGACGCGTCCATGATTGAAGCGCTGAAGCCGAAATTTGTGGCCGAAGGCGTGTGGATCCGGCCATTCCGCGACATTGTCTATCTGACGCCGCCGCTTATCATTGAGCCGGCGGACTTAACAAAGCTCACCGGCTCAATCTACAAGGTTCTGTCTGAAGCCTGAGGCCTCTAGCGGCCCCCTTCATCCGTGTCGTCTTTCCTGGTTGGTGCGACTTCAATCTCGTCGTCCATTTCCTCTTCAGATGTGTCTTTCGCCTCAAGCTTTACCTGCTGGATGCTGACATTGCCGGCGCGGTTCATGTTGCGCTTGACAACATCTGTCAGCAGCCGCTGAACATGGGGCGGATACATGCTGACATCCAGGTTCCGGCCATTGCGGCCAACAGACTGGAAGTTGGCGCCACCGTTGGCTGCGCTGACATAGCCGTTATAAAGGTCGGCAATATGCCAGTCTTCCAGCTTCACTTCGATGCTGGTCACTGGCCCCAGTAGGAAGCCGAAATCGCGGCGGGCATATTTGTTGATGTGGGCCAGGAGGTCGCGGTCAAAATTCGGAAACTTCTGCGCCACGTCTTTATAATAGGTGGAAACACGGAGGATATGGTCATCCTTGATCCAGGTGCCGCGGATGCTGTTGACGAAATCACGTGCGTTGTCTTCAAGGTCGGTATAGACGGTTTCGCCGGTATAGGCTTTGGTGCGCAGGTTTGGTGACCCAACAGACCCGAGGAAGAAACCATAGATCACGACCGGATCAGACCAATTGTCCAGCACATGCTGGCGGATATCATAGGGTGAAATCATCATGCCCATAAAGTCCGTCTGACGGTCGCAATAGAAGCGGTCCTGATCGTCTGGATCACTGCAGTCGCCGTATATGCGGTCCACCAGCGTGACCGGGTAGCGGTCTGCAATCTTGGCATACATAATCGCGTTATGCAGGTTCAGCCAGTATGCCAGCTGTTCGTTTTTATTCAGCTTCGTAAGGTCGATCTTGTCTGGCAGATCCAGAAGCACATCCCGAACCTCGCGTACTACGAATTCCTGCTCGCTGGTCTTGATGTCGTGGAACATCACACGGTTGCCCTCAAGCCTAGACGGCTTGGGGTTGTCGCGCACCAGTCGCGTGCCGGTGCCGGAGCCCGGCCAAACCCGGCGGGCGGGCTTGTGGTCTGACCGCCCAAGCGGCATGACTGTCTTCTCCAGAAGATAGTCCATGTCCTCATATTTGAGGGCGGTCACTGAATTCGGATTATAGGCTGTCGGCAGCTTTGGCTCAGCTGCGTCAGCTGAGAAGCTGACAGTCAGGAGTGCGCCGGTAATGGCCGCGCACGCGCCTTTGATGATTTGCATTGAGAACCCCACTATCTCGCGTCATTGATATTTTTTATTGTTGTACGAAAAAATATAGGGACAATATTCTAAGACTACAAGGGTAGCTAAACCTGAAACTATACTTTCAGGATGATTTTTCGTCTTTGCATTATTGCCACAGGCAGCCAGGTCACGAGTATCACACCAAAGGCGGGTAAGAGCGTTGCCGCGGGCACGCCGATGGTGCCGCCAAGGCCGTCAACCAGGTGGTCCGCGAATCTGTTCAGCAGCATCGGCCCCATCAGATAGGTGTGCAGCACATAAGCGGTGATGGCATTGATGCCGAAGGCCTGCATGAAGGTAACGGACCAGCCGCGATAACCCTTGATATCGATCACCCAGATCAGGAAAGCGAAGGTCAGCAGCCCGAGGCCGGTTGTGGCCAGCACGAAGGTTGAGGACCATACGGCCTTGACGATGGGGTGGAAGGGCGCGAGGCCATAACCCAGCACGGTGAGCACTGTGCCCGCGAGCGCGAGCCGCCCGACAGTATCGATCGTCCCGCCTTTGGTTTTGATATAAAGCCCGGTCAGCACCCCCAGCAGCGCCTGCGCAATGCTCGGAAGCGTGCCCAGAATGCCTTCGGGCTCAAACGGAATTGGCGCGGTGGGGTGATAGATATTGTCGCCCAGCATGGCGCGGTCAAACCAGCTTGAGAAATTCTGGCCCGGCGCCCAGAGGTCACGCGTTGCATCTGGCACCTCCACAAGCAGCAGGCCATGATAGCCAACAAGGACCGCCAGCGCGATGATCGCCAGCGTGCGCCAGCTGAAGGTCAGAAACAGGATGGCGGCTCCGAAGAAGGTCAGGCCGATGCGCTGCAGCACACCCAGAAGGCGGATCGGGCCGTCCCAGTCTGCAAAAGAAAGCGTCAGCCCGAGCCCGATCAGGAACAGGAGCACCGCCCGTTTGAAGAGCCGTATCAGCACCGGGCCTGTCAACCCGGCTTCTTCCTTCTGTCCGCCCAGCGCGAAAGGCAGCGATACGCCGACCATGAAGATGAAGAAGGGGAATACAAGGTCTGCCACCGTTAGCCCCGCCCAGGGCGCATGCAGCAGCGGGCCATAGACCGGCTTGCCGGTGCCATAATGGTAAACCGCAATCGAATTCACCAGTACCATACCGATAACGCTGAGCCCCCGAAGGGCATCCAGCGACAACAGCCGGTCTTTCTTTTCTACCATGGTTCCGCTTCCCAATCGAAAATGACTACGTTGTCATTAACATGAGTGAAAGGATTTGGGAAGCAGGAAAGCTATTGGTCCTGGGTTTGTCCGGGGTCGAGTTCTTCTATCTGGACCTCGGCCTCACGCAGGTGGCGCTTGCGCTCAACCAATTCAGTCAGGAACTCCTGAACATGCCTGGGGTATTTTCCGGAGGATGCAGTTTTCCGGATTATTGCAGCAATGTCTTGCGGTGACGCGTTTGGGTTTGATGCCGTGGCTAAAACAATCCTTGCTGGGTTGGTGTTGGCGGAAGTGGTCAGGCCCAGATGGCCGTTATAGAGATCAGCGATGTACCAGTCCTCGATCTCAGGTTCGAACCGGTCCAGATTGGCGATCAGGCTTGTCATGCGAACATCTGTGAAACGCATCAGGTGGGCTTTCAGTTGCCGGTCAAAATCCGGGAACAGGATGGCATAGTCCGCGTACAGCATTGATACACGGGCACCACCGTCCCACAGCTGGATGCCGCGCAGGCTGTTTATAAATTCGCGCGCGTTGTCTTCCAGATTGGCCCAAACATTCTGTGCAGTATAAGCTTCGCGCCTCAGGTTCGGCCCGCCAATGGTGCCCTGATAAAAACCATAAAGAACCCGGGGGTCCTGCCATCTGTTGACGATATAGACCTCTATATCGGCGAGTGACCAACGCTTGCCCGCAACTGTCAACACCTTGCGGAGCCAGTTGTCCTTATGAAAGCCCTTAAGGTTTGATTCTGGGTATTCATCGGCAATCAGGGAATACGCAGTCGCATTATGCAGGTTCAGCCAATAGGCCAGCTGTTCATTTGGCGAAAATTCACGGAGCGGAACACTGTCAGGTACCCGAGACAGGCTATCAACAATGGCCGCGATATAGACTTTGTTGTCTTCCCCCAGTGCGTGAAAGAAAACACGGTTTGCTTCGAGCCGAGTGGGGTTTGGGTTGGTTTTGGTCAGCCGCGATGCCGGGGCGGTTTTTACGCGCGAAGCCGGTTTGCGGTCAGACCGACCAGTATCCATCACCGTTTGCTTCAATACAGCATCCCAATCGGCATAACTGATCGAAAGCGCGTCCCTCGCTTGCGCAGGATGACAATAGGTGAGTATGCCTACGCACAAAACCGCAAGTAAAAGCCGCATGAAACTCTGCCCCATCTTTGCTTCAGATATCAGGGTAAACCAAAAGTGTCATTCATACAACTTTGATAAGGTTGGTCTTATTGCGTGTCGTCAAAGAAAAAGCCCGGCGGTTGGGCCGGGCTTTCGGTGTTTGGTATGCGGGCTTCCTCTAGCGGCGGTCGCCCAGGAACTGCAGCAGGAACATGAACAGGTTCACGAAATCCAGGTACAGGTTCACCGCACCCATGATCGCGCCTTTGGCAACGGCTTCGCCTGTGGCCATCATGTAGTAGCTTTGCTTGATGCGCTGCGTATCGTAGGCGGTCAGGCCCGCGAAGATCAGTACGCCGGCAACCGAGATGATGAACTGCATCATCGATGACTGCATGAAGATGTTCACCACACTTGCGATGATCAAGCCGATCAAGCCCATGAACAGGAAGGTACCCATGCCCGACAGGTTCTTCTTCGTTGTGTAGCCATAAAGGCTGAGCGCGCCGAAGGAAGCTGCGGTAATGAAGAAAGTCCGTGCGACACTGGTTCCTGTGTAGGCCAGGAAAATCCAGCTGATCGACAGCCCCATCACTGCGGCGAAGGCCCAGAAGATCATCTGCAGTGTGCCAGAGCTCATCTTATGAACGCCGAAGCTCATCACCATGATGAAGCCAAGCGGCGCAAGCGCCAGAACCCAGCGCAGCGGTGAGCCATAGATGGTTTGCTGCAGCTCAATGTTGCCCATCAGCATATTGCTGAACATCAGCGCAACAATGCCGGTCAGCAGAACGCCGGACGCCATATAGTTATAGACCTTGAGCATGTAGGCGCGCAGGCCTTCATCATACTCAGCAGTTTGGGTGGCAGAGCCAGCCCGGTAATTAGTGTTGTATCGTTCCACGATAGTTGCTCCCCACAGGGTTACAGTCAGTTGACGCTAATATGGGCATTCGCCCTTTTGCTTGCAACCGTATTCGCAAGAATTTGATCGCAGAATTTCCGGTGCGATAGATTTTGCCTATCACCGGAAATTCTGTTTCTGATCACTCGGTCCGCAGCACCGCGTTCGGTTTGATGCCAAGCGCCCGGTAGCTGGAGCCCAGACCAAACAGGATGGTCACCAACAGGCTTGTCACCACGGTGAAGATCATCGGTGCGGGCAGGAAGCTGAATTCCATCTCCATAACGAAGTCCACCACGATCCAGCCTGTCAGGCTTCCAAGGCCCAGGGCGATGGCGGCAGTGATCAGGCCGATCAGGGCATACTCCAACAGGTAAGCCCGCAGGATCTGGCTTCTCACGGCACCAACCACCTTCAGGATCACGCTTTCATACACCCGCTGGCGGAAGCCGGCAGCAATCGCGCCCGCAAGCACCAGAATGCCGGCAATTATGGCCACAGCCGCGGTTGCCCGCACGGCGGTGCCGATCTGGTCCATCATGGTGTTGACGGAAGACAGTACTTCTTTCATGCGAATAGCAGTCACGTTCGGGTAGGCGTTCGTCAGCACCTTGTGGGCTTCCACTTCTGCAGCATCTGATGCCTTCAGTGTTGCCATATAGGTATGCGGCGCGACCTTCAGGGTATTGGGATCAAACAGGATCACGAAATTGAAGCCGAATGTGCCCCAGTCGATTTCCCTCAGCGACCGCACGGTTGCCGTGATCTCGCGCCCCAGCACCGATACGCTGATGGTATCGCCGATCTTGAGGCCGAGGCCATCAGCGGCTTCCTTGCCCAGACTGACTTCCGGCTCACCGCTATAGTCAGCAGGCCACCAGTCGCCGTCCACAAGGTGGCTGCCGCTGTTCAGCTCATTCATATAGGAAAGGCCGCGGTCACCGCGCAAAATCCAGCGCACATTCTGCGCCACTTCCACGTCAGCGGCATTGACGCCATTGAGTTTGGTTACCCTGCCCCGAAGGTTCGGCACGGTCACCAGTTCATCGACGCCCTCGATACCTTTGGCCGTTTGTTCGAACTCTTCAAGCTGGTAGCGCTGGATATCCAGCAGGAAGAAGGCGGGGGCTTCTTCAGGCACCTGTTCGGTCAGGCGCTCTGACAAGTTGCCTTCAATCAGCGCCAGCGTTGAAAACAGCGTCAGGCCAAGCCCTAATGATATCACCACTGCGCCAGTGGCCGCCCCGGGCCGGTGCAGGTTCGCCACCGCCATGCGGATCAGCGGATTGCGTGACCGTGGCGCTTTGGAGGCCAGCCGTTCAATCATCCAGCTGGTGAAACGCAGAAGGCCAAGGGTGGCGCCAGCGCCGCCCATGAAACCCGCGGCCAGGATACGGTTGTCTGACATACCGACAGCCAGCAGCACCACAACGGTAGCGGCGCCAAAGATGGTGGCCATATAGATGAAGCGCGGCCAGCGTCGCTCGGGCGCCACAAGCGCCCGGAACAGACGCACAGGCGGCAAGTCCCGCGCTTTGCCAAGCGGCCACACGGCGAAGGCGATGGTGATCATCAGGCCATAAAGCGCTGACAGCACAAGGGCCACAGGGTACACACCGCCATCCGGCTTGACCGGCAGCGTGTCTGGCAGGAACAGGGTCAGGATGCTGGGCAGCAGCGAGCCCACAACCATGCCAACCACGATGGCGACAAGGCCGATCAGCAGGATCTGGAAGAAATAGGTTTTGAACACCGTGCTGCCGTCCGCCCCCAGAATCTTGAAGGTCGCGATGGTTTTGGTCTTGCGGTCCATATAGCCGCGCACAGCGTTGCCGACACCCACGCCGCCAACCACAAGGGCGGAAATGCCAACAAGCGTCAGGAAAATGCCCATCTGGTCAATGAAACGCCTTAGGCCCGGTGCACTGGTGGAACGGTCACGAACGCGCCAGTTGGCATCCGGGAAGGCTTCATCCAGGTCCTTGCGTACGGCCTTGATGTCGGTGCCCGCAGGCATCTTCAGTTTGTAATAGAAATTCACCAGGCTGCCGGTGGTGATCAGGCCGGTTTCTTCTAGCGCCGCACGCTGGATCATCACGCTTGGCCCAAGCTGGAAGCCCATGTTGGCCTTGTCTGGTTCTCTCTCAATGAAGGCACGGATGTCGGCTTTCACATTGCCGAAAATCAGTGTGTCACCGGGCTCAACGCCCAGGCGATCCGCCAGCAGTGGGTCGATCGCAACGCCCCATTTGCCGGCGCGCCTTTCGAACAGCGCGTCATTATCCAGCATCGGTTTGGTGATAAAATCGCCATAGAGCGGGTAAAGGTTATCGACCGCCCGAAGCTCCACAAGGGTGGACCGCGGAGCGCCGTCAACCCGCGCCATGGTGCGCAGTCGCGCACTGTCGGACAGCGTGCCGCGTTCGGTCAGCCATTCGCGGGCGTCGCTCTCAAGCTGCGCCTGGAAGATGTTGATCTCAAGGTCACCACCCAGGATCGACTGTCCTTCGCGTTCCATGCCTTCCTGGATCGCACGTGTGAGCGAGCCAACAGCGGCAATGGCGGTTACACCCAAAATCAGGCAGGCCATGAAGATGCGGAAGCCCGACAGGCCGCCACGAAGTTCTCTGAGCGCCAGCCTTAACGCCACTGGCAGGGCGGGGCTACGGCTGATCATTTGTTTGATACCTTGCCCATAACGTCAGCATCTCCGGTGACGGATTTGGTGTTGCCCGTGTCGTCCACCACTTTGCCGTCGGCCATGGAAATCACCCGGTCACAGCGGTCTGCAAGCTCGGGGTCGTGGGTTACCAGCACAAGGGTGGACCCCCGCGCTTCAGCCAGATCAAAGATCAGTTTGATGATGGCATGGCCGGTCTTGCCGTCGAGGTTGCCGGTGGGCTCATCACCAAACAGGATGGCAGGCTCAGGCGCCAGGGCGCGCGCCAGCGCCACACGCTGCTGTTCGCCACCCGAAAGCTGTGCCGGGTAATGGTCCATCCGGTGCGCAAGGCCCACGGCTTCCAGTTCCCGCGCCGCGCGGTCAAAGGCGTCATTAACGCCTGCAAGCTCCAGCGGTACGGCGACATTTTCAAGCGCCGTCATGGTGGGGATCAGGTGGAAAGCCTGCATCACAATGCCTACACCCTTGAGGCGGTGGCGGGCCAGCGTGTCTTCGTCCGCGCCTTCAAACTTCAGGCCATCGACGCTCACGGAGCCAGTTGTGGCCTGCTCCAGGCCGGTCATCAGGCTCATCAGCGATGACTTGCCGCTGCCCGACGGGCCAACGATGCCCACAGTTTCGCCTTTTTCTATGCCGAAACTGATGCCCTTGAGGATGTTCACCGGGCCCGCGCCGCTTTCAAGCGTCAGTGTGACATCGGTTAATTTGATGATGCTGGAGGTATCAGCCATTGTAATTGTCTCTCTTCGCTGCCAGATAGTTTGTTTATGGTTCTAAATTATGTCTCTTAAAGCTGGGAGCTTGCCCTGTGAAGGTCAATCAATCGCTCAAACTTTTTTTCTATACGCTATTCGCCCTCGTTTGGACGAGTTTTGCGCCAGCCAGTACCGTAAGTGCGATGGATGGCGACAATGCGGCGGATACGGTTGAGATTCTGGCCTTTGGTGACAGCTTGACCGCAGGCTATGGCCTTGAGGCCGGTGACGGCTTTACCGACCAGCTTGAAGCCTGGCTGAATACCAATATGGATGTGCCGGTGAAAGTGACCAACGCCGGCGTTTCGGGCGATACCACATCGGGCGGCCGGTCGCGCCTTGAATGGGGCCTTACGCCCTTTGAAGGCGGCAAGCCGGACCTGGTGATCCTGACACTGGGCGGCAATGACGGCCTTCGCGGCATCGACCCCACCATCACGCGCGATAACATCGACGCCATGGTGAAGCTGTTGAGCGAGCGCGATATTCCAGTGCTGATTGGTGGTATGCTGGCGCCGCCGAACCTTGGCCCGGATTATGCCGAAATTTTCAATCCAGCCTACAAAGCCACGGCGGAAAAATACGACCAGCCGCTTTATCCCTTCTTCCTTGAAGGCGTTGCTGCAGACCCATCGCTGAACCAGCCGGACGGTATTCACCCCAATGCGGAAGGCGTAAAAATTATCGTTTCCAAGCTCGGACCAGTAGTCAAAGACCTGATTTTGCGCTAGGGTTAGTGTATCGCGGGTATGTGACCCACGAAATCTTGTCGTTACGACTCTTTTTAGGGAGGTCGGCCATGGTTCGTTTATTCGTCGGCCTGGAAATTCCCGAAAATGTGCGATCTGCGCTTGATGAGGCGCGCGGCGGTGTCGAATGCGCACACTGGCAGCGGGATGACCAGCTCCATCTCACCCTTGCTTTTATTGGCGATGTTCCCAAGCGGACCATGCATGAAATTGAAAGCGAACTTTCCCGGATCATCGTGTCGCCGTTTGAGCTTGCGCTCACCGGTGTCGGGCTGTTCGGAAAGCCCAAGCAGCCCAAAAATCTTTGGGCCGGGGTGTCAGACAGGCAAAGGCTTTCGCATCTGCATGAGAAAATCTGCCATGCGCTTGAAAGCGTCGGGGTGGAGGTTGAACGCAGGAAATACAAGCCGCACGTGACACTGGCGCGGTTCCGGCGCGGTGCGCAGGCCCGGATCGGCGATTGGCTGACCGAACATGAAATCCTGCATACGCCCAGCTGGACGGTGGATCATTTCACGCTGTTTTCCAGCCAGCTGACTTGCGAGGGGTCCTATTATACCGTCGAAAGCCGCTTTGGTCGCGCCTTTGAGGGCGAGCCCGAAGAAGAGGATATCTCCGCCTTCAGCGACTTTGAACTGGAACCAGCCTGGTAGCAGGCAGCTTGGATGCCATCTCGGTGATGGCGTCCAGAAGCGGCCCGCGCGCGTTCCAGGGCAGGAAATGGTTGCCGCCTTCAAGCGTCACCAGCTTGGGTGCTGTGCCTGAAAATTCCCGCATCATATAATCTGTGTTGGCATAGGGCACCAGCTCGTCTGCTGTCCCGTGCACAATGGTAACAGGTATATGGATATCCCTTAAGCGCGGCGCCAGCGCGCGCAACTCGTCCTCAAGCGCAATCAGTTCAAAGTTCGCGTTCCGGAACTCCCACTGCAAAAGCCATGAAACTGGCGGTGTCGCGCCCAGATGCTGTACCCACATCACTTCTTCAAGGTCCGGGTCCAGTGCGCCGGCCGCAATGATCACGCCTCCCAGCTGGTCGCCATACAGTGTGGCCGCGGCTGCCGCCACTGGCCCACCCAGCGAATGGCCCACCAATATGGGCTTGCCGCGTTCGGGCACGGTGATCAGCGGCCCCAGCGCGCGGGCCTGCTCCATGATGGAAGGCTGGGCGTTCTCCGGTCGGGTCTGGCCGAAACCGGGGCGATCAACAGCGATGAACTGATACCCCTTCGGGGCGTGCTTGAGCATGTCATACCAATTGGATGCGTCACCGGGCGTGCCATGCACGAAGATGACACGCTGGCCAGTCGGGTCACCGCCCTCAAGGTAGCTTAGTTGATACATCTGTCCGGCCATGGTGGCGACAGACCGGCGCCAGGCGAATTCATCATGATCGAACCGCGGCTGCATGGAGATGTAGGCCGAGGCACAGCCGATCAGCAGGAAGGGCAGCAGCACCAAACAGCACCAGAATTTCTTGGACCCCAGCAGGCGGCGAACACGCATTGATTTTCCTCGCAGTATTTCCTGGAAGTCTAGGGGGCGTGTCTGCTGGCGTCAGCGCACAAGATGTCACAAGGGCGTGACAGTCCTATACGCCGAAGCGGTCGAGAACCGATCCAACCTGATGCACATAGCCGCCACCGAACAGGCGCACATGAACCAGAAGGGGCCAAAGCTGGTACAGCGCGCAGCGCTCCTCATGGAAGCCAGCATCAATGGCAACGTGGGCGTGATAGGCATCGAAGAAGGCTGGGTCCAGCCCACCCATGAGCTGGATGAAGGCCAAGTCCATCTCGCGGTGGCCATAGGATATGGCAGGGTCGATGAAGCCCGCGGCGTGGTCGCCGTCGATCAGCATGTTGCCCGCCCACAAGTCACCGTGCAGCAGGCTGGCGCCGGGGTCGCGCGGGATCAGGTCTGGCAGCTTGGCCGCGAGCGCTTCAACACGCGTCATGAAGGCGCCGTCGATGCGGCTGGTGTTCAGGCAGGACCGCGCCATAGCCAGCAGGCGTTGATCGCGGAAGAAACTGATCCAGTCCGCGCTTGGGGTGTTTTTCTGTGGCAGGGGGCCAATCACGGTATCCGCCTTGAAGCCGTATGGCTTCTTGTCGCCGCTTGTCACGCGGTGCAGCGCCGCCACATGTTTTGCCACATCTTCAGCCGCCGCGCGGGCGTTAGTAATACCCTGGTGTTCAATATGGCTGATTACCAATATACCGGCTTCCTGAAACAGGACTTCGGGCACCGGCAGATCACTTGCGGCCCGAAGATGCTTCAGCATCATGGCTTCGATCTTGGTGGTGTCGCCCTGGTCCGCGCGGGGGCGCTTGGCCACCACCTTGCGGCCGTCCCCCAGCGTCAGGCAGGACACGTCAGCGATGTCTCCGCCGCGCATGGGCTTCGATCCCGTCACCGGGCTGCTAAGGGCTTTCGCGAGTTTCTGTGCCAGCGGGGATGCCATGGCGGGGGCTACATATGCCGTGCTTTGATGGCATCCAGAAGGCCTGCGGCGGCTTCCCTTGCTGCCTCGAAGCACAGGTCGAACTGATTCACTTCGCCATAGTAAGGGTCTGGCATCTCTTCATAGGGGTGGTCGGGCGCGTAGCTCATGAACAGCTCAATCCGGTCCCGGTGTTCGGGGGCCGCACGGGCCATCAGGTCGCGGTAATTGTCATGGTCCATCACCAGGATATGATCGAACGTGTGGAAATCATCATCGCGCACCTGGCGCGCGCGCTGGCGGGAGATATCGATGCCATTCTTTTTCGCCGTGGCCTGGGCGCGGCGGTCCGGCGGGTTGCCCGCGTGATAGCTGATGGTGCCGGCGCTGTCGATCTTGATGCGGTCCGTGAGGCCGGCGGCATCCACAGCTGCCCGGAAGGCACCTTCCGCCATGGGTGACCGGCAGATGTTCCCCATGCAAACAAACAAAACTTTCACCATCTGGATTTGCTCCCACGCCGCTTTTGCCTATAAGTATGCCTGATCAACAAGTAGCGTATCTTGGCGGGGAGAGAAAGAGCGCATGGGGCCATACAGGGATATCGTCATTCTGACGGGGGCGGGGGTTTCCGCCGAATCCGGCGTGCGCACGTTCCGCGATAACGACGGCCTGTGGGAGGAGCACCGCGTGGAGGATGTGGCTACCCCCGAAGCCTTCGCGCGAGACCCCAAGCTGGTGCAGCGTTTCTATAACCTGCGGCGCGCGCAGCTGCCGACCGTTCAGCCCAACGATGCCCATAAGGCCATCGCCCGATTGCAGAGGGAACTGGATGGCCGTGTAACCGTTGTTACCCAGAATGTGGATAACCTGCATGAGCGCGGCGGGGCAGAGGGTGTTATCCATATGCACGGCGAGCTGGGCCGGGTGCGCTGTGTGCACTGTGGCATGCGCCACGACTGGAGGACCGACTGCACGCAGGCAACGGCTTGCCCAAGCTGCAATGCTGCGCCGGGGCTGAGGCCCGACATCGTATGGTTTGGCGAAATGCCCTATCATATGGACCTGATATACACGCGGCTTCGCGCGTGTGACCTGTTCATATCCGTCGGCACCAGCGGTAACGTCTATCCGGCCGCCGGGTTCGTGGCCGAGGTGCGGCGCGTTGGGCATGCCCACACCATTGAAGTCAATCTGGAGCCCAGCGCGGGCGTGAGCTATTTTGAAGAATGCCGCCACGGCAAGGCTGGCGACCTGATGCCGACCCTGGTGGACGAACTATTAGGAAAAGGGACAGTGACATGAGTGACAGACCATCGAGAATGACAGACACTGAGCGGGATGCCGCCCTGGGCGCCGTCTCCGGCTGGGCCTATGACGCAGAAGAGAAGGCCATCAGGAAAACCTTCCAGTTCGCCGATTTTTCCGAAGCCTGGGGCTTCATGAACCGGGCTGCACTGCTGGCGGAAAAGCTGGATCACCACCCTGAATGGTTCAACGTCTATAACCGGGTTGAGGTGAAAATGACCACCCATGACGCGGACGGGGTGACGACCCTCGATTTCCAAATGGCGACGGCGATGGACAGTTTCGCCGCATAAGGAGACAACCATGAAAACCACGATCGTGGCCTTCGCGGCCAGCATGCTATGTGCCACTGCTGCCCTCGCGGGCGCTGAAGTGAAGCTGAAGGGTGCAGAGGATGTTCTGGGGAACGCTATCAGCTACCCTGAAGGACAGGCTGAGATCACGGGTCTTGATGTCGTGCAGAAGCCGGGCGAATGCAACGGCTGGCACAGTCACCCTGTGCCCACGTTCGGGCTGGTGAAATCAGGCGAACTGACCGTGACCTACGCCACGGGTGAAGTGAAGAAGTTCAGCGCGGGCGATATACTGATCGAAGCGCAACATGTGGCGCACGAGGGCTGCAACACCGGCGACGCGGATTTGAAGGTTCTGGTGTTTTACGCTGGTTCAAAGGACGTGCCCAACACGCACAAGCGCGAAGACGAGCGACCGCAATAGGGCCCCTGGCCGGGGTCTAGTGAAGGGGTTGCAGCCCCACGTGGATGACCGCTGTTCGGCTGGCATAGTGCGGCACGATCATGATCTTGTCGGTATGGTTATGGTCGCTGGCGAGCGGCAGGTAAAGCGTGTAAACGATTTCTGGCCCTTCCTTCGGTCCGACATACGGCACCTCAAAATAGTGCGGTTGGCCGTCCTCATAGGTTTGTCGCATGAATGACCACAGCCTGCTTTCAGGCCCCTTGCCGGGGATCATGGAAAGGCGCACACCGGTATAGTCCTTGTGCAGATGGTCCACCACCGTCGTGCCGATCAGCCGGTATTCAAAATCCAGCGGATTGGGCTTTACATCCAGGATGGCTATGTGTGTTACATGCCTCCCTAACGCACGCAGGGAAAACTCTTTTCGTGAAGGCAGGCCACCTTGTTGAAGGTGAAACTCAGACCAATGCTTTAGTAACGCCTGCTGCGGTTCTGACATTTGCATCGACGCCTCCTCTGCCGTTCTGGCAACGTCTGTCTCTATCGACCCCTGAGGCACCCTTAACAGAATGTTTACCCTATCACGTTCACCCAGGGGCGGCGAGTCAATTAGGACAGTTTCGGGACTAAATCGTGTCTTTTCTTGGCACGAGGGTGTGCGGTTGGCCTGGTGAGCGTTTCAGAACCATGCAATCTCTGCAGGCAAAGGTGGCGGCGCAGTGTTGATCGGGCATTTTTGTCAGCACTATGCCGCCTGCCATTCTCAACCTATTTGCTCTGCTGCCGGATATGAGCGGCCAGTGCCTCAATTTGTGCATTAGAATCGCCCGGGGCCGGCGGGAGCGGTATGTCCGGCTGGACCGGATCCATGCATGCCTCGGGGCCGGCGGGACGTGTAAAAATCAGCGTAGGTACGGACAGTTCAATCCGCGTATGTTTCGTTTTTGAGAACTCAATGCGACCGGTAGTGCAGGACCGGCCGCCGGTAGGTTGGCCAGCGATCACAGCATTGGCTGCGTCCTGCATTGCCGTGAGGAACAGAATAGTGGACGAGTAGCTGTATGGACCTGCCAGGATGTAGGCCTTGCCGGAAATGCGTAGAGGTTCCTCTGGCTTAATTGGCACCACCATAGCGAACGGACCTTCCTGGATGCTGTCCTGTGGACCCTGGATTGGGCCAAGCTTGAGGTTGCGTTCTGTCAGGCGCACCTTGAAATATGACAGGAAAGGAAAGGGCGTGTCGGTAACATAGGGTGCAATGCCCATTTGCCAGTAATGGTCTGTGCCGCCACCATTTTTCCGAACATCAATGATAACATCCCTGACGCCCGCATCATGGAATGCCTGCCATGTCTCTTTCATGAAGCCGAAGAAGGCTGCTTCCTGCTCGGGCGGGTAGGCGAAGGCGTCGACGCGGAGATACCCGATGTCACCCGGCAGGATGCGGCGCTCGACTTTTTCCTCCAGGGGAACAGTCTGGGGTCGCATGGCGCCCGTGGTGCCGGGGATGGTGACTGTTTTCACCTCATGGCCCAGTTGCAGCCGTATGTCATATGTATCCGACCCGCCATAAAGTTCCCAGTGCAAGTCACTGAAGCGGTGTCCTACATAGGCACGGCGGAAGGTTTCACTATCGCCTTGAGCCCGGGCCATCATTGCTGCCACGATGTCAGAGCTGGTTTTGCCGTTGATCGACAGGATAACTGGGGCGCCGTCGGTGCCAATGCCGGCTGTGCGGCTGCCAGTTAGGTGGAGCTTGTTTTCCGCGGACAGGGAGACCGTCAGGGGCAGCATATGGCCGCCTGCGGCAAGATCGTCAGCGATGCGGTCTTTCAGGTCCGGGTAATAGATTGCCGCGTGGGCATCCCGGAACACGGGGTTGAGCTGGGCGATAAGCTTCCACGCTTCCCGTTCGGACATGGGGCTGGTTGCCTTGGCCTGCAGTGCGTCGGCCGCCGCCTTAAGGGCAGCAGGTTCGAATGAATGGGTCGGCTGGGGGTGAACAGAAAGAACGCGCTCGACGATTTCATCGATATCCTGTCGAACCTCTTCCGGCGTGAAGGTGCTGGTGTCTTTCGCCTGCGTTGCTGTGCCCAGAATGGACGCGGCAAGCATGGCTATGGCTACAAGGGCCTTGCTGTCGTAACTCATGTTTTTCTTTCTTTTATAATGGAGCCTGCATGCGCGCCGTTAGCGGCTTGGCATGAAGGGCGTTCGCTGCTTCTTTCGCAACTGTCGTCAAGTTGACGCCAATTTCTTGGTAAAGATCATTAACCGCATCTGCCAGAGACAGGCTGAAGGACCAGAGCCTTCCAGCTTCTTCCTGGCCCAGGTCAGTTAAGTGAATGAGCTTGCGGCGCTTGTCTTCCGTGTCGGTAGCGCGGTAGGCCAAGCCATTCGCTTCCAGCATTTTTAGCCGGATAGCGATCAGTTGGTGCGGCCTGTCATACGCCCGCGCCAGATCTGCCAGAGACACTGGTCCCCGTTTCCACAACTGGAGGAGCGACGAAACTGCAAGGGCAGGCGTCTTGAACCCATGCTGCTGGAGATAGGCGCTACTGTCGTTGGTAATCTGTTCTACCAGACCTTCCAGTTGCAGCCCGATGAAGGCCGATTGGGTGTCTGGTAGGAATACCGCGAGGTCGCTGTGCGACGTATGTGTGTCCTTGCTCATGCGCAATATATTGCGCAATATATTGCGCAATTCAATAGTCTTAAGCAAAAAATATAATTTTTAGCGTTAAATCATAGGGTTGGGGGGCGGTTACTTCTGAAGCCAGTTCATGATCAGATTATGTGCAATGGCGAACGGCGGCGGCACCAAGCGGTAGGGGCTTTCGCCTTTCATGCTGGCGCGCACATCATCTTTGGTGATCCACAGGGCCTCGGCGATTTCGGCCTCCTGCAGCGTGATCTCGCCGTCTTCCACCCAGGCTTCAACACCGATCATCAGGGTTGATGGCCACGGCCATGGCTGGCTGGCGATATAGCGGACATGGGTGGTCTTCAGGCCGACTTCCTCGAACACCTCCCGCGCCACGGCTTCTTCCATGCTTTCGCCCGGCTCCATGTAACCGGCCAGGGCGGAGAAATTACCTTCGGGCCAGCCTTTGCCGCGGCCCACCAGGGCCTTGTCACCACACCGCACCAGCATGATCACCACCGGGTCTGTGCGCGGAAAATGATGGGCTTTGCAGGCAGGGCATTCGCGCTCATAGCCAGCCTTGATCATCTCGCTTTCCTCGCCGCATTTGGCGCAGAAGCGGTGGCTGTCGTGCCACATCAGCATGCTTTTGGCCTGGGCGATGATGCCGAGCGATGGGTGGGGCGACGACGGTGGATTGGTGAGCTTGTGTGCGATGTTGCGGCCGTCGCGGAACTTCTGGCCCTGTGGTTCGAAAAACTCGGCGAAGTCTGTCGTGGTGCCGCCAAGCTTGACAGCAAAGCGTGGTGCCCCGTTTTCATCAAGGCCCAGGAAAATCGTATTGTCCTTGGGTAGCAGACGGATAGCGGACGGCTTCTGCCAGGCAATATCGCCCGGCTCGTCTGTCAGGACCCAATAGTCATTCGGGGGCAGGAAGCTGCTGTTATCTTCATCGCGCGCGCCTTCGATGGCAAAAAGGACGACTCGGGCATCCTCGCGCTCCATATAGGCGCCGAATATCTCGGGATCTTCCCTCAGATAGTCTGCACGGTTGAGCGGATTACCGGAAAAAGCGGTCGGTACGGACGAAAGCGCCATGAAAAACTCCCCAAATGGACACTCCATTACCTAGGGCGGACACATTACTCTTGCAAGTCACTTCAAGAATCGCCATATACACCCCCGGGAGAGCCGGCGGACATTCCGCTCGCCAACCCGGTCAGGTCCGAAAGGAAGCAGCCGTAACGAGTTTGGCATGGGTCGCATTGGCCCTCCCACCCTTTCAGGGTTTAAGATGAACGCGCGAGGAACTTGCGGGTTCATTTTTTTTGCCCTGCCGAGGCCGCCTAAGGCCTTCCCTGCCGCCATCATACCTGCTAGTCATAACCCCCTCAGTTTCGGGGAGATGAAGCTACATGAACGAAAGCGCGAAAAAGACAGAATATCAGGTTCTGGCCCGTAAATACCGGCCGTCGGATTTCGACAGCCTGATCGGCCAGGAAGCCATGGTGCGCACGCTTTCGAATGCCATCGATACCGGCCGCCTGGCGCACGCCTTCGTGCTGACGGGTGTTCGCGGGGTGGGTAAAACCACCACGGCGCGGATCATTGCCAAGGCGCTCAATTGTACGGCCCACGACGGCCCTTCCATCAGCCCCTGCGGTGAATGCGAAAACTGCAAATCCATTGCCGAATCGCGCCACGTTGACGTTCTTGAAATGGACGCTGCCTCCCGCACCGGCGTGGACGACATTCGCGAGATTATCGAAAGCGTGCGCTATGCGCCCGTGTCAGCGCGCTACAAGATTTATATCATCGACGAAGTACACATGCTGTCGAAGAATGCCTTCAACGCGCTCCTGAAAACACTTGAAGAACCACCCGAGCATGTGAAGTTCATCTTTGCCACCACCGAAATCCGCAAGCTGCCGGTCACGGTGCTTTCCCGCTGTCAGCGCTTTGACCTGAAGCGCGTGGAAGCCGAAACGCTGATCGGTCATCTGGCGACGCTGGTTGAGAAGGAAGGCGCCAAGGCGGACGAGGGCTCGCTGAAGCTGATCGCCCGCGCCGCAGAAGGGTCCGTGCGGGACAGCTTGTCGCTGCTGGATCAGGCCATCGCCCACGGCGGTGGTGAGGTTTCGGAACAACAAGTGCGCGATATGCTCGGCCTTGCCGACCGCGCCCAGGTGCTGGACCTGTTCGAGCAGGTGATGAAGGGTGAGATCAAGGACGCCCTTTCAACCCTGCGCGCCCAATATGATTCCGGTGCTGACCCGGCTGTGGTGTTGAATGACCTTCTGGAGGTCACCCACTGGCTGACGCGCCTGAAGGTCACGCCGGACAGTGGCACAGACACACTTGTTTCGGAAGCGGAACGAACCCAAGGCGGCGCCATGGCCGAAACGCTGGGCATGCCGCACCTGACCCGCGCGTGGCAAATGCTGCTGAAGGGCGTGGGCGAAGTGAAAGTGGCGCCAAGCCCGATCGCGGCGGCTGAGATGGTGTTGATCCGTCTTGCCTATGCGGCCAACCTGCCGGCTCCGGCGGACCTGGTGAAACAGTTGCAGTCCGGCGGCGGTGCGTCAGCAGCCGGTGGTGCGGCCCCTGCGGGTGGCGGCGGGAATGTGACCGCCATTGGTGGCGGGCAGGTACAGGCCGGCGCCCAAGGTGGCGCGACCGCTTCCATGCCAAGCGCGCAGGTTGTGGCGCTTCGGCAGGATGATCATGGCGATCACCCGATGCACCCGATGCCGGTCGATTTCGAGAAGCTGGTGGCGCTCTTTGAAGCCGAGCGTGAGCCGACGCTGGCGGTGGTCCTGAAGGACCATGTGCGGCTGGTGGACTATAAGCCCGGTCGGGTCAGCTTCAACACCACGCGCCAGACGCCGCCTGATTTCATCATGCGCACCAAACAGTGCCTGAAGGCCTGGACCGGCGTGGACTGGCAGATCACCATCACCAAAGAGGTGGAAGGCGACGACACCATCCGCACCAAGGAAATCCGGCGTGACAAGAAGCGCCGCGATGAAGCCATGGCGGAGCCGATCGTGAAGGCGCTGTTGTCCACTTTTCCGGACGCTGAGCTGCTGGCCGTGCGCGACAGCCGCACCGAAGAGGAGCTTGAAGCCGACTTGGCGGACGAGGCGCTTGAAGGCATCAGCTTCGATGACGACGCCAGCGAATTCGATTTCTAGTTTTGGAGTGATCCCATGAAGAATTTATCTGACATGCTGAAAAAGGCCCAGGAAATGCAGGCCAAGATGGGCGATATGCAGGCCGAACTTGACCATGTTGAGGTCGAAGGCACGGCGGGCGCCGGCATGGTGAAAGTGGTGCTTTCGGGCAAGGGTGACATGAAATCTGTGTCGCTCGACCCGTCGATCTTTTCCAGCGAAGACAAGGAAGTGGTCGAGGACCTGATCGTCGCGGCGCACAATCAGGCGAAAGCCAAGGTGGCCGACGCGGCGGCAGAGAAGATGAAAGACCTCACCGGTGGCCTTGACCTGCCGCCCGGCTTCAAAATGCCGTTCTGATGCTTCTCTCGGGGGCAGAAAATGACAATGGATAATGGCTCGAATAGTCGATCTGTTTTTTTTTGGTGCGTTTTCGGGCTTTTCGCCGCTGCTCTCCTTTCTTTTGGTATGATAGAGGTTGGTTTCCTGTTGGAGTCGGGCCCTAGATTTCCTTGGATGTTTAATGTCGCCCTTGATGTGCTTCCATTAACACTGGGGTTGTCTCTTGCTTTCTATGGCTTCAACCGTTCTTGGAAAAAGACAGCAATTTTCTCAATGCTAATATTGCTGGTTATGTGTGTGGCTTGGCTTAGCATGCTATATGGTCACTGCATGAATGGTGATTGCATCTAGTGGCCTCTAGCAAAAACGATTACGCCTGTTTCACCTACATCCTCGGGAGCGTGAAGGACGGCAAGGCCCGCACCTATGTGGGCTGGACAACGGACGTGGAAGCCCGGCTTCAGGCCCACAACGCAGGCACCGGCGCCAAATCCACCCGCGGGCGAGAATGGGTGGTGCTGCACACAGAAGAATTTAAAACGCGCGGCGAGGCCATGAGCCGGGAATGGCACTTGAAACGCGACCGGAAATTCCGCAAAAAGCTGATGGAAGAGTTTTTGAAAGGCTAATAGATGCCCCGTTCCCACGGCAGTGAAATCGATACGCTGATCCAGCTTTTGGCAAAACTGCCTGGCCTTGGGCCGCGGTCTGCGCGCCGGTCCGCGCTCCAGCTTCTGAAGAAGAAAGACAGGGTAATGAAGCCGCTGGCAGACGCACTCAATATGGTGGCGGACAAGATCGTCATCTGTGACACCTGCGGCAACATCGATACCCACAACCCCTGCCATGTGTGCGAGGACACGCGCCGTGACCGCAGCCTTGTGTGTGTGGTTGAGGATGTCGCCGACCTGTGGGCACTGGACCGGAGCGAGACCTTCAAGGGCCTTTATCATGTGCTGGGTGGGACGCTTTCGGCGCTGGACGGTGTCGGCCCGGATGAACTGAACATCAGCCCTCTGATCGACCGTGTCGAGACGGGCGATGTGCAGGAAGTGATCCTGGCGCTGAATGCCACAGTGGACGGCCAAACCACCAGCCACTATCTGGCTGAACGCCTGGCAAGCAGCGGCGTCAAGGTAACGGCGCTCGCGCACGGCGTGCCCGTGGGCGGCGAACTGGATTATCTGGACGACGGCACCCTGGCGGCGGCGCTTAGGGCCCGTGGGAGTGTAAGTTGATGACAGGTCATGTAACCCACAAAGGCGGCTGCCACTGCGGCGCCGTGACGTTCGAGCTGGATGCCCCGGCAACACTCAAGGGCAAGCGGTGCAACTGCAGCATCTGCAACATGACCGGCTTCATTCATGTGTTTGCCACACAGGACGAATTCCGCATCACATCGGGCGCAGACAATCTGACGGACTACCGCTTCAACACAGGCACTGCCCAGCATCTTTTCTGCAAGACGTGCGGTGTCAAAAGCTTCTATGTACCGCGCAGCCACCCGGATGGCTGGTCGGTCAACCTGAACTGTATCGACATGGCGACTGTGGAAGCCACGGACGTGGCCGATTTCGACGGCGCTAATTGGGAAGCTAACATCGCGGGCCTGCGCGCTGACGACGCCTGACTATCCTGATCCAGAAAAGGGGTCGGGGTCTGCCGGTATGAACAGACCCCGAGGGGAGCCCAGGGGTTCGGCCTGAGGCTCGGGAGGTGTACTTAGGTCGGTCGGGGCGCGCCCCTGCTATCTCGCATACTGAACGGCCAAAGCCTGAATGCCGTCCATCGTCACTCGGGAACAGTTCGGGAATATCCTCACCCGCTTGCCCAAGAGAATAGGCTTCTTCAGCGTGTGCGAAAACTAGAAAGAATTTAGGTAAAATATCAGCCAAGAAGGCGGCTGATCACGTCCTCATAGATGTCCGTGAGGGCCTCGATGTCGGCTACGGCCACATGCTCGTCAATCTTGTGCATGGTGGCGCCCACAAGGCCGAATTCCACCACGGGGCACATGTCCTTGATGAAACGCGCGTCTGATGTGCCGCCTGTTGTCGACAGTTCAGGCGTCACGCCCAGCCGCGCAAGTGCGGCCTGTTGTACGGCATCGGAAAGCGGTCCTGCAGGTGTCAGGAAACTGTCGCCACTGAGCCACCAGTCAATCTCATAGTCCACCCCGGCGCTGTCCATCCGGCGGGTCAGTTCCGCACGCAGGGCTTCGGGTGTGAACTCGTTGTTGAAGCGCACATTGAAGCGTGACTTGGCCTCTGCCGGGATCACATTGTGGCTTTCGTTGCCCACATGGACGTTGACGATCTCCAGGTTCGACGGCTGGAAACGGTCATTGCCGTCATCAAGCGGACCATCGAGTGTTGCCAGTACCTTGACCAGATCGGGGATTGGGTTCTTGGCTACATGCGGGTAGGCCACGTGGCCCTGCATGCCCTTGACGGTGACGATGCCGTGCAGGCTGCCGCGGCGGCCGATCTTGATCATCTGGCCCATCTCTGTGGGGTTGGTGGGTTCGCCCACCAGGCACATGTCGATTGTTTCACCACGCTCGCGCATCCAGTCCAGCACCTTCTTGGTGCCATTGACCGCGTCGCCTTCCTCGTCCCCCGTGATCAGGAGCGAGATGGAGCCCTTCGGCGCGCCCTTGGCGAGCGCGCGTTCGACGGCGACCACGAAGGCAGCGATGGCGGATTTCATGTCAGAGGCGCCGCGACCATACAGCTGGCCATCCCGCACTTCAGCGATGAAGGGGTCAACCGTCCAATGGTCTTTGGCGCCCACAGGCACAACGTCCGTGTGGCCGGCGAAGCAGAAGTTTGGCGCCTCGGTTCCCAGTCGGGCATAGAGGTTCGGGACAGGGGCATAGCCCTCTTCCTCGAACACCAATTTTTCGCACTTGAAGCCCATGTCCCCAAGGTAACCCGCCAGCAGGTCCAGCGCATCGCCCGTGTCCGGCGTTACGCTTTCAAGGCGGATCAGCTCCTGGCTCAGGGTAATGGGGTCAAGGCCTGCCATGGATTAGTCCCTCAACAGTTCGTTCACGGAGGTTTTGGAGCGCGTGCGCTCATCCACCCGCTTCACGATCACGGCGCAGGCCAGGTTCGGGCCCGGTGTGCCGTCCGGCAGTGGCTTGCCCGGCAGCGTGCCCGGTACCACAACACTGTAGGCCGGCACGCGGCCCATGAAGACTTCGCCGGTGTTGCGGTCAATAATCTTGGTGGAGGCGCCAATGAACACGCCCATGGAAATCACGGCGCCTTCTTCAACGATCACGCCTTCAGCCACTTCAGACCGGGCGCCCAGGAAACAGTTGTCTTCAATGATCACTGGGCCTGCCTGCAATGGCTCCAGCACGCCACCAATGCCGGTGCCGCCGGAGATATGCACATTCTTGCCGATCTGCGCGCAGCTGCCCACGGTGGCCCATGTGTCCACCATGGTGCCCTCATCAACGTAAGCGCCCAGGTTGACGAAAGACGGCATCAGCACCGCACCCTTGCCGATGAAAGCAGAGCGGCGCACGATAGCACCCGGCACAGCGCGGAAACCTGCGTCGCGGAAGCGGTTTTCGCCCCAGCCTTCAAACTTGGATGGCACCTTGTCCCACCAGTTGGTGTTCTGGCCCGGGCCGCCTGCAATGGCTTCCATGTCATTGAGGCGGAAGGACAGCAGCACGGCCTTTTTCAGCCACTGGTTCACCACCCATTCGCCGCTTTCCTTGCTGGCCACGCGGGCTTCGCCGCTATCCAGGAGGTTCAGCGCGGTTTCAACAGCATCGCGTACTTCTCCGCTTGTGGAGGCGGAGATTTCGTCGCGGTTGTCGAACGCGTCGTTGATGGTGGTTTCCAGTTGGCTCATGGGCGCGGTTCCTCAGGCGTTAGATCTTCACAAAAATCGCAAGAACAATAGCGCCCGAGCCCCCCAAGTCAATCGCAGGAACAGCGTGTACGCCCTAGAATTCCTTACCTACCGGTTTAAAAAAGCGTGCAGCCAGGTGGCCAGATTGTCGGTTTCCGCATGAACGGTTTCCGGATCGTGGTCGGCCTGGCCCCAGATGCTGCCTGTATTGATCCACACCGTTGCCATGCCCATGGCGTGGGCTGGTACCAGGTTCCGGGCCATGTCTTCGAACATCACGGCACGCTTCGGGTCGATGCCGTATTTGCCAACGAACTTGTCATAAACCTCAGGTTTCGGCTTGGGTTCAAGCGCGGCTTCATGGATGTCGAAGATGTCTTCGAACTGGTCATCGATGCCAAGGCGCTTCAATACCTGGGCGGCGTATTTCTCATCGGCGTTGGTGAACACGACCTTGCGGCCCTCAAGCCGTTCGATCGCGTTGCGCAGGTGATCATCACGCTCAATTGGCGCAAAGTCGATATCATGCACGCTGTCCAGATAATGGTAGGGGTCCACAGAATGGTGCGCCATCAGGCCCTTGAGCGTGGTGCCGTGTTCCAGCAGATAATGCTTCTGCACTTTCCGGGCTTCTTCAGGGCTCAGGCCAAGCAACGTCTGCACATATTCACCGATCTTCTGGTCAATCTGGCTGAACAGGTTGCATTCGGCGGCATAGAGCGTGTTATCAAGATCGAAAACCCAGACATCGCGTGGGTCATCAAAGGTGGGGTGAAAGCTTTGCTTTTTAAAATCCAACATGGTTTCTATGATACTGCCATAAATGTCATTAAAGCTAGATTAACCGTGAGCGGGATAGTTTTTATGACAGGGGACCGGATTTCAGGCAATCTGGGTTGAAAGTGAGAGGGAAACAGTGGCCACACTGAAGAAAATGGCAGGTATTTCAGGCAGTTTGCACCGGTCGAAGTCTAGTGCCTTCCGCATCAATGCAGCGGGTGACGTGTTGGACAAAAGCCCGTCGGCAGGGCCGCTGGTGGCCCTGTGGAACGATGACCAGGGCCCGTTGCACCATACGGTGCATGAGGCGCTGACGTCAGGCCTGCCAACCGATGCCCGTATCGAGGACGGCAAAGGTTCCACCTATTGGCTGGTCGCTGTGCCGCAGGGTGATGAGGTGGTCGTTGTCACGCGGGATACCACGCTGCCCGACAAGGTTACCGAAGCGCTCTTGAAAAGCCGGACCATGCTGAAGGAACTGCTTGACGGTTCTGTCGACCTGTCGTTCGAGCTTGATGAAAATCATACCTTCCGGTTTATCTCCCCCCACAAAGCTTTTGGTCAGGAGACCGAACAGTGGCTGGGCCGTAATGCCACCCGCATTTTCTGGCCGAATGGCGACGCACCAGTGCGCAACCCGTTCACGGCCCGGCGCGAGGCCCAGTTCGACAATGTTCCTGCCATGTTCGAAGGTGAGGGCCGGTGCTGGCTGCATTTCAATGTGCATCCGCTTTTGAATGAAAAAGGTGAGCAAATCGGCTTGCGCGGTACATGCCGTGATATGACAGAACGCTATATGGCAGCCAGAAAAACCAAGCAGGACGGCCTCCGCTTCATGCTGCTGCAGCGCATCACCCGCATTCTGAACACGGCGGAAAGCGCGGACGATCTGTTCGACAGTGCCTCAGCGGCACTCCAGGAAGTCTTGCGCGCCGACATGGTGTGGGCGGCCATGCATTATGAAGAGGGGCTCGTGCCCAGTTCCATCATGGGCACCTACCAGGAAATTCTGGATATGGACTCGATCTGGGAGCAACTGAATGCAGCCGAAGATGCAGTCCTGCCATTTGAAAGCACCGGCGACCGCCAGCACCTGGCGCTTCGGATGCAGCGGGGTGACAAAGGCCTGGGGATGATGATTGTCAGCCGGGACACCAAGGTCAGCCCCTGGTCTGACCTGGAGGTCGAGCTTTTGGGCGGTGTTGTTGAGGTGCTGACTGCAGCTTTCGGCAAGGCTGAGCTGATTGACACGCTTTACCGCCTGTCGAGCAAGGACGAATTGACGGGCCTGATGAACCGGCGCGCGCTTCGGGAAGCGGTGGAGCGGCGGCTGAAGCACCAGTGCCGCACGGGCCTTTCCGGGTGCCTGGTGTTCATTGATCTCGACCATTTCAAGGAAGTGAACGACACACTGGGGCACAGGGCCGGAGATCTGGCGCTCAAAAGCGTTGCCAGCCAAATGCAATCCATGATCCGCCCGTGTGATTTTGCTGGCCGCTATGGCGGCGACGAATTTATCCTCTGGCTGGAGGATATGGATAGTGACGTTGCGGCGCGGAAGGCCGAGGACCTGATCGCGGCCATGCCGGCTATCCGCGAGGATATTGGTGGCGCGGAGCTGCGGTTGAATGCTTCCATTGGGGTTTGCCCCTCTGTGGCTGGCCAGGACATGACGTTCGAGGAGCTGGCCGACCGGGCGGACGCCGTGCTTTATGAGGTGAAGGAATCAGGGCGCGGGCATGTGGCCATCGCGCCAGTGAGCGAAGGCCCATCAGAGGCCGAAGCGGGGGAAGAGGAAGACTTAGATGCTGGGTAAACTGAAGGCACTCCTGGGGGGCAAGTCGGATAAAGACAAGGCGCTTCCCGAAACGCTGACCAAGGAAGACGAGCAGCGCATCCTGGAAACCGGGTCCGATCATCAGCGCCAGGCGCTGGCAACCCGCACGGACGCGCGACCGGAAGTGCTCTATTATCTGGCGGAGGATGCGTCCCCCGAAATCCGCCGGGCCATTGCCCAGAACCCCTCCACGCCGATCCATGCGGCCGAAAAGCTGACAAGCGATGAAGATGACGAGGTCCGGTCCGAGCTTGCGCGCAAGATCGGCCGTCTAGTCCCGGGGCTGCAGCCGGGCGAACAGACGGCACTTCGGGAAAAGGCCATCAAGGTGCTGGAAGCGTTGGCCGCTGACCAACTGCCCAAGGTGCGGGCCTATGTGGCCGAAGAGATCAAGAGCGCAGACAGCGTGCCGAAAGCGATTGTCGACAAGCTGGCGCGCGACGTTGAAGAGATTGTCTGCGGGCCGATCCTGCAATATTCCCCGCTCCTGAACGATGACGATCTACGCGAGATTATCGCGGCTGGTGTGTCTGGTGGGGCGCTCAAGTCCATCGCAAGCAGGGCCTTGGTCAGCGAAGCGGTCTCGCAGGATATCGCCGCCACCCTGGATGTACCGGCGATCGCGGCACTGCTCACCAACCCGAATGCCCAGATCCGTGAGGATACGCTGGACCAGATTATCGATCATGCCAAAACGGTCGAAGACCTGCACGCGCCGGTGGCGCTCAGGCCGCAACTGTCGATCCGGGCGATGAAGCGAATAGCGGGCTTTGTAGCCTCGGCATTGGTCCATGCCATGATGGAGCATGCGGAACTGCCCGAAGAACAGGCCGAAGAGCTGCTGGAGCGGGTGCGCGACCGGCTGCATAGCGAACGCCTGGGCGATGATGAAGAAGACAAGCTGGCCAAACAGGCCATGGAATATTTTGAGAAGGGCGTGCTTGATGACAAGTTCGTTCACGACCAGATTGAGGCAAACCGGCGCGAATTGTTGATGCAGTGCCTCGCCGTGATGGCGGATATTCCGGCCAAGACCGTGCGCCAGATCATCAATTCGAAAAGCGGGCGCGCGGTAACGGCACTGGCCTGGAAGGCCGGCCTTGTCATGCGCACAGCCTATGAACTGCAAACAAAATTCGCCCTGGTGCCCAAGGCGCAGCTTCTGAACGCCAAGGAAGGCCGTGATTATCCAATCGACGATAATGAGCTTGAGTGGCATCTGAGCTATTTCGTAGAGCAGGCAGAATAGGACAGGCAATGACAGACACCCGACAGGAAAGCGACAGTCTTGGCACTATTGAGGTGCCGGCGGACCGCCTGTGGGGTGCGCAAACCCAGCGCTGTCTGATGAATTTCCCGATCGGGACCGATATGATGCCAGTGCCTTTCGTGCGGGCCCTTGGCTTGCAGAAAAAGGCGGCTGCCCTGGCGAACAAGGACCTTGGCCTGCTGGACGCCAAACTGGCCGACGCCATCGCGGTCGCGGCAGGGGAGGTGGCCGAGGGCAAGCATGATGCGGAATTTCCCTTGCCGGTGTGGCAAACCGGCAGTGGCACCCAAAGCAACATGAACGCCAATGAGGTGATCGCCAATCGGGCCAGCGAAATGCTGGGTGGCACGCGCGGCAGCAAAGAGCCCGTGCATCCCAATGATCATGTAAATATGGGCCAGTCATCGAACGACACCATCCCCACGGTGATGCTGGTCTCTGCGGTGCAGGAGCTTGAGGGCAAGTTGCTGCCTGCGCTTGCCGGCATGGCGAATTCGGTCGCCCAGTTCCGGGAAAAGTTCGGGGGTGTGATCAAGCTGGGGCGCACCCACTTCCAGGATGCGACGCCGATCACCCTTGGTCAGGCCTTCTCGGCCTATCAGGCGCAGGTGGATGCCGCCACGGGCGCCCTCAAACAGCAATTGCCGCGTCTGAGCCAGTTGCCGCAGGGCGGCACGGCGGTGGGCACGGGCCTGAATTGCCATCCTGATTTCGCATCTGGCTTCTGTGATTACCTGTCGTCCCTGAGCGGGCTACCGTTCAGCCCTGCCGCCAACAAGTTTGTGGGCATCAGCGCCCATGATGAACTGGTGGCGCTGTCAGGGGTTCTGAACGGCGCGGCGGCTGCGCTGATGAAAATCGCGGGCGATATTCGGCTGATGGGCTCTGGCCCACGGGGTGGGCTGGCGGAACTGATCCTGCCGAAGAACGAGCCCGGATCATCGATCATGGCGGGCAAGGTGAACCCAACGCAGGTGGAAGCGCTGACCATGGTGTGCGCGCAGGTCATGGGCAACCACACGACTGTCACCATCGCCGGCAGCCAGGGGCAGCTGGAACTGAATGCCTACAAGCCCGTGATTATCTTTAACGTGCTGCAGTCCATTCGGTTGCTTGCCGACGCCACGGCCAGTTTCACTGCGAGGTGCCTGGACGGCTTGAAGCCCGACCCCGACCGCATCGACACATTGTTGAAAAGTTCCCTCATGCTGGCCACCTCACTTGTGCCGCATATCGGGTATGACAAGACGGCGGAGATCGCTCGTCTGGCAAATGACGAAAAGTTGCTGTTGAAGGAAGCCGCGCTCAAGCTCGGATATGTGACGGAAGAAGATTTCGACCGCTGGACCGATCCGTCCCAAATGACCCATCCGTCTGATAGCTAGCTGGCAGCTAAGCGAAAAGCACGGCGTACCGTGCTTTTCCTGTTTGCCATAGTACCGTATCGGAGCTTAAGGGGTAGCTCAGAAGTCGATCTGGGCAGCCGACAGATCAGCTGACGAGATACCGTCCAGAAAGACGCCTGTGCCTTCACCGGTTTCGATGTACACACCGATGACGAACGATGCGTCTACGGTGTCCACCTGGTCGGTTGCGTGTGCGAGCAAGCTTTCAAGGTCGGTAAAGTCGATTTCAGTGTCAGTGAAATCAAGCCGGTCTTCTGCAAGGTCGAAACCGATGATGGTATCGTCCCCATGTCCTTCAAGGAACACGAAGGTGTCGGCTTTGTCACTGGCGATGAAAACATCGTCAGCCTTTGTGCCTTCGCCGCCGCCATCGATGGTAACGCCCTCACCGGGCTCCAGCTCTGGCGGTGGTCCAGCACCGTCACCGATGCCGCCGTCGGGCTCGACCGGCAGGATGGTAACTTCACCGTCCGTGCTTTCGGCGTCGCCTTCCGCTTCCGGTGGCGGCCCGGCACCGTCACCGATGCCACCGTCCGGCTCAACCGGCATGATGATGCCATCACCATCAGGGCCCTCTGTGCCGTCAGTGTCCTCGGTGTCACCTTCAAGTGGTGGTCCGGCGCCGTCGCCGATACCGCCATCAGGCTCAACCGGCATTGGGTCACCTGTCGGGATGGGGCCAGCCCCGTCGCCGATGCCGCCGTCCGGCTCCATTGGCAGGATCGGGTTGCCGTCATCGGCGGACAGCCCAAACAGCCCCCTGTAGTAATCGCGCGCCCCGTCCGAGAACAGGTCGAGCTTTACCGTGGTTTCGGGTGCGGCAATGCCACTTGATACCCCAAAATTCCACGCCCCTGTCATTTCGATCAACATACCTCTCCTTAAATTGATCTTCATGTCCAAAAAAACTGGCCAGGGTTGCGGCCAGCGGTTGTATTTTTGGTTTTTGGGGCTGAACCCAATATGAACGGAAAATTCAGAAAAGGGTTTTCCTGTTAAGGAATCACAATATTCATTGTTTTGTCACAGGGGTTAAGTGTGGAATATCGTTCCCGTCCGATATGGGTGGCGGCGGGGAATGCTAGCAGGGGTTGTGGCAATGAAAAGGGGAGGTCGAAGCACCTCCCCGGATGTTGGCTCAATCAGCGAGCGGGTCAGCTTGCAGGCCGGATCAGTGTACCTGCACCGCGCTCAGTGAAGATTTCAAGCAGCATGGCGTGGGTCACGCGGCCGTCCAGAATGACGGCGCCCTTTACACCAGCTTCTACGGCCTTGATACAGGTTTCGACCTTAGGGATCATGCCGCCGGTGATGGTGCCGTCTGCCCTGAGACGCGCGATGTCATCCGGGTCCAGCTCTGTCAGCATTTCCTTGTCCTTGCTCAGCACGCCCGGCACGTCCGTCAACAGGAAAAAGCGCCGCGCACCCAGTGCGCCAGCGATTGCACCGGCCATGGTGTCGGCATTGATATTATAGGTATTGCCGTCGTCCCCAGCCGCGATCGGTGAAATCACGGGGATGATGCCGTTGGCGATGGTCTGTTTCAGGATAGTCGGGTCCACATGGGTGGGCTCACCCACGAAGCCAAGGTCTATGACCTTCTCGATATTGCTGTCAGGGTCCGGCTGGGTTTTTTCCATCTTGGTGGCGGTGACCAGCTTGCCGTCCTTGCCGGACAGGCTGACCGCCCGGCCGCCCGCAGCATTGATGTCTGCAACGATGGATTTGCTGATCGACCCGCACAGCACCATTTCGGCAATATCAACCGTGGCTTTGCAGGTAACGCGCAGGCCGTCGATAAATTCGGTTTGGATCGACAGCTTCTTGAGCATCTCACCAATTTGCGGCCCGCCGCCATGCACCACAACAGGGTTGATGCCGACTTGCTTGAGGAGCGTGATGTCCTGGGCGAACTGGCGGGCGAGCGTATCATCGCCCATGGCGTGACCGCCGTATTTGATAACAAACGTCTCGCCAGCGTACTTGCGCATATAGGGAAGCGCTTCCACGAGCGTCGCCGCCTTCTTCTGCAGTTTTTTCATATCACGGTCCACTGTAATCATGGCCTTATCCGTCCAAGGGGGTGAGTGTTGGGTTTAAGGCCAAGGCTGGCCCTAGTCAAATCGATAACCGCCAAAGTTTGTTGGTCGGTCGTCGGTCAGCATGACACCCAGGGTCATCATCAGCTGTGCGGCATAATAGGACGCCCAGACGAAATAGCCGACATATTCGGGCACGGACATGAACTGGCGGGCGCCGAGCGCGGCGTCGGATGCCACAAACAGCACCGCCCCGATGCCGGTCAGGCGGAAGGGGAACTTGCTGAGGAGCGCTGAGGTTGCCATGGCAGTCAGGACTGCCGTGTAGGCATATACATACATGCGCATATCGCCCAGGCTGTCATAGAGCATATAGCCGGAGATAAAGGCGAACAGCCATAGAAGTGACGACAGCCGCACTGGCAGGGTGCGCACGTCACCCATGGGTTGGCGGTTGGTCATATAGAGCACAATGAAGAAGACATGGGCAGCCATGAAACCCATCAGGCCGCGCAGGAACGCCTGACCCGCCGGTTCGGTGGGGATCGCCAGCAGTACATCGCCGGCCACAGACGCCAGGAGTGCAAAAAACAGCAGCGCGTGTCCGAAGGTGCGGATATTGACGGCGACAAACAGTGCGAGGAATGTCACGGCACTGGCCTTTGTGAGCACGACCCAGAGGATACCGTCCGGGTACCAGCCACCGCCATAAAGGACAGCCCCAAGGAGTGACAAAACAATGAAGGTCTGTCCCAGCGCCTCAAGGACCGGGCGTTTGCGGCGGCTAAAGATGCGTGTCACGTGTTTGTCCTCCTCGCGCCACTATATGCAGGCTCCGGGGGTTGCCACAAGTCTTTGATTCAAATGTATCAATTTTGATTGCCGGAGGCCATAGCCGTGCACAGGGGCAGTTTTCAATTTGCTGCCTCAACGCGCGCTTTCAGGCGAGTTGCCTGATGCAACAACAGAAGGTTTGCCACGGGATAGAGGATCAGGATCTGGATCACCGTCAGTCCTGCGGCTATCAGCGCGGCGGCTATCAGCGTGCCGCCTGCCATGAAGGCGCTGTTGAACACATTGTTGGCGGCAATGGCGCGGGACCGGGCCTCGCGCGGGGTATATTCCTGCAGGATGGTATAAAGCGGCACGATTACCATGCCAGCCATCATGGCCACGCCAATCAGGGCCACCAGCATGGGCCAGTTTCCGACGGTCTTGACGAAGGCGCCGATACCCACAACCGTCTCGGCGGTATAGGCAACTTCCGGCGCATCAGGCAGGGCCAGCACGAACAACAGGCTGACCGCCCCAAGCCCCATCAGCGCTTTTGGCGCGAGCCGGGCGGAAATCTCGCCCTTTAGGATGCGGCTGCACAGCAGCGCACCAACGCCGATGCCGACGGAAAAACAGGCGATCACCAGCGTAATCACCGTCTTGTCGCCGCCCATGCGGGCAAAGACAATCTCGGGGATTTGCGCGATATAGATGGAGCCATAAAGCCAGATCCAGCTGATGCCGATGATGGCAGGCCGGGCGATATCATTTTGCCAGGCGCTTTTCAGAAGCGTGCCGGTTGAAGCGAAAATATTGGTCCTGATCGCAAGGTCAGGGGCGGCCTGGCCGGTTTTGGGAACCATGCGCCCGGTCAGCGTGCCAATGACGGCGAAGGCGATCATGAGGCCGGAGATGACAAAGTTCTCCCCGTCCTGGTTGATTACAAGGCCACCCACCAGTATGCCCAGAAGAATGGCGACAAAGGTGCCGGCTTCAATCAGGGCATTGGCGCCCAGCAGCTCCTCCGTTTTCACCAGGTCGGGCAGGACACCATATTTGATCGGGCCGAAAAAGGTGCTCTGGAGCCCCAGGCCCGACAGCACGGCAACCATCATGTAGAAATTCTGGAAATAGACCGCGAAGGCGCCGGCCACCATCAGGCCGACTTCCCAGATTTTGATCCAGACAATCTGGTTGGTTTTCTCGTATTTGTCGGCCAGTTGGCCGGCCAGTGCGGAAAACAGGAAATAGGGCAGGATGAAAAGGCCGATCGCCAGGTTGGTCAGGATCGAGGGTTGGATGCCCATGTCCGCCGCCAGCTTGACGGTGATCAGGATCACCAGCGCCTGCCGGAACAGGTTATCGTTCAGGGCGCCCAGAAACTGGGTGATGAACAGCGGCAGGAAACGCCTTGTGCCGAACAGCTGCCACTGGGTGCGTGCCACGGGGTCGGCCTATTCTGCGGCTGCGGTGCGGTGGTGCGCCAGCTCATGGCTGGCCTGGCGGATAATCTGGAACGAGCCCGACAGGAAGATGGACGCCATGATGCCGGCCACGATCAGGTCCGGCCAGCCGGTGCCCGAGACCCACACGCCGGACGCGGCCACCATCACCATCACATTGCCGATGGCATCGTTGCGGCTGCACAGCCACACGGAGCGCACGTTGGCGTCGCCGTCCTTGAAGCGCATCAACAGGAGCACGCTGGCGAGGTTGGCGGCAAGGGCGGCTGCCCCCACGCCGCCCATGATAACAGCGGCAGGTTGCTGAAGGTAAAAGACCGAATAGATGGTGGACCCAAGCACCCACAGGCCCATGGCCGACAGGCTGAGGCCCTTGAACAGGGCGGCTTTGGCACGCAGTGTGCCCGCCTTGCCGATCACATAAAGCGACAGCGCGTAGGTGAAGGTGTCGCCCAGGAAATCAAGCGCATCAGCCTTCAGGGCCTGGCTTTGACCCACGAAGCCCATGGGCATCTCGATGAGGAACATGGCAGCGTTGATGATGATCACCAGGACAAGCGCGCGTTTGTAGCGCGGGTCCATGCCTTCGAACTTCACTTCATGACAACAATTTGCACCCATAACGGCCCCTCTGGTTTCACCTTATTTGGCCTGATAATATGTTGGTGTGCAAGGCAAAATTCTGGATGATATTCCATTACATATTTGCATTTGGGGCCTGTCTGTTGCGATGATAGGAGCCTTCTGGGGGTGCAGACGGAGCAGTGACCATATGACAACAGTTCGCCGATTGATTGCCAGCCTGATGATCGCCCTTGGGGCGGCGCAGGCATCGCTTGCCTGCATGACAGCGCCTGTTGAGGAAACAGGCGACCGGGTGGCGGGTGTGCCGGTGATCACGGGGCTGGATGCGGCACGTTTGCCGCAAGGCCGGCATGATTTCTATTTCCGCGCCGGGTGGCGCAATACCGGTGAGCCCATCCATGTGCCCGTGGTGGTGGTGCGCGGTGCGCAGCCGGGCAAGACGCTTTTGCTGACCGCCGCTGTGCACGGCGATGAGCTGAACGGCATCGCGGTGCTGCACCGGCTGCTGGAAGGGCTGGACGCAGAGACCCTGTCCGGCACTGTCGTGGCTGTGCCGGGGCTCAATCAGCCGGGCATCAACGCCAACAACCGGCGGTTCCCTGTGGCGTCGGGCGGCGGGGCGCTGGTGGATCTGAACCGTAATTTCCCGGGCACGGATGAGGTGGGGGGCAGCACATCCGGCCGCTACATCGGCGCGCTTTGGGGTGGCCTGTTACGGCCCAATGCCGATTTCGCGGTGGACATCCACACCCAGACGAGGGGTGCGGCCTATCCGCTGTTTGTGTTTGCCGATTTCGGCAATGCGAAAGCGCGGGCGGCGGCGCACATGCTGGGCCCTGACATGATCAAGAACGACGCTGGCCAGCAGGGTACGCTGGAAACCAGCCTGATGAAGGAGGGCATCCCCGCCGTGACGCTGGAAGTGGGTGCGCCCAAACAGTTCCAGCCCGAGCTGATCGACCGCGCGGTGTGGGGTATTATGAACCTGATGCGGCATGAGGGGCTGCTGCCGGGCGATGCGCAGGAACCGCAGGTGAAAGCCATCGTGGGGTCCAATTACACCAATATCTATGCCGACAGGGGTGGCATTGCCGTGCTGCATGTGGGGCTCAAAGACGTAGTCACAAAGGGTCAGAAGGTGGCGACACTGTATGACGCCTTCGGGCATGTCATCCGCACCTACAAGGCGCCGCATGACGGCTGGGTACTGGCCATTTCCACAGACCCGGTCCGGGAGGCGGGCAGCATGCTGCTGCGTATTCTGCAATAGGCCATCACAGATATCTGATTTTTTCATGAGCCAAAGGCGCCCAAGTATCGTAGAGATGGCGCAATCGATTTGATGAAGCGGCAGTAGGATTTATGACGAGCAGGAAACCGACAGATCACCCAACCGTGGCCCACGGCAAGCTGGGCATCCTGATGCTCTCGCTTGGCACACCGGACGCGCCGACCTACACGGCGGTCCGGAAATATCTGGCGGAATTCCTGTCTGACCCACGGGTGATTGAAACGCCGCGCCTCATTTGGCTGCCGATCCTTCATGGCCCGATCCTGACGTTCCGCTCAGGCAAGTCAGCCAAGGCCTACGCCAAAATCTGGGACAATGAACGGGGGGAGAGCCCGCTCAGGACCTACGCCCGCAGCCAGGCCGAAAAGCTGCAGGCCGCGTTCGGCGCGGAAGCCGAAGTCGAGTGGGCGTTCCGCTACGGCACACCTTCCACCAAAGATGGCCTCACGGCGCTCCGCGACAAGGGGTGTGACCGTATCCTCCTGTTCGCGCTTTACCCGCAATATAGCGCCACCACGACCGCGACGGCGTATGAGAAAGCCTTTGACGTGATGCGTGAGATGCGCTGGATGCCTTCCGTGCGCACAGTGCCAGCCTATTTTGATACGCTTGAGTATCCGTCAGCACTTGCGGCGAGTGTGAAAGACAGCCTCGCGGGCCTGGATTGGGAGCCGGAGAAAATCCTGGCCTCCTACCATTCAATCCCACGGTCCTACTGGGACAAGGGTGACCCATACCCCTGCCACTGTTTCAAGACCAGTCGGCTGTTGAATGACGCGCTTGACCTCGAGGACGGCAAGCTGGTGACAAGCTTTCAGTCGCGCGTGGGGCCCACCGAATGGGTGCAGCCCTACACCGACAAGACGGTGGAACAGATGGCCAAAGACGGCGTCAAAAAACTCGCCGTGCTCGCGCCCGCCTTTTCACAGGACTGTCTTGAGACGTTAGAGGAAATCAATATGGAACTCAGGGAAACCTTCCTTGAGAACGGCGGCACCCACTTCCACTATATCCCGTGCCTCAATGACACAGAGCAGGGCATGTGGGTGCTCGAAAGCGTGGCCAGGAACGAGCTCAAGGGCTGGTTGGGTTAGGACGATTCCACATGAGGTAGTGACGTATCTTTCTAACCAAGGCCGGAATCAGAAGTATTGCCATAGCTAAAAGTGCGATCACATAGGGCAGGGCCGGAATATGCAACCCCTGCACCAGAAAGCGGTTGTTCTTTTCAATAGCCGCCCATTTGTCGCGGCTGGCGGCGGCAAAGCTAGGGTTAGAAAATACCTCTGCGATGTCGCGGCGACTGCGATACCGCACAATCACTAGCCGTTCAAAGCCATCAGGGTTTGCCCCAACCCAGTTACTGCCAAAGATGGGGTGGGACGCCTGACGCGCCAGCAGCGGCACCATCACGCTGCTGAAGCGCTCAAATGCCGCCTGTCCGGAGAGCGGGAGGGTCTCTGCGTCGTCATAGTTGGCTACATCGTGATATTTATAGAAATTGACGGTGTAAAAAGGGCCACCGTCGTCCTGCTCCAGAAATTGCCGGAATGCTTGCTTGTCTGTATCGGATTTAAAAACTGCCGGATGCATCCGTGCCATATAGGATGCCACCTCTTTTGATGAAAGTGGTTGTGAGGTGCCGCTGTACCAAGAAAGGGCGACTGTCAATCCAAGTATGACCACACTGCTAAACAGCGCCAATTTTGAGATCATCTTCATCGTCATTCTCCAGCCCGGTGAAGGCAGCTTGCAAAATGCAAGTGAATGGTCATAGCAAGATTACTTGTAAAATGCAAGTAGTTGGCGTATGACCATTTTTATGGATCACAACTCTGAAAACTGTCGCTCAAACTGCCCGATCAATTTCGTGCTGGAAACCTTTGGGGACAAATGGACGCTGTTGATCGTGCGGGACCTGATGTTTAAGGGAAAGCGCTACTATGGCGACTTCTTGGCGTCAGACGAAAAGATTGCCACCAATATTCTGGCTGACCGGTTGAAGCGGTTGGAGCGACATGGAATCATCGCGAAGGCGCCGGATGCCAGTCATAAATCGAAGGCGATCTATAGCCTGACGGATAAAGGCAAGGATTTACTACCGGTAATGCTGGAGATCACTGCATGGAGTGCCAAATATGACAGCCATTCCAACACGTCGCCCAGCTTTCTTGAAGCCTTCACCAAAGATCGGGCGGCGCTGATAGCATCCTTCAAAGCAGGGATCGACCAGGCATAACCGCTTCCAGGCAGGCCCTTTACTGCATCCCCATCATGCCGGTGATCTCGACAATCACCTCGCGCTCATATTCGCCTTCGAACTCAAGCGTCAACGGGAAGACCTCGCCTTTCTTCAGCGGCCCGGTGAGGCCCATCAGCATCACATGATAGCCGCCGGGTGCGAAGGCGAAGGTTTCGCCGGGCTTTAGGGGCACGCTCATCACATGGTCCATCTTCATGATGCCGTCTTCCTCATAGGACCGGTGGATCATGGTGGTGCTGGCAATATCCGTGCTGGCGCCCGTCAGCTCAATCACATCGTGGGTGTTGTTTGTGATGGTCAGATAGACGGCGGCAGAGACCGTGCGGCTGGTTTTGCGCGCCCATACTTTTTCAACCTCAATGCCTTCGCCTTCATGCTCGCCGTGTGCAAGCGCGGGAAGGGCAAGGCCAAGGGTAACAAGAAGGGCGAGCAGCAATTTTTTCATCGGTCAGGTCTCCTTGAAACAAGCAGATACCTGACCAGCCTTGCGGGTGCAAGGGACATCAGGTCGCAGGGACCGCTATGGATGCTGAAACAAGTTCAGCATGACAGATAGTGTTTACGGTGGCGAAGCCTCCAGGGTCGTCACCCTGAACTTGTTTCAGGGTCCATACTGCCCTGTACCAATATTTGGTAGTCAGGTCGCGCCTAGGCCGCATCCGTGGCGCAGATCAGCTCATGCTGGATTGCGGGTTCGAACGCCGAATGGCCAGCCACCGGTACGATCCTCAGGTTGGCCCATGGCATTGCCTGTGCCAGTTCCCACGCGCTGGTCGGCGGGCAGATGGCGTCATAGCGGCCCTGCACAATGGTGACGGGCACGCCCCTGAGCTTATGGGCGTCGTCCAGAATCTGGTTGTCGGTTTCAAGGAAGCTGCGGTGCTTGAAATAATGGGCCTCGATGCGCGCGAAGGCGAGCGCGAACACGGGGTCCACCGAATGGGCGCGTTGTTCCTCGTCTGGCACCAGGGTCACCGTGCTGCCTTCCCACAGGCTCCATTCCTTGGCGTAGGTCAGGCGGTCTTCTTCCCAGGCCGGGTCCACCAGGCGCTTATAGTAGGCACTGATCAGGTCATCGCGCTCTTCCTCAGGGATCGGGCTGATGAAACGGGCCCAGGATTCAGGGAAAATGCTGCTGGTGCCGCCCTTGTAGAACCAGTCCAGCTCGCGCTGGCGCGACAGGAAAATGCCGCGCAGGATCAGGCCGCGTGTGTGTTCGGGATAGGCTTCACCGTAGAGGAGCGACAGCGTGCTGCCCCACGAGCCCCCGAACAGGAACCAGCTGTCGATGTTCAGATGCTGGCGGATGGCTTCCATGTCAGCCACGAGGTCCTGGCTGGTGTTACTCTCGAGCGATGCGTGCGGGCGGCTTTTGCCGCAGCCGCGCTGGTCAAACAGGATGATGCGGTATTTCGCCGGGTTGAAGAACCGGCGCTGGATCGGGCTGGTGCCGCCACCGGGGCCGCCGTGCACAAAGACAATGGGAATGCCCACCGGGTTGCCCGATTGCTCCACATATATCTCATGCCCGCCCGGTACCTTCAGGCGTTCGCTCACATAAGGCTCGATGGATGGATAAAGAGAGCGGAGGGTCGTTGTACTGTCTGCGCGCACCGTGCTGTCCCGTAGTTTTTTGCCGTCTGAGGTTTTATTCAGGATAAGCGGCAGAGGTTAATAAAACAAGAAACACGATTGCGCGTCTGGCGGGCAATGAAAAAGGCGCCATGTGGCGCCTTCTCACTGTCATACTTGGGCGGTTATTCCGCTGCCTGGCGCCGTGACTTCAGGATACGTTCGGTCAATGCGAAATCACCCGGGTTGTCCACATCGATCGGCGCGTCCGCAAACGGCATGCGAACCACGCGTACGTCCAATTTCCAGCGCCGCGACATCATCCGTGCAAGCTGGTCGATGGTCGCCAGTTTATAGCGGTACAGCAACATGAACATCAGGCCGAAGGCCTTCATGATACGCTGTGGCTTCTTGCCGAACTGGCCGCCGCCTTCGAATATCTTGGCCGCCTTGAGCGCCTTGTCATTGGCCAGCGCATAGAGGTTGCAGCTTGACCAGCCGCCATCCTTCAGGTTGTGGAACGCCCGTTTGCCTTCGGGGTATGCTTCCAGAATCACGGATGCCGGGGTCATGGCAATGGCTGCGTCGGGCTTGCTTTCAGCAATGTCCGCGCAGAAATGCTCGACCATTTCCGTGGTATGAAGCGCATTGTCACCGGTGGTGATCACCATCGGATACGGGTCTTCGATCTTGGCGGTCGCTTCTGCGACAGACAGATACAAGTTGTCCGCGCTTGGCACAAAGTGTATTTCACCCTTGTTCAACATGGCCGCCAGCGTCGGCACAGACCGAAGCAGTTCTTCGCTTTCGATGGAAACAAACACCCGGTCGATGCCGCGGGCGTTCTTGATTTCGTTGACCACGCGCTCGAGCATCACAACATCGTCCAGCGTTACCAGGCATTTGTGGCTGACACCCTGGATTTGGGCAACGGCGTCGGCTGGTCCGCGGCGACTTGCTGCCAGCACGAGGGCGGTGGCTTTCTTTGTCTCAGTCATAGGGATGTCCCTCCTACCCAACAGGGCATAGTGTAAATCAGGCTAGTCCGATAAGGAAGACATGAGTTTTCGCGCGGGTGCGTCACTTTGAAGCGCCATCAATGTCTCTCTTGCAGTCCTATATCGTTCGGTATCCAGAAGGGTACCCACACAGCCGTCGAATTTGTCCCAAAGCTGGTCCAGCGTCAGGGGCGCAGCACTTGAGCCCACAGGCATTTCCACACTGATGCTCATGGTGGTGCCGGATTTCAGCGTGACATGAACTTCGGTCGGGAAATCGCTTTCCAGCTTTTCCACATATTCCTTGCGAACAAGCGGTAGAAGAGCGGTAACTTCCGGGCGATCAATCGCAGACTCTTCATAGTCCGCAAGTGTCGCGTTGCCAGTCAATAAGCCAACAGCGAGGCCATATTCAAGGCTGAATTTGGCTTCCATCGAATTTGTTGGCCGCTCATACATCAGGTTGCGGAGGTGCGCGGCTGGCGCGCGGACGAATATTTCCGCCACATCTGGGGCCTCAAAACCATGCTTTTCCTTTAGCGCCAGCAGGCCATCGAGCGACCGGTGCACGCTGCCGCAATTGGGGAAACGCTTCAGCTTCAGGCCATATTCCTCAATGTGCAGCGGCGTACCGATGTCTGTGGTGGCGAACTGGACCTTCTGGCCGTATTCGTCCTTGTCGGCCATGATCGCCCGCAGTTCTTCCACGTCCTGCCCCACCATCAGCGTGCCCATGCCATTCGGTGCATGCAGCGTGTTTGCCCCTGCCGTGATGCCGGCTTCGGCAAACTGGGCGGCCTGAACGGCGCCTGCGGCGGCGAGGCCAGCGTGCAGCGGTTTGGTCATGGTGCCAAACTGGCTCATGAAGCCGCCCGCAAGGCTGGTGGACAGGGAAATGGCGTGGGCTGTTTGTTCCTCGGTCAGCCCCATCAGGCGTGCGCACCCAGCCGCCGTGCCCACGGCACCCACGGTTGCGGTGGCGTGCCAGCCGCGGCTGCGGTGGAAGGGGTTCACACCCTGACCCACGCGGCCAATCATCTGCAGGCCAACGATATAGGCGTCAAGAAGCGCATGGCCCTTCAGGTCGCGCTCATCCGCGATGGCCAGCAGCGCAGGCGCCAGAACGGCGCTGGCGTGGGCTTTCGCGGGGTCGAAATTGTCGTCAAAATCCAGGGCATGGGCAGCCGTGCCATTCACCAGCGCCGCCATCGGCGCCGACAGGCCTTCCGTGAAGCCTACAGCGCGGCAGTCACCCCGGCCCCATTTGGCCGCCAGCGAGAAGACCTTGCCTGTGACGTCCTCGACGGCGCCAGGGATCATCACAGCAACGGTGTCAATGAAGGCATCGCGGGCCCGGTCAAGCGCGAGGCCCGACCAGGAGGCGTCCACGCCAGCCGTCCATGCTGCAAATGCGTGCAGCGGGTTATCCGAATTGACCTTCATATGTCCCTTGGTGTTTTATATGGCTTGTGTGTTGGTCTGAATTCAGCAAGATTTATTTATAGTTAAATAAAACCGGCAGATAAAGTCCGTGTTTGTTTTTCAGGCGGCTTCTATGTGCCGCTTTAATAGGATTTATCAAGAGGGAAGTGGCAAAAAAGTGGCGGGAGCGCTGACAGATAACGGCTTTGTAACGGTGGAAAGCGGTAGCCCGAGCGCCATGGTGCGCCTGCACGGCGACTGGACCATCGACAATGCCGTGGATATCGACAGCGCCATGCCCGGCGTCGTTGCCGCCTGCAAAGCGGGCGCGGTGGTTGATTGTTCCGCCATTGGTAGCCTGGATACCACAGGCGCCGTTTTGATCCGGCGCTACTGCGCGGCCATTGAGGAAGCGGGCGCTGCTGTGCTCACTGGCGTGCTGGCGGCCCACAAGACCCTGCTTGATGTCATCACCTGCTGTCCGCCACCCGCGGCCACGGAGCCAGACCATGCGCCGTGGTACCTGTTGCCGCTTCTGCAGGCGGGCGAGGCCACCATGACGGCCCTTCGGTCTTCGGCCCGGCTTCTTGGTTTCCTTGGACTGGTGCTGATGCGCCTGTTCGGCTCCCTGTTTGACATGGGTCGTGTTCGCCTCGTGCCAGTGATCCATCAGATGGAAGTGGTGGGGCTTCAGTCCATGGGGATTGTGGGTCTGATCTCTTTCCTGATCGGTGCCGTGATGGTGAACCAGGGCGCGATCCAGCTGGCGCGGTTCGGCGCTGATATCTTCGTCATCGACATGCTGGGGATCGGCCACCTCAGGGAACTGGGTATTCTTTTGACCGCCATCATCATCGCAGGCCGGTCCGGCAGCGCTTTCACCGCCCAGATCGGGTCGATGGTGCTGCATGAAGAAGTGGACGCCATGAAAACGCTGGGAATGAATCCTATCGACGTGCTGGTGCTGCCGCGCCTTGTGGCACTTGTGGTGTGTCTGCCGCTACTGGCTTTCTATGCCGATATTGTCGGTATCGCGGGCGGGGCCCTGATGGCCTGGATCCAACTTGATATCACCCCGGCCAATTTCCTGACCTACTTCCGCGAGGTAATCTCGATCGACCATTATTGGGTCGGCATCATCAAGGCGCCTTTCTTTGCCGCCGTCATTGCCACCACCGGCTGTTACCACGGCCTTCGGGTGCACGGCAGCGCCGATGCGCTCGGCATGCGCACGACCAGGAGCGTCGTGCAGTCCATTTTCCTGGTGATTGTGCTGGATGCGCTGTTCGCCATCTTCTTTACCAGTGTGGGGCTATAGGCGTGGCGGATAATCGGGACGACATTGTGGTGAAAGTGCGCGGCCTCAAGACCGCCTTCGGCCCCCATGTGGTGCATGACGGGCTGGACCTCGACGTGAAACGCGGCGAAATTTTGGGCGTGGTTGGTGGCTCGGGTACGGGCAAATCAGTGCTCCTGAAGGCCATTATCGGGCTTTTGAAGCCTGAGGCCGGCACCATTGAGATCAATGGTCAGGACCGTGCCGCTATGACAGACGAAGAAGACCGCCTGTCCCGCCGTGACTGGGGGGTACTGTTTCAGGACGGCGCGCTTTTCTCGTCGCTTACGGTCGGGCAAAATATCCAGGTGCCGCTGAGGGAACATTTCCATATGTCCCATAGCCTGATGAAAGACCTGGCGCTTTCAAAGCTGCAGATGGCGGGGCTTTCGCTGGATGCGGCGGCCAAGTTCCCAAGTGATCTGTCTGGCGGCATGCGCAAGCGGGCGGCGCTGGCGCGCTCGCTCGCGCTGGACCCGGACCTTCTGTTTCTGGATGAACCCACCGCGGGCTTGGACCCTATCGGCGCAGCAGCCTTCGACGAACTGGTGCAGGAGCTCAGCCGATCGCTGGGGCTTACGGTATTTCTGGTAACCCATGATCTCGACACGCTTGTCAGAGTATGCGACCGTATCGCGGTGCTGGGGGATAAGAAAATCCTGATCAATGCGCCCCTTAAAGAGGTGATGGCCTATGACCATCCCTGGGTGCAGGAATATTTTCATGGTCCCCGTGCGCGGGCCGCCGGCGCACAAGACTAAGGCCAAAGACTAGGTAGGACATAGGCAACGACATATGGAAACTCGGGCATCACATATATTGGTTGGCAGTTTCGTGCTGGCGTTCCTGGCTGGCCTTATCGCCTTTGCTATCTGGATTGCCAAGGTGGATCTGGACGCCGAATACCGCGAATATGACATCCTGTTCGATGGCTCTGTTTCGGGCCTCTATAAGCGCAGTATTGTTTATTATCTGGGTATCCCGGTGGGTGATGTGCGCGATATCACGCTGGCGCCAAACGATACACGCAAGGTGCGGGTTCATGTGCGCCTCAGGGACGAGGTGCCGGTCAATGCCAGCACCACGGCGCGGCTTGAATTCCAGGGCCTGACCGGCGTGGCTTACATTGAGCTGAAAGGCGGTGCACAGGGCGGCGAGCGCCTGAAGGCCGAGCCGGGGCATGAGTATCCAGTGATTGCGGCCGAAGCGTCTCCTTTGATGGAGTTTTATGAAAGCGCCCCAAACCTGGTGAATGAGGCGATCCTGGCGATTGTTCAAGTACGGAAGCTGCTGAGCGACGAAAATATCGGCAAGGTTGCCAGTGTCCTTGATAATGCCAACCGGGCGGCGACGAACCTGGCGGACGGCACAGAGGATTTCGACACCCTTGTGGCGGACGCACACGAGGTGATGCTTCAGGTGAATGAAACCGCTGCCAAACTGGGCGCGTTGGCGGATAGCGGCAACAAACTGTTGGCCGAAGACGGGGAACAGCTGATGGCCGAAGCCATCGAGACCATGAACGCCGCCCAGGCCATGTTGGAGCGTGTTGATGCGCTGGTGGCGGCTAATGAGGATAGCGTGACCCAGTTTGTGTCGGGCAGCCTGCCGGAAGTGTCGCGGATGATCATGGACCTGCGCAGTACGGCGCGCAGCCTGTCCCGCCTGGTCAGCAAGATTGAACAGAACCCGGCAGAAACCCTGTTCGGGCCAAACCAAAGCAAATACGACCTTGATGCGCGCAAGGTGAAGGAGACGAAAGAGTGAGGCAGGTTTTCAAAAGCAGTGCGCTGGGCTTGTTGGCCGCCTCCTTTGCCCTAGCGTCATGTGGCCCCATCGTTTCCTTTGGCGATGAAGGTCCGGCAGATACCATCTATACACTGCGCTATCAGGGCGGCTTTGCTGACGGCAATGGGCCTGTGGTCTATGTGGATGAGCCAACGGTGGCGGACGGCCTGAAGGGGGAAGCTGTGGCTGTGGCTCTGCCTGACAATCAGCGCAGCACCATTGGCGGCGTGCGCTGGTCTGCGCCGGTGTCCGACCTGACGCGGGACTATTTCACCCGGTCGTTCGGTAGCGAGACCGATGCACTGTTGGTCGGCGATGGCGGCCTGGACATCCGGGCGGCTTGCCGTCTGGGCCTGAAGGTCTGGGAACTTGAATATGTTCCTGGCGAAAGGGCAAGGGATGACCGCGTCTCGATTGCCATTGAAATGTCGCTTGTGCGGCTGAAGGACAATCACCTGATCAGCAAAACCACGTTCAGCCAGACCCCCACTGTTGCTGGAGAGGGTACAGACGCTGTCATGGCGGCCTTCAATGGTGCCATGGCTGATCTGTCAGGTGACGCTGTGGCCTGGTTCGGTGCCCGTTTTTCCCAGTGCGAGGCTGGTTAGGCCTCACCTTTCCTGAGTTCCCAGAAACTCCACGCCAGCAGCGTGCCGCTGGTCAGCGCGATGGCGTAAAACAGCGGTGCCGGTGCGGCTTTCGTATACAGAAACCCTGCGGCCAGCGGGCCAGCTACCCGGCCAAGCGCTGATATGCCGCTTGATAACCCCAGCGCGGCCCCTTGATGACGCCGGTCCGTGCGCTGCGAAAGCAGGCTGTTGAGCGCGGGAAACGAAAGGGTCATGCCGCTCATCAAAAGCGGGAAGGCAATCAGCGCCACCAGGAATGAAGGTGTGGCAAAAATAATCACCATACAGCCGATCAAATGAATGGTGCCGCCCAGCACCAGCGCCTTGAGTTCGCCAATGCTTTTGAACAGTGGCCCTGTGGCCAGGGATTGGATCGCGGCGATACAAAGGCCGATGGCGCCCATCAGGTTGCCTACTTCCTCCTGGCTCCAGAACAGGAGGTCCTTTGTCCAGAAAGGCATGATGGTGAAGGCCATGATCTGGCCGGCGGAGGTGACGATGAACATGGAAAATAGGGCCAGTTGCGCCGGCGTTTTCAGGAAGGTGGACCAGGGTGCTCTCTTTGGCGCTGTGTCAGCTTCTGTTTCCTGGGGGCTGGATATCGTTTCGGATATGAAATAATAAGCCATAACCGCCGCTATGAGCGACAGGCACGCTGCCGCAAGCCCAGGCAACAGGATGGCGGACCCGCCGCCTGCGGTGCTCAGCCCACTAAGTTGGCCGCCCACCAGCGGGCCGAAGGCGAACCCCAGCCCGAAAACCGCACCGATCAGCCCCATGGCGCGGCCGCGGTTGCTTTCGTCCGTCAGGTCGGCCATGGCAGCCATGGCGATGCCCACATTGCCTGCCATGGCACCCGAAAAGGCGCGGGCGACAAAAAGCATCAACAGGCTGTCTGAAAAGGCCAGCAGGATATAGGACGCCATGGCGCCAAGGAAGGTTGCGGCCAGTGCCGTGCGCCTGCCGATGCGGTCGGACAGTCGCCCCCACAGGGGCCCTGCCGCAAAGGCCGTCAGCGAATAGATTGAAAACAGGCCCGCACCCAGCGTGGCTTCATCCAGCACGACACCGCCCACCGTGACCGTGCCCACATAAGGTCCAACCAGAAACGGCAGGATCGGCACGATGATACCGAAGCCCAGAAGGTCGATAAAAATGGCAAACAGGATGGCTGGCATGGCCTGATAAACTCTTGCTTAGTGGCTTTGTTTGATTGGTGGCACACTTGAACACACTTTGGCGCTGTCGTGTATCACGAATTTGCGAGAACGGGATAAAGTGTGCGGCCCGCGCGTTAGCTTGAAAGCGCGTCCACTTTTTCCTTGAGCGCCGCAAGCTGTGCCTGAAGATCGGCGATTTCCTTGTCCTTCTCGCCCGCCTTGGGCGCCTCCGCCGCGGGTTGGGCTGCGGGTTTTCTTGCAGCCTGGGGGCCGGACGTGAAGGTGCGCATGCTTTGTTCGAACAGTGCCAGATTCTGGCGTGTCAGTTCTTCAAAAATTGGCATGAAATTGCCGGTGTCCACACCTTCGCCGCATGTCGAACGGATCTGCTCCTGATGCCGTGTCAGCACTTCCATCGCGCTTTGCAGGTAGCTTGGCACCATGGCCTGAAGGCTGTCACCATAAAGGCTGATCAGCTGCCTGAGGAAGGAGATTGGCAGCATGTTTTTTTCGCGGGTTTCTTTTTCAAAGATAATCTGGGTCAGCACCGCGCGGGTGATGTCTTCGCCCGTTTTGGCATCGCGCACCACGAATTCCTCACCGGATTTGATCATGTCAGCCAGGTGGTCAAGCGTCACATAACTCGAGGTCTCGGTGTTATAGAGCCGCCGGTTCGCATATTTTTTGATGATGATCGGTTCGCCGTGGTCGCGTTTTTTCCGTGCCATCTTCTGTCCCATCCTGCCGCCCGGGTCCCCTTTCCTCGCATGTGCGAAAAAATCCGAAAGTGCGGCAAATCCTTGATTAATTCGCGGAATTAAATGGTATTTGGTGCGCTGCCGCAAGGAAAATTGTGCAAATGCACAAAGAAAATGACTTTGCGCTAAATCATGGCTTCCTATAGTGATTTTGTCATGCGCGACGAAGATATTGAACAAGCGGCCGACCTGTTCCTGACCTTGTGGCAGGAGAATATCCGTCTGTGGGCAACCGAGAAGGACCTGCTGCCGCACGCCGAACTTGCAGCCCTGCTGGAAGTGCCGCTGGATACTAAACCCGATGCCGGGGAAGACGCATGACCGCCGAACCACAAGACACGGCCCGCCCCTGGGGCGAGATTGAGGCGCAAATTCGTGGGCCACGGCCCATGTCGCTTCACCTTGCCAACAGCCTGATGATCTGGCGCGAAGCGGGCGCAGGTGTCCGCCGCCTGCGGGCCGGCACGGGCATGTGGCATTTGGGTGTGCGCGACAGCCTGGAGGCGCTCAAGGGTCTGATGCGCACGGAAGAGGACTGGCAGCGGCTTTATGCGGCGGTGGAAAAGAAAGCGTCAGGCCGGGCCGACACCATGTTGCGCGGCATCGCCAAATATATCGCACACCCCTACAAACGGCCGGAAAGCGCCGCGGCGCTCGCGCTGAAGATTGGCAGCTGTCGGCTCTATGATTTTGGTGGGTCGGGTAAACCGATCCTGATGGTGCCCAGCCTGATCAACCCGCATTATGTGCTGGACCTGAAGCCCGGGCGCAGCCTGGCCACTTTCCTGAAGGAACGGGGCTACCGCCCCTATCTGGTGCATTGGTATGACCCGGGCGAGGAAGAACTCAGGTTCGGTATTGGTGATTTTGTCATGAAGCGGTTGAAGCCGTTCCTCGAGCATGTCGCGGGTGTCGCCGGTGAGGCGGTGCCTGTGCTGGGCTACTGCATGGGTGGCACCCTGACAACCGCGCTTGCGGCGCGAGCAGCGGACATGGTCTCGAAGCTGGCGCTGGTGGCCGCCCCGTGGGATTTCGATACCAAAAAGCCGCACGCCGGCAAGAAATATGCGCCCGTGATGGCCGAAGCGCTGGCCAAACTGCCCACTGGCATGCCCCTGCCGGTGGATGCAGTACAGACCTTTTTCACCAGTGTTGACCCAACGCTCAACGACCGCAAGTTTCGCAAGTTCGAAGCCATGGACCCTTCAAGCGAAGCGGCCGAGTTTTTCGTGGCCCTGGAGACCTGGGCCAATACAGGCGCGCCACTGCCGCGCAAGGTGGCAGAAGAAACCATGTTGGGCTGGTACCGCGATAATACGCCGGGTCGGGGTGCGTGGTATGTGGGGGATGCACCGGTGCGGCTGGAGGACATCACCTGCCCTGTATGGATTGCCGCGCCCGAGGAAGACCGCCTTGTGCCGCAGGAAAGTGCCTACGCGATGCTGGATGGTTTGCCGAATGCCGTGGCGCACGACCCGGGCGCCGGGCATGTGGGTATGATGGTGGGCAGCAAGGCCCGCACGGGGCTTTGGGAGCCGCTCCTGAAGTGGCTGGAGGACGATCATGCGGCCTGACGTCCTTGCCTTGTACCGTTTCTACGAGAGCGCGCTCGGGCGCGCCAGTTGCCCGATCATTTCGGCCAAGCTGGCGCGGCTGACAGCGCCAAAGGCTGACAGCATCACAATCGGATTTGGGTTTACCTTGCCCTATCTGGATTATCTTGCGCAGGCCGAACAGGACGCGGGGAGCCGGTATCTTGGCTTTATGCCCGCACAACAGGGTGTCTGCCATTGGCCGGCCCATGTGGGTAGCCGCACGGCGCTGGTTGAGGAATATAACCTGCCGCTGGCCGATAGCTCGGTTGACCGGATGATCCTGGTGCATGCATTGGAGCATGCCAACAGGCCGGTGAATCTTTTGAGGGAAATTTGGCGTGTGCTGGCGCCAGGAGGCCAGTTGATTGCGGTTGTACCCAACCGGATGCGCAGCTGGGCGGCATATGAAGGTACACCCTTTGGCCATGGCAGGCCCTATTCAAAAGGGCAGCTGGCGACTTTTCTTGAAGAGCAAATGCTACCGGTGGACGGCTGGGATACGGCCCTGATGATGCCGCCCTTCATGCGGCCGATAGCTTCCAGAATGCTGAAGTATGGCGAACGCCCCATCGGCGTTCTGGGCAGGAACCTGGGTGGGGCGCTGATTGTCTCGGCGCGCAAACAGGTTTATGGCACCATCCCGAAAAGCGCCAAAAAGGTTGGTGTGATGCCGGTACTAACAGGCCCTTGAGGTGAGACTCTTGCTGAATTGTATAAAATCAGTATTAATTAAATTTATTAATAAAATATGCGAAAAATCTTAAAATCGTGCGTGAAATAATTGCCATATGCGCTAAATAAAATTTTTTTGTTATCGCTTAATATGGTTTTCTGGGGCCTGAGATGGGGCGCCAGCTTCAGGAGAGGTTGGCCTATCAAAGTTTAACGGGAAACCACAGATGACGACCAGAAAACCACTGAAGGAAGACCCCGCCAAATTGGCGGCCCTGTCCTCTAAGCGCATTTTCATCAGCGGAAACCGGAATGCCTCTACCTGGGCCATGCGGGCATGGCTCGCGCTCAAGGAAGGCGGTATAACGTTTGATGACTATGAAGTGGATTTACGCCGTCCGCAGCGCTTTCAGGGCCTTGAATTGTTACGGTCGGTTTCTCCTTCTTTGTCTGTGCCGGTGTTGCTGGATGGTGGCGTTGGCATCTTTGACTCGCTGGCCATCATGGCGCATGCAAATGACTTGTCTGGTGGCAAGCTTATGCCCGACGACCCGAGGTTACGCAGCCGTGCGCATTCGATGCTGGCTTGGCAACATGCCGGACTGTCGGGGTGCTGCGGAGCCCTTTCTTTTGAAAGCGCGTTCCACCCGCAAAGGAGGGCATTGACCGACCGGGAGCAGCAGGAAGCAAGCCAGCTGTTTGCAACTATTCATCAGGAAATATGGCGCTATGGCGGGCCGTTCCTGTACGGCGACATAACACTGGCGGATTTGGCGCTGGTGCCCACCTTCGTCCGTATTCTGGCCTATAAGCCAGTCATCGAAGGGTGCGATGAGGCTTTGGCATGGGTAGACCTTTTGCTGAACCGGCCAAGTGTCAAAGAGTGGATGGCGGAGGCAAATCGGTTGGCACCAGTTTATCCCGACGCTGATGGGCCAAAGGAGGACTGAGCCTCACGCGCCGAAGTTCTTTTGCCAGACGTCTTCTAGCGTGGGCAGGGCATCGACCCGTTCAGCTACGGCATAAAGCTTGGGGCAGTTTTCCTTGAACCAGGTGCGGCGCGGTCGCCAGCGGGTCATGGCCGCGATGTAAATATCAATCAGGGTCATCTGGCTTCCCATCGCCCAGGGGGCAAAGGGCAGGGAGGCTTCCATGTGATGCCAAAGGGCCTGGCGGCGGTCGTCTGTTGCCTGCCTCAGGGCCTTGGCGCCGGCTGTTTCCGCGATATAGCGTTCGGGGTGATCGCCATAAGTGAAGGTGGGGTAGATGCTGGCCACCAGCCACACCAGCCAGCGCAGGAAACTGGCACGCTCCGGCGCGTCGGGAAGGGGTGCAAGGCCGCTTTCCGGGTGCCGGTCCGCGGCCCACAGGCCAATGGCCGCGCTTTCAGTGAGCACAGTCCCGTCCGCAAGTTTCAGGGCCGGGATTTCGCGCATCGGATTGATCTTTGAGAAAGCGTCGTCTGCCTGATCAAACTCACCCCATTCCATGGTGGCCATGTCATAGGGCTCACCAGCAAGCGTCAGCACGGCTTCGACAATGGCTGACCCGCCGCCCAAGGCACCGTACAGAATGGGTTTTACTGCCTTTGTCACCCGTCTCTCCTGACGTGATAGAGTTGAACATGCTGCAGAAGAACCCCGTGAGCATAGCGCGCGGCGAGGCATTTTCCAGCGTCAGGCATGAAAATTCTTCGGATTTCTGGCCTTGTATTATTATTGCGCAGATAATATGGTTTTGGTCATAAAATTATTCGAAACGTCAAGCTAGTGGAGAGCAATATGACGAACGAGACCCCTAATGATTCGACGATGGAAGAAAGCAAGGAAATGGCGATCCGTCAGGTGGCAAATGCCCTGCACCGCCTGAACGATGCTGTTATCTCCGCCGTGGGCAAAGGGGTAACGGTCGAGCTGATGCGTGCTTCCCGCTACCATAACGAAGAAGGCGCCTGGGGCGACATGCTGGTGCCGATCATCCACAAGCAGGATTAGGCCATGCCGAACGGGGAGATTGTGACGCCAAAGCTGGCGACGGCGGACGTGTGCGATGCCATGGGCCGCGCCGTTTCCATTCTCCCTGTGGATTTCAAGGATTTCGGCGGGTCGGTGGATTTCGCCGGCCCAGCCGTCACGCTTCGTACGCTTGATGACAACACCAAGGTGCGCATGCTTCTTGAAGGCAAGGGCGAAGGCCGGGTGCTGGTGGTGGACGGTGATGCCTCCACCCGCGTGGCGCTTTTGGGCGGCAACCTTGCGGCACTGGCGGCCAAGAATGGCTGGGCTGGTGTGGTGATCTATGGCTGCGTGCGGGACCGGCACGAACTTCTGGCCGAAGATGTGGGCATCAAGGCGCTCAGGAGCTGCCCCAAGAAATCCGAAAAGCTGGATCGGGGCGACGTGAATGTGGAAATCGCCATCGCGGGCGTGCCCATCCACCCGGGCGACTGGGTCATCGCCGACGCCGACGGCGTGGTGATCGCCAAGGAACTGCCGAGCCTTTAAAAAACGACCACTGCCTGGCTTAGGGACAGTGGTCGAGTGCTCTCAGAAATTATTCTTCTAAAATCTATTCGTTTACCTGAACAGCGACAGCACAGCTTGAGGTGCCTGGTTGGCAATACCGAGTGCCTGGAGACCCAGCTGCTGCTTGGTTTGGAACGCCTGCAGGTTGGCGCTTTCCTTGGCCAAATCGGCATCCACCAGATTGCCCACGCCTGTTTCGACGGTATCGCTCAGCTTGCTGTTGAACTCGATCAGGCTATCAAGCCTTTTGGATGTCGCGCCAAATTGGGACAGGCCCTGATTTACGTCGTCAAGGGCATTTTCAATGACCGTCACAGTAGCCTGCGCGTTGGTGGCGTTATAAAGGTCAATGTTCGGCAGCCCGAACTGAAGATGTATGGCGCTCATATCGTCCGCAGGGAGGGTCAGAGTCGCGCCGTCTTTGCCGGCCAGGACACTCGAATCGGTGGCGCCTACGGTCACCAGGTTGACGCCGTCAAATTCCGCATTGTTGACGATGCTGTCGATCTGCGCGCGAAGCGCAAAGAAATCGTCGTTGAGCGAATTATAGGTATCTGTATCCAGACCCTCCTGCGACGCAGCAACGGCCTTTTCTTTCATCTCGATCAGTGTGTCGGAAACAGCTTCGCCGGCGGCGATCGCGATGTCCATGATCTGCTTGCCGCGATCCAGGCTGGCTTTAACAGCTGACAGCTCAGCAAGATCGCCCTTCATGGATTGGGCAATAGAATATATCGCCGCATTATCCTTGGCGGACGCGACTTTAAGGCCGGTATTAATTCGGGATTGGGTCTGGTTTAACGCGCCTTGGGTGGCATTCAAATTTTGCAATGCCGCAAACGCACCAGCGTTGGTGTTAACCGAGAATGACATGTTCTATGCCCTGCAATACGTTTCTGTATCTCAAGGTCCCTTTTGGACCCTCGGCCCATTATGGGCCAATTGATAGGCTACCTCAACGTGTGTTCAAGAGTCTAGAAAAATGATTCAAATTTTATCTATTGAGGCGCCTTATCGAGTAATGACGGCCTTATGGGATAGCCTTTAGCGTCTCTTCGTATACCTCCAGAACTTTAACAGTTCCCACAACCCTGCTTGCTTCTTGAAGGTTAAAGATGCGACCCGGCCACATGGTGTGTGGATAGACTTCTGGCATAATAAACCAGATGTTTGCGCAGGCTGTTTCACCGGGATAGACCCATTCCTTGTCGAGATACTGATGAGTTCCACTTGTTAAATAGTCGTCTTTGACAAGATGATTGGGCCGGTAGCCGGACCTAACGGGGCAGTTTTTGCCACCGTCGTCCGTCCTTAAGAAATTTACTTCAGCTTTGATATGCGGAAGGCCGTATGCGCTGAAGTCATCCATGATTTACTTCTCTAATAGGAAAAGCGCCTGGTCGGCCGACCAATTGGCACGGGTGCGGCCATAATTGAGGGGCGTGCCGTCCGCTTTGTGGGGTACGAAAGTGCGTACCGTCAGGCCCTCTTCCTCGATCAGGTCAAAGAGGTCCAGAATGGTGCAGAAGTGGATATTGTCCGTATTGTACCAGGTCTTGTCGAGCGCCTTGGTCACCGGCATCCTGCCGCGCCCCACCAGGCTCATGCGCACCTTCCACTGGCCGAAATTCGGGATGGTGACAACGGCGCGTTTGCCGATCCTGAGCAGTTCCCGTAGCACCAGTTGGGGCCGGTGTACGGCCTGAAGCGCTTTTGACAGTACGACATAATCAAAGCTCTGGTCCGGGTATTCCTCCAGGTCCTTGTCCGCGTCGCCCTGGATCACGAAAAGGCCCTTGGCTACGCAGTCGTTCACGCCCGCCTGGCTGATTTCGATTCCGCGGCCGTCCACGCCCTGCTTGTGCACCAGATAGTCCAGAAGCTCGCCGTCGCCACAGGCCACGTCCAGTACGCGGCTGCCCGGCTCAATCAGTTCTGCGATCAGCTTGAGGTCGGGTCTGAGATTATGCATCACCCGTCTCCTGGTCATCGAAGGACAGGCCGTTGGTTCTTGCCGCGGCCTTCACGAAGCCAGTCAGCATATGGTCCATTTCGGGCACATCCAGTAGGAAGGCGTCATGGCCGAAAGGGCTTTCGATCTCGGCAAAGCTCACAGGTACGCCTGCGGCGTTGAGCGCGTGTACGATGGATTTGTTTTCAACGGTCGGATACAGCCAGTCAGACGTGAAGCTGATCACGCAGCAGCGTACATGGGCTGCGGCCTTGAAGGCGTCCGCCAGCCGCCCGCCGTGGCGCGCGGCGATATCCAGATAGTCCATCGCGCGGGTGATATAGAGATAGCTGTTGGCATCGAATCGGTCGACGAAACTAGACCCCTGGTGCCTGAGGTAGCTTTCCACCTGGAAGTCGGCTTCAAAGCCGAAGGTTACTTCCTCGCGGTTCTGCAGGTTGCGACCGAACTTGGCCGTCAACGCGTCCTCTGACAGATAGGTGATATGCGCCGTCATGCGCGCCACCGACAGACCCTTGGCGGGCTTGACGTCATGATCATAATAGCGCCCGTCACACCAGTCCGGATCGGCCATGATGGCCTGCCGCCCCACTTCGTGGAAGGCAATATTCTGGGCTGTGTGGCGCGGGGCCGTTGCCAGCATCACGGCGCTGTGCAGTCGCTTGGGGTAGGTGGTCAGCCATTCCTGCACCTGCATGCCGCCCATGGACCCGCCGATGACCATCATCAGCTTGTCGATGCCCAGGTGAGCCACAAGGCCTGCCTGCACACGTACCATGTCGCGTATGGTGATCACCGGGAAACTGGTGCCCCAGGGCTTGCCGGTTTCGGGGTTTTTCTGCCACGGGCCGGTGGTGCCCAGGCAGCTGCCCAGCACGTTCGAGCACACAACGAAATATTTATCGGTATCGATCAGCTTGCCGGGGCCGACCAGCCGTTCCCACCAGCCCGGTTTGCCGGTGATGGGGTGGGTGGATGCCACATATTGGTCGCCCGTCAGCGCGTGGCAGATAAGAACCGCGTTATTGCCGGCGTCATTGAGCGTGCCATAGGTCTCATACCCCACCGTCACGGGCGACAGCACGGCTCCGCCGTCGAGCGCGAGCGGCGTGTCGGTGAAAAGCGTTGCTGTCTTGCCTGCGGTTGGTGTCACGAAACCTGTCCTAATCCTTGGGCCCCATGCGTCTTTTGCCCGGGCCTTGTGGCTGCACAGAAAAGCGGGCGCGGGCCCTTATGTCAATCGCCCTAAAACTTACGCGGTAGATTAGGAAAGTTTCCTTTGCCTTTAAGGGGGCGGCGCTTTATCCCTTTTCCTTGTATTTTTTGCGTATTTCCGGGTGTTTCCCGGTGTGTTGGAGGTTTTCATGGGTGCGCCCAAAGCACATGACTGGATAATGGACCTTGAGGCTTATGTGCCCGGCAAGGCGACGGCAGATGGCGTCAAGAATCCGGTAAAGATGTCGGCAAACGAATCTGCGCTTGGGCCAAGCCCCAAGGCGGTAGAAGCGATCAAGGCGTCCGCCGCTGGCGTGATGCGCTATCCAGACCCGGCTTCCCATGACCTGATCACCGCCATTGCCAAGGTGCATGGCCTGAAGGCTGAACGCATCCTGTGCGGCACCGGATCTGACGAGCTTCTGACGCTTCTGATCCATTCCTACGCGGGTGTGGGTGATGAAGTGATCTTCTCTGAGCTGGGCTTTTCCGTTTATCCCATTCAGGCGCAGGCAGCGGGCGCGACACTGGTGCCGGTCCCGAACAAGGGCTGGGCCGCAGATGTGGACGGTATGCTGAAGGCGGTGACGGACAAAACAAAGCTTGTGATTGTCGATAACCCCAATAACCCCACGGGTGCCTACCTGCCGTGGTCTGAGGTTGAGCGCCTGCATAAAGGCCTGCCTGACCATGTGCTTCTGGTGCTGGATGCCGCTTATGCGGAATGTGTGACCGCGGGCGACTATGAAGCGGGCGAGGAGCTGGTCGACAAGTTCGAGAATGTGGTGATGACCCGCACGTTCTCAAAGCTTTATGCGCTGGCAGGACTGCGCGTGGGCTGGATGTATGCGCCCGACCATGTGGTTGATGTGATCAACCGCTGGCGCATGCCCTTCAATGTGGCAAACCCGGCGCACGATGCGGCGCTTGCAGCCGTCAAGGACCAGGCGTATCTGGATGAGGTGGTGTCCTTCACTGCCGAGTGGCGCGATTGGCTGACCGCAGAGCTGACGGCCATCGGCCTCGATGTGGTGAAAAGCCAGACCAACTTCGTGCTGGTGGGCTTCCCCGAGGAAAGCCCCTTCACGGCTGAGGAGTGCAACGCCTACCTGATGAAGCATGGCTATATCGTGCGCAAGTTTGGTGTGCTGCCGAACCACCTGCGGATTTCCGTGGGAACGGAAACCCAGAACAGGGGGCTGATTTCGCTTGTTCGCGGCTTCATGAACGGCTCCCCAGATGAACTGGACGGTGAGGCTGGCCAATGACGGATAAGATCCACTTCGACCGTATCGCCATCATAGGTGCGGGCCTGATCGGGTCATCGGTTGCGCGAGCCATTGGCCGTGCGGGTGCTGCCAGCACGCTCGTGGTCTCTGACCGCGACGCTGATGTGCTGGATGAAGCGCGGGAGATTGGCTTCGCTGACGCCTTCACGCCCGACGCGGGCGAGGCGGCCAAGGACGCTGATCTGGTAATCATCGCGGTGCCGGTGGGCGCCATGGCGGCAGTCGGTGAAGCGATTGCACCCAACCTCAAGGAAGGGGCGATTGTCTCTGATGTGGGGTCTGTCAAGGAAGCGGTGTTCAAGGCGCTGGACCCAGTGCTGCCAAAACATACCCATCTGATTCCCGGCCACCCGGTGGCAGGGACGGAACAGTCGGGCCCCAAGGCGGGGTTCGCGAGCCTGTTCGATGGCCGCTGGTGCATCATCACACCGCCCGAAGGTGTGGACAAGGGTGCGCTCGAGAAGCTCACCAAGCTCTGGGAGGCCATGGGCAGCACGGTCGAGATCATGACCGCCCCGCACCATGATCTGGTGCTGGCGATCACCAGCCACGTGCCGCACCTGATTGCCTACAATATTGTGGGTACGGCATCGGACCTTGAAGAAGTGACGCGGTCAGAGGTGATCAAATATTCGGCTGGTGGTTTCCGGGACTTCACCCGGATCGCGGCATCGGACCCCACCATGTGGCGCGATGTGTTCCTCAACAACAAGGATGCCGTGCTGGAGATGCTGGGCCGGTTCAGTGAGGATCTGACGGCGCTCCAGCGCGCGATCCGCTGGGGGGACGGCGACGCGCTCTATGACCTGTTCAGCCGCACCCGCGATATTCGCCGCCGCATCATTGATGCCGGCCAGGACGAGGAAGCCGCCGACTTCGGCCGCCACCACGAGGAATAGAGAAAAGGCCGGGATATCCCGGCCTTTTGCGTCTTACCAAACCTTCATCACCTCGGTGGGCAGGCGATCGACCACTTCGTCAGGCACGAAGAAGTCGGGCACCAGCGGCCCTTTGGCGTGTGGCGCATATTTGGTGAAGTCGGTCACGCCTTCTTCGCGCAGAACTTCCTCATCAATGAAGAAATTGCCCGAACATTCCTTGGCGCTGCGCATCAGGATGGCGTGTGCCGCGTCTGCCATAATCTCCGGCGTGCGGCTGTTCTTGGCCATCTCGCCGTCGCCGATCACGTTCCGGATGGCCGCCGTGTCAATCGCGGTGAAAGGCCACAGGCTGTTGACGGCAATGCCCGCCGCCTTGAATTCAGCCGCCATGCCCAGCGTGCACAGGCTCATGCCGTATTTGGCGATGGAGTAGGCCACGTGAGGGGCGAACCAGCGCGGGTTCATATCCAGTGGCGGGGACAGCGTCAGGATATGCGGATTGTCTGACTTCAAGAGATGCGGGATGCATTTCTTGGATACCAGGAAGGTGCCGCGCGTGTTGATGGTGTTCATCAGGTCATAGCGCTTCATGTCGGTCATTTGCGTGTTGGTCAGAGAAATGGCCGACGCGTTATTGACGCAGATATCGATGCCGCCGAAGGTCTCAACCGTTTTGGCAACGGCTTCGTCCACTTGCTCTTCAAACCGGATGTCACACAGGAGCGGCAGCGCCTTGCCGCCGGCTTTCTCGATCTCTTCCGCAGCCGTATAGATGGTGCCTTCAAGCTTCGGGTGCGGCTCCGCCGTCTTTGCCCCGATGGCCACATTGGCACCGTCCTGTGCCGCCCTGAGTGCGATGGCCAGGCCAATGCCGCGGCTGCCGCCGCTCATGAAAATGGTTTTACCCTTCAGGCTCATGATTTTTCTCCTCTTCCCCACGAAATCAGATGCGTCGCATCCGTCCTTGATCTGATAATAGCGCGTTTGGCGCTCAGGGTAGGCAAAGAGTAGCGAAAAGGGCAGAAAAAATTGGGCGTGCCTAGTCGTCCAGGAGCGGCTTGAGCGCCGTCACCTGCTGGCCTTCGAGCGTCAGGACGCCCATCTGCAACATGGCGGACAGTTCCTCGTCGCCTGCACGCGCCAGGGCTTTGGCAACATCTGGCAGCCCAATTGCCTTGATCTCTGCCGCGATAACCTCGGGGCCGACAAGCTTGAGGGTGGCGCTGCCCAGCGGCCGGAATTTGTCGTCAAGTGTCAGGCTGGCATTGCCGCCCAGACGACCCCCGCCCGTCACCAGCTTGACGGCGTCCAACTCCAGCAAACCGCCCGCGTCCCGCCAGGCACCCAAAGAAGTCTGGGTCCAATCCCTGATTACGGGGCCCATGATGCCGCCGCTGGCTTCAAGCTCGGTCGCGCCGGTGTCGACCACCAGTTTGAAATCCAGGAAGCGATCTTCATAGAGGCCGCTTTCAGGCTCGTGGTGGGTCGGGTCAGACCGCAGGAACAGCTGCCAGTTCTTCAGGAGTTTCGGCCCGGTCACGCCCGGTGCCTTGAGTAGGCTGAAATCCGACATGTCGCCGGAATCCAGCACAATAACGGCCTTGCCGTCTTCGTGGATGCGGTAGCTGCCGCGCATGCTGCCGTCGGTGGCGGAAACCGCGTCATCGGCGGCCCTCACGCTTACGTTGGTGGCGTCCGCCACCCAGTGGCCGGGGGTCCACAAGTGGCTGACCAGCATGATATTTTCCGCGCCCACGTTCAGGCCGGGGCCGCGGGTGCGCACCTGCAGCCCATCCACCGTGATGACGATACGGTAAGGAAAGCCGGATAGTTTCACCTTGCCGTGCTCTACCTTCAGGCCCTTGTCGCGCCAGCTGGAGAACATGGCTTCTGTGTCTTTCCGTGCCTGGAAGCTGCTGGTGTACCAAAGCCCGGAATAGACCAGGATGCCAACGATAAGAAAACCCGCGAATGTGCGTATCTTGGTCATGGCTATGCGGCCCCTGTGGCTTTCATTGTTTGCGCTGTCGGAGCGTCCGGCGCGCGTTTGAAGGCTTCACCAATCACGGTGAAGACATATTTGTTATATTCGTTCGCCAGATAGAGCACCGGCCACTCACCCTTGACCGGATGGGCGAAAATCGTGGCCCCCGGCATGGCGCGCCGGAACAGGATCAGGCTTCTGGGCATATGATAGTCGGCGGTCACCAGTACAAGGGTGCGGTACCCACGTGCCTGGGCCCAGAGGTTGCTTTCGGTCGCATTGCCTGCGGTGTTGGGGGCGGCCCGGTCCAGGTCCACGCAGCAGTCGAACAAGGCTTCTTCGGTGCCCGTCAGTGCGCTGAGTTCCCGTGGTTCGACCACCGGGTTGACCCCCGAAATCAGCATGCGGTCAGCCACTTTGGCTTCAAGAAGCGCGAGCCCGGCTTCAAGACGCCCGGCACCACCCGTCAGTACGATGATGCCGTCGCTTTTGGGGGTGGCCCCTTCGGGCACAGCCGGCGGCAGGGTCAGGGCAAAATAGCCGAACCCCAACAGCCAGGCGGCGATCAGGTAAAAGGGCGCTTTGATCAGCATTCGGACAGGGGATTTTCTCTTCTTCGCCATGGGCTGCCCGCTACATCATCTGCGCAAGCGCGCGGCGTACGGTAATTCTGGCGGTGATCATGGTGATCAGGGCAGAGAAAAGCGGCAGCAGCGCCAGCCAGCTCAGGTTGGCATTGTCGGGTATGGTTGCTGTGATCAGCCCCTGGCCCATTTCGCCGGCCAGATAGTTGATCAGGTAAAGCGTGCCCGCAGCCAAGAGCACTCCCACAAGGCCGCCCTTGAGGCCGTGCGCCATATAGCGCTCGTCAAAGGCTTTCGAGATCATTGCATCCTCCGCGCCCATCAGGTGCATGATCTCAATGCTTTCCCGGTGGGTAGCAAGGCCTGCGCGGCAACCAAAAATCACGATCGCGACGGTGGAAAGCACCACCATCACCACAATACCGGCCAGCACCAGCTGTACGGCTGAGGCCAGATGCAACACTTGGCTCATCCATTCCTGGTGATCATCAAGCTGCGCGCCGGGAGCCGCTGCCGCCAGGCGTTCCTTCAGGCCGTCGATATGCACGGCATCCGGCGAAGACAGCGACACGTCAATCAGGGTCGGCAAGGGCAGACCGGCGTCGAACGGCACGTCGCCAAGCCAGGGCGACAGCAGTTCCAGCACATCCGCTTCCGCCAGCACATAGGCGGATGTGATGCCCGGTGTGGCGCGCAGGAGCGTCAGTGCATCTTCGGTTTGTTTGGCACGCCTGGCCTCATCCTCGACCACGATCTGGACGGTCAGGTTGGTGCTCAGGCCCGCACTCCAGCGTTCGATGCCTTTGCCGAGCGCCAGGCCACTCGCAAGTGCCAGCGTACACAGGAACAACATAACGCCAATGACCCACGGCAGCAGCCCTTCGCGCTGGTGCTGTTTGGGTAGAAACTGCAATGTCCGGCCCCACATGCTCATGCTCCGGGATCGATCGGCGTGCCGCCCGGCACATGTTCCAGATCGCCCTTGCTGAGTTTCAGGATGGGGGCCCCGATGGATTGCACCAGGCCCTCGTCGTGGGTGGCGACCACTGTCGTGGTGCCTTCTTTGTTGAGGGCGACAAACAGATGCATCAACCGACGTGACATTTCAGGGTCCACGTTGCCTGTGGGTTCATCGGCCACCAGAAGGTCGGGTTTATTGATAATGGCGCGGGCGATGGCCACGCGCTGCTTCTCCCCGCCCGACAGGGTTGCGGGGCGCGCGTGCATGCGGTCTTCAAGTCCAACCCAGCACAGGAGCTCCTCCACATGGTCTGCGACCTGGGCCTTTTTTGCGCCCTGGATACGAAGCGGCAGCGCCACATTTTCGAACGCGCTCATATGTTCGAACAGGCGGAAATCCTGGAACACCACGCCGATCCGGCGGCGCATCCGGGGCAGGGCTTCGCGTTCCATGGTCATCAGGTCGCGGCCAAAGAAGTTGATCAAACCGCGTGAGGGGCGGTGCGCCAGATAAAGAAGCTTGAGGAGTGTGGTTTTGCCGGCGCCCGATGGGCCAACCAGAAAATGAAACGACCCACGGTCGAGTGAAAAGCTGACATCCCGGAGGACTTCAGCGCCCATTCCGTACCGCATGCCGACATTTTCAAAAGTTATCATCTGGTACTCCCGCCAAGTTGCGCGCAGAATTGCATATAGGGGCTTTTGCGTCCAGTGGCATGCTGCAATGAAGGGTGATAAAGTTGCGCCGCGTTAACCATGACAAGCGCCCTTGGTGCTGCGGGGAAGGCAGGCTGGCCCAAGCCATGCAAGTGCTTGTGTTATGGGGCAGTTTTCCTATAGTGTTAACACTTATTTTATCGACAGGGGCTCATACTTGCGGCTCATTGGGAAGAAAGTTCAGGCGTTGATATGATCCTTGTTTGTCCTGCATGCGACGCGAAATTCAAGATTCCGGACGGCGCCATACCGCCGGCTGGCCGTAAGGTGCGCTGTGCCAGTTGCAAGCATAGCTGGCATGCGGTTCCGCAACAGATCGTCAAAGCGCCGCCGGCAGTACCACGGCCGGCACCAGCTGCTGCGCCACGACCGCAGGCTGCCCCAACGGCACCGCAGGCGGCTTTCCCGCCACCCGAGGATATGGATGCAGGTGCGGCTGCCCGTGCTGCGGCGATCCGACAATCTGTGCAGTCGTTCGGCGGCGACGAAGCGGCTTCGACTGAAGCAGACACAGATGACCGGGACATGTTCGACGAAGACGGCGCGCCCGACGTGCATGCGACACCGCCGGGCGACGAGTTTGATGAAGATCACGGGTCATCGGATTTTGGCGATGATTTCGGTATCGGCGCTGTTGCGAAGGAACATCTAGGCGACGATTTCAGCCTTGATGAAGATGACGACCATGAAGGCGGGGACGAAGAAGATTTTGATGCGGGTGATTTTGTTGCCCGCCGCCGCGCCGAACAGCGCCGCGACGCCGAACGCCGTGCCCAGGCTCGCAAGCGGCAGTTTATGGTGTTCGGATGGGGGCTTCTTGTTGTGTTGTGGCTGGCGGTGATGGGCGGCATTGTGTTTATGCAGGATACTGTGGTCAAGACCTTCCCGGGCATGACCAGTTTCTATGAAATGTTTGAAGGGGCCAGCGATGTTGAGCGCTTCCGCCCCGAAGAAGGCGAGCCTTCTACTACGCCGCTGACCGAGCGCGAGATTTACCTGACGGCCAAGCTTTACAACGACCGAACCAGGGTTGAGACCAGGGACGGCAACCCGGTGTTGATGGTGCGGGGTTTTGTTGAAAACCCAAGTACAGCCGAATTCGGGCGCACGGCCTCGGTTCCGCGGGTGCAGGTGGACGTGCTGGACCGCAGCGGCAATGTGCTGGAAACGGTCATCACCGACCCGGAAGGCTTCGCCATCCGGCGGGGCGCCAGAGTGGATTTTGAAACCAGCATTTATCCGGTGCCCGCGGGTGCGACAAATGTATCGGTGAAGGTGCTGGAGGGGACGCGGTCTCGGGTCGTGCGCAGCAGTAGCTGACAGCTTTGGGGCAGAGGACATAAGGGGCAGCAGGGGGCAGCAATGGATTATTTTTTCGACTGGGACAAAGCCGGCGACGCCCATGTCGGTATTGAGCCCGTCTTCACGGCAGATGAAATCGTCAACAAGGTGGATGAACTGGCTGGTCGCCTGACCCGTTGGTTTGACACCGAACCCGTGGCCCAGGTGGCGATGAATGGCGCCATGATGTTTGGGGCAGACCTTAGCCGTGCCATGTCAATGCGGGGCTGTGTCATGGAGATGGATTTCATCCATGTCACCAAAAATAGGCAAAAATCGACCATTGAACTAAAAGCCACCACAGATTTGCCCGTAAAAGGCCGCGATGTGTTGATAATAGATGATATATTCGAGCAGGGTAGAACTTTAACCGCAATGCGCGAATATTTTCTATCATTGGGTGCAGAGTCAGTAACGAGCGTTGTGCTTCTTGATAAAAGCGGTAATAATATAACTAATATTAGGCCAGACTTTGTAGGTTTTGAGTGCCCCGATGTTTTTGTCATCGGATATGGAATGGACATTGCATACCGTTACCGGGAATTGCCCTTCATAGGCAAAATGGGCCGGGCTTAGATCGGTGAAGATGCATTAATTAAGTGTCTTCCGTTTTTTAGGAAGGATGTCCCCGTGGCACGGGTATTGGTAGTTGAAGATGATGAAGCAGTCCGCGACTTTGTTTGTCGCGTGCTTTCGATGCATGGCCACAGCCTTCTGACCGCCCATGATGGCGCCGAAGCTGTCGAGCAGATGAATGCCCACCATTTCGACCTTCTGATTTCCGACATCGCCATGCCGGTGATGGACGGTATTTCGCTGGCGCTGAAAGTTCGCGCCTCCAGGCCGCATGTGCCGATCATCCTGATGACCGGTTACGCCAATGAACGCCAGCGCGCACACAATCTGTCATTGCTGATCGAAGGGCTCCTCTCGAAACCCTTCACCATGGATCAACTGCTGTCTGAAGTGGGCAATGCGCTGAAGGCTGCTCGCGCCCGCAAGGCGGAAATGGAGGCGGCAGGCGCCCCCATTTCAGCTCAATCGCCTGAGAGCCAGGACGGTATTTCGTCCAGCGACAGCAATTCATCCAGCGACTGACGTTTCCTGATCACCGCAACCTTGTCACCGTCCACAAGTACCTCAGGTACAAGCGGGCGGCTGTTGTAGGTTGACGCCATCACAGCACCGTAGGCCCCGGCTGACTTGATCGCCACCAGGTCCCCTGCCTTGAGAGGGGCAGTATTGCGTTGCTTGGCGAACACGTCGCTGCTTTCGCAGATGGGCCCGACAAAATCAGCCTTCAGCGTTTCGTCACCAGACGGTTCCGCAACAGGCACGATGGCGTGGTAAGCATCATACATGGCGGGACGGCTGAGATCATTCATCGCAGCGTCCAGGATATAGAAAGTGCGGTTTTCGCCCTGCTTCTCATAGAGCATTTCAGTGAGCAACAACCCTGCGTTCCCAGCAATCAGGCGGCCGGGCTCGAGAATGATGTTGCAGTCCATGTCCCCAAGGACCTCGCGGATCATGGCGCCGTAATCAGCGGGCGCAGGCGGGGTTTCGGCGTCCGGGTCATAAGGGATGCCCAGGCCGCCGCCCAGGTCGATGTGGCGGATGTCATGGCCCTTGGCGCGCAGGTCGCGCACCAGGCCAACCACGCGCTCAAACGCCAGGCGGAAGGGCTCCAGGTCTGTCAGCTGCGACCCGATATGCAGGTCTACGCCCACGGCCTTGAGGTTCGCAAGTTCGCCAATACGGGCATAGACCGCGTCCACTTTCTGCCAGGCGATACCGAACTTGTTTTCCGATTTGCCGGTGGAAATCTTGGCGTGGGTCTTTGCGTCCACGTCCGGGTTCACCCGTACGGATACCGGCGCTACCATGTCCATGCTGGCGGCAACGTCATTCAGGGTTTCAAGCTCGGCTTCGCTTTCGGCATTGAACTGCATGATGCCGGCCTCGAGGGCGGCGGCCATCTCGGCTTTGGTTTTTCCCACACCGGCGAAAGCAATCTTGCTGGCCGGGATGCCGGCTTTCAGCGCGCGCTTGAGTTCGCCCAGACTGACCACATCCGCGCCCGCGCCTGCTTTCGCAAGTACACGCAGCACCGCAATGTTGCTGTTGGCCTTGACGGCAAAGCACACCAACGCATCCAGCCCCTGAAAGGCCTCGGAAAACACACGGAAGTGGCGCTTCAGCGTTGCCGTTGAATAGACATACACAGGCGTGCCTACCTGTGCGGCGATCTGCTCAAGCGGTACATTTTCGGCCATCAACTGACCGTTGCGGTAATGGAAATGATCCATGGATAAACCTATCTACTCGGAAGGGTCAGTTTGATGATGAATAGCCAGCGGGCGGTTTGACATCGCCCTTCTTGCCGCAAGCCCCAAGGCTGCCGGCGGCCAGCAGGATCATGGAAATGGTCAGCAGTTTACGCATCTTGGCTTCCTTACTTGAGGGCTTTACGGGCGGCCTTGACCGCCTTCTTGACATTCGCGGGCGCCGTACCGCCAAAAGACGTGCGGCTTGAGACACTGGCGGACACGCTCAACACGTCGAACACGTCCGACGTGATGCGCGGCTCGATGGTCTGCATGGCTTCAAGGGGCAGGTTCTCAAGGTCCACGCCCAATTGTTCGGCCGCTTTCACAACCGCGCCCGTTACATGGTGGGCATCGCGGAACGGTAGCCCGAGAACGCGGACCAGCCAGTCGGCCAGGTCTGTGGCAGTGGAGAAGCTCTGGCCTGCGGCAGCGGCCATGGCATCCGTGTTTGGCTTCAGGTCTTCGATCATGCCGGTCATGGCAGCCAAGCACAGCTCAAAATCATCCACGGCCTGGAACACGGGTTCCTTGTCTTCCTGCATGTCTTTTGAATAAGCCAGCGGCAGGCCTTTCATGACCATCATCAGGCCGTTCATGCTGCCGCTGATGCGGCCCACCTTGGCGCGGATCAGTTCGGCGGCGTCCGGGTTACGCTTTTGCGGCATGATCGATGAGCCGGTCGAATAGGCATCCGACAGCGTCAGGAAGCGGAAGGCCGCTGACGCCCACAGCACAATCTCATCCGCCAGGCGCGACAGATGCACGGCGGAGATCGAGAGTACGCTCAGAAACTCAAGCGCGAAGTCCCGCGCTGAAACGGCATCCAGCGAATTGGCCATCGGGCGGTCGAAGCCGAGCGCCTTGGCGGTCATGTGCCGGTCGATCGGGAAGCTGGTGCCGGCGAGGGCTGCGGCGCCCAGGGGGCTTTCGTTTACCCGGGCGCGGCAGTCCTTGAGGCGCGCGCGGTCACGGCTCAGCATCTCATGGTAGGCCATCAGATGGTGACCAAGCGTGACGGGCTGCGCGGTTTGCAAATGGGTGAAGCCCGGCATGACGGTGTCAGCATGCTTTTCAGCCTGGTCCACCAGCGCGGCCAAAAGGCCCTTGAACAGGCCGTCCAGCGCATCGATGGCGCCGCGGGTCCAGAGGCGGAAGTCGGTTGCCACCTGGTCGTTCCGCGACCGGCCGGTGTGCAGGCGTGCGCCGGCGTCGCCGATAAGCTCACGCAGGCGGGATTCCACATGCATATGGATGTCTTCAAGCGCGGGGTCGAACACCATCTTGCCGGCTTCGATCTCGCCTGCGACCTGGTCGAGGCCCTTGTGAATTGCGTCGCAGTCCTCGTGGCTGATCACGCCGACAGATGCCAGCATGCTGGCATGCGCCTTGGAGCCTGCGATGTCTTCGCGGTAAAAGCGTTTGTCGAATCCGATCGAAGCATTGATTTCCTGCATGATGGCCGAAGGGCCGGAAGCGAAGCGTCCGCCCCACATGCTCTGGCCGCCTGCCTGCTGTTCAGCTGCGTCTTTATTGTCGGATTTGTGATCCACGGTGGTCTTGCCTTTCGTACCAGCCTGACTATTGTTTGGCCGATTGTTAACGGTCCTGTCTGGAGACTAAAATGCCTAAAAAGGCCTTATTGCCTGCTGTCATCCTTGTCGTCCTTCTGGGCGCAGCAGCTTATCGGCTGTTTTTGCCTTCGACAACGCCCTTCCCCGCAGATGCGCCGATAAATTCTTATCTGAAAGGCGAAATGGCCAAGCTTTCCTTGCCCGAGGAACCAAAGGGCCTGACAGACCATATCATCATGCGCGAAGACGGCTCGCCCATCAAGCTTTCGGCCATGAAGGGCAAAGCCATGCTGATCAACCTGTGGGCCAGCTGGTGCGCGCCCTGCCGGGCCGAGATGCCTGAGCTTGCCAACCTGCAGCGCGAGCTCGGTGATGACACATTCGAAGTGGTGGCGATCACGGTGGACCGGGGCGGCGTGTTGCAGGCGAAAGACACGCTCGCAGAATGGGGCGTGGAGGGGCTGAACCTCTATGCCGAACCCACGATGGCCATCGCGCTTGAGTTGGCGGACGGCAAGCTGCCCACCAGCTATATTGTCGGTGCGGACGGCAAGGTGCGTGCCTATTTCCTGGGGCCCCTGAAGTGGGACACGCCGGAAGCCATCGCCCTTTTCACAGCGCTGAAGAAGGGCGAGCTTTAGTAATCCCTTCCAAGGCTGATCTCCTTATGGCATTATAGTTCGTGTCATGAGTGCATGAACAGAGTGTCAATCACAGTGGGGTTGAGAAGATGAAGCGATTAAACGCATTGACTGTCGGTGGCTTGCTCGCTGTGGCAGTGTCCTTGGGCGCCGGCGCCAAAGAACAGCCTGTGGATCGATACCTGACGGGCGATCTTGAAGGCATGCATGCTTTTGATGCCAGTCTGGACCTGTCTGGATATCAGGTCGTGACAGGGTTTGATGGCCAGGACAAGCAGGTTGAAAAACTATCGGCCAAAAAGGGCAAAACCCTTTTGATCACCTTCTGGGACCGGTCCTGCCTGATTTGTCGCAGCTATCTGAAAGACCTGGATGAGCTTCAGCGCCAGATGGGCGATGACAAGTTCGAGGTGGTGGCCATCGATATTGGCAGGAATACCTTCAGTTACACGGAAAATTCATTCAAGCGCTGGGGCGTGTCGTCCTTGAAGCCCTATGGCAGCCACCACAATGGCATTGTGAACGAGGTGAAGGCGAACCCGATGTTCCGCTTTTACGGCAAGGAACCGAAAAGCCTCCTGGTGGACGGCAGTGGCAAAGTCAGGGCCTATTCCAGCGTCACACGTGACTGGCTGTCGGACGAAGGCAAGGCCCTGATCGATGCGCTCAAGAAGGGCGAACTCTGATCAGCCCAGGCTTGTTGCATCGGCCGGAATTTCATCCACTTCCACCACCTGTGTCTCAGTGGCAGCGTCGGCGATCCATTCCTTCATATAGGGGTGGTTCAGCACCGCCTGCTGGTACGCCCGTGCGGTATCGCTCAACTTAATGTCGTAAGTCTCGAAGCGGGAGGCCACAGGGGCATACATCATGTCTGCCGCGCCGAACGCGCCATAAAGGAAATCGCCCCCGGCACCGAAGCGGCTTCGGGCGTCAGTCCAGATGGCGTCGATGCGGCTCACGTCCTTCTGCACAGCTTCTGAAAGTTCAAGGCCGGTCCAGCGCCCGCGCATGTTCATCGGCGCGTTGCCGCGAAGGCCCATGAAGCCGCTATGCATTTCAGCGACGATAGAGCGTGCGTTCGCAAAGGCTGCTTTATCTTCCGGCCACCAGAATTTCTCAGGCGCGATGCGGGCGCAATAGTCGATGATGGCAAGCGAATCCCAAACCCGCACGTCACCGTCCAAGAGGGCGGGAACGCAGGATGTAGGGGAATAGTCTTTGATGGCTTCATAGAATTCCGGCGTATCGAGGCGGAGTTTGATTTCCTCGAAAGGAAGGCCGGTATGGCGAACGGCAAGCCATCCGCGAAGCGACCAGCTGGAATAGGTCTTGGTGCCAACAATGATTTTAAGGTCTGACATATGTCGTGACTCCCTGATTTTCTTGAGGGGGAACAGGTTAGTCCCGCAGTCTTTACCACAAGCCCCCGACGCCGTCGCCCGAATGTTTCTAAGGCAACCCCTGCGAAAAATTAATGCTGCCACGACAAGCCTTGGATGATTCTTTTCTTGCAATTAAGAATGATTATTAATAATGAGGAGGGGTAGCCAAGAATGAAACCGGGGGTTTTACACGATGATCATGGAACGTGGGTTCGAGAAACAGATGCGGCGCTGCACGTGTCACAAGGAAAGCCGGGCGCGGCCCGCCCTGGGGACCGTGATGAAGCTGACCACGGTTGGCCTCAGGCAGGCCTGTGCGGCGCGGGCACAGGCGCTTGCCTTCGAGTGCGCCGACGCGCTTGAGGCGCGGCTGGCGGTCACAACAGGCGACAGTGAGCTGATGCGCCTGTGGGACGCGCCGGTGGCCAAACCCATCGCGGTATCAGACGCCGTGTGGCAGCTGATGCGGGTGGCAAATGAACTGGCGTTCCGCACTGACGGTATTTTCGACGCGGCGGCCTCCGGCAGCGATGGCCAGGCACACTGGACGGATATAGATCTTTCCAAGCGGGGCTACGTGCGCTTTCGCCGCAAGATGCGGTTTGACCCCACGGGGCTGGTGAAAGGCTTTGCCGCCGATATTGCCGTGCAGGCGATGAGTGAACAGGGTGCGCGTCGGGGCTTGGTGGATGTGGGCGGCGTTATGCGCGCCTTCGGGCCGCAGGAATGGCGCGTGCAGTATCATCTGGCGAACAGTAAGCATCCGTTGCCTGTTGCCCTGACAGACGGCGCGCTGGCGGGGGGCGGCTCCAACAGCGGAAGGCTTTTTGACCCGGCAACCGGCGTCATGCACGCGGGCCAGGAATGGCGGGATCTGCGGCTGATTGTGCGCGCTCGCACGGCGGCTGTGGCTGACGGCCTGACCAAGGTTGCCATGCTGGCGCCAGGGCGCGCAGCCACGCTGCTGCCGCGTCTTGGGGCATCGGTTGCCATGCTGACAAATGAAGGCGCCCACGCGCTGGAGTATGCGTCCTGATCAGGCGAGGGCAGCCAGGCTGATGCCTTCCGTGTTGCACACCTGGCGGACCACCTTATGGGCCGACAGGCGCTTCAGGTAAGCGCCCAGGCGGGGAAAGCTTTGGGGCGGGACGGGCATATCATCGGCCCAGATGCACAGCATCAGGAGGAAATAGTCACAGATGGTGACGGTATTGCCCACCAGATAGGGTTGGCCTTCAAGGGCTTCATCCAGAATCTTGAAGGCTGCCGCGACACGGTCGCTGTGGGCGGCCTCCACGGCCATGGCGCCAAGCGGGTCCTGCGTGTGCTTTTCCGGGTAGCAATAGACCATATAGTCCGCCTGCAACGTGTTGGTCAGATACATCAGCCACTGCAGGAACTTGGCCCGGTGCGGGCTGCCAGGCGCTGGCGCGAGGCAAGCGTCCATGTGACGTTCAGCCAGATACAGGCAGATGGCTGGGCTTTCAAACAGCACGGTTTTGCCGTCCACAAGCGTGGGAATGCGCCCCGCCGGGTTAAGCTTCAGATAGTCGGCTGACTTCTGCGCGTCCGCTTTGCGGTCTACCAGCTCAAGCGAAAAGGGAACACCAAGGTGGGTGAGCACAAAATGCGGCGCCAGACTGGCGTTTTTTGGATAGTAAAAAAGCCGGTACATGGTCGTGGGTCCTGTCTGAGGCTAAAAGAAAGGCGCTTCGGTAGGGAAGCGCCTGATCTTTCATTCTGTTGCTGTCGCTTACCGGGTTGGTACCGGGATATCGCCGCGATAGTCGTAGAAGCCGCGGCCCGTCTTGCGGCCCAGCCAGCCGGCTTCAACATATTTAACGAGCAGCGGACACGGACGGTATTTGCTGTCCGCCAGGCCGTCATAGAGTACCTGCATGATAGAGAGGCAGGTGTCGAGGCCAATGAAATCTGCGAGCGTCAGCGGGCCCATCGGATGGTTGGCACCCAGCATCATGGCGTCATCGATGGCTTCCACGCTGCCCACGCCTTCATAGAGCGTATAGATGGCTTCGTTGATCATCGGCATCAGGATACGGTTGACGATGAAGGCCGGGAAGTCTTCGGACACCACAGTGGTCTTCTTCAGCTTTTCCGTGAACACATGGAAGCGGTCGAAGGTTTCTTCACTGGTGGCAATGCCCGGGATCAGCTCAACAAGCTTCATCACAGGTACGGGGTTCATGAAGTGAACGCCCATGAATTTTTCAGGCCGGTCGGTCGAGGCAGCGAGACGGGTGATGGCAATGGAACTGGTGTTTGATGCCACCAGCGCGTCGGCCTTCAGGTGCGGGCAAAGTTCCTTGAAGATGGTCGTCTTGGTCTTCTCGTCCTCAACCGCGGCTTCGATCACCAGGTCGCACTTGTTGTGGGCGGCGAGTGTGTCGGCCAGCTTGATGCGTCCGATCGCGGCGTCCATGTCAGTGTCTGTGATCTTGCCCTTGGTCACCTGACGGCCCAAGTTGCCGCGGATCACCTCAAGCCCGGCTTCCGCCCGGTCCATCGACACGTCAGACAGGAGCACGTCCATGCCCGCGAGCGCACAGACATGGGCGATCCCGTTGCCCATCTGGCCTGCGCCAATAATCCCTACCTTCTCAACCATGATATTCTTTCTTTGCCACGTGTTAAGTCGTGACTTTTTCTAACATATTTTTTGATACTGGGGCAAAAAAGGGCGCGCAATTGGTGCGAATTTTAGTCGCACGCGCTGCACGCCCTTTGGAATGTGTTAGCCGAGGGCTTTTTCAAGCGCCGGCACGGCTTCAAACAGGTCAGCCACAAGGCCGTAATCCGCCACCTGGAAGATCGGGGCTTCTTCGTCCTTGTTGATTGCAACGATGATCTTGCTGTCCTTCATACCAGCCAGGTGCTGGATCGCGCCGGAAATACCGACAGCGATATACAGCTCTGGCGCCACGATCTTGCCGGTCTGGCCGACCTGGTAATCGTTCGGCACGAAGCCGGCGTCCACAGCCGCGCGGGATGCGCCAACGGCAGCGCCCAGCTTGTCAGCCACAGCGTCGATGATCTTGAAGTTCTCGCCTGAGCCCATGCCGCGGCCACCGGAGATGATGATCTTGGCGGACGTCAGTTCAGGACGGTCAGATTTCGACAGCTCAGCCCCCACATAGGACGACACACCGGACGCTGGCGTGGCAGCGATGCTTTCAACAGCAGCGGAGCCACCTTCAGCGGCCGCCTTGTCGAAGGCTGTGCCGCGCACGGTGATCACCTTCTTGGCGTCAGACGATTTCACGGTCGCGATGGCGTTGCCGGCATAGATCGGACGCTTGAAGGTGTCTTCGGAGACAACTTCAATGATGTCGGAGATCTGCGCAACATCCAGGGCCGCTGCAACGCGGGGCAGGAAGTTCTTGCCCGACGTGGTGGCCGGCGCCAGGATCGCGTCGTAGCCGTCAGCGATGGATAGCACGATTGCGGCCAGTTCTTCCGCCAGCGGATGCGCGTAAACCGCATCATCGGCAACCAGAACTTTGGACACACCGTCGATTTTCGCGGCGGCGTCTGCGGCTGCACCGCAATCCGAACCCGCGACCAGCGCGTGTACTTCACCAAACGCTTTGGCCGCTGTGACAGTGGCAAGCGTTGCGTCTTTTACCGACGCGTTATCATGTTCTACAATTACGAGAGCGGTCATTAGATTACTCCCTTTTCTTTAAGCTTGCCCACGAGTTCCTCAACGCTTTCAACCTTGATGCCGGCTTCGCGTTTCGGAGGTTCTTCAACCTTGATGGTGGTCAGGCGTGGTGCCATCTCAACGCCAAAGTCGCCGGGTGTTTTCTCATCAATCGGCTTGCGCTTTGCTTTCATGATGTTCGGCAGCGTCGCGTAGCGTGGCTCATTGAGGCGCAGGTCGGTGGTGATGACCGCCGGAAGGCTCAGCTTCACGGTTTCAAGACCGCCGTCGATTTCGCGCGTTACATTCACGCTCTCGCCGTCTGCAGCAACTTCAGAAGCGAAGGTGCCCTGCGGCCAGCCCAGGAGCTGTGCCAGCATCTGGCCGGTCTGGTTGCAGTCGTCATCGATCGCCTGCTTGCCCAGAAGCACGATGCTTGGGTTTTCTTCTTCCACGATGCCCTTGAGGATTTTGGCAACCGCGAGAGGTTCGGTCTCGCCGTCATATTCAACCAGGATGCCGCGGTCGGCGCCCATGGCGAGGCCGGTGCGCAGGGTTTCCTGTGCCGCCTTCGGGCCGATGGAGACCACAACGATCTCTTCCGCCTTGCCGGCTTCCTTCAGGCGGATTGCTTCTTCGACAGCAATCTCGTCAAAAGGGTTCATGGACATTTTAACGTTTGCGAGCTCAACGCCCGTATTGTCGGATTTAACGCGAACCTTCACGTTATAATCGACGACCCGTTTTACGGGGACCATGATCTTCATGGGGTTCTTTCTCCCAGTTTTTTGTGCAGGGCAACAAAGCCCCTGAGAACCTTGGTTGACAAAGTCGGGGCAAAAGAGGCCCCAACCCTTGGAAATATTAGGGATACACAGCGTTAAACCAGATAAAAACCCGAGTCAATGCAGTGCAGCATTTTGGGCTGCGCCGTAGCGGCAATCGGGTTTACCTTGTGGCGCCGGGCACCCACAAAACGTCCGAAGCACCATCCTTATTGAGGTGCCTTGAAAGGACAAATAGGTGGTCCGAGAGACGATTCAAATATTTTATCGCCGCCGGATTGATTGAAACCTCCCGCGCCGCCTTGATGGCATGCCTTTCCGCCCGTCTGATCACGGTACGCGCCAGATGCAGATGTGCGCTGGCCGGTGACCCACCGGGCAGGATAAAGCTGGTGAGCGGCTGCATCCGTTCGTTCATGCGGTCGATCTCTTCCTCAAGCCGCGTGACTTGCGCGTCCGTCACCCTGAGCGTCATCTCGCCAGGGGTGAAATCCTCGCCCGGGGTTGAAAGGTCAGCGCCCAGATCAAACAGCTCATTCTGGATGCGGGCCAGCATCTGGTCGGCGGGGCCTTGTGTGGTCAGGCGCGCAAGCCCGATGACGGAATTGGCTTCGTCCACCGTGCCGTAGGCTTCGATGCGGGCGTTATCCTTGGCCACACGGTCACCGCCGGTGAGCGAGGTTTCGCCCTTGTCGCCGCCGCGCGTGTAGATTTTGGTCAGCTTCACCATGCCGCGCCCCTAAAGCGTGAAGGCGAACAGGGCAAAGAACAGGATGGCCAGCGCCTGCGCCGCTACCCGTGCTTGCATCAGCTTGTTGCCATATTTCTTGTTGAAGTCACCGCCTTTCGCCATGGTGCCAAAGCCCGCGAACAGGATGAACAGGGTGAACAGCATGAACAGCATGCCGAGTACCAGGAAGATAAACATAAGGGTTGGTCTCTCTTTTGCGTTTTGCCCACTATAAACCACTACGGGTATGGGGCAACAGCAGACCAATGGGTGCGGCAAAATGCTCGGCCAATGTGGGGTGGGTGCACCATAAATCATAGGTGGTTTTTGGATATCGCTAAAATTGTCCGCGTCTCTTCCCTTCCTGCGCACCCTGGATGTATGATGGACGCGAAGTGGGTTAAGATTGGGGGATCAGGCCATGACTGGTGTGAAAATGCTCGCGTTTGTGGGCTTCATTTTGATGGCGGCGGGGCTGATGAATGGCTATCAGGCCAACCGTGACATGGAAAACAAGATGAAGCGGCTGGTGGAAAATGTGCAGCCGATCCTTCCGGCCACATCGGCGGATGGGCGCATTGTCGTTGACCGGGTGACCTATGATCACAAGGGCCTGACCATGTATGGGCGGCTGTTAGTCGGTGCCGATCAGTTAAGCCCGAAAAGGCTGCGTGCAGAAGTCCGCGCAATGGGGCGTTTGCCCCTGTGCGATCACCCTGGGATCATCGCGCTGCTTGAGATGGGTGCAGAGCTGCGGCTAGAGCTTGGCAACCAGGAAAACTACAAAATAATCGATCTGATGTTGGACCAGGAGCGTTGTACCGCGGCTTAGAGTGCGTCGCCTGCCATCAAGCCTGATGTCAGCACCTTTGGGTCAAGACCACTTTCGCGCAGACTCTCAAGGGTCACCGATTTGTTCCTTTTGGCGAAACGCTCGCCGCGCTCGTCCAGCAAGAGTCCGTGATGGTGATAGACAGGCGCGGGGTACCCGAGCAGTTTCTGCAGCACGATGTGGATATGGGTGGCGTGGAAAAGGTCCTCGCCGCGAATGATGTGGGTGATGCCCTGAAGCGCATCATCCACCACGACACTCAGGTGATAGCTGGTGGGCGTGTCCTTGCGCGCCAGCACCACGTCGCCCAGTGCTTCGGGCGTGGCTGTCACCTCACCCTTGAGTTCATCCTGCCAGACCAGCGGGTCGCCGATGTGCGCCAGCGCTTTCGCCAGGTCCAACCGCCAGGCGTGTGGCGTGCCCTCAGCGAGCAGGGTGCTGGCATCGTCGCGCCCACGGCAGATGCCGGGATAAATGGGGCCGTCGGGACCGTGCGGCGCGCTCTCGGCAGCGTCGATTTCGCGGCTAATGTCTTTCCGTGTGCAGAAGCACGGGTACACAAGCCCCATGGCCTTCAGGCGGTCGAGCGCATTCTGGTAATCACCAAAATGCTCGCTCTGGCGCCTGACCGGTTCTTCCCAGCCAAGGCCCAGCCATGTGAGGTCCTCAAATATGCCGTCCACGAATTCGTTTCGGCACCGAACTGTATCAATGTCTTCAATGCGCAACAGGAACCGCCCGCCCGCTTCCTGCGCGCGCCGGTAGGCCAGCAGCGCCGAATAGGCATGCCCCTTGTGCAGCCGTCCGGTGGGGCTGGGGGCAAAGCGCGTGACAAACTGTTGCGTTGGATGCGTCATGGCGGCACTTTAGAAAGAAGCGGGACACAAGGAAACGGCAAAATGACGGATATGGCCCCCTTTCAGATCGGCAGCCATCTGGCGGACGACGCGCCGGTGGAAAGCATTCGCTATCTGGCAGGGAAATCGAAAGCGGTCCTCAATGCACTTGATATCCATACGGTCGGGGACCTGAAGCGCGCAGGCGTTGTGGATACCTATCTGCGCATCAAGGCGGCGGGCTTCCCGGCGTCCCTCAATTTTGTCTGGGCCATGTATGCCGGGCTGATGGACACGGATATCAACCGCCTGCCGCCGGAGTTCAAAGACGCTGTGAAGGCGGAGATCGGAAGCGCGCAGCGTTAGATAGATATTTCACAGGCTGCCTTGTTGATGGCGCTGGCAAGCTCCGCCTGATTGATGGGTTTGCCAACACAGTCGTTCATGCCAGCTTCGAAATAAGCGGATTTGTTTTCTTCCATGACATCGGCAGTAAGGGCGATGATCGGGATGATGCCTTTTGTGCCGGGCAGGGCTCGTATCCTGCGCGTGGCTTCCGGGCCGGACATTTCCGGCATGCGCACATCCATCAGGATCAGGTCAAAGTCGTTGGGCTCTTCCATAAGGCGCAAGGCCTCCTTGCCGCTTTCCGCAATGGTCGCCTTATGGCCCAGCTTCTTGAGCGCATTTTGGATGATCATCTGGTTGATCTCATTGTCCTCAGCCACCAGAATGGAAAGGGCCAGTTGGTTGGCGTCAACGGTTGGCGCACTAGTTTCCTCCGACGGCAGGTCTGCGGTAGTGGCGGTATCATAGGGCACTGAAAACCAGAAGGCGCTGCCCATACCGGGTGTGCTTCTGGCACGAATATCACCGCCCATGCGCTCAACCAGCTTCTTGCAAATGGCAAGGCCCAGGCCTGTGCCGTGATATTTGCGGCTGGTGGTGGCGTCGGCTTGTTCAAATTCCTGGAACAGGCGGTTCAGCATGTCTTCGTCCATGCCGATTCCGGTGTCGATGATCTCGAATTCCAGCTGCCGCCTAGCTTTGTTATGGTCACAGACCAATGTCACCGAACCCCGGTCGGAAAACTTAACCGCATTGCCCATCAGGTTGACCAGCACCTGCCGCAGCCGCGTAGGGTCCGCGCAAACGACCTCCGGGAAGGAGCGGGAGACCTTGGCGGTAATTTGCAGCGTGTCTTTCTTGTCGGGCGGGCAGGTCTGGTAAAACATTTGCACCACTTCATTGGCCAGGATGTCGGGCCGGAAAGGAATTTTCTCAATCTCGAACTTGCCGGCGTCCAGCTTTGAGATGTCCAGAATATCGTTGAGAATACGCAGGAGGGCTTGCGCCGCGCCTTTGATCCGACCGACCTTTTTCTTGCTGTCGTCAGCCAGGTCGTCTTCCAGCAGCATGTCTGCAAAGCCCAGAATGCCGGTCATGGGGGTTCGGATTTCGTGGCTCATGGTGGCGAGGAATGCGCCTTTTGCTTTGTTGGCCTGGTTGGCCTGCTGCTCGGCATAGCGTCGGTTCGCCATCTCGCGCATCAGGCGGTACAGTGCCACCGCATAGAATACTGCCGTCGCCGCGATGGTGATCAGGATGGGTGCCAGCGCCTTAAGGCGCGCGCCCGTAAGATTTTCGCGGGAAACCTGGGCAACCAGCTTGAGCTCCAGATTATGCGCCACGCTCAGGTGGTTTTCCGAAGCCTCGATTGTTTGCCATGTCCACAGGCCGGATTGGGTTTCAGCATAGCCGCTGGCGCTTGTGTTGATCTTCTGCCATGCCCTGGGATGGCGCGTGCCCATGGTTGCCGTGTTGCCCAGCATGAAGCCCCATTCATCCGCCGGATTGGCAGATTTCAGCCAATAACCTTCGGCATTCAACAGCATGATATTTTCCGTGGCAGAATAATTCCTGACCTGGTCTAGCATTGGTCCGGCCGCGATGTTCAGGACGATCAGGCCTCGGGGGCGGCCGTCATTGCCGTAGGCCCGCAGCGCCATGCGGACCACAGGCATATAGGGTATCTGGATTTCGCCATTCTCCATATTCAGGTCGAGCGGCGAGACATAAAGCTGGTCTTTTTGCAGTTGCAGCCCCTGCTGGACATAGGGGCGTCTTGACTTGTCCTGCAGGGCATCTGCTTCTTTGGCTCTGACGACCCCGGGGCGCTTTTGGTCGACACGGACGATTTCCATCCCGTCTTCGCTAATCCAGCGCACCTGGGCATAGTTGGGATTGCGCAGGAGAAGCGTGATGAAGGCGTTTTCGATTTCACTCAAGTTGCCATCACGGCTGTTCAGGGCCTGCAGCATGCGGGGTTCCAGATTCACCACGCTGTAGAGCTGGCTGGCCGGCAGGCGCAGGGCTTCCCTGACGGATTGGCTCGCCAGCTCTACCGCCAGGGTTTCCTTGGCATAGAATTGGTCGTCTACCCGCTTGACGGCAAGATTTCCGGCAAAATACCCCAGCGCAGCAATGGCGGTCAGGCCAGCCAGGAGCCAGACTGTGAACTGTTTGCCGGATAGTTTTCTTGTCACCATCACTTCCCATCGAAAGCACGGATACTTGGAACGCGCGTGCGGGTATCACACTTTTGTACGGAGATTACAGTCTCCCTGGATGACTGATACTACAAATACTTGTTTAACAGGGCAATGTTACTGAAAGGTTAGCCCCAGCCGGTTGTCCCGGACACGATTTCAAGGTCCGCCGTGGTGCAGGCCACAACATAATGCTTTGTCATCCGGGTGTAACACTGTATCTTGTATATATGACCTGTCGGAGTTGAAGCCTTTATGTTTGTGGGGCGGTGCCGATGGTGGGCGTCGGTACCCTTTCCGGCTTGTCGGGGGGATATAGACTATGGGTGTTAACTTTACGCCCCATTTGCCGAACCCGGACACCTGTCCGGCCCTTGTGCTGAACGCCGATTATCGGCCGCTCAGCTACTTTCCTTTAAGTCTGTGGAACTGGCAAACGGCCCTGAAGGCCGTTTTCCTGGATCGCGTGTCGATCCTGTCGAACTATGACCGCGAGGTGCATTCGCCCTCCATGTCCATGCCGCTGCCGAGCGTGATCGCGCTCAAGAAATATGTGCGGCAGCCCAAGTATCCGGCCTTCACGCGCTTCAACCTGTTCCTGCGCGATGAATTCACCTGCCAATATTGCGGCGCCACCGAGGAGCTGACGTTTGATCATGTGATCCCCAGGAGCCAGGGCGGCCGCACCAGTTGGACCAACATTACGGCAGCGTGCGCGCCGTGCAACCTCAGGAAGGGGGGCAGAACACCGGAAGAAGCGCACATGTATCCCATGCGTAGGCCCATACGGCCCACGGCCCATGAGCTTCATGAACACGGTCGCCAGTTCCCGCCAAACTATCTGCACGAAAGTTGGCGGGATTTTCTTTACTGGGACGCGGAACTCGAACGCTAGGCGAAGGGTTCCCCCGCTTCCATTCGTATCAGGCCCTGGGTGCCAGATATGGAAGGAGGCCATATGTCAGATGTATCTGCCATTGGTGGTGGTCAGGGGTTTCGCCCGCCGCCGCCCAAACCGCTCTCGGATGACCAGAAAAGCCTGATCAGCGAGACACTCTCTAACTATGATCCCGACACTTTGTCAGAAGAAGATGCGCAGGCGATCGTCAGTGCCTTCAAGGACGCGGGCATCCGCCCGGGCAAGGAGCTTGCGAGCGCGATGGAGGAGCTCGGCTTCGACGCACGCGCGGTGGGCGAACTTGCAGGCGCTGAGCGCCCGAAGGGGCCGCCACCCCCAAAGCCGGGGGAAGGCCAGGTTCTCAACACCGAAGGCCTGCAAACCATCGAAGATATCCTCGAGGATTATGACCTGACCGAGCTTTCGGAAGAAGACGAGGAAAGCATCCTCAAGGCGTTCGAGGACGCGGGCCTGATCGGCGAACAGGGGTCAGTGTTCAACCTGACTGTATAAGCGAGGTGTGTTCCGAGTAGGAGAGGCGGTCTCGTGCCTGAGGCCGCCTTTCCCTTTACGGAACCCAGCAAAGCAGCCCGAGATAGAAAAGACTGGGCCGCAAAGTTTCGTAGGGCACACGGAAAAGAAGCACTGCCCAAACCAGCGGAACATAAAAGCCGACCGAGAGAAAATGGTCTGACAGGAGCGCAAGGATCAAAAGAATAGCGCCGATGGCATAGTCCCCCTTGGTTGGGCGCATCGCCTGGTCAAGAATTTGCACGATGTAGGCCGTAAGCCAGAAAATGCCAATACCAAAGGGCAGGATAAGAATATTCAACGAATGGTATGTCAGCACATACCCGGCGGCCAGGTCAGGGGCACCGTACCCATAGCTGTATCCCTGCAGGCTGAAATAGGCCGAAAGCCCAAAAAGCATAAACGCGCCCCATAGGTACCAACTGGTATAGTCCCGGGCTTGCGCGGTGCTTGTCATCAGACCCGTTTCGAGATCCAGATGGCGGCGCGGCAGCCGGCCTTGATGGCGGCGGAAAGAACAGGGTAGCCCACAGCTTCCTCCGCGCCATGCTCTTCGGCGATCTTCTTGTGTTCGACCTCTTCGGCCTGGAACTTTTCGATCACCTCTTCAAGCTCAGGGTCCTTGCCCTTGAGCCGGTCACGCTGGTGCTGGTAATGGTCGTCGATCACCTCTTCAACCGCCTGCGTGCAGGCCATGGCGGCCTTTTCGCCCATCAGCGCGGTGGTGGCACCAAGCGCAAAGCCCGCCACATGCCAGAAGGGTGTCATCAGCGTGGGGCGCACGCCGCGCTCGGTGATCATCTTGTTGAAGCGGTCCAGGTGAACCTCTTCCTGCTCATGCATGTGCTTCAAAAGCCCCGCCTTGGGGTGGCTGTCGCCCATCACGGCGCGCTGGCCCGCGTAAATCCGCACCGCGCCATATTCGCCCGCGTGATCCACGCGGATCATGCGCTCGGTCTCTTCCTTGAGGCTCCGGTCGCCCGGCAGCGGGCGCGCAGGTACTTGCTTCTCAAGCGTTGGCTTTGGCAGGGTTTCTTTTGCGGTTTTGGCCATGCGTTTGTCCTCAGGCGTCTTTCGCTTTCAGGGCGCAAAAGGCGGTCATGCCCAGCGCGATCAGGAAATTATAGCCTGCCATGGAAATTCCGAAAAGGGACCATGCTATTTCGTCGCAGCGAATGAGCGGCGCGTCCATGATGGCCTTCAGCGCGTCATCGACGCTGTCGGTCACATCCACATAGCTCGAGCAAGTCGCAAGCCCTTCCCACCAGCGCTGTTCCACGCCGAAGTGGAAGGCGGCGATGCCCGCGTCGGTCGCGAACAGAAGCGCCAGCAGCACCAGCACCCATTTCCGGGGCAGGCTTTTCATACCGGTCGCGATCAGGCTGACTGCCATGACGGCCATATAGGGATAGCGCTGCCACCAGCACAGCTCGCACGGCGGATAGCCCGCCAGCTGGAAGGCGAAGGCCGAGCCCAGAAGCAGCGTCGCCATAATGCCGGCAAACAGCACCGGCTCGCGGTTCGGGAAGGATGTAAGTGTTTCGCTCATACGCATATCCTAAAGATACTTGAGGGCGACAAAGCCCAGAATGCCTAGCACCATGAAGGCGGTGGTGACAAGCCCGAGGCGCTTTTCGATAAAGTCGCGGATCGGGTCCCCGAACTTCCAAAGTAAGGCCGCAACCAGATAGAAGCGCGCCCCCCGTGCCGGGATGGACGCGCCAATGAACACCAAGGGGTTCAGCCCCACAACGCCACTGGCGATGGTGACCACCTTGAAGGGGATGGGCGTGAAGCCCGCCACCAGCACAATCAGGATGCCGTATTCGGTATAATAGCCGCGGAAGGCTTCGAACTGCGCCCCATAACCGTAGAATTCGATGATCGGCTGGCCGATGGTCTCGAACAAAAACATGCCGATCAGATAGCCCGCCACGCCCCCCAGCACACTGGTGACCAGCGTGATGGTGGCCAGCCGCCAGGCCTTCAGCCGGTCGGCGAGGATCATGGGGATCAGCATGATGTCGATGGGGATCGGGAAAAAGCTGGATTCCGCGAACGAGATGGCGCCAAGCCACTTTTCAGACGCCGGGCTTTGGGCCTTTTCAATCGTCCAGTCGTAAAGTTTCCTCAGCACGGTCGCTGCGCTCCCCCTAAATGCTTTTGGCGGCACCGGCCCACACCCCCACCCGACCACCCACGAGATTGTACACTTGGGGTGGTCGGGTGGGGGTGTGGGCTGGACCAGCCAGCTACAAGCATGATCCTTAGCAATGGGGCAGGGGGATGGCAACTGAATGCGCCTGCGTACACGAATTATTTATGGGGGGTGTTAAGGCCGCTCACTGCATGCTTGACGGCAGAAGAAACGCGTATATGATGCACCCGCTTTCTACCGCAGATTCGATGCGCAGTGCCCCTGTGGCGGAACTGGTAGACGCGCGGGATTCAAAATCCCGTTCCTTCGGGAGTGTCGGTTCGATTCCGACCGGGGGCACCATCACCATATAAAAATCAACGAGTTAGTACCCATTGGCGCACGTTTGGCGCAGTGCTTTTGGCATTATGTGGTTGGCGCACTCGATTGCAAGCACAATGAGCAGAAAGGCGCGATGCATACGCACCGCACCCTACGCTGATGAATCGCGCTTCACTTCTTTTGGTGACGTTTAACATAGGCTTTCACTTCGTCCTGATACCAGAGGGGCCCGAGTTTGCCTGCGCTTGTTGGGATGCGGATTGCATCCGGGAAATCTGGTTTGCAGGCCACCCGCTGCTGCACTGTGTTTTTGGAACGATTGAGGTACGCCGCGATGTCGTCGAGTGACCAAAGCCGCTTCGGCATTTTGGACGATTTCAATTCCTCAAGGATGGAAGTGAGAAGCTCCTCCACCCTCGGTTTGGGCCACGGCTTATCCATTGCTTGCCTCCATCGCAGATACACCTCGGAAATCGTCCGCGCAGTTTGAGATGATCAGTTCTCGGGCCAAGGTGGTGACCTTATGCGCGGTGGTGTAATTTACCGGGACTTCCTCAATGGCAAACGCCTTGAAAATGTCTCTCACCTCCGGCGCGGCATTGAGGGACAGGATGAACTTCCCTTTGATGTTCTCAAGCTGCTTCGCCATTTTGGCAAATTCGTCGCGGCTGAAGAGCTCACGCCCGTAATAATCCTCGACACCATAGTAAGGTGGATCAAGGTAGAAGAGCGTGCCTTCACGGTCGTACCGACGAATGAATTCGTCATAAGGCAGCTTCTCAATGGACACACCTGCCAAACGCTCGTGGAGTTCTTCCAGCATTGGACCAAGCTTGGTCACGTTAAACCGGCCAGGACATTTCACGTCTATGCCGAAGGAGCGACTTTTGATGATGCCGCCGAAGCCCGTGCGCTGAAGGTATAGGAAGCGAGCGGCACGTTCGAGGTCGGTGAGCGTGTCCGGATCGGTGGCGCGCAGACGCTCGAATTCCTGTCGCGTCGTGAGTTGGAATTTCAGCATCTCCATAAAGTGCGCATAGTGACGCTGGAGGATACGGAAGAAAGTTGCGACGTCGCCAGACAGGTCATTGATGACCTCAGCTTGGGGCAACTGATCTCGGCGCAAGAAAACGCCGCCCATGCCGACAAATGGTTCAGCGTAGGTGATATGAGGGACGGCATTGATGCGTGCAATGAGCTTCGCTGACAAGAGGCGCTTGCCGCCAACATACGGCGCTACAGGTTTGATAGGCTTGATATTGGTACATTGTGTCATGACGAATTCCTTGGGGCTTAAAGGGCTGGCAAATGGGTGTTTGACGACAGGTAATCGTCGAGGTCGGCGCGACGATAACGAACAGCGCGGCCAAGCTTGAGGAAGCCTGGGCCTGTCCGGTAAACGCGCCATTTGTTGAGGGTGGCAGGAGCAAGCCCAAGATACTGGGCTGCGTCCTGTGTCGTGAGCATATCGCCCACGACAGTATCATTTTCTCCGTTCTGGGGAGGTTTGATAGGCATCAGATTTCTCCTTAGGTTCGTGCCAATGAGGAGAAGTCTGGCAATCAGAGGAAATGTGCTGCGATATCAACTAACAGTCATGTCACTCATTTGTTCCGTATGACGGTGAATGCACCTGTCAGCGCCTGCCTTGCCCTATAGGGCATGTTTGCATCCCCTTTCCGGCGCACAGCGGAAAATATGACGCTCTCTTGTTAGGTTTTTCAGAGAATAAAAAGGAAACACGTTACCTTTTTATCAGCGACTTCAATACGCTGAGTGATGGTTTCCACCAGCTTTCTCTTGTTCTCGAATGAGAAAGAATCCCACTTTTCTGACAGTGCTTGGCCATCTGACTTCAAGTCAGAAGGTAGAGGATATTCCTTGAGCTGGGCGTGGAAGATATCCTCAAGGTCGTTCTTGGCGATTTTCGTCAGGCATTCACCGCAGACGTACTTCGCACTGTTTGTTGGTACATACATTTTCTGCCCGCATCCACAGTGCAGAAAGCCTGAAAAGAGATTGGCCACTTTCCGGGCAGGTGGGCCACCTTTTCCTTGCTGGGTTTCCAGTATTGCCTGACAGCGGTTCCATAGGTCTTCGGGAATGAGCGCTTCCACTTCATCGCCACCGAGGACGATATCGTCTTTGAGCAGTCGTGTCAGTGTGGCCAGCGTGAAAAGCGCATCATTACGAGTGCGGTGCCCTTCTGCGTTTAGAATGTCACAGACGGTCTGACGGCGTTCGTGTTCGACGAAGAGTTCAAAAGCGCGGAGCCTGATGGAAGCCTCGTCTGGGTCCAGTACCAGTCGACTGCTTTCTCTTCTGTATCCAAACGGTGTCGGACCTGTCCGCGTGCTAGCCATTTTATCCCCCTTTACGAGAGCATATTACTTCTTCTGATGTTTTTTGACATAGGCTTTTACCTCGTCTGCATACCAGAGCGGGCCGATTTTTCCTGTTTTTGTAGGAATGCGGACAGCGTCAGGAAAGTCCATTTTGCAGACTACACGCTGCTGAATGGTGATCTTGGAGCGGTTGAGGTACGCTGCGATATCTGAGACCGACCACATTCGGTCAGGTCTCTTATCTGCCTTTAGCTCCACTACGATCTGTTCGAGCAGCTCAATAATCCGCTCATTCTGAACACGAGCAGGGACATAATCATCTTTCATGTGATCCCACATTTCTCCTCTCCTTTATGGTGTGATCTGAGAAGAGAACGTAACTCTCCATTAAGTGTAAGTGGAGAAGTTTATTATGGGTTTTATGTATAATTATGTAAATTGAACAGAATTACGCATTCTGTTCAAAATATATATTAGAAGTCAACTTGTTTGAGTAATTAGTTATGAGTAGTAGAAATTCTCAGTCTCTTTTTGATACCGAAGGAAATCGCAAGTATCTTACGCACAACGAGCTCAGTCGATTTCTCGCTGCAGCCAAAGGCGCTCGTCCTCAAGTTATGACGTTCTGTCTCGTGCTTGCATTTACTGGAGCCCGTCTATCGGAAGTGCTGTCACTGACAGCTCAGAATATTGATCCATTTACGCAGTGTATAGTTTTTAGAAGCCTTAAGAAACGCGGTGAAATCATCTATCGAGCAGTTCCTGTGCCCAAATCACTTCTAAAAACCCTATTTTCTCATCATAATCTTGAAGACGGAAATAATATACCTTTGTGGCCTTGGTGCCGAACAACCGCTTGGTCATACGTGTCTGTCGTTATGAATGACGCCGCTTTATTCGGTGTTTGTGCAACGCCACGAGGATTGCGCCATACATTTGCCGTTACAGCAGTGCAAGCAGGAGTGGCTCTAAATATGGTGCAGAAATGGCTAGGACATGCAGATATAGAAACAACCGCCATTTATGCAAATGCGGTTGGGTCGGAGGAGTTGAAGATTGCAAAAAGGGTATGGAGGTCACTACTATAGGGAAGTAGGGTATATTAAAAAAATCGCATTTCTTATTTATTCGTGTCGCTGCAAAAAAGATCGAGGAAGGGCTGTTTATGTCCAATAACCTAGAAATATATGCACTGTACCTTTCCACAGCGGAAAAAGTTAGTGACCGCAGACAGCAGGCCAATGGAATGATGCTGTCGATCAACGCTGCATTATTAGCTTTTTATGGCGCTATTGGCGGCGGCGGCATCACTATTCCTCTGGAAAATTCTCATTTTTGGGCACTGCCCATTCCAATTGCAGGTTTTTTGGTATGTTTTTATTGGGGCGCACTTTTAAGATCTTATGGCAAGCTTAATGCCGCCAAGTTTTCCCTGTTGTTAGAAATGGAAAAAGACCTCCCAATAGATTTGTTAGCAAGAGAGCGCAAAATATATTCAGAGAAAGGTCACAACTCCTTTTCTAAAATTGAGATGAGTTTGCCATGGATTTTCGGTGCGCTTTATCTTTTGTTTGTTGCCTCACCGTGTCTGCCTGCCTTGTGAAGCCCTATGTAGAGACGGAATGTAATTAACTATTAGTCATTTGACGCTTTGCCGCGAGGTTCCATTGGAAGGTGATATTTCCGCTGTTATCCCAGCCAGAAATGAAGCAGCTACTATTGCTAATGTTGTTCTCACTATTGAGCAGCACCCTGCAATAAAAGAAGTTATTGTGGTTGATAACGCATCAACTGATGAAACAGCAGTAGTCGCAAAAAAAGCGGGTGCTCGCGTAATTCAATGTCCCCAAATTGGGCTCGGAAGGGCCATGAAGGCTGGTGTTAAAGCGGCACAAAGTCGATATATCCTTCGCTCTGATGGTGATATTCAAAACTGGCAGCCAATGTGGATTGATCGACTACTTCCAACTTATCCCCATTGTTTGAGTCGTGGAATTTATAAATCGCCATATAATCAACTACCAATGTCGAATTACGTAGTTAGACCTTTCCTGCACTTGTATAGGCCTGCGTGGGAGGTTGTTCCGATACCAACGACCGGAACCTACCTGCTTGATCGCTATGATCACGATTGGGAAGCTCTCCCTGACAATTGGTCGATCGACATCGCAATCTTGTTTGGTTCAATGTCCAATCATCCTGAGTTAGTCAAAAACGTTGAGATTGGCACATTGTCAGATAAACAGAGGGGAGTAGCACACTACATACCTATGGCTACCGATTTGACAGAGTATCTAGTGTCTTTTTTTGCCGAAGACATTTTGAAGCGCTAAGAAAGGCGTCATTCAATATAGGTTAGTTCTGCATCTATCGTTGGTACTATAATTTTTCTGCTTTCTAATATCTGTACCTCAAATATGCACTCCAATCGTTCCATATCGAATGGGCTTGCCGCACCATTGGCCTTCAGCGTTCGGATGTTATCAATCGCTTGATTATTATCTGCAAAAGTTAAGCAAGATGCCAGTGTGCCAAAGGTATGACACCCATGACACATAACCAGGCGGTTGCTCCGGTTGAAGGGATTTAAAAAGCGACCAAAATATCCTACATCCTTAGTCAGTAGACCTTCTGGGTTTTTGGCCGACTTCAAAACTCGTGATTGGGTGTCTTGCTGGAGCTGAATTGCGTTGTCGTCATTTGCGTAGGAGTATTTAACTTTAAGGGCCGTGGCTAGATCACGCGTGACCGCATTATTGTGTGGCCCCCCTAACACTACCAGGTTCCCGTCAAGAACGTCGGATGACACTTTGCTTGAAGAATGTCTTAAAATTTTTGCTGATGGGTATGCTCTTGAAAGAAATGTGGACACTTCAAACAATGCGTCCCGATCATCCAAATTATCAACATATAGATAATCATCGGAATGATGTGCTGCGAACCTCGTTTGTTCAGGTTCTGGTGCGCACATCACATGAATTTCTGAAACTGAACTATCAAACCAAAAACATCGGTCAAGGTCCGGCTTAGTGGATCGCCTAAAATTCAGTACATGTTTTTGGGCGCATTCGAGAATGCGTTGCTCAAACTTTTCCCATAGATCTTTTAGCCGACTATATCGACCGACTAATAAATCGCGAATATCAGCGGGGATATCTTTGGCTATTCCTTGTACAGCCTCGAAAATAACCAACTCATGACCAAGCGCATGAGCATATCCAAGTTCATAAAATGTGTTTACAGAAGCGCCAGCGATATCCATTACGAAGATATCACAGCGCTTAATTTGGCTGCGAATTTCTGGCGCCAATGGTTTTCCATACTGTACGTCTTCAAAATAGATATCGAATAGAATGGGAGTTTTATATTTATCTTCAAGAGTCGCTGCAACTGTGTCGCAAACGCTTGAGATGGTCTTTCGGAACTTCTCAACATCCTTTATGTGATGCTCGTCATGAAAGCTATGGCTAACAAAAACACCAATTCTCATTGTTATTCTACCCGGCTAGTAATAAAGCCTCTAAAGGCTGAAAGTGGGAGAATTTGTTGTTTGATTGCGATATGATCATCTGGCACGTGACTCTTTAAAATTTCCCCGGCGGCCACGTAAGCACGAGCACCAATCTTAATTCCTCCAATTAGCAGCGCATTTTCTCCAATTACAGATTGATCCCCAATTTGTGGAGAGGGTTGTGGAGATGAATGCCTCCAGTCATCTGAATTGCCAGGCTTCCGATATGTATGTACAATTCTTCCCATAAAAGTTACTTCATTGCCTATGACAGTCCAATTCGAGACCTCCCCGCCAATGAACGAATTTTGACCAATGTGTACGTCTCGAAATACTTTAACGCCGTGAATTTCACTGCCTGCACCAATTGAAGTGTTGGCACCAACAAAGCTCTGAGAGTCGAGCCGCACATTCTCTGCTAGGGTCACGCCAGAAGATACAATAACGCAGTGCCCAAACTTTGTACCTGCACCAATGCAGACAGGGTGGTCAGGAGAAGCTTCTATTACGCAAAAGGCTCCAACTTGTATGTCATGCTCGTGCCAAATACGCGGCTGTGATGTGTATACTGGCTCGTTTAATATCAGCATAGTTGGTTCTCGGCTAAAACTCCTGCAATTACCTGCGCGGCTTGCAATCTATATTTTGGCGAAAGTAAAGCTTGATCAGGAGCTCCTTCCGGTGCAGAAAACGAATGATCCATACCATCAAGCGGATAAATCTGTGCAATTTCGCACCTGTCTTTAACGAATTGCTGACTTTCTGCAAACGGGACATCACTGTCGGCCGTGCCGTGGAAAACGGATGTTTCTTTAATTAATGGGCAGGTTTGGATAAGTATGTCGTATGCATACATGTCTGTGACTATGGAAGCAGGTAATTTTTTACTTGCATAGGGAATAAAACTTGAAGCGGGAATGGCCTCCCAGTCCTCAGCGACTCGACTAAGGTCGGAGATGTATGATGTGACGGGGCAGGTCATGACAACCTTATCCACAGATCGGCACAGTTGTCCAAAGAGATAGGACAATCCTCCACCAAAGCTGTTACCAATAATGACTCGATTTTTGGAACAGTTCGAGCATTCCTTTTCGATCCACTCCCATGCAGCTTTAATGTCTATAAACACGCCAGAAAGACTAAGCTTTTCAATGGGCATTTTAGATTGTCCATGTCCTCGATAATCAATCGAGAGAACCGTGTATCCTTTTTCGTTAAGCTCACGTGCTAAGTAGTCAAAGAAGCCCCATTCATGTCGATCCGCCGTGATTCCATGCACGAGGAGCGCAAAACCTACATTTTGCTCGCATCGATACACAGACCCTTCCACAAAATGCCGATCAGGAGTGCATATAGAAATTTCCTCAACCATATCAGGTCCTTTGTGTTGTGGTGATGTTTTCTTCAACAAATTTGACGATTGCATCGAAGTTAGAAAGACTTACAAATGTTGCTTCATCTTCAATTGTAACATCTAGTTCCTTCTCCAGCATCTGCACTATCTGAAGCTGTCCCAAGCTGTCCCATTCGGAGAAGTCATACATGCATACCGAGCCATTCAGACGATCAACACTTACTTTTAGCGCTTGTGATACCAGACTGCGGGCGATGTTTATGGCAGAAGCATTGATAGCTACGTCAGTAGATTTCGATCTCATTTGCTACCCTCCCTCAGGTTGCTTTGTGCAACAATAAGCCTATCAATTTTACCATTGGTGGTTCTGGGGTGAGATGGTTGAAGAATGAACGTTGAAGGAATTGCATACGTTGGAAGAATGGTGCCCAATTTCTCGCGTAAAACTCTATCATCTGGCTGCTCAACACCTTCGCTACATACAATAATTCGCCCCTGATCAATGAAGGCTATAGGGTTTTGCAGTCCGTTTCTTTGGCATGCAGCTTCAATCTCTCCCAAATCTATTCGGTTGCCACTGACCTTAACCATTCCATCTTGTCTGTGAGAGAAAACCAACTCTCCGTCTTCAAGCCGAAAAAAATCACCTGTATCAAAGCTGCGTAGTATAGTTCCGGAAAAATCTATCTCTTTAAACTTATCGGAGGTTATTCCAACGTAACCCGAAGAAATATTCTTTGAGACCAACACAAGGCGTAATCCTTCTTGTTCCGGAACCAATATAAAATTCCATCCGGGTATAGCCTTGCCTATTGGTATGGTGTCTGTACTGACAGCATGTGGACCTTCATACTCATAGAAAGAACAAAATAGGGTACCTTCTGTTGGTCCGTATGTATTTACAATGCGAGCTCTGGGAAATTTTTTTGCAAGTTCTTCTACATTGGCTGATGCCAGGGGCTCACCACAAAAGGAAAAGAGGGTGCAGTTAGTGGTTTCTGCTGTTTCACTCAAAACGTAAGGGATAATGGACGGAACGGAGTGCCAATGGGTGATACAGGCTTTCTGTATGGTCTTTCCTGGCCTCAATCGATCAATATTGCTAGCAATCGAGATCAGGGTTCCTCCGCCACACAGTACTGTTAGAAAGTCTACGATAGATAAGTCAAAACCTATGCTGGAGAATTGGCTCCAACGGGTGTGACTATCGACTTTGTAGAAAGAAACGGCCCATTTTACGAAGTCACTAGTATTGTCATGCGGCACACTCACGATCTTAGGTTTTCCAGTACTTCCCGACGTTGCAATGAAATATCTGGGGGCTTGGCGTCTCTGATTACTTGGTTTTTTTGACCTCGTATGAATGTCATCTTTTTTTTCTGGGAACTGAATAACTTTTGGATAAAGGGGAGCTATATGCTCAAAACGTTCAGAAGTATCAGTTAGAATTGTTGCATTTTCGAACTGCAATGAGATTTCAAGCAGTTTTGCGACTGGTGTCTGAGGGTCTACAGGACAAAAATCAACTTCAAACAAAAAGCACGCGGCCATACAGGCATAGTATTGAATAGATTTGTCGACATAGAGAATGAGAACCCAATCTGATTGAGGCTCTAAGGAGAAGAACAGGTCGTTAGCCCGAGCTCTAAGCTCAGCATAGGTCAACGCCCAATCTTTGGAGCTATCTTCAACAGCAATTCGTTCAGAGTATTGGTTTATGCTCGCATTAAGATAGTCGCGGATCACCAGCCTTATCCCCCGGATATTTCGCTATGGAAACCTACTGACAAACGTACTAACTCCAGTAGACTGAACAAAAACTATTCAAATAGTTAGTTTTTGAAAGGTACAGAACACTGGAGAATAAATTGACAGCACATTCTATCGTAGTCAATGCGTGTCAAATGTACTGCAACTTTTTGCTGTATACATAGCGGCCTAGAAAAGCTGTTTTGTATAGCGAATGAACAAAAACATTATTGGGCCGGAGACGCGATACTTCTTTCAGAGAGAATCTCTGCAGCCCTATTTTTCACCGGGTGTAGCCCTTGAACAGAATGCGTAATTCTGTTCAAGGGCTAATCGCATTTCCCCTTGGAACAAATTCGTGATCCAAGGGGAGGCAAGCGTGAAACGTATATTCAAGGGTGTATCGGCTACTGCCATAGCGATACTGATGGCACAGGGCTCACATTCTTATGCTGCGCCTAAGCCAGGCGAAGTCGAAAGTCACCTCCTGAGTCTTATCCAGCAATTCTCCCTCACCAAGGTAGATGAAGAAGCCTGCTTGCACGATATCCGCCGAGGACTGAACGGCAAGCGCGGGAAGAAATGTTTCGGCCAATTCGACCGCATCATCGGCGGCTGGCAGGAAGAACGCGCCCACAGGGAATGGCAGGAGGCATCGAAGACAGTCACTGTCGATGTGCCTGGGGACTGGGCATATGTGAAGATCGAGCGCTTCGGCCTCACTACCGCCGACGAATTTTATAGCGCCCTTTCCGGCATCAAACAGCAGCGCATCATCATTGATCTGCGCCAGAACGGTGGTGGTCGTTTGGATCAAGCTATTAAAATGGCGCTCATGGTGGTGGACCCTGGCGGCAATGCTCCGGTCTATACGGAAACAAAACGGGATAGCGAAACCCAAGACTTTCGCCTCATCACCAAGACATTCCATGTGCAAGAACTGGCAGACCGCTTCTTCTCAGAGCAACGGGACCGTGTCGGGAGCCTTAGAGACAAGCATTTCGCCATTCTCATAAATGATCACACCTTCTCAGCCTGCGAGATACTGGCAGAAATCATGCGTCGCCTGAACCCAGACAATGTGTTTCTGGTGGGGCGTCAAACCTTTGGCAAATGGACGGCGCAGGCCTGGTTTCCATTTCAGGATGCCGAGGGCAACAAGCGCCGCCTTGGGTATACGGTGTTGCGATATGCGCCGGGCTCGGACAAGGCCCCACCAGAGCACGTGAAGCCAGATTACAAACGGACATACAATCTCCGGCGTGAAGGCGAATTGGGAGTGGCATCAGACACGGTTTACACGTTCGCCATTCGCCGACTGCTGAGCAGGACCGAATGAGTTTGGCTCTCACCCCCTATGGCGTTTCACCTACGTCATGATGAGGGCCTGCATGCCCAGCCCGTCTCAAAATGCTGGGCATGCCCTAAACGCAGTGACCCCAGGGTTTTAAGTGTTCCCTGAGGTCGAGACTTGGGTGGGGCTTGCGGGCTCCACCCATCTTTTTGTTGGGGAGAGGTTTCAGGTTGTGTATAACGCAACCTAATAGCGCTGATGCCCCGTCTTTGTTTAACCTTATGTGATTGGCGTCACCAAGGGGCTCAGCGCTTTATCCAATCTGTTTGCTTTCACCTTCACGACCAGCAAGTGTGGAAGCTGCATGCCCAGCGGCCCCCATCGTTGGGCATGCTTCGTTTCAAGCATAGAAAAGCCCCGGCAGTACCGGGGCTTGAAAGAACATGTATCAGAGCGGAACCACTTAACTTTTTTCAGCTAATTGAAAATGTGTGACTGTCAAGGATGCGGCAGAGAAATATGCCATTGCCATCGGCTCCGTTTCCCAAAGCTTTCGTTTGGGTGGGATTAGCTTCTTCATTTCCGGCACAATACTCCCGATTGCTTCCGCAATCTCTTGTTTGGTGAATGCATTGTATATCCGAAAGGCATCCCGGATTTGAGGGCGGGAATAGAAGTGAACATTACACCCTTGTGCCATTGAGATCTGCGCAAGTGACACAATGAGATCTGCCACACGTGGCCGTCGATGCTCTTGTTCCTTCGGAATGTCTTCAAGCACAACATCGGTTGGACGATGCTGGTTGAGCAATTGAACAAACTTGCGGACACAAGTCTTATTCTTCTCCCCTATCGACCTCTTCGTACCCCACAGGCATATTGTGTCGGCGTTCCGGCACACCGCGTAGCCAAAGCCACGGTCGTTGGGGTAAATGGCCAGGGTAATGCGATCTTGCTGGGTTGGGTGTTCCATACATATGAATGGTTATCCCGGCATATCATGGGTGGATTCAGAGAACAGAAAGAACAGTCAGGCAGCGGTATCGATTATTGGCGACATCCGAGCGTAGTGATTAATTTTCATACGTCCTGCGCAACCAAGGAAGTATGTGCCCTCAAGGATACCGAAACGACTAAAGCGGTGTAGGCACCCACCCTCACCGGATGGCGGTAGATGCCAAAACGAGATGCCTACATTCGTTGCATGAACAACAATACACTGGATGGCATATCCACTAACTTCACCGCCTATGCCCACCCAAAAGCAATTCGAGCCGATGGATTCCGATCAACTCGCAACGATCCTTGATCTCACCATCAAACATGATCGCACCAACAAGCTCCTGACATTCCTCTGTGCCTTGTCGGCCTTTACGGAAAGCGATCAGTTCAATGTGTCGTTCAACGCCCCGTCATCGACGGGAAAGAGCTATATTCCCATTGAAATCGCCAAACTATTCCCCAAGCCAGACTTGCTGGTGATGGGCTATTGCAGCCCTACCGCCTTTTTCCATGATGTCGGCGAGCCGGACCAGGACAAGAAAGGACGGATCATTGTCGATTTGTCTCGTAAGATTTTGGTCTTCCTTGATCAGCCGCATAACGAGCTTTTGTCCCGGCTTCGTCCACTTCTTTCCCACGACAGCAAAACCATCAATATTAAGATTACAGACAAGAACCAGAAGCAGGGCTTCCGTACCAAGGATGTCGTACTGAAAGGCTTCCCTGCTGTGGTATTCAGTTCGGCGGGTCTTCGAATTGATGAGCAGGAAGCCACACGTTTCTTCCTGCTGTCCCCGGAAGTGCATCAGGACAAAATCCGGCAGAGTGTTAGCGCCAGTATTGACCGGGCAGCAGACAATGCCGGATACACCGCCAAGCTGGATCGAGACCCCGGCCGGTCTTTGCTAAAGGAACGACTGGTCGCCATCAGGAACGCCCACATTGACCACATCCGCATTCCCTCTGACATGCACGCTGAGATTAGGCGGGTATTCCTTGAGGGCGGTACAGCGCTGCGCCCACGCACTCAAAGGGACATCAAGCGCTTCATTGCCCTAATAAAGGCCTTTGCCCTGATGAACCTTTGGCACCGTGACCAGAACGGCAGCACGATTACTGCTCACGCCGACGACTTTGCAGAAGCACTTGCACTCTGGATGGAACTTGCAGAAAGCCAGGAACTCAATTTGCCGCCTTATGTGCTGCAGCTCTTCAGGGAGATCATCGTGCCCGCGTGGGAAAACAAGAATAAGGCCTATGGTGGGCACACAGTTGGACTGACGCGAGGTGAAGCCCTCACGGAGCATTATCGCATTTATGGCCGCATGCTCGATGCTACGCAGTTCAGGCAACAGATACTGCCGATGCTGGAGACAGCAGGCCTTATTGTTGAGGAGCATGATCCGCAAAACAGGCGGCGGAAATACATTTTTCCGGTCGAGCAGGAGGCGGAGCAACACAGTGAAAGCGGCTATGGGGTACCCAACAATATCCCAAGCCAGGTTCGCAATGATAACGACGACGAGGTATGATCGGCTCGGCTCCAGAAGATCGTCAGAAATCTAACCGGCCCAGTATCGACCCTAAAGATTACATCTTTTCCGAAGAGACGATTCAGTCCTTGACTGAGCTCGCCTTGCTCGTGCGCGATATACGCGCACGACAGGCGGCACGTCAGAGCAAATCCAATAATCTAAAAACACATGCCCACAACACCATCAAAAACGAACCAGGTACTACGTGACATGCGTCGCGGAGCGTATCGTGATCAGTATCTTATCTATAACCGCAAGAGCACTGACGAGCCCAACAACCAGAAAAACTCGCTCAAATATCAACGGGAGGAAAACGTCAAGTTTGCGAGCAAGGCTGGACTTTCCATTGCGTCCCTATCGATTGGCGGATTTTGCACAGAGGGGGTGATTGCCGAGCGTCACTCAGGCTTCAAGGAAAACAATGATATCGCCGTCAGCAATTCCGGAATGGTGCAATATCGGATTGCTCGCCCCAAATTCAAACAGCTGATGCAAGTCTTGAGCAGGGGCCACTTCAAAGGCGTCATATGCCTCTGCTGGGACCGTATGAGCCGTAACAAAGCCGATGATACCATTATCACCAAGTTGATGCGAAGTGGGGTCGATGTGCGTTTTGCATATGCACAATATGACGACACCAGTGCTGGTGCGTTGCACATGGATATTGACGGCATGTTTGCCGCCCACCATTCCCGTGTCACCAGTGAAAAAGTGAAGTTGGCGAACCGCAATATGCGGGAACGTGGCATCTGTACTTACCGTGCGCCAATGGGATATCTGAACATAGGCAAGTCCACTGATAAGCCATTCGATCCAGAGCGGGCTCCCTTAATCCGCCAGATGTTCGAGCGATATGCCGAAGGCACCATGAGCCTCTCAGACATTACCCGCTGGGCTAATGAGCAGGGTCTTACGACCCAGCCAATGCGTAAGCGGCGTACTGTTGAGGAAATACTGGCCGAAGATGAAAATGAGCCCAGTTCCCTCCAAGTTTGTCGCCCTGTGACCAGGACTATGGTTCATCGTATCCTCACCAATCCATTCTATATCGGTTATCTAATCGGGAACGATGGCGCGCAGGTGAAAAGCTCTAGCCACAAGCCGTTGGTGAGCAAAAATCTATTCTATACCGTACAGGAACAGCTTGGGGGAAAACGAACCAGCATCCATTATGATCAGAAAATAGACCTGCCGTTTCGAGGCTTGGTTCGTTGTGATGGGTGCGGCCACGTGTACACGCCATACCGACAGAAGGGTCATGTCTATCTCGGTGTACGCTGCGTCGCGGACTGCCCAAATGCTACAAAGAATTGCAGCCTCTCCAGCATTGAAAAACAGATTGCGACCTTGCTCAAAAGTCTCTGTCTTTCGGAAGCTGAACAGGAAGAGCTGGATGCGCGGGCATCAACGGACATTGCCCTCCTTGAAAACAAGCGCCATCTGCAACTTGAACAGATAGAGCGCAAGAAGCGCAAAGTGCGTGAAGACCTGAAATATCTTCGGGAAAACAAACTCACGCTTCTCAAGACAGGTGCATTTGACGCCCAAGGCTTGGTGAGTGAAGAAAACAGATTGAATGCTTCCCTCATCAAATTGCAGGACCAAGAACAAACTTCGGACACCTCAATGGCCGAAATGATGAAAGATGTCGTCAGACTTTCCGAACTCTTGAAAGACGCGTATTCCTGCTATATTTCAGCGATTTCTTCCGAAAAAGAGCTTTTCGTCCGATTAATCTTTTCCGAACTCAGGCTCTCCCAAAATACGTTGAAGTTTAGCTGTAAAAATGGCTTCAGGGCACTAGAAAGCCGCCTTGTCACAATGGGCTGCCCGACAGAGTGGCTTTCCGAACTCGACCGGCTAGACGGGATCAAGGAAAGTATTATGGAATTGGAGAAATTGCTCAGCAAGTGCTGATACCCCATACCTCGTCTCACTGTTTCAACAGCAGTCTGGAAGGGTATTAACAGAGCCCATGATCCACCAAGGCGGAGCCTTACTTGTACGGGCAATGTTTGTTGAGATGTTGGCCTTCTTAGGTTGCGGATTTCTACAATTAGACAATTTGGTTGCTACGGGCTCTCAACTCTAGCGTACTAATAATCAACTGTTGACCTATCAGATGCCTATTCATAGGGTCATTGGCAAACTCAATTTTGGGGAAATCGAAATGGACAACATCACGCCTCGCGGCAGGCACTTTAATCCGGATAGAATTTGTGAAGCTATTTCAAAGATTGGGTATAGTGTCCACTCCGCAATAATGGATATTGTCGACAACTCTGTGGCAGCAAAAGCTACAATCGTTACGCTGGCGTTTTCTTTGCGAGAGGCCGCCACGAAGGGTAGTAAAAATGGTCTTTCATCAATAGCGATTATTGATGATGGTCTAGGCATGACAGACGAAGATATTGATAAGGCGTTAGACTTTGGGTCTGAGGTTGAATATGCCCCGAATAGTCTTTCTAAGTATGGTCTTGGACTGAAGTCCGCAGGTTTTTCCTTAGGGCGGAAAATTGAAGTGCTGAGCAAAAGGAATGGAAAATATTCCAGCCTGCATTGCTTAGATCGAGACTTCATACGGGATGAGGGGATACTTGCCAGCTATTGCTTAGAACCTTCTGAAGAAGACAAAAAGGTTTTGGATACCTTTGAGTCTGGAACGGTTATCCGGATTACACAACTCAATTCCCCCTTTCCTTCATACAATAAGGTGAGAAGCGACCTTATGGACAAGATTGGGTCTGTTTATCATGGTTATATGACTGACAATAGTTGCTCGGTTACCATCTCGATGTCCGTAAATGGAGACCTTGAGGCAGTGCCCCCCAAAGATATTTTGTTCTGGGATATAGCCGAGGAAGAGTTGGATGAGGATGAATACTCTGGAAAGTTGCCAGTTCGTGTTATTGACCAACTCATCGAACACCCTGGAAACCCAGATGCAACACCGATGAGACTACAAGGTACCATCTTTCCTATGGCAAACATGGCAAGTTATCCGGGTTTCTCAAAGGAAGAACAGGACCAAATCAAATCCTACAAAGTGGGGCGAGCTAACGCAGGCTTCTTTATTTTTCGGAATGAGCGGCTAATTCGCTGGGGGGATAAATTTTCTGGACTACACGAAAAGTCATGCTTTGGTCTAAGGCTAAGGTTGAACGTCAGCACGGATCATGATGACCTGTTGCACGTTGATGTTTCTAAGCAACGTATTGAGGTTCCTGAAGACATAGAAGAAACGCTTGAGACCTTGATTAGAATACCAATTGCAAAAGCGCTTACAGCATTTGATCTATGCAGGCGGATGAAACGGGAAGCTAAAGGAGAAGAAGGCGAAACATTTGAAGCAAATAACGAAACTCTTGAAGAGGAAGATGCGCTGGAATCTCCAGATGATAGCCACGAAGAGACGATAAAGCGTACCAAGAAGCTGGGTGAGAAGTCCTCTGCAGCTGAAAAGAAGGAAGAGGACAGCGCTGACAAAGAGCAGGGACAGCAAGATGCTCCAGGCAGTGAGAAAGATTCTGAAGAAGAAGTGCCGGAAAAACCGGCAATTTTTAGAAAGATAAGATACTCCGATAAAGTACATGGCCTAGATGCATGGAAGAACCACTTTGATGATAAAAACGGTACCTATGTGAGGATTAATAAAAATCACATGTACTACCTCAATGTACTATCAAGAATGGCGCCAGGTGCTCCGGAGCGCCAAGCAATTGAGGGGCTTATATGGTCGCAAGCAGTAGCTTACAATAACACCTTTAAGGGACTTACGAGTGTTGAAGATGAGATCATCGAGAAGGTATTTGCTACATTTTTTCAGCAACTGACGGTGCAGCTTAACTCGTGGGCAATGCATAACCAGGGCATCTTTGACGAATGAGTTATGTCGGGGCCGTTTGGGCTGATACTTCAACGCACCTGATCTATTTTGTGGTGGCCAAGGATTTTTTGTATGTCGGAGAAACGGGCACTAATCCTGTCATTCGATGGGCCGCGCACTTGGCCTCTAACGGTACCCTGCGGCAGCGTATAAGGGCAAAAGGCGATGATGATGTTTGTTACTTGGGTCGCCCGATCTTCCTGAGTTTTGACATTTCTAGTTTTGTGGAGACTTTGCCGAAACCACAGGCAAAATCAGCCAGGCAAGCAGTGGAATACAGCGCGCAATGTGTATTGATGGCAAGGCCATCAATTTTGCCGGTGTCGTTGAGAGTGATATCAAATGTCAGGAAATCCTGTCCTGTGAGATTCCCGGGATGGGTGAGGGCACAAGAAGTTGCAGAGGATGTATGCCATTCATTTGCAGAGAGGCTAAAGTCACTTGCCGCCAGTCAACACCTTGATCTTTTTGCCCACTGACAGCCAATCGCTTGGGGGTGTTAAATGACACCATGAGATTCTAACGGCTCCCTCAGTATCCGCTCCCATTGCCTGTAGTACATGGCTTGGTGAATATTCATTTGATGTGCAGGCTGAGCCATTGGATATCGCAGCTATGCCTTTTAGCGCCAACATGACTGCTTCAGAATCCGTATTCGAGATAGAGATGTTCAAGACGTGTGGTAAAGTGCAATCTTCATCTCCATTCACCACATACGGGATGCCATTCAGGCTGTCGATGAACGCGCGACGGATTTGTGCATTAACTCGATTTCGTGAATTGAACTCCTGGGCGCAGATCTCGGATGCCAGACCAAAACCCACAATAAGTGGAACTGGTAAAGTGCCGGGCCTCAGACCTCTCTCTTGCCCGCCTCCATACGTTAGCGGCGTTAGGGGGACTCTTTTATACTTACGCCGTCTAGCGATTAAACTCCCGACTCCTATAGGGCCATATATTTTGTGGGATGTAACACTAATTAAGTCAATTCTAGGGTCTGTCAGATCGTCAATGACTTTACCGAAGCCCTGCGCTGCATCCGTGTGTATATAGACATCTTCATGTCTCAAGAGGTCGCAGATCTCGGCCAATGGTTGACGTACGCCAGTCTCGTTGTTGACATGCATTACGGACACTAAAAGTGTGTCGGAGCGAACGGCGGCTTTAACCTCTACAGGATCGATCAAACAATTTTCATTTGGCTTGATTAAGGTGATCTCAAAGCCACGTTCCGCGAGATGCTCCAACGGCTCCAAAATGGCTTTGTGTTCAATGGCTGTTGAGACAATATGTTTCTTGCCTGTTGCTTCACCATGCGCAGCCAGCCCCAGAATAGCTATATTATTTGCCTCTGTTGCTCCTGAGGTGAAGATAACTTCATCCGGTTTGGCTGATACCACACTGGCAACCTGTTGCCGTGCTGTATCGACAGTATGTTTTGCTCTTAGGCCAAATTCATGAGTGCGACTTCCGGAATTGCCTACTTCTTCACAAAACCAGCGAGTAATGGTTTCCTGTACGCGCGGTTCAAGAGGGGTCGTGGCGTTGCAATCTAGGTAAATCGTCATGGCGAGATCTGCTGCTAAATATGAGTTTGTGACATCTAAAATTGTTTGTTAAAAGTTGACAAACATACTTATAAATGGTCATTAGCGCCAAGCATGGTGGTAGGTCAAGGGGTATAGGGTGTCCAGCGAATTCGAATATGTTTTTCCTGCAATCAGAGGCATTCAGGCCGGACGTGAATATTATGTCTCAATGTGTCCGTTGCGCCTGATTCCAAGACTGTTTTTGTTTGACGATGAAGAACTGCAACCTGAGTTCCGCGCACAACGCCAACTCAACAAGTCGCGCGTGCCGGAGATGGCGCGATATATGGTTGATAATCGTAAAGATTATATATTTTCGGCGCTTACAGCATCCATTGATGCAGAAATCGAATTCGAACCACTTGAAGCATTTGGTGACGGGCGCCGTGTCGGGCAGCTTCGTATCCCGATGTCTGCTCGTTTCGTCATCAATGATGGCCAGCACCGGCGGGCCGCTATCGAGTTGGCTCTTCGTGACCAGCCAGAGCTTGGAGACGAGTCTATCGCGGTCGTCTTTTTCTTGGATGTTGGGCTTAAAAAGAGCCAGCAAATGTTTGCTGACCTCAATCGATATGCTATCCGCCCGTCATCATCACTTGGTGTTTTGTACGATCATAGGGATGACATGGCGAGCGTGGCTCGAACGATTGTTGCAACTTCAGAAATCTTTCGGGATGTCGTGGAGTTGGAAAAAACATCGCTTTCTGCTCGGTCTCGAAGGCTATTCACTCTCAGCGCAATTTATCACGCAACCCGCGAACTGCTGCAGGACCAGATGTTCGAGAGCGCCAACGAGGCAGCGGCGGTAGCCAGAGAATATTGGGAGGCTGTTGCTGCTGTAATTCCAGAATGGTCAGCGGTTAAAGAAGGGCGTATTACAGCTGGCGAAGTGCGACAAGATTTTCTGCATTCGCACGGTGTCGTGCTGCAGGCTTTGGGAAGAGTTGGTGGCGATCTGCTAACATTTGCGAAGAAAGAGCGGAACGCAAAGATCAAGAAAATGAGCGGTATCAATTGGCGCCGTGCGAACACCTCCCTATGGGAAGGGCGTGCCATGGTGGCCGGGCGCGTCTCTAAGTCGCTGCAGAACGTCATTTTGACAGGTAGTGCTATAAAAAAACATATCGGGTTGGAGCTTTCGCCAGAAGAGTTGCGGCTTGAAGAAGCTCACGCGAAGAAAGGGGAATGATGGCAGGGAAAAGATGGTCTGCTTTCGATGAGTTTGGAGTTAACGAAACCATCGATCACCTGAAAACTGAGATACAGGACCTGTATTGCTCGGATGAAATTCCTTGGGTTGTTGGCTATAGCGGCGGCAAAGATTCTACAGCCGTTTTGCAGCTTGTTTGGTTGTCTCTTGCCGACCTGCCCGCATCCAAGCGACATAAAACTGTGCACGTAATTAGTACCGATACTCTTGTAGAGAATCCGGTGGTCGCGTCTTGGGTGTCACATTCTCTGGATAACATTAATAAAGCTTCCGAAGAAGGTGAGCTTCCCTTCATTGCGCACAGGTTGACACCAAAAGTAGAAAATACTTTTTGGGTGAACCTGTTGGGTAAGGGCTATCCTGCACCACGTCCGAAGTTTCGCTGGTGTACTGAGCGAATGAAGATTTCTCCTTCTCATGACTTCATTAGCTCGGTGGTTCAGAAAAGCGGCGAGGCCATCCTTGTGCTAGGCACCCGAAAGGCTGAGAGTTCTTTGCGGGCCAGCAATATGAAACGGCATGAGAAAGAGCGGACACGGGGCCGCCTTAGCCCCAATGCAGGGCTGGCGAACTCATTTATATTCTCGCCCATTGAAGAATGGACAAATGACGACGTTTGGCTCTTCCTCATGCAGGTTAAGAACCCGTGGGGGTATAACAATAAAGATCTTCTCACCATGTACCAAGGCGCAACAGCCGACGGTGAATGTCCCTTGGTGGTTGATACCAATACCCCAAGCTGTGGCGATAGTCGGTTTGGCTGTTGGGTCTGTACGCTTGTAGAAAAAGACAAATCGATGGAAGCCATGATCCTGAACGATCAAGAAAAGGAATGGATGGAGCCGTTGCTTGATCTTCGGAACGAGATTGATTTTCGAGGAGCAGACGGCAAGCCGACCGATCATGATCTGAGGGACTTTCGGCGCATGAACGGAAACGTGCAACTCTACCAAAACAAAGATGGCGAGTTTAAGCATATTCCGGGACCGTATTTGCAACATGTTAGGGAAAAATGGCTGAAGCAACTTATAGAGGCTCAGCAAGCTGCTCGAGAGTTGGGGCCTGATAGTGTAGCCGATCTTGAACTCATTACCCTAGCCGAACTCGAAGAAATTCGTAGAGTTTGGGTGATTGAAAAACACGAGCTGGAGGACAACCTTCCCCGTATTTATGAAGCGGCAACGGGCACTCCGTATCCAGGTCGACCACTTGATGACAATTTTGTCTTCGGGCGTGAAGAGTTGGATGTGTTGCGGGATATCTGTGGAGAGGACGGCCTTCACTTTGAACTGGCCCGAGAACTCTTGGCGGTTGAGAAGCGGTATAGAACAGCATTGCGGCGTGGAGGGATAACAAAATCCATCGAAAAAGCTTTTGAGCGCAATTTCTACGAGGACTCCAACGACGCCATAGACTGGGCTGTAAGAAGAAAAGACTTTCAGGCAAGCATGAACCTGGAAGATCTTGGGACTGAAGAGAGCCCAGAAGGTGAAGAGGCAGCCATCAAATGATTATTGATAAAATTATCCTTCACAATTTTGGAATTTATGCAGGGCTCCAGGAGATCGTATTAACGCCGCATTCTTCCGAGAAGCCGGTTATCCTTTTTGGTGGCTTGAATGGTGGCGGGAAGACTACATTGTTGGATGCTCTTCAGCTTTGTTTGTATGGGGCGCAGGCAAAAACGTCCAATCGCGGGAAGGCTAGCTATCAGGAATATCTTCGACGTTGCATAAACCGTTCTGCAACAAAGAAAGAGGCAGCTATATCACTTCAATTCCGTCATGTGATCGATGGCGAAGAAGTCTCTTATGATGTTCAGCGAAACTGGGCTGCCTCTGGGGCAAGTGTACAGGAATATCTCACGATCAAGCGTAACGGAGAGACAGATAAGGCACTTTCCGAAAACTGGATGGCTGAAGTAGCTGGCATCTTTCCGCCAAATATTGCGCATCTATTTTTGTTCGATGGCGAGAAAGTGGAAAGATATGCGGACAAGAGTACCTCAGCTGAGGTTATCGGAACTGCGATTGAAGGGTTGCTTGGCTTGGATATCGTTGATCAGCTCTCAAGAGACTTGATTGTTTTGGAACGACGAAAGCGGTCCGAAGTGGCAGGTTCCGCGTTTTTGAAGGAGAAAGAGAAGATTGAGGAGGCCCAGGCTGATCTCCGAAAACAGCTCGTTCCAATAAAGGATATGCTGGGGCAGTTGGTGCGTGATCATGGCTATGTAGAGGGTAAACTAGACGACAAAATCCTTCAATATAAGCGCTCCGGTGGTGAACTGTTTGATAACAGGGACCGAATATCTGATGAACTTGCCAAATGTAAAGAGCATCTCAACGAGCATCGGAAGGCACTGAAGAAGTTAGTTTCTGGGGCCTTGCCTTTCCTTCTTATCCAAGATGTATTGGAGGGCGCAGCTTCACGAGCCGAGGCTGAGAGTGAAGCCCAGCTATCAGCGAGATTTGTAGAAATGTTGCGGGATAGAGACCAGCATCTCTTCTCAGCAATTGCGGATCTTCCTGCGGCATCTTTACGGACGATACAAGAGTTTCTGAAGGCTGATATCGCCGAACGAGAAAAATCAGCTTCATCAGAAGCGTTACTAAACATTTCCGACGAAGCACGAGATGAACTTCAGCTTTTGTTAAAGCAGACCTTGCCCCAACAACATGTGTTGGCAGGGGCAGGGATGGAGGTCTTTCGTGAAGCAGAGGGCGAGCTTGCGTTCTGGAAAACAGAATATGAAAACATACCCTCCGAGGCAGAGTTAAAAGTTCTGTTGGATGAAATCGAAGATCTCAAACAAAAAGAAGACGAATTAGCGAACCAAATTGCGGATCAGGAAATTCTAAAGGTATCTTTGGAACACCAGTTGGCTGATTGGACCCGACGACTGGATAAGCTTGTTGAAGAAGAAGGATACAAGTTTGTTGAAGACGAGAAGGTTCGTCGAATTTTGCATCACAGCACAAAGGTTAGAGGTACGATAAAGTCGTTTAGGGAAATTGTGGTAGCCCGCCATATTCATCGAATTGAGACACTTGTTCTAGACAGTTTTCAACAACTGCTTCGGAAAGCGAACCTCATAGACAAAATCAGCATCGCCCCGTCGACATTTGAGCTGTCTCTATATCGTCCATCAGGAGAACTGCTTCCTACTGACCGTCTTTCAGCAGGCGAACGTCAGTTGTTGTCTATTGCGTTGCTATGGGGGCTTGCTCGCGCATCTGGGCGACCTCTCCCGATGGCAATTGACACGCCCTTAGGTCGACTTGATTCCATACACCGTCGATTGCTTGTTGAGCGGTATTTCCCGTTCGCTAGCCACCAAGTGATCTTGTTGTCTACAGATGAAGAAATCACAGGTGACTGTTACGACCTTCTTAAGCCATATATTGGCCGCACCTACAATTTGGATTTTGATGCTGATACTGGTTCAACAAATGTTGGGGAAGGTTACGAATTACATAAGGGGGCGGCGTAATGTCTCTGAATCACATTAGGCTTTCTCAAAAAGAGAAAGACCAGCTTATTACAATCAAGCGCACTACTGGCATCGAAAACTGGAACATCTTATGTAGGTGGGCTTTTTGCCTTTCCTTACGTGAAGACAGTATTCCACCAGATCAAAATTTGCCATCAGACAGCAATGTTGAAATGGATTGGTCGACTTTTGGCGGGCAATATAAAGATATCTATTTTGCGGCGCTCAAAGAGCGCTGCATCCGCGACGGTAAGAATTTGGATGAGGAAACATTGTCGCAACAGTTCAGGCTGCACCTGCGTCGCGGCATAGGATATTTGTTTGGGGACAAAGAGGCCCGTAGTCTCACAGGCATGGTGGATCAGGCCCTGGCGACATTGAGCGAATAGAAGTCCACGTTCTCTAAAGCGGCCGGTGGGGTTGAGGCGTTCTGCATGATGCCTACTATCAAATTAGACACGTGCAAGAATGGCATTCATGTCATTTCATGCGCAAAAATGTTCTTACCTTGCCCAGACAAACTTTCGTAACCAACAGAAGCGCTTTGGCATCAGGCAGACCGACCGCCTGTCGCATATGTATGTCATCGGGAAAACAGGGACGGGTAAAACCACACTACTAGAGAACCTGATCTTGCAGGATATACGCGCAGGTCGAGGGCTGGTTTTACTCGACCCACATGGTGACCTAGCAGAATGCATCGCCGCAAATATCCCGCTATTTCGCTCGGACGATCTCATCTATTTCAACACCACCAACCCACATCAGCCCTATGGCTGTAATCCCGTGCGGCACGTATCGCCAGATGTTAGGCCTCTCGTAGCATCGGGTGTCCTAGAAGTTTTCAAGAAACAATGGACCGGTAACAGTTGGGGCGTGAACATGGAACACATCCTGCGCAATGCCCTATTGGCGCTTTTGGATATACCACAAGCGACGCTGGCGGATATTCCTCGATTGCTTACAGATGATCAATCTCGGCAGGACGTCATTTCCCATATCGTTAATCCGCAGGTGAAGCGGTTCTGGGAACATGACTTTGAGGTGGGTGGTTTCAATCGCGCCAGTTCGCTCGGCCCTGTGCTTAACAAGGTAGGAGCTTTTTTGGCAGACCCGATGCTGTATCGGGTGCTGACTACGCCAGAAAAGCCCCTTTCCTTTCGCCGAGTTATGGACGAACGCAAAATCCTGATCGTCAATCTCGCTAAGGGACGGATTGGCGATGATGCCTCTTCCCTGCTTGGTGGGCTTTTGGTCACCATGCTGACGCTTGCGGCCTTCAGCCGGGCCGACCAGCCGGAGCATGAGCGTGTTCCCTTTTTTCTCTATGCCGATGAGTTCCAGAACTTTGCTACCGAGAGTTTTGCAGGTGCCGTGTCAGAGCTTAGAAAGACCAAGGTCGGCTTGATCCTCGCCCATCAGCACCTGCACCAGATACCAGAGAATATCCGGCTGGCTGTGCTGGGTAATGTGGGAACGTTGATCTCATTTCGTGTTGGCGCGAAAGACGCCCCCTATATGGCGCGTGAATTCTATCCAGATATCGGTCAGGAAGATCTGATCGGACTTCCCAACCATGAGATTTATCTAAAGCTGATGATCGACGGGGCTCCGTCACGCCCCTTCAGTGCAACGACGTTACCTCCCTCTCCCACCTCAAAGAGCATGCGCAACATGCCCAGGCATTATACTGCAAAGTAGAACAAATACTATTTATGCGCTATCTTTGCGCCTTATAGGCAAGGTCAGCATTAGGGGGAATTTATGGAATTGCTGTTCAAGCGCTCGCAGACGGCGAGTTCGGCAGGGCGTGTGGCGTTCAAACTATGGGGCAAAGTCGAGTTTGATGAAGAAGAGCAGGAAATCACAAGCCGATACCGATTTGATGACGCCGTCCTGATCTATGTCTCCCAGCCCGAGCTTTTGAATGCAGCCAAGGCCAGAGGCTTTGGAGCATTCCTGCTCGGTTGCTTGGTTTTCCTTGTCATAACCCAGTCATTCACGGTTGCCCCACTGCTCGCGGCAATAGCCGGGTGTGTGTATGGATATTATTATTACCACCAAAATCGCGAAACCATCTACGTCCGCGACCTAATGCATGGTCGATATTTTGCCTGCGACAGCGTCATTGAACTCGCGCGTAAGGAAGCCTGGCTTGAAACGCTTTGCGCCTTCCTTCGGCAAGTCATGGAAAGTGCAAAGCATTGGGACGGTGAAACGCGCTTCCCAATTGAAGCGCTGCCCAAAGACGAGGCGAAGCAGATCATCATTAAGGGTATCTGATGCCATTACATGCGGGTGCACGGTTCCATGCTTTCGTAAACGGCCTCTTCCAACCGTCGGAAGAGCGAGAGACCTGGCGGCTCTATAGAAAGGCCGAAAGGCTCTTTGAGAAGAATGGTCTTGCCGACCCTCAGGGGCGAACCGATCTTGCCACGCACATGGCCACAGACATCACGGAAAGACTGGGACGTCCCGCAGAACCAGAGCAGGTCATTTCTCTCACCTTACTCATTCTTGACCTTTTCAACTATGAAGGTCTGTTCCTGCTCCCCGACTTTGACTGCACAGATACTCATACCATCGCAGAGCATTTCGATCTTCGGGCGGAGCTGAAGCGGCAGCGCGACCTTATGACAGATTTTGATGGAGCTTGCACTTGCTTCAAGAATGCGCTCAGTCAGTGTCTTCACGCCGCCTATTCGGCCATGCCGTCCAACTCCGAGGATGGCATTACTTTTACCACCAATCTGCTGGACAGCCTTGCGAACGCAAACACTGTCATTGAGGACATGATGCTTGCCTTTTGGGGAGACATAGGCCGAAGACGGGATCTGTTTACCTGCTTACAGGGCACCTTCAGCCAAAACCTAATCCTCGCCTCTGGCAATTCTTCAGGGCGCAGCATGAGGTGGCCAGAAAAATGTAACATCAAAGACCCCACAGCACTCTGTGATACCTATCTGGTCGGCACTCCGCTGCGCCGCATTCTTGACCAGCCTCTGACCATATCTATTCCTCAGGAAACCCGCTTCGAGCACACCCACATCCTCGGTGGCACTGGGCACGGCAAGACGCAGCTTCTACAGTATCTGATCCACCACGACCTAAAGCAGGCTGAAGAGGACGAGCTATCCATTGTTGTGGTGGATAACCAAGGTGATCTGATACGCAAGCTATCCCGTCTGAATATATTCACCGGCTCGCTCGCGGAACATCTTATCATCATCGACCCCACTGACATCGAACACCCGCCAGCACTGAACCTGTTTGACGCTGGGCTGGACAGGCTGGACGAATACACACCGCGTCAGCGAGAACTGGCTTTCAACTCGTTGGTGGACATCTACGGTCGTTTCTTTGGAGCACTCTTGGGCGCTGAATTGACCGCACGGCAAGGCGCTGTGTTCCGCTACATTGCTCGGCTAATGCTCACGATCCCGAAGGCTACCATTCACACTATGATCGAGCTGATGGACGATGTGCAACCGTTTCAGGAATACATCAAGAAGCTGGACCCGACTGCGAAGCGCTTCTTTGAGCAGGAATTCTCGAAGAAGGGTTTCAATGCTACCCGGCAACAGATCAAGCAGCGGCTCTACACTGTGCTATCCATCCCCACCTTCGACCGGCTCTTCTCTGCCCCGAAGTCGAAGATCAACTTCTTTGATGCACTGAATGACGGCTCGATCATCTTGGTGAACACTGCCAAAGACCTTCTGAAAGCCGATGGGGCCGCCATCTTCGGGCGATTTGTTCTGTCTCTCATTGAACATGCCATTATGGAGCGGGCGACACTCGATGCAGACGAACGCATGCCCACCTTCCTTTATGTGGACGAAGCCCAAGATTATTTCGATGAAACCATTGAGACGATGCTAGTGCAGGGCCGGAAGTTTAATTTTGGGCTGACGCTAGCCCATCAGAACTTGGCGCAGCTATCCCCACGCCTGAACGCCGTACTTGCTGGCAATACGACGATCAAGTTTGCGGGCGGGATCAGTGATAAGGATGCCCGGTCACTTGCTTCAGATATGCGCACAACAGGGGCTATGTTGCTCTCAATGCAGAAACGCGGGGAGCGCACAGAATTTGCGCTTTCAGTGCGAAACCAGACGCCCCATGCGCTGAAGGTGAATGTTGAGTTCGGTCACCTCGAAAACTGCGCGGTTATGACAGATGCAGAGTATGTAGAGCTAGTGGCCCGGAACTGTGAGCATGTGTGTTATGTGCCCGAGGCACCCCAGCCCGAACCGAACTGGGAACCACAAGCAGCTACAGCCGCGCCAGAAAGCGCCGTCAGCAGCCAAGACCCCATGCAGGTGGGCCATCGTGCCATTCAGGAGGAAATCGCAGCCAAGGCCAAGAAACACGGCTTTGCGGCAAGTGTCGAGTATGTGCTTCCAAATGACAAACGCGTTGATGTGGCATTGTTTGGGCACGGCCTACGGATTGCAGTGGAGGTGTCGGTCACCAATCGGCAGGAATATGAACTATCCAATATCGAAAAAGCCCTGGAGGCAGGATTTGGCAGCGTATGGATGATTGCGGCGGATGGGGATCACCTTGATCAATTGCGCCAGTATATTCGCAATAAGTTACCACCAGACAAATGGGCATGTGTCTTGTTTGGCACGAGCTGCGATGCAAGTGCATGGATGCAAAGATACTCACCGTGTCCAAATGGATCGCCCAATGTAGCCGGGTTTGATACCCACTTAGTTATCGTAGCGACAGAAAACACAAGTGATCGTAGCTATCGTACAGAGCGCCTGCGAGACCTAATCCGACAGTGACCTAAGCCGACAAAAAGAAATCAGGCACGATAGGCTGTCAGTTGATTTCCCTGTTGTGATATTCATACTTGCAGTTGTAGATTTTTTTGAAAATTGAGGGCTTTTTTCGCATGAATCCTGTTCTGCCAAAATACAATAGCAGAGCAATCACAACGGCCAATCCAATCAAAATAATTACTGGTGACCAAACTTGAGACATTAAGCCCACAACAGTCTGTGTGAACAACTCTTTGAAGAGTATCCCACACCAAATGAGGACAATGAAGAAGCTAATAGCCTGATTGATTCCTGAAACAGAGAATGGATAGCTTGACATAGGGTTCCAGAAACTAATCCTGTTTTTCATCACAGTCTTATACAACTGACCCTCAAGGTCATCCTCCAGGCAATCAATGTGAGCTTCCCAATTTTCCTGCCAAAATTTGCTTCCCTTGTTTACAAGAAACCAAGCCAAAGAGAATACAAGGCCAATGCCTGCGATTATCAAGCTATATCGAGTATCGTGTCCTTTTACATACCCCGCAGCCGCAAGAGCAATGAAACCCCAAAAATACAGAGCCCTCTTCCAGTAAAGCTCTATTTCAAAGCCCCTTGTAGCCCACGCTCTATTTAAAGCTCTACCCTTACGGCTGGTATCAACGGGTTCGGTTTGTTCATTTTCGCCAATAGTCTTTCCAAAGACAATGTCTTCATATGAGTGGTGCTCTTCAGTCATTAAAAACCCCTGCTTAAGTAAGCAAACTATGATTGAAAAATACTAACTATTTCAACCATCCCTTGATGGGTTATACGTCACTCGAGCTTCGCAGCCAATGACGTCGCGCTTTCATTGTAATAGATCATCAGGCTTTTGATATCTCTGTGTCCCACAACGCGGGCCAAGGCCAATACGTCCAGTTTGCGGGAGAGCCGCGTAATTGCTTCATGGCGGGTATCGTGAAAACGGAGGTTCTCAATGCCTGTCTTTGCTATTGCCTTGCGAAACAGTGTTGAGGCGACACGGGATTCTACCCGAAGGTCAGTGCCGAGGAATTGTTTGCACAGTTCTATGGCGCGAGGCGAGAGGGGCACTTGCCTATCATCCCCATTCTTGGTTCTACTCAGTTGCACATATTTCTGCTCCAGAAATATGGATGAACTCTCCATGCCGCACATTTCGCCCAGCCGCATGCCGCTCTCAATGGCGAGAAGGAAGAATAACCCCACCAATTCACTCTTTGTCCGAATGGGTTGATGATCAGTATATCCAAGTGCGAGTACAACGCGGTCGATCTCGCCCTGCGTGATCAAGCGATCACGAGGCCGAGGCTGTCTGGGGCGGTCTAGGTCGTGAATAGGGTTCTTGAGCAGCCACAGCCATTCTTTACGCGCCTTGGTGAAAACCGCAGACATCAGGTTCAGTTCACGGTTAACCGTGCCTGGCGAGACCTCTCTTAGTCGTTTGTCCCGGAAAGTGGCCATATGCTGTGTGTTCAGGAATTTCATAGGTACTTTGGCTAACTCATCTTTCTGGAGGGATGTAAGGCGGATGACCTCCCAGCGCATCCCGCGCTTTGTGGGTGACACCTCTTCGGCATAACGACGGAATGCATCGCCGACGAGAATGTCACCGGCAATCTTGGTAAGCTTGCCTTCCATGATCTCAGCTTCTTTGAGTGTCGCCCATTCCACCGCACGGGCTTTTGTGCTAAAACTTGCGGACAGATAGTGGCCTTGTTTGCGGATCTCTACGCGCCATGTGTCCCCGCGTTTCCTATATGTTGCCATGAGTTTCTCCTATCACCTTTGGCGTAATTGGCGGCGCACTGGCACCAACTAACGCGGTGGGATATAGAAGAATCTCTAACTCTCGATTTTTGTAGTGGACAGCTAAGTTTCTGAAACTAAACGACTTAGTGACATTTTTCGCTATCTGGGAAGAACCCCCAACCTCAGACCGGGGGCACCAAACAAACGGCGACCATTTGGTCGCCTTTTTGTTTTGTGCCTTCCTTGAGGCATAACCGTGTTCGTTCACGCAGCGAATGGAATGAGCGAAGTAGACGTGAGCATAGCATAGCCAGCGCAACGTCATTCCGACCGGGGGCGCCATTTCATCTAGTTTGTTGATTTTATTGAAAAAATACACTGAATGCGGAATTGGGTGTAGGTTCGATATTTTCTAATTATCTGAATTATAAGAATACTATCCCAGAAAATTGTGGAAAGTTCATCCGAGTGCGCCACATACCGCATAGTGCACCAAGGCTAGAACGGCTTATTTGGGCCGCCGCCTTTCAATTTTGCCCAACTTTGCTATACAAGCATACACTTAGCCTCTACTCCTCGATGGATCAAAACCTGCGCCTATGAAGCCTAAACAACTATTCAAACGGCTATTGCTATCGTTGTTATTCATCGTGTTTTGCTGGATCAGTGTTTATACCTATTTCCCTTGGTACTGGGAATTTATGTATCGAGGCGATGGTGACTATGAAGTCACATACGACGGATGGGTTTTTCAAAACTACAACCTAACATTTTCGGACATTAGTTTGTCGGAGCCGGGAACATACACCTATAAAGCCGCGGGGTTGCAGACGAACAGTAATCCCAGCGTTGCCTTGTTCATGGAAAACCCAAGTGACTTCGATAAAGGAAATCTGGACGCAGAAGTAAGCGTAAAGATAAGAGACGGAAATGGGGAATTGTTCTTTGAAGTGAGCGGCCCACTGATAGCCAACAGAAGCTTATGCGGTTTGAGTCGCGATGAAGTTATAGAATTTAGAAACTTACATCCCACCTACTGGTATGCAATGCAGTGTCGCGAAGATAGCAAGTTGGCTCGTGACCATCATGTGTTTGCGATAGGAGGCTACGGCAAACTGGAATGGTCATGGTGGGAGAATTACACCATTGAAGTCACAGTAGAGAAGCCCTCTGAGCAATATCCAGACCTCAGGGGGAGGTTGAAAATTCAAAGCGGCTGGAAATAGTGCGCCGAATTTGCACCGAGGGCATAGTAAGTCATTGTTTTGTAAGGGGCTATGTTTCCGGCTGGGGGCACCATTTCTCAGGCTTCAGTCTTTTCCAGATAGTCTTTGACGGTCTTCAACAGCTCATCGCTGGCGGCTTGTATGTCCTGCAGCACGTCGGCCTGGATGCGCTGCATCACCATCTTGTTGCGGAAGGCGGACTGCAGGGCATGGTTGCCCGCCAGCTCTTCCCTGGTGGAAACCACCTCGCGGAAGCGGTAGCGAAGATGGTTGCTGAGGTCCAGCGTGATGTCCTTGGAATAGGCGTAGGACGTGTTCGTCTGCTGGATGGCTTCCATATAGGCGCTTTCATATTTCAGGATCGCGGCCTGCATGTCCTTTGACGTGATCAGGTCCAGCTTGCCGCCTTCGATCAGGCGGCGCAGGGCCGCGGGCCGGTGGCGCACGCCCCAAAAGCGGTAAACGGCCACATGGGTTCGCTGGAAAGTGGCCAGGTCTTCGTCGGTCCAGCTTTCCTTATACAGCAGGCCCGTTGCCGTGGTCGTCAGAGCGGCGACCTCGCGCGATTCTGCCATCTCCTTGGCGCGGTCCTGGGTTTCGGCCTCAAGCTGGCTGGCCAGGAATTCAAGGAAATAGCGGCCTTCAGCGGCGTCCTTGCGCGCCTGGTTCCAATCTGTCACCTGCAGGCCGATGAAAATACCGGTAATCACCACCAGAACGTCCAGCCCCACGGCCACCCAGTTCTGGTCTGTCACATGTTTCATAAACCGCCGAAGGATCATGGCGTTGCTCCCCTCAGCCCCCGCGTGAAGCCTAGCCGCATTTGGCGCGGCTGTCTAATGCGGGTGTCAGTCGCGGGCGCGGATGGTGACACGCGGGCTGGTGTAGTTCCAGTCGCACACCAGATCGCTTGAATATTTCTGGCAGATATTCAGCGCCACCACTGCCAGGCAGCGGCCGCCAAAATCACCCTTGATCATCAGGTCCTTTGGGGCGTCGCTGATGTCCAGCAGGGTGCGGCCTTCACTCTGCTGCTTCTCCTTCACCCTCGCGAGGCTAACAGGCGCGCTGCTGATGTCGAACGCGATGTGCCGCGTGTTGTCGAGCAGGACACTGTACCATTGGCCGCTAAAGTGCCAGGTGGCGCCGATGATCAGCAGGCCTATGAGCGGGTTCAGCTTCACCTGCGACAGCTTCAGTTCCTTGATCTTGATGAAATACAGGTTGATACCGCTTTGCAGTGTCATGTCGGCCCGGTCGCGCATCAGCACCACGACGCCGGTCAGCACCAGCAGCCCGAACACCGCCGCCGCCAGCGGCACCAGAATAGAGGCCACCAGCACCCAGAAGCCCTGTTCGTGGGCCACGCACAGCGCGCAATCAGGAAGCATGGTCTTCAAGCTCCCACGGGATAAAGATGGTGGTGATGCTGGTGCCTTCAAATGTTACGGTCACCACCCCGGGGTCAACCGTGAAGCCGGCATCGGAAACGCTGGCCTCGAAGGCGGGGGCCAGGCCCAGGAACACGTCGCTGACGCGGTGGGCATGTTCTTCAAAGAAGGCGGCGATGGCGCCATCAAGTGCCTTCAACGACCCGGCGGACAGGCTGTGTTCGTGCTTTCGCAGATAGGCGCCGCGCATGAACACCGGAATGGCTGCCTGCAGGAAATTAGGGTCGCTGAGGCCTTTGCGGTTCCGGTTTGTGAACTGGTGGTAGTAATAGCTGAAAATTTCGAACCGACGGTTTTCATAGGCTTTCCAGTCCAGCTCCAGAAGGTCAGCCAGCATCTGCCGGTCGGCGCTGAAGCCGCCAAATTCGACTTCGCAGACGGTCTTGTCCTTGTACATCCAGACGCTGCAGGCTGCCGCTGTGCCGTAGCCCTGCCAGGACTGGTCCTTGAAGTTGCATTCACAGCGCTTGTCGGCCGCCCTGACGTCCGACGCCGCCCCCGCGATGCACGCCAGCGCGACGCCAACGAACCCATGTAACAGCCTGTGGTCCATCCCATGCCTCCCCCAGATGAAAGATCAAATCTGGGTTGCATCGTAGCATATTGTCGGTTGCTTTGCTATCTGGCGTCAGTCCTGCGGCGCGGCCACTGTCGGCGGGCAGTAGCGCTGGCCCTTGTCGAAGATGATTTTCCAGTCGCCGTCGGCGTTCTTGCGCCAGGTGGAATGATAGTATGCCACCACCGTGCCGTCCGGCGCTTTCACCGGGCCGGTTGAATGGGCGAGCGTGCCGCTATTGAGCACCAGCACGGTCTCGGGCGCCCAGGAAAAGGGCGCGGCCTCGCCGTCATAATAGGGGCGCCAGCGCATCATCACGGCATCACGCCCGCGGTCCGGCACATTGGGGCCCCAGAAGACGGTTTCCTCATCCAGGAAGCTGGCGAAGGCGTCAAAATCGCGGTCGGCCATGGTTTTGGCGAAGGCGGCCTCAACGGCTGCTACTTCTTGCTCAAGCGCGGTGGCTTCATAGCCGGACAGCAGGTCGGCCGCCTGCAATGCGGGCGTGCCCAGGCCGATGGCCGCCGCCAATATAACGGATGTCAGGTGATAACGGGTCATGCTGTGTCCTCCCCAGCCCAATGTCTGGTGGCAGTCTACCTTGAGGGCCGGGGAGTTGTCTATTGCACGTCGGTTGAGGGGCCTCAGGGGCCTATTCCGGTTTCCTGAGCACCATGAAAATGGCCTTCTTGGGCCCCGGGCGCCACTTGTAGGCCACATCGAAGCCGGCGTCGGTGAAATCGGCTTCCAGCTGATTGGCGGTGATGAAGGCAACCACCCGCGGCGCATAGCCCACCAGCCGCATCAGCGGCAGGATGGGCTTCAGCCAGCCCATGCCGTCCTTCAGGCACACGGTACTGGTGACAAACAGACCGCCGGGCTTGAGCATGCGGTAAACCTGTTTGATTACCTCGCGCCGGTTTGGCACCAGATGCAGGATGGAATGGGCCATCACCATATCGAGGCTGGCGTCCTCGACCTTGAGGTCATCGATGGCAGACACCTCGAAGCTGACATTCCTGATGCCTTCTGCGTCGGCTTTTGCCTGCGCGATGGCGATCATTTCCTGAGAGATGTCGGTGGCGCGGATATGCTTCACATGCGGGGCGTGCCTGAGCGCCGTGGTGCCCGTGCCGCAGCCGATTTCAAGTACTTCCATGTCGGGTGTGAAATAGCCGCGCGTGACCTCAAGCTTGCGCTCGTAGGACGGCATGTCCGAGATTTTTGATTTCGCATAGCCCTTGGCCATGCGGTTCCAGAATTTTGCGTCTTGCTGCATGATGTTCCCCCATCGTTGCTGTCGTGGCCATAAGCCGATTGCACAGTGTATGTGGGAATGGGGACAGCGGTGTTAAAGGGTGACCTCAGGATTTTGCATCGCGCCGCAGTTTCAGGCGGTGGCCCACATCGACGATGGCTTCAATCGCAGGCTTCAGTTCCGCCCCCAGGTCCGTCAGCGAATATTCCACGGTGGGGGGTGAGCTGGGCACCACTTCCCGGTGCACGATGCCTTCGGCCTCCAGCTTCTTCAGCCGGGTGGTCAGCATCTTCGCAGACACGCCCACCACATCGTCCTTGAGTTCGCTGAAGCGGCGCGGCCCGGCCGACAGATGCCAGATGATATTGGGCGTCCACTGCCCGCCGATGATGGCGAGGCACTCGCTCAAGGGGCACATGGGGGGCGTGGATTCGACCTTGCTTTTGCGGCGTGTGAGCATGGGCTTCTTTCAATTACATAAATATTACAGTGGGTTACCAATTGGTTCCCTACTTACCAGATGGTAACCTCAAAGTCATGGTTACCTATTGAAACTAACTATGCAGTAGTTATTTGATTTCGTAAAGAACGTGCATCCAAACGCTCAACGGAGGACGAAATCATGTGGCACAGTAGGCGCGCAACCGAGGCGCTCAACATCCGGTATCCGGTCATTCAGGGTCCTTTCGGGGGCGGCTTTTCCAGCACCAACCTGGTGGCGGCGGTGTCGAACGCCGGGGGGCTAGGCTCCTTTGGCGCGCATAATCTGACGGGCGACCAGATCCGGTCGGTGGCCACTGAAATCCGGGAAAAGACGGACAAGCCCTTCGCGCTGAACCTCTGGGTGTCGGTGGTGGATGAGGGCGGTCATGGCCTGACCGACGATCAATATGCCCGCGCTTTAGAGGCCTTTTCGCCCTTCTATGAAGAACTGGGCATCAGCGCGCCGCCGCCGCCCGAAGATCACATTGAAAACTATGAGGAACAGGTCGAGGCCCTGATCGAGGCGCGCCCTGACGTGTTCAGCTTTGTGTTCGGTATCCCCTCAGTGGATGTGCTGGCGCGCTGCCGCACCGCCGGCATCAAGACAATGGGCGCCGCAACCACGGTGGCCGAGGCCAAAGCACTTGAGGCTGCCGGTGTGGATATCATCCTGGCCACCGGGCTGGAAGCGGGCGGGCACCGCCCGTCCTTCCTGAAGGCGGCGGAAGAAAGTCTGGTGGGCACGCTGCCACTGGTGCCGCAGGTGCGGGACGCGGTCTCTGTGCCCGTTGTGGCCGCCGGCGGCATTGGCGACGCGCGCGGTATCAAGGCCGCTTTTGCGCTGGGGGCGGACGCCGTGCAGCTGGGCACGGCCTTCCTGGCATGCGCAGAATCGAACGCCACCGACGCCCACAGGGACTGGCTGTTCGACAATGCGTCCGACGACACGGTCCTTAGCCGCGTGTTCACCGGGCGGCTGGCGCGGGTGAAGCGCAACCGCTTCACGGAAAGCGCGCCCGCGCCGCTGCCGTTCCCGCTGCAGGCCTGGTTCACCGGCGTCATGAAAAACACAGCCGCGAAGGTCGGGCAGCATGATCTCGCGTCGCTCTATGCCGGGCAGGGCTCGCCGCTCCTTAAACACCGGTCGGTCGAGGCGCTGATGACCGCGCTGCTGGCTGAGCTTGACCCTCAATTTTCCTGAATTTCAAAACCAAACCATGGAGACTGACAATGTATGACCTTTATTTTTCCCCGGGCGCCTGTTCACTGGCTTTCCACACCATGCTGCGCGAGGTGGGCGCACCGTTTCAGTTGATCAACAAGGCCGATGTGCCTGAGGCCGATTACGCCGCGATCAACCCCACAGGCACTGTGCCTGTCCTCAAGGACGGCGATCATTATGTCCGGGAAGGCGCGGCCATCGCGCTCGCGATCGCGGAAGCCTTCCCGACCGACCTACTGCCGGTTGGAGCCGCGGGCACCAACGCGCGCGAAGCCATGCTGTTCGCCAACGCCAGTGTACACCCGGCCTACAGCAAGCTGTTTTTCCTGGCCTTCAACCTGGAGGACGGCCCAGTGAAAACCCAGGCTCTTGAATTGGCCGCTGCCCGGGTCGCCAAATTGTGGGCCATTCTGGACCAGACGCTGGAGACCAGTGCTTATGTGGCAGGCGACGCGCTGACAATTGCCGACATCATGCTGACGGTTTACGCCAACTGGGGCCAGTTCTTCCCGGTCGACATTCCGCTTGGCAAGAATGTCCAGCGTGTGATCGCTGACGTCACCAAACGTCCGGCCTTCCAGGAAGCGCTGGCCGCTGAGGGCGTGACCTACAAAGCCGCTGCATAAGCCTGCCACCGGGGCGCCCATTGGGTGTCCCGGCTGCTTTATCATGGTTCTTGTTTTGTTCCGTTGGTTTGGTGCATACTGCGATCCAGCAACCGAAGGGGGAGAGATAGATGATCAAGGGAAGCTGCCACTGTGGCGCGGTTCATTTTGAAGTGCGCAAGCCGCTTGAATGGATCACCGAGTGCAATTGTTCTGCCTGCCGCAAACTGGGCACCATCTGGGCCCATGCGGATGAGAGCGAGATTGACCTGACGCACGCTGAGGGCGCCACCCTCAGTTATGTCTGGGGCGACAAGACGCTGGCATTCCACAGCTGCAAGACATGCGGCTGCACGACCCATTGGCTGACGCTTGATAAGGCAGACGGTACGCGGATGGCTGTTAACATGCGCCTGGCGGAGCCTGCCGATGTGGCCAACATTCCGGTGCGGCACTTCGACGGCGCCGACACCTGGCGGTATCTGGATTGATCTTTTCTTTACTTGGGGCGGTTTGAGGCGCACATTTCCCTTTCGCGATGGGGTCGCGGGAGAGACAAAGTATGGCAGGCAACGGCCCCCAGAAGACGCGCGTTTACGACAAACACCCCATCATCGATAGCGAAAGATGGTCGGTCTACAATCACCGGCCAGGCGATATCGTCATCACCACGTCCTATAAGGCCGGCACTACCTGGATGCAGACCATCGTTGCCAACCTCCTGTATCAGGACGGCAACTTCCCTGCGCCCGTCAGCGTGATGGCGCCGTGGCTTGATATGGCCCTGCCGCCGCTTGATGAAGTGGCCGCCGGGCTTGAAGCCCAGGAAGGGCGACGGTTTATCAAGACTCACCTGCCGCTTGACGGCATCCCCTTCTATGACACGATGAAATATATCTATGTTGGCCGGGACGGGCGCGATGTGTTCATGTCCATGTGGAATCACCATAGCAATTACAATGACGACCTGAATGCCATGGCGCGCGCGACCGCAGCTGCCCATGGCAGGGAATGGCCCGCAGAATATGCAGACATCCATGCCATGTGGCGTGACTGGGTCGGCAGCAGTTGGTTCGACTGGGAGGAAAGCGGTTTCCCTTACTGGTCGCACCTGCATCATGTGCAAAGCTGGTGGGACCACCGCGACCTGCCCAACATTCATTTTGTTCATTTCGCCGACCTGTTGGCCGACCCGGAAGGGGCGATCCGCCGCCTGGCTGCCTATCTGGATATCGAGATTGATGAAGCCATGCTGCCTGGCATCCTGGAAAGGATATCCTTTGGCGCTATGAAAAAGGGGTTCCAGAACATCATGCCAGAAGCCGACGATATCTGGCGCGGTGGCGGCAGTACCTTCATGAACAAAGGCACCAACGGCCGGTGGCGCGGTGTGCTGACGGATGAGGAGCTAGGGCAATATGACGCCGTGGTCGCGAAAGCGCTGGCGCCGGATTGTGCCAGATGGCTGGAGCACGGCGGGCCGGTCTAGATATAATCGAAGTCTTCCTCCGGGTGATGTACGTCCGGCTGCACCGGATGGATCGGGACAGTCAGGGTGACAGTTGTGCCCTTGCCTTTCTCGGATTCGATCCGCATGCCGCCTTTCATCAACAACATGAAATGTTCCACCAGCGGCAGGCCAAGGCCCGTTCCTTCGCCTTCCGTCTGGACATACATCTGCTCGCTCACCTGGGCAAACGGCTGCATCGCCAGCTCGATTTCCTGATCACTCATGCCGATGCCGGTGTCAGCAACCTTCAGTTCAAACTGATCACCCAACTCAGTGGCCTCGATGGAAATACTGCCTTCTGCAGGTGTGAATTTCACCGCATTTGATACCAGATTGATAATCACTTGCTTGAGGATGCGGGGGTCGGTTGTGATCTCCAGTGGCGGCACATTGATCTGCAGCTTCTGGTTCTTGCGGTCCATCAGCGGCTGGCTGAAGGAAACGGCTTCCTGCACGATCTTGTCCAGATAGGCATCATTGAATTGCAGTTCGAACCGGCCCGCTTCCAGCTTCGACAGGTCGAGGATGTCATTGATGATGTCCAGCAGATGTTTGCCGCTGTCGCAAATGTACCCCAGATATTCTTTGGTCTGTTCGGGCGTAACCGTCATATCCCTCTGCAGCATCTCGGAAAAGCCGATTACCGCGTTCAGGGGCGTCCGCAGCTCGTGGCTCATGGATGCAAGGAAGCGTGATTTGGCAATGCTGGCGGCTTCGGCTTCCTCTTTCGCGTGGGTCAGTTCCATGGTGCGTTCCACCACCATTTGTTCCAGCCGCTCTTTCTGTTCTTCCTGCAGTTTATAGTGCAGGCGAAGCTCATGGATCATATCTGCGAAGGCGCTCTGGAGGATGCGGAGCTCGTCATGGCTGTTGCGTTCACTGTTTTTGAGAAGCGCTCGGGTGATTTCGTCATCCAGCTCTTTCTGCAGGCCGCCAAAGCGGGCGCGCCGGGCAAGGCTGGTGACCATCTGCAGCGGCTTCAGCCAGCGCTTCAACAGCCAGGCGGCGACCACAAGACCCAGCAGCGCCAGCACGCCGGCATATAAGCTGGCCTGCTTGATCAGGTCGTTGATGCTGCCGTGCACCCGTTCGGTGGTTACCCCCAGATGTACAACCCCTATGAGTTCCTGCTGCGTCGTACCGGCTGTTTCCGTTGGCTCGGCGTCAACCATCAGGTCTTCGTCGAACAGGTCGTCGCTGTCATTGGCCAGCAGGTCGCGCCAGATCGGGGCGCCGATATGCATGCCGGCGCCAAGAATGTCCGTGGCCTCTGCGCTATTTTCTGCGTGCTGCAGCACAACAGACCCCCGTGCCTGCTGCACAGTGCTGGCGACAATGGCGTCAATTTCCTGTTCCTTGACCGTCTCCGGCAGAGAAGCGATCACCTGGCCCGATGGGTCAAGGATGCTGATGTAACTGACGTCCGGGTCCTGCAAATAGGGCCTTAGGGTTTGTTCGAGCAACAGCCTGTCGCGTACCAGAACACCCAGTTTTACGTTTTTGGCGATCCCCGTTGCCGTGGCTTGGCCGCGCTGTTCGAGGTCGTCCGTGAACACCCGCGATGAAGTCACCACAAATGCGGCAGCCAACAGCCCGCCGACAGACAGAACCAGAAGCACGAGGAACCCGATGGCCCTTTGTGTCAGGCTGAGGTTGTCTGCAAGCCAGCGCCCTGGCGCCCATGTCTGGTCCCGCCTCTTCATCGCAGCACCATCTTGATACCTGCAGGGGCATCGCCGGTGGCTCTCGGGGTCTGACTGCGCGTGTCTTGATTGACGAGCAACTGGAACAGGGTGGGGTCGTCAGACAGATCCGGTGCAACACCGGTCTGAAGAAATTGCTCAATGGCACGGCCAAGCTTTTCGCCCAGCCGGGCTGGGTCCACTGTCAGGGCGGCCAACATGCCGCGCTCCACCAGTCTATCGCTGTCTACCAGGGTGGGTATCTGGTTCTCAAGTGTCAGCTGCAGGATATATTCGACGGTGTCGCCATTGATGGCCACCCGGTCCTGAATGAAGATGAGAGCATCCATTTCCTGGATTGCCGTTCGCAGGCCCTCAGGCACATCATAGGGTCGCTGGACATAATAGAATTTGATCTGTAGGCCGAGGTCTCGCGCTGCCTCGACTGTCGGGTCCCGGATTTCATCCAGGCTCTGTTTGGTTGCCAGGAAACCAACTTTCTGGATATTGGGTGCCAGTGCCTTCAGCGCCTGAAGCTTCAGTTTGGGCGAAGGCGGAATAACAAGGTTGACGACACTATCTTCATACTTGTCTGTTTTTATATCCGGCGTGCCAAGGCTGTAGAAGATGGGGACATCTTTCAGCTCGCGGGCGATCATGCGGGTGGCGGGTTTGCCAAGCGTGATCACCAGATCCAGGGCTCCGTCCTCTTTCAGTTTTGCCAGTTCGTAGGAAATCTGTCTGCCAATGCGGACGCTGCCTCTCATGTCCATGTATTTGACAGGGCGGCAAAGAGCGCAATGCTGGTTGAGAGCTTCTGCAAGCGTGATGCTTTGGTCGCGCTTGACGGTATCCACAATATAGACTTCCGCAGCCCAAGTGGGTGCGACCGGGAGGAGGCAGGCCAACAGGCCCCAGAGGCCGTGGAAACTCCTTCTCCACCTGCTTGCGCGAGAGCGCCTGTTTTTATAGCAGTCGTCCGCCGTCATATGCGATCGGTTTGTCCCTTTCCCGACAAAAGGGTCAGCTTGCCCTTTCAGGCCTTGCCCACCATGCATAAGCATATCAGGCAATAGGTTAGTAGCCGGTTAAGGATGATGTCGGTGATTTTCGGCGACAATCAGCCCAATAGTGTTGCTTACCGCTGAGGGCGCTCTATTCTTCTGATGGACACGGGAGGAATTCACATGAAAAAACTGAGCCTGATTGCCCTTATCTTTGTGGTTTGGACGGTGGTGCCGGCGCGTGGCAGCGATATACCAACAGCATCGCCCGAAGACGTAGGCCTGTCGGCGTCAACACTTGATGCCATGACGCGCCATTTCGACGCCTATATCAAGGAAGGCAAGCTCAGTGGCCTGACCACCCTGGTGGCCCGGCACGGCAAGGTGGTGCATTTCGAAACCTATGGCGACCGCACGCTGGCGGGGAATGAGGTGCTTAAGGATGATGATATTTTCCGCATCTATTCCATGACCAAGCCGGTGACCGGTGTGGCCCTGATGATGCTCTATGAGGAAGGCCGGTTTCAGCTGGATGATCCGGTCTCAGTCTATCTACCTGAATTTGCAAACGCCCAGGTCTTCGAGGCCATGGCGGAAGACGGCACGGTTGAAACCGTGCCAGCGAAGCGCCCGATCACCATTCGGGACCTGATGCGCCACACGGCCGGCCTGACCTATGGCTTGTTCGGCGAAACCCCGGTGGACAAGCTGTATCAGAAAAACGGCGTACTGCAGTATGGCCTGTCGGCAGAGGAATGGATTTCCCGCCTGGCCAGCCAGCCGCTGCTGTATCAGCCCGGCGACCAGTGGGTCTACAGCTTTGCTGTCGATGTGCAGGGGCGTCTGATCGAGGTGCTGTCGGGCAAACCGCTGGACCAGTTTTTTGAAGACCGGATTTTCAAACCCCTCGGCATGACCGATACGGGTTTCTATATTTCAGCAGAAAAGGCCTCGCGCCTTGTCGATATGGTCAAGCCCGTTCAGGATCCAGCGGAAGGCGAAGGCCTGGCCGTCACGACCGACCCTTATTTCCCGGACTATACCAAGAAACCGGCCAGCTTTTCTGGCGGTGGCGGGCTGGTGTCCACCACGCTTGATTATTGGCGCTTTGCCCAGATGCTGGCGAACGGCGGCGAGCTGGACGGTGTGCGCCTCCTGAAGCCGGAGACAATCCGCCTGATGGCGTCAGACCAACTGCCCCCGCAAGCGGCGGGCCTTTGGGGCGCTGACCGCGGGCTCGGTTTCGGGCTGGATTTCGCCGTGGTCAAGGACGTGCAGAAATATGGCGGGTACGGCAGTGAAGGCATTTTCTACTGGAGCGGCATGGCCAACACCCATTTCTGGGTCGACCCCAAGGAAGATATGGTGGTGATCCTGATGACAAACCTGCTGCCGTACGGTGCTGTGCCCCTTCGGGAAGACCTGACCAAATATGTCTATGAGGCCTTGGGGCAGTCGGGCAGTGCGGACACTGCCCAGGCGCGATGATCAGGTGCTTAATTGCTGTCCAGGATGGTCTCGCCGAGCTCGAAGTTGAACCGGTATTTTACGCCGGTGACCGTTTGCGGTTTCCCGCGCACCATCTTCGGCTTATATTTGAATTTCGATGCAGCGCTTCGGACCGCTTCTTCAAAATATCCAGCTGGCTCGGCTTCAAGAATCTTGATTGACGTCGGGTCCACCCAGCCGTTTTCCATGACCGTCAGCTCAATCACCACATAGCCTGTGACATTGTCTTCAATCGCTTTGCGGGGGTACTGTGGCTGCACGCGTACAAGGGGCAGATAGTCGCCCGTGTCCGTGCGGCTGGCGCCCATGAACTGGTTGGTAGCGAACAGAAATTTCTGATCCCCTGCTGTGGATACCAGCGTGGGTGCTTTGGTGTCCTCAATGGTGTTGCACCGATCCGCCATGGGCCTCACTGCCGCTATCGCGTCCCTTTTTGCCATGCCTTGGGCCTCATAGGCGCCGGCCAGCATGCGGCAATAGTCGGCGTGGGGCCATTCGGCAACCAGGCTCTTGAGGGCGGCGACCGCTTTGTCCTGTCTCCCAAGTTCCCACGCGGCAGGCACCATCAGTTCATAGAGCGCGAATGTGGGTTGCCGTTTCTGCATGGCGTTGGCTTTATCGAGTGCCTGGTCAAGGAAGGCGAGTGTGGCGTCATATTTCTTCAGGTCATAATTCAGTCTGGCAAGGTACTGTAGGCCGCTTGCGTCAATCTCCCGCTCGGCGTTCAGGGTCAGCCATTCGTCCGCGCGGGCGCTGGCTTGCGCGAGGTTGTTGTTGGCATACTGCAGCATCGACAGTGTCTTGAGGATGCCAAGCTCAAGCCCAAAAGGGATCATGGTTCGGTTTTCAAGGATGTGCTGATAGGCACTGATGGTGCCCTCCGTATCATCCAGTTCGTAGGCCAGCATGGCAGCAAGCTGCCAGGCGACTGCGCGTTCATAGCCGTTCAGCCTTTCGTCGCTTGTCAGAGCGTCCCTGAGGGTGGTTGCGAGGGCATAGTCCCTGCTGTCGATTGCCTCCTGCAGTTTCTGCGCGCGCTTGTGGACATCAAGGCCCATTGCCGGGATTTTGCGGACCTGACCTGGGGTTGCCGTGTCGCGGTTGACGCCAGGTTGCACCGAATAGTGACTGCCGCCGCAGGCTGTGAGCGGCAAAAGCAGGAGCGCAAGCGCGGATGCGCGCAGCAAGTTCAGCGAATGTATCATGTTTCCCCCATATCGAGTGCTCGAGAGCGGTCATCTGCACTGTCGGGCCAACACTAACGGATATGGAGAGGTTTGTTAAACGCAAAAGAATGCGGCGGGGCATGTGCCCCGCCGCGCGCCTGGCTGTTTGCTCACAACGGATGACCCCCATCTACTCAGAGCGAACAACGATGGCGACTTTGTCCCGCGGCATGCCGGCTTTCACCGCTTCGTCGTGGATGCGGATATACCGGCCCATGGCCGCGTTCGGGTCTGTCTCCACCACCACGGGCGCTTCGGGGCGGGCCGTGTGTTCCTGCTTGATGATCGCCTCGATGGACCAATGGTCGATCAACCGTCCGGCATGGAAGATGCGGCTCTGGGCATCGACGGAGAAACCGATCGGCTCTGTCGGGGATTTCGGGCCCGGCTGCGGCTTCTGGAAGTTTACCGAAAGGCCATCCTCGCGGATGAAGCTGGCGGTCACGATGAAGAAGATCAGCATGATGAAGACGATATCCAGCATCGGGGTCATGTCTGCCCTCGCGGCGGTACGCGTGCGGGTTTGTGTGCGCATGAAAGCCTCCTACTGGTTTTCAGTCAGTTCAAAGGTCATGCGGTATTGGCCTTTCGATTCCCGTGCCTGGCCGTCCACTACTGTGGGCTTGTATTTATATTTCTGTATGGCGGCCAGCGCGGATCGCTCGAAATAGCCTTTCGGCTCGGCATCGATCACCACGGCATTTTCAACGGTACCCTGCTTGGTCACGGTGAATTCAAGGACCACCCACCCTTCAACGCCATGCTCCAGCGCCCTGCGTGGATAGATGGGCTGGACGCGTACGATCGGGATACGTTCGCCGTCTGACAGGCCGTCAAGCTTGAGCAGAGAGTCAGCGCCAATGTCAGTTGGTACCGGAATTTCGCCGGGCGTGATATTGATGCCATCCGGCAAGGCCGATTTTTCAAACTTCATCTCGGGTTCTGGTTGCACCTCTGGCGGCGGTGGGATGCGATCAACCTCACGGGCCTCAATCTTCTTGATCTTCTCGATAACGAAGTCGGGCCGGAAGACAGTGGTGGGGGTCTGAAACTCAAGGTCGTCTGACGCCACCAGGCTCTGCATCAGATAGAACAAGCCGAAGGTTGCGGCCATGGCGGCACCGGAAATGGGAACCAGTTTGGTTTGATTGGTTGTTGCGAACATAACGCCCTCCATCAATGTTATGATGTAACATTATCAGAGGATTTCGATTTTGAAAAGTTATAATGTAACTTTTTATCGAGCAGCAGTCCCGAGGCGCCGAAGTTTGGCGAACCAGCCCTGCTTTTTTGCGGCGCTGGCTTTGTCGGTCATGCCGAAATAGCTGGTGCGGATAGGTCCGCAGCCTGAGAAGGCCAGCACATTGCGGATGAAGAACTTGACACCGTGGGCCCGGAAAAACAGCCGGTAGGCGAAAGCCGGCATGCCCATGGTGACAACCAGGCGGACGGAACACCCCTTCATCAGCTTGCGCCAGGCCACCGGGTCATTGCTTTCAGGCATCAGGTTGGGGCGGAATATCTGCTCGAAGAAGGCCTTGAGGAGCGCCGGCAGGCTGCCAAGCCACAAGGGAAAGATGATCACCAGATGATCGGCCGCGAGGATTTGCTGCTGAACCTGCGTCAGCCCGTCTGGGGTTGGGCCCTTGGTCCAGTCGGCAGGCGACCGCAGGACCGGAAAGTCGAGATCAGCGACGGTGACCCGCGTTACAGAATGGCCGGCGTCTTGCGCGCCGTCACTATAGGCATCTGCAAGGGCGTGGCACAGGTGGGCGGTGGTGGTGTCTGGGTGGCCCTGCAGGACCAGGATATTCTTCGGCTTTGACATATGGATGCGCTCCCATCGGGTTGGCTGCATCCTGCCAGCGGAGAAGTCGCTGTTCCTTGACTGTGATCAACCGGCCCGCGGTCAGGCAGCGGCAGGCAGGCGGAACTTGATCAGGAAACGGCGGGTCATGGGGCGCACCTGCTGGCCGTCGCGGATGGGCGCGTCAAAGCGGGCTTCCATCACGGCCTTTATTGCCGCCAGGTCCAGCTGGCGGTTGACGCCGGAACGGATAATGGCGACATCGGCCACTGTGCCATCAGGAGAAAGACGCACTTGCACGAGGACATCGCCTTCATGTCCCTGCGTCATCGCGAGCCTGGGGTAAGTGATATCAATTACCGTCGGCTCAATATGGGATGCGAGTAGGTCATTCAGTACGATATCGATTGGTTTCGCTTTGTCCGGCCGGGTGCCAACAGACATAACTGTGGCGCGTGCGTTCCTGAAGTCGGCGTCGTTGAAAGATCTGCCCAGGATATTGGGCTCAGGCCAGAAACAGCAGCAAACAGTTCGGTCTTCTCGAACATATCCGCCATCCCAGCCGTCATCGGTGATCATTACATAGTTGAGGTGTGGGAAAGGGGAGGGGCTGGGTATGGTGAAAGGCTTCATGTAGGCAAGGTACGTCACGATACCCAAGATGACGACGGTGACGCCCAACGCAATGAGGCTTGTTCCAATCAGTTTCATGTCAGTCCCTCAAAAAAAGATATAGTATAACATAATATATTAAGAAGGAAGCTGCAACAGGATACTTTAGAGCATGCACTGACTTTAGCCTTGGTTGGAGGAAGCCTGAATAGAGTGGCCCCTCACAGAAAAACGGCGCCCCGAGGGACGCCGTTCTGATGGTTTCTGTGAAACGCGATTAGCCTTTCAGCATCTCTTCGCGGGCTTCTTCAGCGGCGAGATAGCTCTCCCACTGAGTAACCATGCGCTTGTCCTTGCGGTCGGTTGCCATACGCTTGGCAGCCTTGAAGGCCTCGCGGGCTTCCTTGAACTGCTTCAGCTCGGTAAAGGCCTGACCCCGCTGCATGGTAGCAGACAGAATCTTGTCTTTGGCCTTGTCCGACTTGTCGCCCTTGAATGCTTTGATCACATTGTCGAACGAACCAACGGCATCCTGATAGTGTCCAAGCTGCATCTGCACCTGAGCGATCTGGAACCAGAGGTCGCCATCTTCATCGCCTTTTGCGGCTACGGAAAGCGGCTTGAGCGCTTTCTCGTATTCGTAGGCCATCATATAGCACTGACCGAGGATCTTCTCGTTCTTGGGGGATTGCTCGACACGCTTTTCCTTGAAAGCTTTCTCGAGAATCCAGGCACATTTGATTGGAGCACCGCGCGCCAACTGGATCTGGGCAACGTTCACGAGCTGAGTCTCGTTATCGTCGAGGAAGCCTTGCTTGTAGGCTGCTTCCGTCAGCGAGTAGGAGGTCTGCTCCTGGCCCAGTTCCTGGTAGATCCCTGCCAGCTGGGTCCAATAGCGAGGCTTTGGCCAGTTGATCAGGAGAATCTCCAGCACGTCACGGACTTTTTCATACTGACCAAGTTCCCAGTGAGAAGAGAGAGCGATGCTGTACCAGCTTTCTTTCACTTCCACTGTGTCGATGGTCTTGCCCACTTCGATTGCCTGATAGATATAGTTCAGGCACTCTTCGAACTCGTTCCGTACATAGTGCAGGTTGGCAATGAACTGCAGGTTGCTGACGCTGATCAGCGTCGGGTCAACACGGTTCTGCCAGCGCTGGATATATTCCAGCGATTTGTCGAAATCTTCCTCACTATAATAGAGCTGCCCCAGATTATAGATGATGCCGATTTCAAGAGCTTCCGGGATGGAATCCGCGAACCTGAGGATCTCTTCGTAAGCACGGATCGTGCCTTGAACGTCATCTTGCTCGTAGAATACCTGTGCCTTCAACTGCCAGGCCACGGCTTTTTCATAGTCGTTGGCCTTGCGCTCGAGGGCGTCATTCAGGATTTCCATACCTTCCGCATAGTTCTTCAGGTCGATGGCTTCCTGGGCCTTTTGCAGCTTCTTGTGGAAGTCTGCGCTCAGTGCCTGAACCTTGCGGGTTTTTTGCTCACGTCCAGCATCCGCCCGTTGAGCGAACGCTGCTTTTTCACCAAAGATTGGCGTACCTTCCGGCATTGGCAGCGCAGCAAGAACTGCAGCTGCCGCGACGGCCATTGGAAGGGACTTGATGGTCTTGATCATGTTCATGACTTTCTCCTCCCCCCTATTAATCGGCCAAATCGAAGCTGAAGCGGTATTTCACACCGGTCACCTTCTGCGGTTGGCCATTGACGACCTTGGGCTTGTATTTGAACTTCTCTGCAGCTTTCGTTGCAGCGCGCTCAAAATAGCCTTTCGGGTCAGCATCGATGATGATGATGCTCTCAGGCGGTACAGTACCGTCTTCGTTCACCGTCAATTCTACAATCACATAGCCTTCGATGCCGCGCTCTTGCGCCCGACGAGGATATTGTGGTTGCACGCGTACCAGCGGCAGATAGTCACCGTCCTGGCTAGGACCGAGGTCGATGGAACCCAGATCAACACCTGCGCCAGAGTTGGCACGGCCGATCGCCAGGTTCATCTTGTTCGGGCCCTGTAGGTCCACCTGAGGTGTTTCCATCTCCGGCGGTGGGGCTTCCACTTCCGGCGGCTTCTCTACTTTACGCTCCATGCGTTGAGGCGGCTGTTCGTCAATATCCTCCACGACGCTGACAAAGCGCAGGCGCTTTGAGTCGTCGATGTTCACGTCCTGGTCAAAGTTGACCAGGGCCTGCATGAGGAAGAACAAGCCAAAGGTTACGCCAGAAGCGGCAAAGAATGCAGTAGCTAATCTTGCAATCATGATCCTTGCTCCGCTGCTATGGCAATTGTTGGGACGCCAGCATCGCGCACGGCGTCGTACACTTTCATTACCAAACCGGCCTTCGCTTCTTCGTCTGCCTGGATTGCAACAGTCCCTTTCGGGTTCTCACTGTGCAGTTTCTCAACCGCTGTCCGCAGAGCCTCAAGCTCGACAGAGTCACGGTTGATCCAGATTTCGTCGTCAGGCGTGACAGCGATCAAAATACTGACTTGCGTCTGTGGTGTCGCTGTTTCCGCCGACGGCTTTACAACCTGGATCCCGGCTTCCTTTACGAAGACCGCAGTAACGATGAAGAAGATCAGCATGATGAACACGATGTCGAGCATCGGGGTCATGTTGATGTCTGCCTCTTCTTCTTCTCTTTGTGCGTGGTCTCGCATTGTTTTCTCCACTATGCCCCCTGAGGGACTGCCCTTGAGGCGGGGGCTGTGCCCCCACCGGCTTACTTCTTGGGCGTCATTACGACTTTGTCAGTGCCGATCCCGATAGCCATCGCCGCATCATAGATACGGAGCGAGAGGCCAAAATGGGACCCTTCGGCAGCCTGAATAACAACCGGTGCCTCCGGACGCTCCACGCTTTCTTTCTTGATAATCGATGACACGGACGAGATGTCTACATAACGGAAGTCATGCATAATCCGGCCACTGTTATCGATAATGAAAGCGATAGCGCGCTTGTCATCGTCCGGCGGCGGAGGATTTTCAGTATTGTTATCCTCCGGTTTGTTGATCTCCAGACCAGCTTCTTTGACAAAGGTTGCGGTAACGATGAAGAAGATCAGCATGATGAACACGATGTCGAGCATCGGCGTCATGTTAACTTCGGCTTCGTCGCCCCCTTTTGCAAATTTACGCATTGGTCAAACTCCAAATCTGGTCTTAGTGATCCGTTGTCAGGCTATCTTCGAGCCGCTCGGATTCGCGTTTCGCACGACGTTCGATATAGGTGCTGAGGAAGATGCCAGAAAGTGCGGCAACCATACCCGCCATAGTCGGGATTGTTGCTTTGGATACACCTGCTGCCATGGCGCGAGCGTTCGAAGAACCCTGTGTTGCCATAACCTCAAACACTTCAATCATCCCCGTAACCGTACCCAGAAGCCCGATAAGCGGACAAAGGGCAACGAGCGTTTTGATCATGCCAACACCCTGATTCAGGTTGTTGTTGACCTCGGAAATCATGGCAGTGCGGATTTTGTGCGCATACCATGACCGACGCTCGGCACGGGATTCCCATGCATCGACAACGCGATTCTTCTGCTTGTTGTACTCCAGTGCGAAGTACCAAAGACGCTCGACGATTAGCACCCACATAATGAACGTGACGCCAAGCACCAGGAACAGGACGCTACCGCCCCGCTCCATGAAGGCTTGGATCGCGCCGAATGCTTCGTTAAGCGCTAGCATTCGCGTGCTCCTTCTCTGCGTGAACAGCGATGATACCAGCGGATTGTTCTTCCAGTACGTGGATCACGGACTTGGAAGCACCGGCAACGAAGCTGTGCAAGAGCAGAGTAGGGATAGCAACCACGAGACCTTCCACCGTCGTCATCAGTGCGGCGGAGATACCTGCGGCCATCATGCTTGGGTCACCAGTACCGAACAGGGTAATCGCCTGGAAGGTCTGGATCATACCAGTCACTGTACCGAGCAGACCAAACAGTGGTGCTACCGCGGAGATCAGCTTGATCAGCGTCAGGAAGCGCTCAAGGGCAGGCGTTTCCTTCAGGATTGCTTCGTCAAGCTTCAGTTCAAGCGTCTCAACATCAACGTTTTTGTTGCTGTCGTATACGGAGAGAACACGGCCCAGTGGGTTGTTGGTGTCAGCTACGTCAGAACGGATCTGCTTTTTCACCTTGCCGGAAACCAGCATCAGGTAAAGCCACTGAACAACCGCCATCAGAACGCCGATCGCACCCAGTGTCAGGGTCAGGTAACCAATGAAACCACCTTGAGCGAGATACTCAGGGAGTGTTGGCTTCTCAACTTCGAGGTTCAGGATCTGACCACGTGATGGGTCGATCGCGATTTCTGCGAAGCCGCTGGAGGTGTTCTGGAACGGCTCAATCGTGCCGGTCAGACGACCGGAAGGCTGACGCTGCAGCTCTTCAACCGTACCGTCGTTCTTCAGGATGAAGAACTTGCCTTCGCCCACGAGGCCGAAGTCACCGATACGAGTGATTTCTGCAGTATAGGTGTTGCCGTCAACGCCGCGAACGGTGTGGTTGAAGGATTTCACCTGACCGGAACCGATCATCTCCAGAACCATCTGGGATGGCCAAGCGCGGATTTCGTCGATGGATGGCAGCTCAGACGTGGAGGACGCTTTTTCAACAAGTGTGTTGATCGGCGCCATACGGCCAGAGTTGTCGATGGTTACGTGTGAAGACGCGATAACGGATTTGGCGTCACCAGCAGCTTGCTGAAGAACACCGAACAGCTCCTGGAGCTGACCGAGACGCTCGCGCTGGAGTTCCAGCTGACGGGCAATTTCAGTTTCGTTATTGCGGCGAGTCTCTTCGAGACGCGCACTTTCACGCTCCAGGCGCTGCTGTGTCTGGCGCTCTTCGGCCAGAAGCTGAGCCTGTTGCTCTTTGCGGGCCATAAATTCGGCTTCGCGCTCTTTGTGCTGCTGAGTTTCAGTAGCACGGCCTTCTTTAACTTTGCTCAGAAGGCTGTTCAGGTCTGCGGTTTGAGCTTGTGCAGCGGCTGTGAAGCCAAGCACGAGAACTGCAGCAGAGGTCAGAAGTCTTTTCATTGTTATTACTCCCCTTACTGAGCCGGTGCTTTGACAGGCAGTGTCAGCACGTCAATTGGCATCTGGCTGCGAGCCATACGGATGAGTTGCTTAACCGGCGTGCCGAATTCGTCACCCAGCTGTACCCAGGACCGGCTGTTCTGGTCCCAAGTCGCGGTCTCTTTACCGTCTTTAGTCTGGTAGTAGAACGCAACACGACCCACGCGAACGAAGTTCACGCTGCGGCCATCTTCGAGGGTGTCCTCGTAAGCGTTGATCGAACGACCGTACTGAACCTCAGCCTTGTAGGCTTCGAGGATCACGCGGAAGCGCTCAGGATCGCTTACGTTCGGGTCGTCAATCACGTCAGTCAGGTTCGCGAGACGCTCACGGCGCTCGTCGATCTGGAACGGAATATCGAGTTCCACAAACTCAGACAGATCTTTGATCATGTCTTCCATCAGCGGAATCACTTGACGCTTGATTTCGTCAATCTGCCCGATGGAGCGTTTGATTTTCTCGATTTCTTCTTCCTGCTTGGTGATCACCCGGCGCTGTTGAGCGTTGTACGCCCGCAGACCAGCGTTGGTCTTCAGAACCGTTTTGAACTCCGTGTAAAGTTTGGAAGTAGCGTCGGCTGTTTTATCAATAGTAGCCTGGGACGCTTGTGCGATTTTAGTGGCCTGGTTTACCTCGTCTACGATCGACTTCAGGCGTGCATCTTGTGCGTTAGCAGCAGTTGCACCCAGAAGGATCGAGGCAACCGCAGCCGTCGAGACAGCTATACGTTTCACTTTAGCCTTATCCATTTTCTGCCCACATGGGTTTTAACAAAGCTACAGAACTCCCCGTGGAACAGGGCATCCTGCAGCGGATTAAACCTTGCAAAGATGAGGTGCCCGAAGGCCCCAAACCTTTACCCTTTCAAAAATTGGGAGCAAGCCGACAGCTATGCATAGTCCCGGACCCAAGAGCCCGTTCAGTCACAGAGTCGTTTCAAAAGGCTTTCCCGTACCTCTCCCAATTGTGCCGACCACCTCACGGATTTGCTCCGCTTTTTATCTCTTTGTCTCGCCGCCTATATTCCGACCTCGGGGAGGCAGGAGGACGATTTATTATGATTTTCCCCGCCCCCAGAAACTTGCGTCTCTGAAAGTGGAGATGAGACGGGCGGTCCGGCTCGGAGCCTATCATCCAAGAATCTTCTGTGATTCCAAGCAAAAATTTCACTTTTCGTATCAGAATCACGTCAAGCATATAATTTTACTGCGTCCAATCCGTTGGCTGAGTAGACAAAATTAGTATGTAATAATATAACTGATGGCATGCAAAGTCAATTGTTTAGCACGGATGTGTGCCGGTGATAGACGGTGGGATGGGAACAATCAGACTTTGGTCGGTATTGGCAAGAACACACCAAACCATGGTTTAGAATGCATCAGGAACGGGCGGTGTTTTTCTGCTGCAATTCCATCAGGGCCGCCACGACGCCGTGCCACTGATTCTCGGTAGATACCTGAATTGCATGTTCAATTCCCATATGGCTGGACAGACGATTGGCCAACATCCGACTGTCGTCGGAAATGTGACCGGTGTCGAATTCGCCTGCGCTGCCCTGGGGGGTAACACATGAAGATGAACGCATACTGCACACCCTTTACTAACTACATACCTCTCGCTGCCGACTGGCGCCGACAGGAAATATAGTAGAGGCCAGTTCTAAAAATCGGGTTAACAGGTGCTGACGATTTGACCCAAAGCGTGGGCAATTTAATTCCGAAAAAGGGCTCATTTTTCTGCCCCAGCGCGCGCAAAACAATCTCCGGACGAGGGTGATTCGGTAGCAGCCCATGCCAAATAGCCGGAAATTCGTGGTGACTCGCAGTGGCTTAGAGCACTTCAGGCACAAGAGTGACCCGCCGCAAGCCCCGCACACTGTTGCCGATATAGAGTTCGTCCGCCGCCATCAGGTCCGCGCGGCGAATCACTGCTTCCGAAATCTTTGGGCTATGGCCTGAAAGCAGAGCCTGCCGAAACGTCCCGGCCAGCAGCCCGCACGTCTGCGCGGGGGTCAGCCACTGGCCGTCCCTGACGATGAAGACAGTGCTGATGGCGCCTTCCGTCAGCTCATCGCGCTCGTTGAAGAACAGGATGTCCTCAAAGCCGGCCTTGAAGGCGCGGGCGAAAGCGCCGTCATAGAGCGTGCGGTTGGTGGTCTTGTGGAACAGGAACACATCGTCTGATCGCGCCCGGTCCTTGGCCAGGCACACACGCCCGGTCCCGGCCTGGGGCACCAGGGTTGTGCTGGTAACGGTCACGGCGCCGGATTGACCGAGCAGCAGCCGCACCCGGCGCGGCGTGTCCATGGGCAGAAAGGCCTCGCGGTGCGCGTCCAGCATGGCCATGACCGCCTCGCGGTCGAACGCAAAGTCGAAATAACCGGCGCTGGCCTCAAGCCGCGCCAGGTGCGCGTCCAAGAGGTCAAAGCTGCAGTCCGTGTCCAGCCTCATGGTCTCGATCAGCGAAAAGTCTTTGGCGTTTTTGGCTTCTGTCTTTGTGAAGCGCGCCTTCAGCAGGCATTCCTGATATTCACCGGCCGGGTCGCTGTCTGCCACCACGCCGCTGCCCACACTTAACCGGCCATGGCCGTCCGGCCCGAAAGCCAGCGTGCGAATCGGCACATTGAGGGACCAGTCCATCTGGCCGTCACTGCCCGGACTGAAGTGGCCGATGGCGCCGCAGTAGACACCCCGGGGTGCCGCTTCGAGTTCAGCGATAACTTCCATTGCCCGCACCTTGGGCGCGCCGGTGACCGACCCGCAGGGGAACAGCGCCGCCAAGAGCGCAGACGGCGTCAGCGCCGTGTCCGCTTCTGCCTCGATGGTGGAGGTCATCTGCCACAGCGTGGGGTAGCGCTCGGTCTCAAACAGGCCCGTCACCTTAACGCTGCCGGGGCGGCTGATGCGGCTGAGGTCATTCCTGATCAGGTCAACGATCATCAGGTTCTCGGCGCGGGATTTCTCGTCAGCCTTCAACTCAGTCGCCACCGTCTGATCATCCGCAGGTGTCAGCCCCCGGGGCGCGGTGCCTTTCATGGGCTTGCCGGTGAGCCTGTCGCCCTGGCGCCTGACGAACAGTTCGGGCGACAGCGACAGCACCTTATGGCCACCATGTTCCGCGCCGGTGTCGATATAGGCACCAAAAGGCACCGGCTGGCTGGCGCGCAGGCGTTCATACAGCGCCAGCGCATCGCCCTCAAGTCGGCAGGGCAGCGGGAAGGTATGGTTGATCTGATAAACGTCGCCAGCTTCGATATAGGCGTGAACCTGCGCGAGTGCCGCCAGATAGTCTGCTTCGGAGACCGGCGAATCGCCGATCTCCAATGTGGCCATATGCTGGTTGCCGCGCCGGGCATTGAAGAAAGCCTCACGTGCCTCACCGGGTGTCAGCTCTGTGCGTGTCCGGGTGGCCATCATCCAGATCAGCGGCTCATCCGCGCGCGCGGTCATCTGCGGCTTCAGCCGCGGCTCAAAGTGCGCAGCGCATTCATACGCTATCCAGCCCGCCAGATGCAGGCCGTCCGCGAGCGCCGCGTCCATGGCGGCCAGCGCTGCGCCCACCTCATCCAGGGTCTCGGCCACAATCACGCGCTCAGGATCACAGAACAACAATGACCGTCCCGCCCGGTGCGCCGGGCGGCTGTCGTCAAGGAGCACCATCGGTGCATTTCTGAAATCACTTACTGGCATAGGGGCAAAGGGCGCGCTGGCCTGCCTTCCGTTATTTAGTTACTATTGAAACTGTCGGGCTGGCGGATTAGAACCAGTTCCCAAAATCCGGGTCCTTATGAGACAGACCCACCGGCGCGTCAATATGGCGTGCTTTATAATAAAAGGGAAACCCTGATGCCCCTAACCAAACCCGAAGCCACCGACGTGCGCCCCATCGTTGACCCTGCTGAGCTTGAGACCATCACGGATCTCTATGACCGGGTGCAGTGGCTGTCGTCCTGGACCATCCATCACGCCAACAATATCCGCGAAAGCCGCGACGGCCTGAAGGTAGGCGGTCACCAGGCCTCAAGTGCGTCGCTCGCGGCCATCATGTGCGCGCTTTATTTTGGTGTGCTGCGGCCCGAGGATCGGGTGGCGGTCAAGCCGCACGCCAGCCCGGTGTTCCATGCCATCCAGTATCTGTTCGGCAAGCAGACGCGCGACCAGCTTGAGCGTTTCCGCGCGCTCGGCGGTGCCCAAAGCTACCCAAGCCGCACCAAGGATATCGACGATGTGGATTTCTCCACCGGGTCCGTCGGGCTTGGCGTTGCCATGACGGCCTTCGCCTCCATGGTGCAGGACCATCTGATCGACCGCGGCATTGTGAGTGCCGACAAGGCCGGCCGCATGATCGCCCTGATGGGCGACGCGGAGCTGGACGAAGGCAATATCTATGAAGCGCTGATCGAAGGCTACAAGCATAACCTGAGGAACTGCTGGTGGGTGATCGACTATAACCGCCAGAGCCTCGATTCGATCACGTCCGACCGCATGTTCACCCGCTTCACCGACATCTTCGAGACCACGGGCTGGAAGGTGATCAACATCAAATACGGCAAGAAGCAGCAGGCGGCGTTTAAGAAGCCGGGCGGGATTGCACTCCGCGACTGGATCGATGCCTGCCCCAACACGCTCTATAGCGCGCTGACCTACAAGGGCGGGGCTGCTTGGCGCGATCGCCTGATGGCGGATATCGGGTCGAAACGCGGGGTGAAGAAGCTCTTGGACGGCTATTCGGACGACGCGCTGCAGACGCTGATGACCAACCTGGGCGGCCACGATATTGAGCTTCTTCTGGAGACCTTCCGCTCCATCGACAGCGATCAGCCGCACTGTTTCATCTGCTATACGGTCAAAGGGTACGGCCTGCCGTTCCAGGGCCACAAGGACAACCATTCGGGCCTGATGAACCCATCCCAGATGGCTGAACTGCAGGCGCAAATGGGCGTGCCCGAGGGGCGCGAGTGGGAACCGTTTGCCGGCATGGAAGACAAGGCCGCGCATCTTGAGAACTTCCTGAAGAAGGTTCCTTTCAACCAGCCAGCCACCCGCCGTCATGACGCACCGACCCTGAAGCTTGAGGATGCGCTCGAGCCCGGTACGGGCAAACAGTCGACCCAGGTGGCTTTCGGCAAGATCATGAATGCGCTCGGGAAGGGCACCAGTCCGCTGGCGGACCGCATCATCACCACCAGCCCGGACGTGACGGTGTCCACCAATCTGGGCGGTTGGGTGAACCAGCGCGGTATCTACAGCCGTGACCTGATGGAAGATGTCTTCAAGGCTGAAAAGGTAGTCAGCCCACAAATCTGGCAAGGCCACGGCAAGGGCCAGCATATGGAGCTGGGGATCGCTGAGAACAATCTGTTCCTTGCGCTCGCGGCCATGGGCCTTTCCGGCAGCCTGTTCGGCGAACGCCTGATTCCCGTGGGTACGCTGTATGACCCCTTCATCAACCGCGGTTTGGATGCGCTCAATTACGCCTGTTACCAGGACGCCCGCTTCATGCTGGTGGCGACACCAAGCGGATTGACGCTCGCACCCGAAGGCGGTGCGCACCAGTCGATCCATACGCCGGTCATCGGTATGGCGCAGGACAAGCTTGTCTATTTCGAGCCCGCCTATACGGACGAGCTGGCGGCCATCATGGCCTGGGGCTTTGACTATATGCAGCAGCCGGACGGCAGCTCGATCTATCTGCGCCTGTCGACCCGCGCACTGGCGCAGCCCGAGCGGGACGGCGATGCCTGGCAGGCCGACCTGCTGAAGGGCGCCTATTGGGAACACACCCCGGAAGAGGGCGCTGAGCTGGCCATCATCTATACCGGCGCCGTGGCGCCTGAGGCGAACGCCGCCCTCCAGGAAATTCTGGAGGACGTGCCGGGTGCGGGGCTTATGGCTGTGCCGTCGCCCGACCTTCTGCACAAGGACTGGTCGGAAAGCGTGCGTTCGCTGGGCCGGGACGGTGTGCGGCGGGAAAGCCATATTGGCCGCCTGCTTTCTGGCCTGTCCCCCAATGCCGGGATTGTCACCGTCATCGACGGTGCGCCCACCACCCTCAGCTGGATCGGCGGCGTGAAGGGGCACCGCACCATGCCGTTGGGGGTCGATGAATTCGGCCAGTCGGGCGATATTGATGACCTGTACGACCGCTACCGCATCGGCACGGACGCCATTCTGGATGCCTGCGCATCTGTCTTCACCGCGCGGTAACGGCTTCCAAAATTGGCCCTATCAAAAATCCAGAAACCGGTCCTCCCTTCAGGGCCGGTTTTATGGTTGGCTGTGGCAAACTGACGGAGATTTGCCATGCCCGGGTTCGACAGCCTGATACCCTTTTTCATCGCCACCGCAATCTTTGCCTTCATGCCGGGACCGGCGATCCTTTATACCGCCGCGCAAACGGTGGCGCGGGGGCGCAAGGCTGGCTTTATGGCGGCGCTGGGGATTCACCTGGGCTGTTATATCCATGTGATCGCGGCGGCCCTTGGCCTGTCGGCCATCTTCACCCATGTACCGCTGGCTTACACGGCGGTGAAGCTCGCGGGCGCGGCCTATCTGGTGTGGCTCGGGGTCAAGATGGTCCGGCAGAAGCTGGCGCCTGCGGACACCGCCCATGACCAGGAGATGATCGGCCAGACCAAGTCTGCCCAAAGGGCCTTCTTTGAAAGCATGACCGTGGAAATTCTGAATCCCAAGGTGGCCATCTTCTTCATCGCGTTCCTGCCGCAGTTTGTGGATGCGCACGGAGCGTGGCCTGTATGGGCCCAATTCATGGCGCTGGGGGCATTTGTGAATATCTGTTTTTCAAGCGCGGATGTGATGGTGATCTTCGCCGCCGACCGGGTGGCCAAGGGCATGAAGGGTATTGGGCGGAAACTGGATTTGCCGAACAAGGTGGCGGGTCTTGCGCTTATCGGCCTTGGCGCGCGGCTTGCGCTGGCCGACGATTAGGACGGATAAGGGAAGCGGCATACATCCACGCCGCTTCCCTCGAATTTTGGTCAGATAACGCCGTAGCCGTTCAAAAGGCCGGCGATGCTGGCAATCAAAATCACCAGCCAGCTGAACACCGTGCCCCAGAAGCGGAACGGGTTGCGGCCTTCGAATTTGCCGAACGTCAGGCCGTGCATAAAGCGCCCAAGCACAAAGAAGGCAGCCAGCACGATCAGGAAAATCGGGTTCACGCCCCGGTATTCCAGCAACCCGATCAAGATCATGCCAAAAGGTGCATATTCTGTCAGGTTGGCGTGCGCCCGGATGGCGTTTGCCAACTGCTCGTCACCGCCATCGCCGATAGAAACCTTGGCGCGCCCTCTGTTTTTTGCAACGTTATATGATAAGTAGAAAAGAAGCAGGCCCAAAAAGCTTGCGGAAATCAATGTAATGGTCATAAGCCCTCCCCGATTGATATAGGGGAAGGTGGTGCTTGTGGGCACCAAGGTCAAGTAGGGATTAAAAGTGGCACGGCAGGTAAAAGATCGATTCAGGGACTGGAATTTGCTGCATAAATCGGTGGTGGCATTGATTGCAGCTTTCTTCGTCAGTGTTGTCTACAGGGCCGTCATTGTGATCGACGCCGGGTTCGAGATGGACCAGGAAATGGTGATGCCATATGCCGCTGAAGCCATCTGGCCGTGGATTTATCCACCCGAGCGCCGCACCGACTGGCAGGCCTGGCAGATTGATTATGCGCCTTATGTGGGCAAGCCAGACCAAGCAGAATCGACCCGCCTGGTGCGGTGGAAGCAAGGTTTCAAGCATTGGCATGCTATTGAGCGTACGACTGAAGTGGTGCAGCAGCGTCTCTATGCCACCGTGCAGGAATCAGACAAGGACGTGCGCTGGTTCCGGGTTGAGCTGATCCCCGAAGGCCCTTGCAGCACCCGCGTGCGCCTGCACGACGTGGCGCGCCCGAAAAAATATGAAGAACGCTTCTGGTTTTTCACCCGCCGCAAAGACGAACAGGATCGGCTCGACAAATCGCTTGAAGCCCTGGACCGCTGGGTTGGCGAAACAGCAGGCGCGTGCGAGGTCTCCGCAGACTGATCCGGCCTGGGGTGGCCTGCGAGGCAGGCACTCAAATTGTTCTGGATCGACCGCCGGTTTGTGCGGTCAGGTGGGGCAGGGTCAGGCGTCGCTGACTTCAAAGTCCGTGAATTCCCACTCGTCGATATTTTCCATCTCGGCCAGGAACAGGTTCTCTGCGGCTACCACTGCTTCCTCTTCGGACGCGGCCTCAACATCAGTAACCCAATAGAAGGTACCATGTGGAAGTGCTGCTTTCAGGGTAACGGTGCGACGAGCCATAGGGGTGTCCTTAATTCTGCTTGTTTGGTGCTTTCTGGAAACATCTCACAAGCGCCGGTCTAGCATGAAGCAAAAGCCCCTGCAATCACCCCGATGGCTATTTTCGCCTTTTTGAAGAATCGTCCTAGAGGGATCGCCCGATCAGTTCCTTCATGATCTCAGATGTGCCGCCATAGATGCGCTGAACGCGGCTGTCGGTATAATGGTGGGCGATCTCATATTCGGCCATGAAACCATAACCGCCATGAAGTTGCACGCAGGTGTCCACCACGCGGCCCTGCATCTCGGTGGTCCACAGTTTGGACATGGCGCCGCCCACAGCGTCCAGCTCGCCTTTCACATGGCGTGCCAGGCACTGGTCAATGAAGGCCCAGCCCACATCGATTTCGGTTTTCATTTCCGCCAGTTTGAAACGGGTGTTCTGGAATTTGGCAATCGGCCGCCCGAACGCGTGGCGCTCGTTGACATAGTCCAGCGTGATATCGAATGCCCGCTGGGCCCCTGCCATGGCAATCACGCCAATCGACAGGCGTTCCTGCGGCAGCTGCTGCATCAGATACATGAAGCCAGCACCCTCAGCCCCGATCAGGTTGGTGGCGGGCACGCGCACCTCGTCAAAGAACAGCTCAGACGTGTCGGACGAATGCTGGCCGATTTTCTCAAGGTTGCGGCCGCGGCGGAAGCCCTCGCGGTCCGCTTCCACAACCACAAGGCTTACGCCCTTGGCGCCTTCCTTGGGGTCGGTCTTGCAGGCGACGATAACGAAGTCGCAATTCTGGCCGTTTGAAATGAAGGTCTTCTGGCCATTGACCACATAATGGTTGCCGTCCAGCTTTGCCGTGGTCTTGATGCCCTGCAGGTCTGATCCCGTGCCCGGTTCGGTCATGGCAATGGCGCCGACCATTTCGCCCGTGGCCATCTTCGGCAGGATACGTTCCTTCAGGTCGTCAGACCCATAGTGGAACAGGTAGGGGGCCACGATGTCTGAATGCACCGCCAGCGCGGCACCACCGGCTCGGTTATAGACCTGTTCCTCGTTGATCACGCAGTTGAAGCGGTAATCGCCGCCCACGCCGCCGTATTCCTCGGGCATCTGCGGGCACAGGATGCCGGCTTCACCGGCCTTGTTCCAGAACTCGCGCGGGACCTGCCCGGCCTTCGACCAGTCCTCGGTATAGGGCACGGCCTCGGCTTCAAAGAATTTGCGGACGGCGTCCCGGAAAATATGGTGCTCTTCATCGTAAACTGCGCGGCGGGCCAGCATATGGCTTCCTTCCCTTTTGTTCCCTCTGGAACATGAAGATGGGGCGGTGGCAGGAGGGAGTCAAATAAAATGGACGCAGCAGTCTATTAAATGCAGTTGTTTGTGGGAAAGTACCCACTGACGGGTAATGCCCGTCAATATCGGTAGGAAATGGCGCGGCATAATCGGCGTACAAAAAAAAGGGACCGTCCGGTCCCTTCCTGCGTCTCTGGGTTTTGGGCCCTATGGGTGTGCCCCCCGAGTGCCCTTTTACCCGGTCTGTGCCCTTTTTAACCCGCTTGTGCCCGGCGGTAGGACCGGATCGCTTCGTTCATGCGGATCTGAAGTTGGCGGCGGCGCTCATGTACGGCGGCCAGGTCTTCGTCCCAGCGTGCCTGCTGGTCTTTGGTCAGATACGGCATGATTTTGGCGGCCCGCTGGTCCATGCAGGTCAGATATTCGTCTACCTTTTTGGAGTATTCCAGGATGGCGTCGCGGCTGTCGCGAATCTGGTCAGCATCGGCAACGGCCCCATTGGGCACAGGCGGTTCGTCCATCGGTGGCTCACCGCAATCTGCAGCAAAAACAGAAGTGCTTACAAGCACATAGCCGGCGAGTACTAGAGACAGGGTTTTCATCATCAGTTCGTTATCCTTACCAGTCAGAGACCGCATCATACAAAGTTTGGCGCCGAGGGCAATTGCCATAAAGGCTTATGCCAGATCAGCTTGGCCAAATTGCGGCGGTTGGCTTGGTCGTGCTCAAGGAAAGGGCCGGCACCGGGCCAGCCCTTCACTTTGCCTGGGGTGCCTTAGTCGGCCTTCTTGGCCGCGGCTTTTTTCTTCGGCGCAGCTTTCTTGGCGGCAGGCTTTTTCTTCGGTGCAGCCTTCTTGGCAGGCTTTTCTTCCGCTTGGGCTTCACCGCCAGACAGGTCGATCGGCTCGGGCGCTACATCGTTAGCCGCCGCTGATTCCGGTGCTGGGGTGCCGGTTTGCTGCGCCGCCGCTGCTGCCTGCTGGGCTTCCATTGCCTGCCTGCGAGCTTCGTCTTCCGCTTTGGCGTGCTCAGGGAACAACTGGCGGTACACCGCGTTCACGCGGCCACCAACGTCCGACAGCGCTTTTGCAACAGCCTGCAGGTTATAGCCCACACCGCGGTAGTAGAAGGTGTGCGTGTTCGGGTTATAGGCGCGGTAGATACACTCTTCCGGTGTGTTGCCGTCGCCAAGCTGGGCAGGGTCACCGACAAAATCAAAGACGACCTGGCGGCCCTTGGTGTTGGCGATCCATTCTTCAACCTTCTCGTCGGCGCGTTCCCACAGCTCTGCCAGACGGCGATCATTCAGTGGATGCTTCTCCGGCAGTTGCAGCACTTTCCTGAGGGCCTCACCACGACCGCGTGCACGGGCGCGGGTCGGCCACAGTAGCGACGAGATCTGGCTCGATGGCATCAAAACCATCTGGCCGCCATAAAGGACGCCGTTGGCTGCCTTGTTGACTACTGCCTGGTTGAAAAGGTCGAACGAGGCCTGCGCGTGCAGGCACTGGTTCCGGAGTTCGTGAATGTAAATGGCAAGCGTATTATTATCCATATCAACTATTCGCTTTATTCTTGAGTTCGTTCGCAGCTGTCTCTCCACACCTCCTCCCAGATGGTGCGCCTGAATTCCCTATTCAAGCCGGAGACTGCCCCCTATGGCCTGAGCGATAGCACAAGCGATCCCCCAAATACCAGCACGGAATCACGCCTTTCGGCGGAAGACATACGCTTGTGTCATTGCCAGAACACAGGGAAGGCGGTAAACTGCCAATGGGTGAAACTAGTTGGGTGCAAAAATGGCAGATGCTGCTTTTGCTGCAGGCTCGCAAGGCGCGAGCCCCGTTTCTCGTGCGGAACGTCCTTCCGCGCGCCCCAGCGGCTCGTCTTCAGCCCAATCTGCCGACTTCAGCCGAAGTCTGAACCAAGGTCAGGGCGAATCGGGTAGTTCGTCACTACGCTTGTTCCCGGGCCAAGGCGCAAATGCGGCTCAGCCTGGTCGTGGCCTTCTGGGGAACGGCGTGTCGTTCCTGCTGGCCCAGACCCGGACGCAGGAAGCCAGCGCACCGCTACCGCCAGTTTCCAATTTCGAGCGCGCCAAGAACCGCTATCTGGAGACCCAGTCCAAGATCAAGGACACGATCGCAGCCAACAGCATCCTGCGCGGCGAGGCGGACGTTGCTGCCGACGCAGAAGAAGCCTCAGCTCAGTCCCAGATATACGATGATGACGTCGAAGAAGCCCAGCCTGGCCGTGTGCAGTATGGTTCCGGCAGCCTGATCTAGGCTTTCCAGCGCAAGATTTGTTTCATATTGGATTAGGACGCAAGGCGCGATGTGAGGATCGTGAGCCAGCGGGTTACCCGCTTTTCATGCTCGCCCGGTTTGCTGTCGCCAATCGGCTTGCGGCTATAGATAACAAGGCTGCTTGAATAGCCATCGATATCCAGAATACGAACTGTCAGAACCGCAGGGATGCTTTCACCCGGGAGACGCTCCAGAAAATCAAACTGGTTGTTGACCGGATCGAAGCTGTAGGTCCGAATGGTGGGCATATTGTCCACATAGTCGGCCAAAGCCAGTCTAAGCGTGCCGGCATCAACTTCAAAGCGGGCAGCAGGGCCGTTGGTTGTCGCAGCTTTGCAGAGAGTGCCCGGGCACAAAAGGTACCCGGTCTCATCCCCGTCGAAAGGCAGTGTTTCAAATTCCACCGTTTCGAGCGTGCCGCTCTCATCACCGAAAAGACTATCGCCCCCGCCGATCTGGACCATGAAATAGACTGCCAGTCCGATGACAATGACGAAAAGGCAGAGACCGATAGCGAGGGAGCGAAATTTTTCCAGCATGATAACCTATTTGACCAGTTGCTTAACCCAGGATCGAGCCAAGCTGCATGGCAAGGCTCATGTCGCCTTCTACACGCAATTTACCAGTCATGAAAGCCATCTGTGGATTAAGGTTTCCTTCTGCGATCTGAACGAAGTTATCCATCGTGACTTTAACAGTGCAGTCAGCTTCGGAGTCTTCGTTGTCGACCACGCTAGGCGAAGCCTTGCCGTCGATGCGCACAACGCCGTCGTCGCCAAAATCAAACTTGATGATAGCAGCCAGTGGGGAATGCGAGCCAACGCGGCCGCGGATTTCTTCGGTGATTTTTTCCAGTGACATAATGTCCTCCCTTACAACTGATTGTGAATATTGGACTTATCAGTCCAGAAATCAATCAGTTATTTTGTTCAATTCAATTCTGGTCGTCTTTTTTCTTCTTCAGCTTGCCTACGAGGCTCGACAGGCCTTCTTCCAATTTGCCTTCAGCGCCAGAGGCAATATCCTTCAGTTTGTCAGATGCGCCAGCCTTGATCAGCGCTTGGGTGATTTGTGGCTGCAGCACCGCCATGATGTGCCGTGCGATTTCAGCCGGGGCCAGGCCTTTTTCGTCTGTTCCAAGATCGGTGATGTTGAAATCAGCCAGCTGGATGGTCTGGTCCACTTTGATGGAGCCTTCATTCTTTACGGCCACCTGCGCACCGCGGATTTGCATGCTTTTGATTGTCAGGGTGATGTTGGACGGGGCGGTTTCTTCCGAAGGACCAACATTCTGTTGCAGCCTTTCAAAGTTTGTTTTGCCGTCGATACGTCGGGCATCCAGCATCGGAGCATCAATCACAATGCTGTCGATAATAATATGATCCGACATCAGTGTGCTGGGCCGCAGTTTCATGTCAAAACTGCCAACGCTTGCAATCTTGCCCTCGCCATATCCTTGCGGTTGGCCAATCTCAAGCCCCTTGATGGCAACCTTGCCAGAGAAGGGCGACAAGGACACGCTTTCAACAGTCACCGGCACCTTCAAAGTTTCCGGTCCACCGGTCTCCACGCCTACTTTGACAATATTGTCGAGTTGGACGTATGCCACACCCATACCGATGAGTATGATGACTACCAACCCAAGAAACAGTTTTTTCATTGTCGTGCCTCCGTCCCGTTTTGATCCGACTTGCCAGTATGATGGCACTGTTTTACGGCCTTGTTAAGGCATAAGACAGCAAGATCATTTGAACAAAAGTCTTAACGAATCCCGTCAGTTATGCCAGCATGGCCGTAAGGCTTGGCAAGTTGACCAAAAAGGGTGGTGATTTCATGGCAGTGCTGACGCAGGTGCTCCTTCTGGTATCTTATATGATCCTTGGTCTGGCGGTGATGATCATTCCGCCGCGCTTGTTTGACATGCCCGAGCAGCTGGCACAGCTGCTGGGGGTGGTTGTTTTCTTCGGCGCCTGGCAAATCCAGAACCTGTTCACCGTGAAGCGGATTGAGAAAGAAACCGCAGCGCGCGTCGCAGTGCTTGAAGATGTCACGACCATCTTGCGTGGCGACCTGGAGCGTACGCGCCGCAAGACGGAACAGGGCGACGAAAAGAGCATCGAGGTTGTTGGTGAGCTGAAGGTGTTGCACACCCTGCTGACCCAGTTGACGAAGCGCGAAGGTGAGCTGGAAGCCAAGGGTATCAAGGTGGCCAAGCCCGCGAAACGTGGCGGCAAGGCTGGAATCATCGAACCTACAGACGAAGATGCCATGGCACTTAGCGCCGATCATGTGCCGGAAAAGCCTGCTGAACAGCCAGAGGCCAAGTCAACGAAGGCAGCCAAAGCAGAGCCAGGAAGCGATGCAGATGGCGATGCCAACGATGACGGTGACATGGAGCTTGATGAAATCGAGTTGACGCCGGAAGAGGCTGCCATGGCGGTGGTGGATGAAGGCGACGGCACGGAGCCCTTGCCACAGGACGAGGATGGTGATGAGGATGAGGGTGCGGAGCCTGGCTCGGCTGTGTCCCGCGCTGCTGGCGCGAGCCCGAAGGCACCTGTGCGTGGCAAGAAGGCACAAATCCGCCTGATCAAGCGCGAAGACCAGCTTCTGTCTGTGATCCGCAGTTCGCTGGCGGAAAACCGGGTGGACCTCTATCTGCAACCGATCGTCACGCTGCCATCCAGGCGGTCTGTGCACTATGAATGTTTCTCCCGCGTACGGGATGAAGAAGGCCGTATTATCCTGCCCCGCCAATATATGCGGGTAGCGGAAAACAAAGGCCTGATCGGCACTATCGATAACCTGTTGTTGTTCCGCCTGATCCAACTGGTACGCCGGCTTGGCAAGCGTCGTCCGAAGGTACGCTTCTTCATCAACATGTCGCGCCATTCCATGGAAGACGAGGAATTTTTCCCGCAGTTTATCGACTTTATGTCTGCCAACTCTGAATTCCGTGACCGATTGGTGTTTGAGATCAGCCAGGAAGACTATTACCTGCTGCCGGGCGAAGTGAAGGAGCGCCTACTGGCGCTTGGGCGCAAGGGGTTCGGATTCTCCATGGATCTTGTGAAGGATTTCAACAAGGACTTTACCTATCTGGGCGAAAACAAGTTCCAGTTTATCAAGTCCGACCTGAAGGATCTGATGATTGCGCACCCGGAAGAGGGCGACGTGGAAGCGATCAAGTCTTTCCTCCGTCGCAACGGTATGCAGCTTGTCGCCAGCCGGGTCGAGAGCGAAGATGATGTCCTGATGGCGCTTGAATCCAAGGTAGAATATGCACAGGGGTATCTCTTTGGCGAGCCAACGTCGGCTGCAAACCTGAGCAGCGAATTTTAATCTGTAGCGAGTAAGCCGCTGCGGGCGTCCGCCCCGGGCTCAAACTCCAAACTCTGGAGACTGTTTCATGCCGAATTCATCCGGCACCAGCGTACATATGGCCGTTGGACTTAGGGAAGTGATAGACGAAACCGACCTCGTGATATGCGACTTGTGGGGCGTGATGCACGACGGGTTACGCCTGCATGCGGACGCCGTTGAGGCCATTCAGCGCGCGCGTGAGGCGGGGGTGCGGACAGTGTTCCTGTCAAACGCACCGCGTCCTCGAACCCATGTGCGCGATCATTTGATGGAGATGGGACTGCCTACATCCCTGACCGATTTTGTCGTCACATCCGGTGGTCTGGCCCGAGACGAAGTGCGCGAGCGCTTTACGGACGCCCGGCTTTATCACGTGGGCCCGGAGGGAGACCGTAACACGGTGGAAGGCCTGCCGGTCACGGATGTGGACCACCCGGATGAGGCTGACATCATCCTGGCGACAGACCTCGATTTTCAGGATGTGGAGGCCCACGGTCCGTGGCTCAGGGCTGCGGCCGAGCGTGGCGTGCCATTCCTGTGCGCCAATCCGGACAGAATTGTCCATGTGGGCGAACGGCTTTACCCTTGCGCGGGGGCAGTGGCTGACCTGTATGCATCCATGGGCGGTGACGTGCACTGGTTCGGCAAGCCGACGCCCCAGGCGCTTCAGTCCTGCCTCAAGGAAGTCGGGATGGATTGTAGCACGCCGGGCTCCCGTGTCCTGATGGTGGGAGACAGCCTGCAGACGGATATGGCAGGCGCGAGCGCGGCCGGTTACCGCGGCCTGTTCATTACCGGCGGCATTCACCGCGACGAAGCGCCCCTTCTGGACCAGGCAGCGAACAAGGCTCGCGTACCGGTGCATAGTTTCCGCAAGATATTCGGCGAGGAAAAAGCGGTGCCGCACGCGGTGATGCAAGCCTTGAAATGGTAACGTAACCCAAAGAAAAACCGGGCCGCAGAATGCACCTGGGCCCGGATTCCATTTTATCTGGTAATCTAATCTAGCCGAACAAGGCGTCGATATCGTCCTGGCTGACCTCTTCGCCTTCAGGAAGGTCGATTTCTTCCTCTTTGGCTGGTTCAGCTTTCTTTTCGGCCTTTTTCTTTTCTTCCTCAGCCTTCTTCGCCTCTTCCGCCTTCTTCTTGGCCTCTTTGGCCTCCACGTCAGCTACTGGATCGAAGTCTTCCTCGAACATGTTGTCGAGTTCCTTGGGCGAAACGGCTTTTGGCGGCTCGACCTTGGGCTCGGGTTTTGGTTCAGGTTTTGGCTGTGGAGCAGGCGCAGGAGCCGCTTCCGCTTTTGGCTCAGCCGCAGCACCGCCACCCAACAGGGCGTCGACCTCAGATTGGTCAATACCTTCGCCTTGAAGGGCAGGGCCGGAAAGCAGCGATTTGTCTTCCGGTATCGGGCCAGCAGCTTCTTTGGCTTCTTCGATATCCTGATCGGTAACACCCAGAAGGTCGCGCAGCTCCATTACACGTGTCTCGATGTGGGCTAAAGTCTCCACAACTTTCGAGATGCGCTGGCCTGTGATGTCCTGGAAGGAACAGGCTTCGAAGATGCGCATCACAGCATCCTGGCTGGTGGCGACATAATTGTCTTTGTCGTCCGGGTCCAGGCCCATGATTTCCTCAGCCGCCTCCATGATGGTGTTGGTGGCTTCTTCGGTTTGTTGGACGATGGCATCTAGCTCAAGCCCAGCCCGTGGAATGCGCGCACTTTCCAGGTCACCCGGCTGCAGGGAAGCAATTTCCTTGCGGGCATTGGAGATATAGTCGCTCAGGGACCGGCATTCCCGGTAGATAGACGTGTCGATGGACTTGAAGAACACGGACATGGTGCCGATCAGCACTTCAGTGACCGAAGCTACATCGGTCAGGGACAATTGCGTCGTATCTTGCTTCCGTAAGCTGTCGACTAGCAGTTGAATCTGCTTCGGAAGCTCTGGGGTTGTCATTAAAAGTCTCCGAGAACCGCGACTAGTTTGGTCTTCAGTGTCGCCGCGTTGAATGGCTTAACAATATAGTTGTTAACGCCTGCCTTCTTGGCGGCAATCACGTTATCTGTCTTGGATTCTGCCGTCACCATAATGAACGGTGTGTTCTTGATTACATTGTCGGCGCGAACCTCTTTCAGGAATTCGTAACCGGTCATCGGTTCCATGTTCCAGTCAGAGATGATCAGGCCATACTGTTTAGCCCGTGCTTTCTCAAGCGCCATTGCCCCATCCGTGGCTTCGTCAACATTGTTGAAGCCAAGTTGCTTCAGAAGGTTGCGGACAATCCGCAGCATTGTCTTGTAGTCGTCGACGATAAGGATCGGCATACCCATATCAACGGCCATGATAATTCCTCAATATTATTGATTACGCACCTTCAGTGCCAACCTGACACCGCTAAATTCCCTATTCAGGACACTAGCCCTGATAGCATGAAGAATTGGTTAACCCATCGGTGCACAAGTTTCAAACACTAACTCATTCTTTTGAAACCATATTATTGCGCCGGGCTCCGGCAATCAGCAAGAAAGAGTGGACAAAAACTAATGAAATCCGCCATTTAGGACCATATTCTGCCACCGTTGCATACCCAGAGGACAGGAAAAAATGGTTCAACAGCTTTTTTTTGAAGATATGAGTATCGGCCAAAGTGACTCGATCACCCGAACGATAACAGCGGAAATGATTGAAGCATTTGCGGAAATTTCGGGCGATGTGAACCCGCTGCACCTGGATGCCGAATATGCAGCAACCACGCGCTTCGGTGAGCGGATCGCCCATGGGGCCCTGACCGCAAGTTTTATCTCCGCCGTTTTGGGGACCAGGCTGCCAGGCATTGGTGCCGTGTTCATGCACCAAAGCACAAAATTCCTTGCACCGGTCAGGATTGGTGACACCGTGGTGGCGACCGCCGAAGTCACGGGCATGGAAAAGAACCGGGTGTCCTATGAAACCAAATGTATGGTAGGGGACAAAATAGTGGTGGCGGGCGACGCATTGGTGTATGTCCCGAGCCGACCAAACGCATAAATTTCGAGCTCCTGTAGATGCAGGGGCTAGGTAGCAACAGGAATGGGTCAATCCATGCGCCTACTGCGGCACATCAATGAAGTCAGCGCTGAGCACCGCGGCAATGTGGTTGCGCTCGGTAACTTTGACGGGTTTCATCGTGGCCACCAGGTGGTGATTGGCGAGGCTGGCAGGCTGGCACGCCAGATGAAGCAGGGCCTGACAGTCGTGGTGACCGAGCCGCATCCCGTTAGCTTCTTCGCACCCAAGGCGCCGCCATTTCGCCTGACACCGTTTCGCGAACGGGCCCAGCTTCTGGAACAGTTCGGCATTGACCAGCTTCTGGTGCTGCCGTTCGATAAGTCTCTTGCTGGCATGCAGGCTCAGGATTTCGTAACGGAGATTCTTCTGAAGGGCCTGGATACCAAGCATGTGTTTGTGGGCTATGACTACCGTTTTGGCAAAGGCCGGGGCGGTGGGACCGATGTGCTTGCGTGGATGGGCGAAATGGAAGGCTTCGGCCTGAGCGTTATCAAGCCTGTAACCGTGGGGCTAGAGGGCTATGCTGGTGAAGTCTACAGCTCCACGCTTGTAAGACAGGCCCTGCAGGCGGGCGAGGCCCGCAAGGCCGCGGCCCTTCTGGGGCACTGGTGGTCGATCAATGGCCGGGTGACCAAAGGCGATCAGCGCGGTCGTACCATCGGGTTTCCAACGGCCAACGTGGAACTGGGTGAAAGCCTGCAGCCCAAGCTGGGTGTTTATGCAGTTCGCGTTCATATTGAAGGTGACGACCGGGTGATCCAGGGCGTTGCCAACGTCGGCAACAGGCCAACCTTCGACAAGCGCGATGTCCTCCTTGAAGTGCATCTGTTTGATTTCGATGAAGATCTTTACGACAAGCATCTGCGGGTAGAGCTTGTAGCGTTCCTGCGGGCCGAACAGAAGTTTGACGGCATTGATGCGCTCAAGAACCAGATTCACCGGGACAGTCGGGTGGCGAGAATTGTTCTGGCGGAGCCGGAAAACGCGCGCGACCGGCTTGAACCGCCGACGCTTGATCGTTATCTCAAGCTCTTTCCTGAACCACATATCCGGGCGCGCTAAAGCCGCTCGGATACACATTCAAGTCTCGCGGGGGGCACAATGGAACTTCTTATGGATTACCATGTCTGGGTCAGCTTTCTGACCCTGACAACGCTTGAGATCATCCTTGGCATCGATAACGTCGTTTTCATTGCGCTTTTGGTCGGGCACCTACCCGAAGGGCAGCGCAAGCGCGCCCGTATGATTGGCCTGACCTTGGCCCTTGTGATGCGCATTCTGCTGCTGTTGGGCGTTGCCTGGATCATCAGCCTGCAAACCCCTTGGTTGACGGTGTTCGGGCAGGCCTTTTCCGGCAAGGATATGCTGATGCTCCTTGGCGGTGGCTTCCTGCTTTATAAGGGGACCAACAGCATCCATGATGAAGTGACCGGTGACTATAAGGAAGAGATCAAGGCGGTCACTGGCGGCATGGCAGCCGTTATCCTGCAGGTTGTTTTTATCGACATTATATTTAGTTTCGACTCCGTAATGACTGCGGTGGGTATGACCAAAGTTATTCCGGTCATTGTTGCTGCCATGACCGTGGCAATGCTGGTGATGATGTTCTCAAGCGGCTATATCGCAAGCATCATTGAGCGGTTCCCGACACTCAAGATTCTCGCGCTCAGCTTCATCATGCTGATTGGTGTGTTCCTTGTGGCGGAAGGCCTCGGGTTCCATGTGCCGAAGGGGTACATTTATTTTGCCATGGCCTTCTCCCTTGGCGTGGAAACCCTTAACTTGTTGAGGCGCCGCAGAAAGGCTGCAAGGCAACAGGGCTGACGCCCCGAAAGTCACGAATAAAATGCAAGCCCGGCGCCACACAGGAGCCGGGCTTTTTTTACGCCGGTTTGGTGTAGCGCTGGCCCACCCCCGTTTCTGCCAAAGGAGTCCACGGCATAACAATTTCTTGGGTGTCTTCGAAGCGCTGGCATGATTAACGCACCTTTAATGAACGCGTCCTAGGCTAGGCTTGCAATCATTATGGAGATGATCCGATTAGTGGACCGGGTGAAATTCTGGCAAACCTTCATGTAATGTTGGCGCTTGGCAATGATCAGGCGTCATCGAGCCTCAAGGATATGATGCTCAGGCAGCGGATTGGCGTGGTGACGCCGGTGAATAACCGCGATGCCGTCGAGATGATGCTGGATCATACATACAATATGCTGGTCATTGATGAGCACTTTCCTGATCTGGGCGGTATCGATTTCTGCCGCTTCATCAGATTGACCAGCAGTCCGATGGCGGTTGCCCCAATTATCTTTGGCATTCATGAGCCCGACCAGAAAAAGGTAATGGCTGCACGGGATGCGGGCGCCACCAAGATCGCGGTGATGCCATTTTCCTTCACTACCCTGATGAAATCCATTGAAGCCGCTGCGACCGACACACGGTCTATTGTCCAGCATACAAGCTACAATGGTCCCGACCGACGTACACGGACGGCGCCTGTGCCGGGTGGTGTTGACCGGCGCAGGACAGAGCCCACCATTATAGACCGAGCGACCCAGTTGAGCATTCTCAGGGGCGAGAATAGCTGACCGGTGCCTACCACACCCTTCGTGAAAATTTGAAGCGATGCTTGAGTTAGGCGCGTGCGTCTTATATGACGAATTGCACTAACCATGTTTATTGTTTGGGGAGGGCCGCGCGTGAAGCTGGGCGAGAAATCCGATCTTCGAGTGTTGATCGCCATGGCCAACGGTCAGGCCGCCGTGGGTGCACGTGCCGTTTTCAAAGAACAGGGCGCCGCTGTTTTCCAGATTGCTGAAAACAATCGCGACGCAATGGAAAAGATGAACGTGGAACAGTTCAACCTCTTGCTGGTTGAAGACACCTTCCCCGATATTGGCGGCATCGATTTTTGCCGCTTTATTCGCATGATGAATGCGCCAATCTCGGTTGCCCCCATCATCTACGCGATGAAAGACCCAGACCGGGAAAGCGTGAATCAGGCTCGGAACGCGGGTGTGACCAAGATGGTGGTGATGCCCTTTACCACGGCCAGCCTAATTAAGAATCTGGACGATATTCTCCTCAGGCCGAAGCCCTTCATTCGCGTGACAGGCTACTATGGCCCCGACCGCCGCGTAGGTGGTGGCGACTATTCCGGGCCGGAGCGCCGCAAGAAGCAACAAGGCGTTTTCGCGGTTGCGAACCAGAAAAAGGTCTTCAAAGGGCTCTGATAGCCTGCCTTTCCGCTCGACACCCGGGGTCAAGATTGATAAAAGTGCCGCCATGCAAATCCACAGTAAATATGGCTGGCCTGTCGCTGGCATCATTATTCGAATTACTGGCCCGGCGCTAATAGACTAGCGACCGGGGTTTCAAGTTTACACATTTTCCAGAATTCCTTTGGGTGCAACGCAATTTTGAAGCGGCCCCAGTTATCAAGAGCGAGACAAACAGTCATGTCTGCCGACAATAGTGAAAAGCGCGATTACCGCGATACCGTCTTCCTGCCGAAAACCGATTTCCCCATGCGCGCAGGCCTGCCCCAGCGCGAGCCAGAGTTCCTGAAGCGCTGGGAAAAGGATGCCATCTATAAAACCTTGCGCGAGGACGCCAAGGGCCGCGACAAGTTCGTGCTGCATGATGGCCCTCCGTATGCCAATGGCAACATCCACATCGGCCATGCGATGAACAAGATCCTGAAGGATGTGATCGTCAAGTCGCAGCAGATGCAGGGCAAAGATGCGCCTTACGTGCCTGGCTGGGATTGCCATGGTCTGCCGATCGAATGGAAGATCGAGGAAAAATACCGCAAGAAGAAGAAAAACAAGGACGATGTTGACCCGGTTGAATTCCGCAAGGAATGCCGCGCCTTTGCTGATGAGTGGATCGGCGTACAGCGCGAGGAATTCAAGCGCCTTGGCATCTTCGGTGACTGGGAAAAGCCGTACCTGACGATGGATTATGCGGCCGAGGCCCAGATCGTTGAGGAACTGCTGAAGTTCTCGACAAGCGGTGCGCTTTACCGCGGTTCCAAGCCTGTGATGTGGTCCCCTGTTGAGAAGACGGCACTCGCAGAGGCTGAGGTTGAGTATCACGACCACACGAGCGTGCAGATCGATGTGTCCTTCCCGTTTGTCAAAGTCCCGCATGAAGACCTTGAGGGCGCCCGCGTGGTAATCTGGACCACCACCCCGTGGACCATTCCCGCCAACCGCGCCGTCTGCTATGGCCCTGACATCGATTATATCGTGATTGAGGTAACCGAAGCTGGCGAAGGCGCCCAGGTTGCTGAAGGCGACCGCCTGGTTGTGGCCGAAGCACTGGTGCTTGAGTTCGTAAAGCGGGCACGGATTGAGAATTATCTGGTGATCAGCCACCTGAAGGGCAAAGCCCTTGAAGGCGGTGCGCTGGCGCACCCTTGGCGCGGTCAGGGCTATGACTTTGATGTGCCGATGCTGCCGGGCGACCATGTCACCACCGAGGCTGGTACCGGATTCGTGCACACGGCCCCCGGCCATGGTGACGACGACTATCAGGTCGCTCATGTGAAGTTTGGCATTGAAGTGCCGTACACGGTTGATGAAAGCGGTTGCTACTATGAGCATGTGCCGCTGGTAGCTGGCGAGCATGTTTATAAGGTGGCTGACAAGGTCTGTGAGCTGCTGACGGATGCCAGTGCACTTGCCAGCAAAGGCCACCTGACCCACAGCTATCCGCACAGCTGGCGCTCCAAAGCGCCGCTCATTTTCCGCAACACGCCGCAGTGGTTCATCTCCATGGAGAAAACCGGCCTGCGCGGCAAGGCGCTCAAGGGCATTGACGATACCAACTGGTACCCGGCGGTATCGGAAAACCGTATCCGCGCGATGGTTGCTGACCGCCCCGATTGGGTAATCTCTCGCCAGCGCGCCTGGGGCGTGCCGATCACCGTGTTTGTACACAAGAAAACCGGTGAGTTGCTGCAGGACGCTGACGTCAATGCCCGCATCGTGGCTGCGGTCAAGGACGGTGGTGCAGATGCATGGGTGGCGATCCCGGCGCAGGACTTCCTGGGCGACAAATATGACGCTGAGGACTACGAGCAGGTTCACGACATTCTCGACGTATGGTTCGATAGTGGCTGTACCCACGCATTTGTTTGCGAAGCGCGCGACGATTTGCAGTCCCCTGCGGACCTCTACCTTGAAGGGTCTGACCAGCACCGCGGCTGGTTCCAGTCAAGCCTTCTGGAAAGCTGCGGTACGCGTGGTGTTGCACCTTACAAGAATGTGCTGACGCACGGTTTCACCATGGACGGTGAAGGCCGCAAGATGTCCAAGTCCTTGGGCAACACTGTGGCGCCGCAAAAGATCATCCAGCAGTATGGTGCCGATATCCTGCGCCTGTGGGTGACGTCTGTGAACTATATGGAAGATGTGCGCATCGGTGACCAGATCATCCAGGGCCAGGTTGATGCATATCGGAAAATCCGCAACACCATGCGGTACCTACTGGGTAACCTTGCGGGCTTCACGGACGAAGAGCGTCTGCCAGCCGCCGAAATGCCGGAACTGGAGCGCTATATCCTGCACCGCCTGGCGGACCTGGATACGCTGATCCGGGAAAAGGCGAACACGTTCGACTATAACCCGATCTTCCAGGCGCTTTACCAGTTCTGCATTGTTGAGCTGTCGAGCTTCTACTTCGATATCCGGAAAGATTCGCTCTACTGTGACGCTGAAGGCAGCAACCGCCGCCGCGCTGTCCGTACGGTGCTTGATGAAGTGTTCAACCGCCTGACCACATGGTTCGCGCCGATCCTGGCCTTCACGGCCGAGGAAGTGTGGCTGTCCCGCTTTGGCAATGACGCTGAAAGCGTTCACCGTCAGGCCTGGCCCGAGACGCCTGCGGACTGGAAAAACGACGCGCTCGCGGAAAAATGGACCATGATCCGCCGCCTGCGCCGCGTTGTGACCGGCGCGCTGGAGCTGGACCGCCGTGAAAAACGTATTGGCGCCAGCCTGCAGGCTGATGTGGCCATCTATGTGGCTGACCACGCTTATGTCGACGCGCTGGGTGGCCTTGATGTGGCAGAGCTGATGATCACCTCTTCAGCCCGCCTCATCGAAGACGCGGCACCAGAAGGCGCCTTCACCCTTGATGACGTCAAGGGCGTGGCTGTGGTGACTGCGGCGGCAAGCGGTGACAAATGTGAGCGCTGCTGGGTGGTGTCTGAGGAAGTCTCAGCCCACGGTGAACTGTGTAACCGCTGTGCGGACGCTGTCACCGGGCTTGACGTCCAGGCTGCGGGGTAATCGGCCTGATGGCGGGTCCATATTTTCGGAAAGGGCTTTTGGGGGCCGCGGGTTTGCTCGCGGCCGACCAGCTCTCGAAATGGTGGATTCTCGAAGGCCTCAAGCTGCGGGAAAAAGGCAGCGTTGAATTGCTGCCTTTCCTGAATTTTTCCATGGTCTGGAATCGTGGTATCTCGATGGGCATTCCGCTTGGCGAATCCCTCGGCAAATGGGGCATCATCGTCCTGACCGGGCTAATCAGTCTGTGGGTTGCCAAATGGTTGTTTGATACTGCCAGGAAAATGGAAGTCTGGGGGCTTGCGTTGATCCTTGGTGGGGCTGTCGGCAACATCATTGACCGCTTCCTGCACGGCGCGGTGGTGGACTTTGTGCACCTGCATGCAGGGGGCTATAGCTTCTATGTTTTCAACGTGGCTGACGCAGCAATCACCATTGGTGTGGTGCTTCTGCTCATTGATGGCTTGCGGCCAGCGGCGAAAGGCCCTAAAAATGCCCAAAAGGTCGGCGACGGTACGGCCGACCACAAAGGAGAGAGTTCATGAATCTCAAGTCTGTTTTGTTTATCGGTGCGGCTGCCCTGACGCTTGCTGCTTGCGGTGGCGGTAAGAACAGCCCCGACGAGTTTGAAGTTGTCAGCCGGGCGCCACTTGTAGTGCCACCGGAAGCAAACCTTGCGCCGCCACGTCCGGGTGAGCCAAACGCTCAAACCATTGACGCCAGCGGTCAGGCTTATGAAGCATTGTTCCCGGGCAAGAAGTTCAAGCGGTCAGAGCCCAAGAGCGACGCTGAGCGCGACCTGCTCTCGCGCGTTGGCCCAAGCGAGCCGGACGTGCGCTCCAACGTTGGCCAGAAGGATTTGGCTGTGGTGAAGAAGACGCTTCTCCTTGCCGACATCCTGGACGCTGATGAGCGCGAATTCCGCACTGACAATGTCTCCGTTCGCCGGGTGTCTTCCGGCAGCTAAACCGGAACCATCTAGAATTGGAAAAGGCCGCAGGCAGGATTGCCGCGGCCTTTCTTGTTTTCAGTGGTGCTGCGTTCAGATGCGCTTTTCATATTCCGCTTCAAGCGGCAGGAAGATGCTCCAGAACGGCTTGGGTGTTTCGCCCTTGAGGACAGCGATCATGATATCTACATGGCCGTGCCAGCCGCCACACACGCCGATTGTCGTCTCGCGGTCCGGCAGTTTGCGGTGGGTGATCACAAGCTTGGTCATATCGCCCATGGCTGTCAGCTCAAACGTCACTTCCGAATCCGGGGCTTCACCCTCTGCCCAGGTGTAGGCCAACAGGCGGGGTGGCTCGATTGCGGTGATGTGACCGATCATTTTCGTGATACCGCAGTGCTTTTTGTATTTATCCGGGATTTCGATGGTCTCTGGGTGGGGTGACAGGGTGCGGTGGTCGAACACATGCTCCACCACGCCGCCGACACGAAGGTCCATATCCCCTGTTGCCAGCCATTTGCCGCGCTTGTCGCTTTCGGTCAGGTAGGCCCAAACCTGCTCGATCGAGGCGGGTAGCATGCGTTCCAGCCTGGCAGTACCGGGTTCCAGTAGCGTTGCGAATTCAGTCATTTTCCGTCCTTTCAGGCTTGTGTTTATCTGCCACCAGTGCGGCTTCAAGCGCGTCCAGCCTGCCTGCCCAGAATTTCTGGTATCGTTCGGTCCAGGCGTGTGCCTCGCGCAGTGCCGCGGCGTCCAACCGGCAGATGTGGCTGCGGCCCCGAATTTCGCGAGTTACCAACCCGGCGGCCTCCAGCTTCTTTACGTGCTTTGAGGCCGCTGCGAGCGACATGGCGTAGGGTGCGGCAAGATCACTGACCGTGTGGTCGCCCGTGGCGAGGGTGGCGAGCATGCCGCGCCGCGTGGGGTCCGCAAGCGCAGCGAATGTGGCGTCGAGCCGATCTGATAAATATTCAACCATATGGTTTAGTATCTTGGGCGAAGATAATTGTCAACCATTTGGTTGAATATATAATCAAAATATTGCTGCCGATTGGCACACCGGTTGCTTATGAGATCTTTGCCGGTTGCGTTACGAGGACAGTGATATGGACATCGCAAAAACAGACACCAGTACGCAACATCTTGAATCTTTTGGAAGAACTGAAACCCAGGCGGGGGTCATGGACTCAGTTTCTCATTTTCGTGCGCTGTTGGAGCAGTTCGACGGGACAGGTGAGACGCGCATTATTGCCCATCAGCGGAACGGTATTGCCGAGTTGGGCGTGGTTGGATGGGCAATGCGTGCCCTGGAACTAGATAGCTATATCACCGCCAAGAAGGCGCTGATGGATGAAGAGGGTCTGACGGTTCTGGATCTTCGAGACATGAAAGCGTCCGAACGCGCCGTTTTTGAGGCCCGGGTTTTCAACAGCATGCACCAAAGGGACGATATGGCCCAGGCTGTGAAAGCCTATGAGGAAATGGAGCTGGAACGGAAAAAGCAGAATTTCTACCGCGTGGTAACCATCCCGGACCCGGAGTAGGTCGCGTGAAAATTACGCCATCTTTGCCAAACGTGTCAGCGCTTGAGGCCCCGGGCGGCACACAACCACATTCACCAGATGAAAGTGCGGAAGCGGCCTTCAGCCAGTATCTGCAGGCCTTTGACGTGGCAGGCAAAGCGCGGGTCAAAGCTGACATGACCGAAAAGTCTGAACAGTTTGATGCTATGGCATGGATGCTGCGGGTACGGCAATTGGGGCTATATACCAAAGCACGCCATGACCTGATGGCGGAAAGAAACCTGGATCATCATGACTTTGATGCCATGAGCGACGAGGAGCGTGTTAGTTTCGAATCACAGGTCTATAGCCGGGTACGCGATCAGCTGGTTCTGCGCATGAAAGACCGCCACAGATGCCCGTGCGATGAAGAAGAAATCAGGCTTTACCGAGCCGCACCCTTCCTGATTTCAGGCTAGATTTCGTCCTCCATCGCGAAGGGTGACAATTTGCACGCGGCGGCACTTCCATGGCCCAGAAAACCCTGATAGGGTCGCGCCATGACAAGCCAGAACAGACATGATCTTCCAACACAAGCGGGCATTATTCACCTGCTATCGGAACGTACCATCAACCGCATCGCGGCGGGTGAGGTGGTCGAGCGTCCGGCCAGCGCCGTCAAGGAACTGGTGGAAAACTCGGTTGACGCCGGGGCCACCCGCATTGATGTGGTGATGCGCGATGGCGGCAAGGCCTTGATTCAGGTGGTGGATGACGGCCGCGGCATGGACGCGGATGAACTGTCGCTGGCGGTGGAACGCCACGCCACCTCGAAGCTCAAGGATGATGACCTGGTCAATATCGCCTCGCTCGGTTTCCGGGGGGAGGCGCTGGCGTCCATCGGGGCTGTGGCGCGCCTGACGGTGACATCAAAAGCCAAGGGCTCAGATGAAGCCTGGGCCGTGCGCGTGGAAGGCGGCCACAAGAATGCGGTTGAGCCCGCGGCACTCACCACCGGCACACGCATTGAAGTGCGCGACCTGTTCTATTCCACGCCTGCGCGGCTCAAGTTCATGAAAACGGCGCGCACCGAATACGGCCAAGCAGGCGATGTGATCAAACGGCTGGCAATGGCGCACCCGGATGTGGCCTTCACCCTGTCAGACGGGGACCGCACCACGTTTCGTGCCCCGCAGGTAACAAGCCTTACGGGCGATGTGCGGCTTGAACGCCTTGGGGCAATCCTGGGCAAGGAATTCCGCGAAAACGCGCTGGAGATTGACGCCGAACGCGAAGAGCTTCGGCTCACTGGTTTTGCAGGCCTGCCCACCTATTCGCGTGGTAATGCCCAACACCAGTATCTGTTCGTGAATGGCCGCCCGGTGAAAGACAAGCTGCTGAACGGCGCTGTGCGCGGCGCGTACCAGGACTATCTGGCGCGGGACCGCCACCCCATTCTGGCGCTGTTTCTGGATGTGCCCTCCAGCTTTGTGGACGTGAATGTGCACCCGGCCAAGGCAGAGGTGCGTTTCAAGGATGCCGGGCTGGTGCGGGGGCTGATTGTCTCGGCGCTCAGGCATGCGCTGGCGGCGGCGGGGCACCGGGCCTCAACCACCGTGGCGGGTGCGGCGCTTGGCGCCATGCGGCCCCATTCGGGGCTATCAAGCGCGCTCCCATACGGCAGGCTCCATGAACGCCCCACACTGCCCGCTGGCTTTAACGAAGTCGCGGAACAGATGTATAGCCCCTCCGCCGGTTCCTACGGTGAGATGCAGGAAAGCCAGCTTGCGTTTGACCGGTCTGGCGATATGGCTGCGCCGTCCGCCCGCCCCATTGATGAACAGGCGCCTTACGGCACTGGCGCACCCGCGGCTGACATGCCGCAATCCGCGCCGCAGGAATTCCCGCTCGGCACCGCGCGCGGGCAGGTGCACGCCACCTATATCGTCAGCCAGACAGCCGACGGCATCGTGATTGTCGATCAGCACGCAGCCCACGAACGGCTGGTGTATGAACGCATGAAAAAACAGATCGCCGCCACCGGCGTGGCGCGGCAAAGCCTGCTGCTGCCGGAAGTAGTGGAACTGGAGGACGGCCCCGCAGAGCGGCTGCTCAAACGCGTGGATGAGCTTGAGGCTCTTGGCCTTGTGATCGAGCCCTTCGGTGAAGGCGCCGTGGTGGTGCGCGAAGTGCCCGCCATGCTGGGCAAGCTGGACGTGCCGGGCCTTGTGCGTGATCTGGCCGATGAGCTGACAGACCTTGATGAAGCGCTAAGCTTGAAGGAAAGCCTTGAAGAGGTGTGCGGCACCATGGCCTGCCACGGCAGCGTGCGCGCGGGCCGCCGATTGACGGTGGACGAGATGAACGCGCTGCTCAGGGAAATGGAAGCCACCCCGCACAGCGGCCAGTGCAACCATGGCCGCCCAACCTACGTAGAGCTGAAGCTCAGCGATATCGAGAAACTGTTCGGGCGGCGTTAGCTCATATAGCGCCCGATGTTTTGATATTCTGTATTGAACTTGAAGGTGGTGATGAGCCACTTACCGGATTGCTCATACAAGAAGAATGAGTAAGTCACCGGCAGGCCCTCGTAATAGACAATATAGACATGGTGTTCGAGCCGTTCAGCAATGCCTTCAGTGAACATCATTTCATATCCCTGATATTTCCCAAAGTTCCTGCTCCACCCTTCCAACTGACCGATGGTGCTGTGAATTTGAGCTCCCATCATTTCAAGTACCTTCGGTGCCATCAGGTCGCTAACAGCTTCTGTTGTTTTGCCTTCTTCGAGAAGGCTAAAAAATGTCGCAATAGTGCCTTGCGGTGTATCTGAAGGCTCTGCAGCCTTGGTTGGCATTGTTGTTAAACTCAAGCTCGCAACAATAGCCAATACCGAAAAAATGAGCTTCATGATTGTTTCCCCCATGGATGATAGTGTTCTGGAAGACATTACTTTCCTGACCCCTAACGTCAAGGACATAGGACCCGTTCGGCAATGCAATTAGGATTAAATCCCCCGCTTTGTCTCCAGATAGGTCGCGAAGCTGGCGAGCCAGTGGCTGCCGGCATAATGCTCGTCGCTGACGGCTTTCACACCGACATCCTTATGCACTGCGGCGGCGGCCAGGATGGCGGCCCTGCGCGGGTCGCCCTCGGGCAGGGCCGAGGCAATGCCTTCCAGCGCCCAGGCACGGGAAAGGTTCACGCCGTCCAGATGCACAAGCTTGCCGTCTGTGGCGTCCTTGACAATGGCGGGCTCAAGCCAGTCGGCCTTGCCGTTCCTTGGGATGCGCGGCAGGAAGCGGCCCAGCCATACGGCGAAGTCGGCTTCACTTATCACCCGGCGCATCAGGTCTGCTTCCATCAGGCAGGGGGAAAGGAAATCCTCGCCCGACGGTTCATAGCCGATCGGGCAGCTGGTATCGCCTTCAAAGAAATCCAGCGTGCGTTCAGCCAGCAGGGCTTCGAACGCGCCGTCGCCCACCGTGCGGGCGTAATCCAGCATCAGGCCGAAGGCGAAGGCGCTTTGGTTGTGGGTGCCAAGACGCACGGGGTAGGCCAGCTTTGGCAGCCAGTCTGTCATTTTGGTGACGATGGCTTCTTCAAGCGGGCGCAGGGTTTCGCGCCACTGTTGGTGCACAGGGTGTGTGCTTTCTTCCAGTTCCGCCACCAGTTGCAGGAACCAGGCGATGCCGTAAGGGCGTTCGAATGATTTGCGGCCTTCGGCAGTATAATATGCCACCTCGGCCTTGATGTTCTCTGGGGTGAAGCTTTCCGCCAGCGCGCCTTCAGCGATGTCGGCGAACGGGCTATCGGGGTCCAGCTTCATCAAGCGCACCAGCAGCCAGTGGCCGTGCACGCTGGAGTGCCAGTCAAAACAGCCATAGAAGGCGGGGGTCAGCTCACGCGGGGCGCCCACATCGGCGTCTGAATTCAGGACATGGCTGATCTTGTTCGGATACTCGCGGTGAATACAGCTGAGCGCCATATGGGCGAAGCGGTCTGTCACCACGCCGTCGCGTGGGGCCGGCAGCGTGCGGCCCTCTGTGGCTGTGCCCTGATTGTTCCCGCTATCGCAGGCTGCGAGTGCGAGCGCGACCGATAGCGCCAGTGCTGACTTTTTCACCGAGTTCCTCCCCGTGGATTGCTTTCCCAACCCATAATATCATAGCGGGTGCGATGCCACGGTGAAAGGGGCAGGTTGGCCCGGCCAGCATTTGACCGGGCCCGACCCTGATCATTAATGGGGTGGAAAGTTCCCTGTCGTTATCACGCAGTAATTAATCGTTAGCTGCGGATCGACCGAGAAAATATTTGTGCTTTTGCCTGTGCTTTCAACGGTTACGGGGATCTTGTCCGTAAACTGCTGTGTGCCTTGTTCGGTGTCGGCTGCAGCCGGTGCCACCTCCAGGCGTATGGCGGTGCCCTTATCCGGGTTGGTTTTTACCTCGCCATCAAGTCCGATGTAGGCCTCGTGCGTATGCCGGATAAGCGAATCATTGTTGCGGTGGACATATTCAGATCCCCTGAATTTGCCGACAGGTAATTCAGCATAACCGCCAGTGAGGGCAGCAGGCTGGTTCATCTTGCCCGCGCCAACAGGCACGCGGCCCTGCAGGTCAGGCAGGTTGAAGTTGGTTCGGCCATCGCCCCCATAGGTGGTCCCCAGAACCGCATATAGCTCTTCGTTCCCAGAGATGCTCATTTCCTGGCCATGGGCCAATGCAGTGCCTTCGGGGCAATAGTTTGCTGCAGTGATGCAGATGTCACCGATAAAGGCATAGGCAGGGTTGCAGCCCGCCTGGGCCTCGTCAGTGGTGAACAGGCTGGCGGCAGTGCCAAGGGCCGCGCAGGCCGCAAGGTGGGTGATTTTAAGTGTCATTGTTGGTCTCCGAGCTGGGGTGATGAGGGACGCGTGCGCGCCCATATATGCAACTCAGGACAAGGGGCAGCACCGCCCCCCAAAAGCGGCACTGTGCAGGGATACTATGGTCCGAAGTAACAACTGAAAAGAGTATATTTATAATCAGTACTGTTTCAGGTTGTGTGTTGGCGCATGGATGGTGGGGAAGGATTGAGCTGTGAATGTCAGGCGCTGAAGCGTTCCTTGAGGCCCTTGATCAGGGCCTTGCTTTCTTCCATGTGGGCTTCTTCGGTCTCCAAGATGGTCATGAACAACCGCTTCTTGAAGCCTTCAAGGTCATAGTCCGCCGGCAGCGGATCGTCGCCTGCGGCATCCAGCATGAAGTCCACCAGCCGGCTGGCGGCGTGCAGACGGCCCCAGATATAGTCGTTTTCCCGTGCTTTGCGGCTGAAGAAAGCACCGAAGTTATAGAGCTGGGTCCCGAGAAGCGGTTGCTGGTCGTGGGCATCCTGCATGTTTTCGCAGTCCAGCGGGCTGATACGGGCTACACGGATTTCATCCACCTCCAACAGGTCGGCGCCCTGGCTCATGGGCAGCATCAAGACGTCATAGAAGGCATAGCCCACATAGGCGCGGAACAGGGTGAGCCTGAGCGCATTTTGCGGCAGAACAGACAGGGCCAGCGCAAAGGTTTCGTCCTGCTCATAATCCAGGTCCTCGAGTTCCATGGCAGAGGCTATGGAATCCAGGAAAGCCGTGATCGCCATGTCGTCGATGGGTTGAGTAACCAGCCGCTCGAAAATGGCTTCGTCAAAATGCTCTGGCGCCCAACGGGTGCGGTAGCTTTCCAGCATGGTGTATATCTGGCGTTTGATCTTCTTGACCGGCTCGACCAGATGGCCCTGGTTGTCCTGCTGCATGAAGCGGTTCAGTTTCATGATCACGAACCTGAGCCGCCTGATGCGGTAATCCACGTCCAGTTCCCGCAGGCGCCGCACATGGTGTTGTTGGCCCTGTTCCGGGACAATATCAACCACACCGCCTTCAGGGCAAAGCATGCCCTTGCGTTCAGCCCACTGCCTGAGTGCTTCGAACATGTCGGATTCAGAGAGCTTCACACCGCGCATGGCTGCGCCTTCAACCATCAACTGGGCGATCCGTTCAACCATGCGCACGGTTTTGGACTGCATGTAACTGGAGTAGCTGAAGCCTGTGTGTTTGTGTGCTTCCTCGTGTGCCCGCTCCCGCCAGCTGGCCAGCATGGCGGTATCCACCTTGTGTTCCCGGTCAAGGTTCAACACCTTGTCCACCAGCCGGTTCACTTGTGCCTCGGCCGACTGCAGCGTGGCCTCAAACCGGCGGGCATTCTTGTTTTGCTTGTCGATGGCGCGCAGGTCTTCGTAGATCGGTTCACGGCGCGGTATTTCCGCCAGCGCCGAGAGGATGGTGCGGAAGAAGCCCGGCAATTCCTTGTGCCGCTGGCCTTCAAGCAGCGTCTCCGGGTCATCCGGCAGCGGGTCCACATAGATGATGCGGCGGTCTACCTCGCGGTGGGCCGGGCGCTCGTATACCGCGCTGATGGCAGCGCCAAACGGCTTGTTGTTGGTCACCCCGCCATCAATGAAGGACATATCGTACAGCGTAGCCTTGTCGCTTATGAGGGCAGGAAAATTCTTCGTCAGGAAGATGTCCCGCGCGGGCCAGGCTTGCCGCCTGGCCGTCAGCCTGTCTTCCAGATCCTTGAATCTGAGCGGCGGGAAAGCGCCGGGGAAGCTGGATGTCGCACGAGCCGCAAACCCGAGGCCTGGTATGTTGTCGTCTCCAAAGTCGCTCACTGTTGTGCCGGTGGCAGCCTGGCGAAACCCGAAATTCAGGGTTACGCTATGCTGGTGCTCCAACACTTCCTTGGGGTCATGCAGTTTGATGCGCCGCGGCTGGCCGAAGAAGTTGGTCAGGCTGACAAACAGGTCCAGCTTGTGCCCGGGCGGCATCAGTGTGTGCCCGCTTTCGGCGTGGCCCATGTTTTCGCAGGCGTTGAGCATCCAGGTCAGCATATGGGTGCCGGAAAAGGGCGGCTGGAACCAGCGCGAGCGCACAAAGCGGAACAGCTTACGTTTCGTTTCCTGATCTGGTGCATGATCGCCGAAAGCGCGCCTGCCAAAGAGCCAGATGAAGGGATAGAACCACAGCTTGCTGGTGCGGTCGGCGATGGTGTCTTCTTCCATCAGCTCTTCAATGTCTGCCAGGTTGAGCCACATGGTCCTGAGTGGGTCGAAATCCAGGTCATGAGCCAGCGCGCGGGCAAGGAAAATGCCGTTGATGCCGCCTGCTGATGCGCCGGATACCACATCAACGATCACCCTGAGTTCCAGCTTTTGCCCCAAGGCCTGGAATAGCTCGAAATAAAGGCTTTCTGTGTCTGTACGGTAAGGGCGCTTCGGGGCGGCCTGATCAAAGGTGGCCGCCGCGCGCTCGATGCGGTCCGAAACACCGTGATAGGCCTTGGACGCACGCACGAGCTTCAGGACTTCGCTGGAGATGCCGTTCATATAGATGGCAAGCGAAGCCCCGCCATAACACACCAACGCCAGCCTGAGTTCCTTTTCGCGCATGTCCGCCTAATCCTTCGTGCGCGGCAAGTGCCCCGCAACCCTATGGATAGTTTGCGTTTTTTTGCGCGAAACGCAAATAGTTGTTTGGCCGGGCCATGGGGGCCCGACCTGGATTGGCTGCTGCTTTAAGGAACGACAGCTAATCGCGTGGCGGGAACTTGCCGCTGGTGACAATGCAGAAACGCATGCCAAGCCCCGGGTCCAGCACGGGCATGGGGCTGCCGTTTCCAGTGTCGCCAATACTTACGGTGCCGCCGGTAGGGGCGCCGCCGTGCCGGTGGCGGGTTGGTGTGATAACAGCCTCTTCGCTGCTATCAACATTGTTGGGCTGTTTCCCCTGGTGGCCGGTTGCTGCGGTGCCCTCTCCTGCCTCAATGGCTGTTGCACTGTGTGTTGGAGTGAAGGTTGCCTCATGGTTGTGAGGGGCCAGGTTAGCAACCGACTGCATGACAGTTTCGGTGCCACGTTGTGTGCCCAAGGATACGGGGCTCAAATCGCGTCCAGTCCCGATGCCGACCGGGACCCGGCCACGCAAGTCAGGCAGGTTGAAGTTTGTGTGTCCATCGCCGCCATATGCATTCCCGATTATGGCGAACAACGCTGTGTTTTGTGACACTAGCATGCTGCTGCCGTCTGCTTCCAACGTGCCGCTTGGGCAGAAGCTGGCTGCGGTCAGGCAAACTGAGCCAGTATAGGAATCAGGCGAGCAACTGGCTTCGGCTGCGCCGGAGACGCCAAGGGCAGAAAGCCCGAGCATAAGGCCGCCCAGGCGCGCGCGGTGGATTTTGCTGGAAAGTGTTATCATGGGTAACCCCCTTGTTGTTTGGCCGGACGGTCAGTGGTCCGGCCTACTGTGGCCAATAGCAGGCTTGGTCTTTATTCAGGGCGTGCCGGATATTGTCCGTTGGTGACAATGCAATAGCGCAATCCCAGCTGCGGGTTGACGACGCTGATCGGCTGGCCATCACCGGTGGATGCAACCGCCACAGTGCCACCAGTGTTGGTGCCGCCCGAGACGCCAGCCAGGGGAACGGTAGCCGGGCTTGGGCCCGAAAACAGGTTCACGCTATCGGCAGGGGCCGCGCCGGTGTTTGGTTCAGCCAGCATGTTTTTTTCGGTTACCTTGCCGGTGATGGCTTCCTGCGCAGCAACTTCAACATGCACGGGGTCGCTGGCATTGGCAGTGAAAGTGGCCGTGTGCGTGTGGACAGGCATTTGCGAGACCGTTTGTATGACGCTCTCCTGGCCCCGTGTCTGTCCCAATGTGACATTGTTCAGGCCTGGTCCTTGCCCGATGCCAACGGGCACGCGCCCACGCAGGTCCGGCAGAGCAAAGTAAGTGGATCCGTTGCCGCCAAAGGATGTGCCGAGGAGGCTGTAGAGGGCAGGATAGTTCACGATTTGTAGCATTGCTCCGTCTGCCTCCAGGGTTCCTTCAGGGCAGTAGCTCGTGGCCATCAGGCAGATCTGGCCTGTATAGTCGTTGTCGTTGCATTCCGCTTCGGCGACATTGCTGACAGCCAGTGCCGAAAGCCCCAGTAAGGCGGCGCGAGCCCCTCGTGTGAGACTCTTGTTTCGAGGTTTGTTCATGATTAGCTCCCTTATTCCTTAGCTTTACCTTGGTCAGGTCATTGTTTGTTGCATCTGTGAACGCTTTCCGTGATGTTTCTATAGATTGTATTTATCGGCAAATAGTTTCCGCAAAAGTTGTATTTTGATGGTTGTATAGCTGGGATTGACCGGGCTTTTGGGTGCTGTGTTCCTGTAAACCTAAGATTATAAAGGGCTTTATGCGGTGACGCCGGGGGTGTGCTGCGCTAGGTTGGCATCAGCGCAAACATGGTGGAGCTATAGGCGTGACAGAATTGAATGTAGCCAACCCCAACTGGTGGCCTCACAGGTTTGATCCCGCCCGTGGCCACGTGCATTTTATCCGTGCCACGCGGGAAGATCACCGTAAGGCTGTGTTTCTGACGGATGAGTACTTGGCGGACGCGGCCAATCCGCAAGCAGTTGGTTTGGCAGCGGCCGCTGCAGCTGGTGGGCAAGCCCCGCTGCATTTCATTTTTCATTCGGCCTATTGCTGTTCCACTCTGTTGGCCCGCGCCTTTGACCTGCCGGGCACCTCAATGGGACTGAAGGAGCCGCAAATTCTGAATGACCTTTCAGGCTGGCGTATGCGGGGGGCGCAGCCCCAGGAACTGGCGAGTGTCATGGCAGGCGTGCTGGCGACCCTTGCGCGACCGTTCGGGGCTGGCGAAGCCCTTGTCGTGAAGCCGTCCAATCTGGTGAATGGCTTGGCGGGGCTGATATTGCATGTACGGCCTAACGCCAAGGCCGTTTTCCTGCATGCTCCCCTGCGGGACTTCCTGGGCTCTATCGCCCGTAAGGGCATGTTTGGGCGCCTGTGGGTGCGGGAGTTGATGGTCAAGCAGATGCGCGAAGGGCTGATTGATCTTGGCCTTGAAGGCGAAGATTATCTGCAGCTGACCGACTTACAGGCTGCAGCTGTTGGCTGGTTGGCCCAGCACGCTTTGTTTGCGCAGATCGTGCAGAAGTTTGGTGCGTCAAGGGTTCGGACGCTGGATAGCATACGGCTGATGGCAGCGCCCGGGGACGCGATGGCTGCCCTGGTCACTCATTTCGGCCTCGCGGTTGAAGGCCCTGTGCTGGAAGACCTCGTTAATGGTCCTGTATTTCTGCAGCATTCCAAAAATGATGAAGCGTTTGATGCGGATGCCCGTGACGCGGCAAGGCGCGAGGGCGAGAAGCTACATGCTGACGAAATTGAGAAGGTACATACCTGGGCTGAAGCCGTGGCCCAAAATGCTGGCATAAGTGTGGCTTTGCCTGCGCCCCTCATTTGATCAATTTTTACTTCGCGGCAAAGAAAAAGGCGGGCCAAAAGCCCGCCTTTCGTTTTTGCTCTGTGCGTCAACCTTAGAAGGTGATGCGTGCCTGGATGCTGAAGCGGCGACCCAGGGTGTCGAACGTCGACGGGTAGGTGTTACCGCTGTTGAAGCCTGTGGAGCCGATGAAGGAACCAGTCAGTGGTGGTTCTTTATCGAACAGGTTGGATACGGTACCGGTGAGGGTCACGTTTTCCAGAACGCGGTAGCGAACCGACATGTCGAAGAGGTTGTACGCAGGCGTCTCGCCAAACGTGGACTCTTTCGTCAGACCTTCAGGAACACCAGTGAATGTTGGGTCGTTTGGATCACCCAGGAATTCATACTGGTTGCTGCTGATGTGGCGCCAGTTCAGGGACACGTCGAACTTCTCGAACGACAGCGTATTCCGCCAGTTGAAGCTGAACTCAGGCTGGATCGAAGCACAGTTCGCGCTGTAGAGGCCTACACACTCACGGTCGAGCGAGACGCCGGTAACAGCCTGGAACGTGGAGCTGTTGGTCCAGTTACCAGATACGCGGGTGTCCCACTGCATGTCGTCGGTGATCGCCATACCGTAAGATACGGAGAAGTCGATACCGTCTGTAGCAAGGTTACCGTTGTTGGATGTGAACAGGTCCAGACCGGAAACAACTGCGCTGTCACCAGAGAGGCCGCCGTCAATTGGCGAACGGCCAATAGCAGAACAAGCTGGGTTGTCAGTGCTTGGGTTGTTGAAACAAGCGTCGATCACATCGTTTGGAGCCGGCGCGTTGATCGCGTCGTCAACTTTGATGTTGTAATAGTCTGCAGTGATCGTCAGGCCTGGGACGGCTTCAGGCTGCAGAATAATACCGATCGTCCAGCTGTCGGAGCTTTCTGGTTTCAGATCCAGGTTACCACCGAAGGTACCGTTGGCCTGACCAGCTGCTGGCTGTGGAATGAAGCCGATAGCACCGGCAGGAGCACCCTGAGCGATACATACGTCGCGCAGTGCGCCAGTTGGAACGTTGCCGTTGTTCACGCCATTGTCGTTCACGCTTGCACATGGATCACTTTGCAGGTTGGTCAAGCCAGTGTTCTGCGGAGCAAACAGCTCAGTGATGTTTGGTGCCCGAACCGCACGAGCGAACGTACCACGGATGGTAACATCGTCAATCGGCGTCCAGCTCAGGCCCAGCTTCCAAGTTGTCGTGTCATACTTAGGGCTGGTTTCGTCATCCACAGTGTAGTTGGAGTAACGGATACCTGCTTCAAGCGTCAGCTCTTTTGCGAAATCGGCATCTTGCACGACTGGCAGAAGAACCTCAGCAACGGCTTCGTAAACGCTGTAGCCGCCGTAGGTGTTTGGTTGCGCACCACCGGCACCGCCAAGGTCACCGGACTGCGACAGCAGATCGGATTCGATGGATGCGGAATAGGAGCGCCACTCGCCGCCTACTGCGTAGTTGAGGCCATCAGAAGCCCATGGAGTTGTGAAGTCCATTTCACCGGACAAGGAGCCGACAACCTGGCCCATGTCAAACTTGGTGGAGATGTTACTTTCACCGCCAGCAAGGAAGGCATTCATTTCTTCAGTGATGGAACCAGTTGGGCCGAAATAGTCAGCTGGCACACAGCCATTTGACGTGTCGTTACAGCCGTTCGGGCCAGCAAGCAGGGCTTGGCGGAAGCGAGACTTCATCCAGTAGCCCTTCTGAACCTGAGTTTGGTCACCCTGACCGTAGGATGCATACACATCCCAGTTCATGCTGTCACCAATCTCACCGCGCAGACCAGCTTGGTAATCGAACCAAGTGGAGTTGAAGTCACTGATCCGTGGGCCGCCTTCTACGTTACGACGACGCAGCTGGGTGTTGACTTCACGGTAGTTTGGATCGCTGTCATCAACAGCTGCACCGGCGGCGTCACACTCAGCCTGAGTGTAAAGCGGCGTGTAAACGCCAGCTGCCGGGTCAGTATCGAACGCACAGAATGCGTTACGCTGAGCATCAGACAGGAACGGGTGGTTCAGGGAAACAGTTACCGCGTCACCGAATGCGCCAGATGGAGCAATGATGGTGCTTACGGTCTGCTTGGAGAAGATCGCACGCGTGTAGACTTCTACGTTGTCCGAAATCTGATAGTTCGCGGAAGCGTAAATGTTGTAACGATCAAACGGTGTCTGGAACGTGTTGAACGGCGCGTAGTTGAACGGTGTGAACGCAGCTGCGAACGTACGGTCGTCCTGAACGCCACCCAGAGGCAGGTTTGAATTGTCTGCACCAGTTGGGTTCACGTTACCAAAACGGGTGTTGAACGGGCCGAGGCCAGAACCACCAGCTGTACCGTCCCAGTAGAAGAGCGTGTCTTTGGAGAAGTCACGATCACCTTGGAATACAGCGTCTGATTTCTGGTAGCCTACGCTCAGGATCGCGTTGCCGCGACCATCGTCGAGGTTTGTGCCAACAGTGATTTCATAACGCTTGGTATCGCCGTCACCTTTTTCAGTGGTGCCATACGCCACGTTTGCTTCAACGCCGTGGAAATTTTTCTTGGTGATGAAGTTCGTCACACCGCCAACAGCATCAGCGCCGTAGGTGGTGCTTGCGCCGCCGGTCAGGACGTCAACACGGTCAACGATCGCGAGCGGGATGTTGTTCAGGTCGGTACGACCCTGAAGCTCGGATGGCGAAAGGCGACGACCGTCCAGCAGAACGACGTTACGGTTGGAGCCGATGCCGCGCAGGTTCACATAGGAGAAACCGCCGTTGCCGTTGTTCACTTGGGCACCGATGGAAGGTACCATGCCTGGAATTTCACGCAGAAGTTCTTCGGCAACGCCTGCTTGCTGGTAATCCATCTCGTCTGTGGAGACAACAGATACCGGCGCAGAGCGCGTGAGGTTAGGGTTCCGGATAAGGGAACCAGTTACAACGATTTCTTCAAGGTTGACATCGTCTGTATCGGCGTCGGCATCCTGCGCATAAACAGTGCCTGCACCCATTGTCATCAGCGCAAGCGCTGTGGCGGTGCCGCCAAGAAGTTTGGATCGCGCCCCCTTCAGGCGATCCGGGCCAAATGTAGTTGCCATGAGTTTTCCTCCTCTGTGAAATGGCGAACCAAGTTCGAGGTCGGCTGTTCTTACGGACAGCGCGACATACGGAGAAAAGACCCTCTTGTTGGATTTGTTTCAAATGAAATGAAGTGTTTTACTTTAGAAAAATCCCTTAAAAATCAAACTAGTAACAAAATAATCACATTGATATTTAGATTATATTAGTAGTTTATTTCAAAGGTTTATTGAGTTGTTAAATTAATACACAAAGTATACTTATCTATACTTTGGTTTGGTTCCCGGGGAACGTATCTCAAATAGGTTTATGGCTATATGACAACCAGACGATTCAAGCCCCTCCCAAAAAAGATGCAAATTCATCAAAAAAACATGATTCGACGGGTTTTGAGGCTAAGCGCTGCCGGTGGCAAAGGCATATAGGAAGGGCTTGGAAGGGGTAAGCAGAGGCAGTTGGGGTGCGTGAGGATGGCGCATCCACCCCGGATGGGGGTCGCGGAGCAGATGCGCCGGAGAATGTGTTGCCTTGGCAAGCCGTTACAATTTCGGACACGACAGGGTAAAAGCCCACTTTGGCAAACAAACGGCTAAATGGACATGTGTTGGCCTCCAGCCGCTTGCATGCCTGTTACGGCGGATGTTCGCGACACCCTTCGCGAAAATTGTGGCGAAAGCTATTTCCTGAGCAGAAACAGGATGCGTTGCTGACCTTGGCTGCGGTCGTCGACGACATTGAGCGCATCCGGAATGTCGATTGGCTCGTCAGCGGCTTGCTCGCATACAATTACGCCGTCTTCCGAAAGCCATCCTTGGGCCAGTATGGAGTCCAGTGTCGGGCGTACAAGACCTTGCCGGTAGGGTGGGTCCATAAAAATAAAATCACATGGGGCGTTTGCGGGCGGTAGATTGGTGGCGTTTTTTGCTAGGATAGTAGCCTGGTCGCTAACACCAAGTGTTCCAATGTTCGCATTGATGCAAGCGACGGAGGGGCGCGCTTGTTCGACAAAGGTAACCCTGGCCGCGCCCCGTGAGAGGGCTTCAAGCCCTAGCGCACCGGTGCCGGCAAATATGTCTGCGACCACTGCGTCTGTCATGTCAGGGTAGCGGCCGTGCATCAGCATGGAAAACAGGCGTTCGCGCATGCGGTCGGTTGTCGGGCGTACATCGCGCCCTTTGGGCACATCAAGGCGTCGCCCGCGGAACCGGCCCGCGACAATACGGGTCATTTTTTAGGTCCCCGTGTTGGGTGCCCCTTTGCCCGAGGGCCTTTGCCGCTGGGGCGTGCGGCCCCGCCGGGTTTGCCGGTTGACCGTCCTGTTGGCTTGCCGCCAAATTTTCCTTCAGGCTTGCCCTCGGGCCTTCCTGCCGATCTTGCGGTAGGTTTTCCCGCAGGCTTACCCTTGATATTGCCTTCTGGCTTGCCATCCCGTTCCCCGCGCGGCTTTCGCATGCCCGGCTTGGGGGCGTCGGCGTCTGCGATGCGGCTTTGGCGCCGCCGCTTGGCGCCAGGCTTTGGCCTGTCGTCCTTTTTCGCTTTGGCCCATTTGCTCGGGTCATGCTTTTTGATAGGCGCCGCAACACTGCCGGTGGCTTCGTTGAAAAAGGCAGACAGGGCATCGCGCAGCTGCTTGTCCGGTACCGTGGCCACGCCTTCAAGAGGCAGGTTGCCAAGGGCGAAGGGACCATAATGGGTGCGGATCAGGCGGTTAACTTCAAGGCCCAGATGTTCCAGCACCTTCCGCACTTCCCGGTTCTTGCCCTCGCGGATGGCAACGGTGATCCAGGCATTGGCACCAGCCTGGCGCTCAAGCTTGGCTTCAACGGCACCGTAATGGATGCCATCGATTGTCACGCCGTCGGCCAGTTTGGCTAATGCTTTCTCGTCTACCCGGCCGTAGGCACGAACGCGGTAGCGGCGCACAAGGGCGGTGGACGGCAATTCCATCCAGCGGGCCAGTTCGCCGTCGTTGGTCAGCAGCAGCAGGCCTTCTGTGTTCATATCCAGTCGGCCAATTGCAATCACACGGCCAACATGGTTCGGCAGATTGTCGAACACCGTTTGGCGGCCCATCGGGTCTTTGTGGGTTGTCAGCGTGCCGCGGCGCTTGTGCATGCGCCAGATTTTGGTTTCGCGCACATCGCCTACCGGTTCGCCGTCCACGGTGATGCCTTGAAGGGTCGATACCAGTACGGCTGGGGTTTCAAGCTTCTTGCCGTCAAGCCAGATACGGCCTTCGGCAATCATGCGCTCCACGTCCCGGCGTGAACCGATGCCCGCGCGTGCCAGCACTTTGGCGATGCGTTCGGCGGGCAGGCCTGTGGCCGGTGTGTCCTGTATTTTTTCGTCGTTGCTCATGGCGCGCACAATAGGCGCGAAGCGTGTTCCGCGCAACTGAATAGCGCCCCGGTTATCATGGGCTTGACCTTTTGTTGCCTGCGCCCGATTGTGGCAGCCATGATTGATACATTCCCGCATATGCACCGGGCGCTTGAAGAAGCCCGCAAGGCCGCTGACCGCGGTGAAGTGCCTATTGGCGCGGTGGTGGTGGGGCCCGATGGAAAGGTCTTGGCTGCGGCCGGGAACGACGTAGTGGGCCCCAAGGACCCAACAGGGCACGCGGAACTGATCGCTATTCGGCAGGCGGCCAAGGTATTGGGGTCAGAGCGACTTGAAGGATGCGATCTGTATGTCACGCTTGAGCCCTGCGCCATGTGCGCCCAGGCCATCGCCTTCGCGCGCATTCGCAGGCTCTATTATGGGGCGGACGATGAAAAGGGCGGTGGCATCACCGTCGGCGCCCGAATTTTCAGCCAGAAAACCACACACCACAAACCGGAAATCTATGGCGGAATTCTGGAGCGGGACAGCGCTCAATTGCTTAGAGACTTTTTTAAAACAAGGCGTTAAACTCCCGCTATGGGAGAAGAACTCAAGGCACAGATCATCGCGTTACTGAGCGACGGCTGGGTATGGGCAAAGACTAATGTGCTCGAACCTGTCCGCCTGCTTGAGCTCGCTATCATCATTGTTTCAGTCCTGTTGTCGCGCTTCGCGTCAAGCCGTATTCATGGCGGGTTGATGAAAGCCTTCGGCGAGCACAAGTGGATGCTTCGGATCGAAGCCCGGCTCCAGCCAATCCTGTCCACGGCCCTTGCGATCATGCTGCTCTGGACCGCGATCCTGGTCATGAGCCCTTGGGTGCCATCACCTTATTTGCTGTCGATTGCGACAAGCCTGTTCTCGGCCTGGCTGGTAATCCGCCTGGCCGTCAGCCTGATTGAAAACCGTGAGCTTGCACGGCTTGTCGCAGGTATTGCTTGGGCGGTCGCAGCGCTCAATATCGTCGGGCTTCTGAGCCCGATCATGATCGTACTGGACGAGGCCCACCTGCCGCTTGGCGAGTCGTCCATCAGTGTGCTGGATATCATTCAGGGTGTCTTTACCTTTGCTGTGGTTCTCTGGGTGGCGCTGGCGCTCTCTGCGCTGCTTGAGAAGCAGGTGAGAGGCCTCTCGAGCGTGCCGCCGAGCGCGCGGGTGCTGATGACCAAGTCAGGCAAGATCCTCTTGGTATCGCTGGCCTTCCTGATTTCCCTGAATGCCACGGGCATTGACCTGACCGCCCTTGCGGTCTTCGGTGGTGCCCTTGGTGTGGGTATCGGTTTTGGTCTGCAGAAGGTCGTCGGTAACTTTATCTCGGGCATCATTCTGTTGATGGACAGATCGATCAAGCCCGGTGACGTGATTGAAACACAGGGTACCTACGGCACCATCAACCGCCTGGCCGCCCGCTATACCAGCGTCATTACCCGTGACGGCACGGAATTTCTGATTCCGAATGAGGATATGATCACCCAGCCGGTGGTCAACTGGTCGCACAGCCACCGGCTTGTGCGTCGGCGTGTACCGGTGCAGGTGTCCTATGATAGCGACATCAGGAAGGCGATGGAGCTGATGGTTGAAGCCGCGGGCAAGGAACAGCGTGTCCTCAACAACCCCGCGCCCAGAACCTTGGTTAAAGGCTTCGGTGCAGACGGGGTGGACCTTGAGCTCCGGATGTGGATAGAGGACCCTCAGCATGGTGTATCCAACATCGCGAGCGACGTGATGCTGCATATCTGGGACCTGTTCCACGAAAATGATATCGAATTTCCGTTCCCGCAACGTGTGGTACACTTGCGGCACGATGAAGGCCATACAGTCCGTCAGGACAGCCTTGAAAGCTTTGGGGGCAAAGAAAACAAGGGTGCGGAGTAACGACAGAAGAGGATAAGCGATCCAACAGTTAGGGGAGGGACCGATGAACGTTGGAAAATTTATCCTGAATATCGTTGTTGCGTTTATTGCTTACGGCATTCTCTACACAGCCGGAGAAGCCATTTTTGCTGATCAGTTTGCTGCTGGGATGGCCATGATGCATCCACAGGAAGCCATTATGGTGCCCGTATTGGGCTATCATCTGGTGCAGACCATTGTCGTGGTCTGGCTGTTCGGCAAGGCCGTTGGCTCAGGTGACCTTAAGGCAGGCGCCATGTTTGGCTTCATGATCGGGCTATACCTGCTGGCGACCGATAACAACTGGTTCACCATGCTCAAGGATTTCCCGCAAGACGCACGGTTGCCGATTGACATACTCCATCTGGTGAATGGCACGATCGTTGGTGCACTGCTGGCCTTCATGTGGGGTAAGGGCTGGGGTGCCGGCTCGTCAGATGCGGCGGCAGATTAAGCGTCCATAAAGGCCTTGTAGGCTTCAACCAACCGTTTGGCGACGGGCCCAGGGGTGCCGTCGCCAATTTTCTGTCCGTCCAGGCTTACGATTGGCATCGCGCAGCTGGTGCTTGACGTCAGGAACATTTCAGCAGCCCCTTTGGCTTCCTCAAGCGTAAATGCGCGTTCTTCCACCTTCATCTGCAGATCCCTGGCAACCTTCATGACGCTCGCACGGGTAATGCCGGGCAGGATGTTATCGTCCGTTGACCGGGTTACAAGCGTTCCGTCCTTTGTGACCATCCAGATGTTGGTGCTGCTGCCTTCGGTTACATAGCCGTCCCTATCAACCATGATAGCCTCAAAGGCGCCTGCTTCGCGGGCGGCCTGCTTGGCCAGAATGTTGGGCAGAAGCGATGTGGATTTCACATCGCAGCGACCCCATCGGATGTCCGGCTGGCTCGAGCCTGCAACCCCTTGGGTCATGGCCCGATCCATCACTGCGTCAAAGTTCAGGCGCTTGGCAGTTACCACCATGGCAGGCCAGGGTGTTTGTGCCGGGAAAGGGTGATCGCGCGGTGCAACACCGCGAGTGATCTGCAGATATAGAAATCCGTCCTTGATGCGGTTCCGGCGCACCACTTCCTTCAGGACAAGCCGCATGGGCCCACGGTCCATGGGGGCCATCATCTGCAGTTCGCCCAAAGACCGCCACAGCCGGTCCAGGTGAGGCTCCAGATCAATCAATTTGCCGCGCCGTACGGATACGCCTTCATAGACACCATCGGCAAACTGGTAGCCGCGATCATCAATATGTACACAGGCTTCCGACATGGGCACATAGGCGCCGTTCACATAGGCAATGCGGGACATGGGTTACTCCTGACCGATCACGGGGGCTTGTTCTTCGCCATTATCCTCAAGAGGTTTGATGGCGAGAATGAGAATAACCGCCGGGAGAATTATGGCAACCACCATGATGGTCAGTGCTGTTAGTCCCATCAGAATAAAAGGTGCGACCAGCGCGGTGCCAACGGCGGCTATGCCCGTGGTGGCCAGAATGATAATGGCAGAAGCACGCTCATCGTCGCCGTGGCTGGCTGTCAGCGCGCGCACAAAGCCCGCACCACCCCGGATGCCTAGGCCCGTATTCAAGACCCAGAAGAGGGCCGAAAGGTGCATCGGGTCATTGACGCCAAAGAGCGCATAGCCAAGCAGCAGCAAGGTTCCCAGAAGGGACAGGCAGGTACCGGCAGTGATGACGGCTTCGGTGCCCCAGCGTTTAACAAGGTTGCCAGCAAGGTTGGCCGATACGATGAAGCAGCTGACGCCAATGAATTGCATCAGGATAAAGTCTTCAATGGTGCCGCCCATGGTCTGGATGATTACAGCAGGGGCAGAGAAGACGAAGGTTAGCAGTGCGCCCAAAATCAACGCGTGGCTAAGCCCATAGCGCAGGAACGTGGGGTTGGCGACAACCTTCAGGTAGCTGGAGGGTGCGTCGCCTTGCTTACGACCAATGTGGGGCAGGAGAGACGGCACAACAAACACAAGCAGGCAGATGGCAAGGCACAGGATGCCGGTGAGGTTGAATGACATTTGCCAGCCATAAGCTTTATGCAGCCAGGCACCGGCGATGGGCGCCAGTCCTGGCACGAGGGCCTCAATGCTGCCCATGGCGCCAATCGCGCGTACAGCCCCGAGTTCAGAGAACAAGCCCCGGATAAGGCCAGGCGCCAGCACGGCAGACCCGCTGGCAGCTGCGCCCTGAAGCAGGCGAAGGCCAATCAGCGCCCAGATGTCGTCGACCAGCGCTGAGGCAAGAGAGACGAGCGCAAAGGCGGCGAGGGAGGCAATGAACAGGCGGCGCCGGCCAAAATGGCTGGCAAGTGAACCAAACAGCAGAAGCCCGACCGTAGACCCGGCGACGTAGGCGGCCAGCACCATCTGTGCCGTGGCCTGGGTGGTGCCAAAAATTTGTGGCATGAACGGCACCGACGGCAGAACAAGGTCAATCCCCGCCAGGCCCAGGGTGGTGCCGGCGACAATTGTCAGGAAGGCCAGGATAGCCCTGGTGGGTGGATGGTCTTGCTGCTGTGGATTCACTGTCATTGCCCTTCTCCTTCGCGCCATTGTTGGCGTCGTTGGGCAAGGCTTATATCAGCAATTTAAATATAAAGAAATCTTTATATTACTTTACCCAGGCAGAATGCTTTAGCGGGGACGGCTGAACATAGCCATTCTTCACAATGCAGTCCTGGAACTGGTGAACCAGTTCAACGATCGTCTCAGGTGCTTCGATCTGCGGAAAATGGCCAATGCCAGGCAGACGAACCACTTTCATGCCGATTTCACGCTCAATGCCGTCAGCCGCGTGGGCGCCCGATACCGGGTCCGCCAGCCCATTGATCAACATCATGGGCGCGATGGTTTGCTTGAGGGCACCGACCCACCGGTTGGCGTGTTCCAGGCGTTCATGCATATAGCGGATGCGGCGGGCAAAGGCGCCGCGACCGTTCACACCCAGCATGGCGGGCCAGAATTCTTCAAGCAATGCACCAGAAGGCCGCGTGTTCGGGCCGAACACGTCTGCAAAGCCTGTCAGGAACTTCTTCTTGCTTGCGGACCGCGCGATCAGTGGCCCAGCCTTGCCAGCCAAAAGAGTCTGGACAGTACGCGGCCGGTGCAGATGTGGCAGCATACCACCATTCAGGAACAGCACGCTTTTGATGCGGAAGGAAAGCTTCCCTTCATTCTGGCGTGCCAGCAGTTCCTGGGTGACTGTGTCGCCGACATCGTGCGCCAGGATATGGGCTTCGCCAGCTTCGCGGTGGGCCATCAGGGCCTCAAGCATGTCTGCTTGATCCATGATAGAACACGTCTTTTTCCGGCTGTTCAGCGACCGGCCGTAATCCAGCAGGTCTGGAACGATCATGTGGAAGTCTTTGATCAGGTCCCTGGCGACCCACGCCCAGTCCCAACTGCATGTGGGGAAGCCGTGCAAAGTCAGCAGCACTTCACCGCTACCGCCACGCTGGTAGTAAACATGGTGATCCTGCCACTCGAAATACTTGCCGCACTTGCTCCATTTTTCGAGCGTCATTGGCGCGTGTTGCATGTTTCCATCCAGCCCATTTATCTTTATCGCTGGCGGGGACATACCCTCTAACGGCGCCTTTTGCCACCTTTTGGTCTCGTCTTGCGGTAAAAATCGGCGGGTTTGCCCTTCAGCCACTGGATAAACAGGCTGATTTCCTCCGATTGCCGCAGAGCCTCAATGGTTGAGAAGCGTCGTGCCAGCTCTTTCTCGTTAAATAGGGCGTGAATCTTGCGGTGGCAAATCGGATGCAGCGGAATGGTGTCCCGTCCGCCCTGGCTTTTCGGAATTAGGTGATGCATTTCAACGGCTTGGCCGAATGGGCGATCACATAACGGACATGTGTTTTTCTCTTCCATTGCTCTATATGTATACCGAGTGAGAGATTTATAAAGCCCGCATGGGGGGCATGGCGCTGCACTATAATTCGCGGCATGGCTGGATGTCAGCCAGCGTGTTGCGTATGATGCGCCAAAGCAAATGTAAAACAGGGGACAGGGATGATCAGGAAATTCGTCAGCCGTTTGGCCAGCACCAGCATGCGCGCCGGTTTGGGTGTGATTCTTCTCGCCGGCAGCGCTTTTGCCGAGCCGCTCGACTATTATCTTGTGACCGGCACGGATTATGACCAGGCGGTGCTGAAGCCGGCGGAAGTGTTTGGCCACGATATTGGCGATCAGCCGATTCGTCACGACCTTATGGTTTCCTATATCCACGAGCTCGCGGCCGCCAGCCCACGCATGATGGTGGAGACAATCGGCTACAGCCACGAACGCCGCCCGATCCTGTTCATTACAGTTTCCAGCCCTGAAAACCTGGCACGGCTTGACGATATTCGCGCGAACCATCTGCTCAGAAGCAATCCGGAAACCGCAGACCAGGCATCGGACGACCTGCCGGTTGTTACCTGGCTGAATTATGGGGTGCACGGCGCCGAAGCAAGCGGCATGGACGCGGCAGTTCCCGCGCTTTACCACCTGGCGGCGGCCCGCGGCGACAAGATTGGTGAGACGCTGAAGAACAGCGTGATCCTTATCACGGCCATTTTCAACCCGGACGGTCACGCCCGCCGCGGCGCATGGGTTACCCAGTATGGCTCTGAAGTACGGGCGACAGACCCTGAGCATGAAGTGCATAATCAGGTTTGGCCGGGTGCCCGTACGAACCACTATTGGTTCGACCTCAATCGCCAGTGGCTGTTGCAGACCCAGCCCGAAAGCCGGGCGTGGCTAGAACAGTGGCACAAATGGAAACCTCAGGTGTCGGCTGATTTCCACGAGATGGGCCCGAACAGCACTTATTATTTCCACCCAGGCGTGCCAACACGCAAATACCCGCTGATTCCTGCCAAGGGACGCGAGCTTCTGGTGGAAATAGCCGGCTATCACCAGAAATCGCTCGATCAGGAAAAGTCTCTCTATTTCTCTGAAGAAGGGTTCGATAACTATTATATCGGCAAGGGGTCAACCTATCCGCAGGTCAATGGGTCTCTGGGAATCCTGTTTGAAGCCGGTGCCCAGATGGGTATCGCGCGCGAAAGCGACCAGGGCATCAAGACCTATGCGAAAAATATCCGCAATCATTTCCTGACCAGCCTTTCGACCATAGACGGCGCTGCGGCCATGCGCACCAAACTGCATGCTTACCAGCGCGAGTTCTATGAAACTGCCATGGCGGCTGCGAAAGATGATGATGTAACAGGCTATGTTTTCCGCGCACCGGAAGACCCGATGCGTGTTGTCAAATTCCTGGCGCTTCTGAAGCGGCATGACGTGACGGCTTATAAGCTGTCAGCTAGCCTGCGCGCGGGTGGCAAGACGTTTGGCGAAGACAGCTTCGTGGTTCCGATGAACCAAACCCAATACCGGATGGCCAAGGCGCTCTTTAACCGCATCACCGAATTTCCGGACAAGGTTTTCTATGATGTATCAGGGTGGACGCTGCCGCTGGCTTATGGTCTTGACTATGCACCAGTGGAAGCAAGCCTGCGCGGTAAACTCGCGGATGTTCCTTCGGATGTGGCCATGCTGAAGCCAAGCTTCCCGTCAGACATTGCACCCTATGCCTATGTCTTCCATTGGTCTGATTATTACGCACCACGCGCGGTGGCCCGGCTGTTGGAAGCCGGTGTGATGGCGCGCGTGTCGAAAGAGCCAATCCGCCTGCAGACTGCAGGTGGCGTCGTATCTTTTGATCGGGGCGCCATCATTGTCCAGCGTGACCTGCAGACCATGCCGATCGAGGAAATGCATGCGCTACTTAAGGAGGTTGGCGCAGAGAATTATCTTCAAATCCACGCAGCTACATCCGGCCACACGCTGGACGCGGGCGCGGACCTTGGTGGGCGGAATTCTGTCGCGGACCTCAAGGCGGTAAAACCGCTTCTGGTGGTGGGCGGCAAGATGTCATCCTATGACGCGGGTGAGGTATGGCACCTTCTGGATCACCGGATGAATATGCCGGTGACGCTGGTGCGCCAGGACCGGCTGAAGGGTGTCGATATGCGCCGCTATACCCATCTTATCCTTGTGGGTGGCCGTGGTGATGTGCTGCCAAAAGACATGGCCTCAGACCTGAAGGCCTGGGTGAAGGCGGGCGGTACCATCGTTGCATCCCGCCAGGGGGCTGACTGGGCGGCCAAATATATCACGGGGAAAGACAAGAAAGCCGACAAGAAGGATGACGCAACGCCGGAACGCCTTGCCTACGCTGACAAAGGCCAGAAGGACGCCGAGCATGTGATTGGCGGCGCGCTATTTGAAAGCGATCTGGATATCACGCATCCGATGGGCTTTGGTCTGGTTCGGCGCATGGTGGCGTCGAACAAGAATACCAGCACGAAGCTGCCTGTGCCGAAGGACCCCTATGCCCAGGTGGCTGTCTATTCAGATAGCCCGCTGCTGTCAGGTTACGCGTCAGACCGTCGGATCGGTGAACTCAAGGGCACGCCCATGATGACCGCTGAGCGCTTGGGGGATGGGGCTGTTATCCTGTTTGCTGATAACCCGAATTTCCGGGCGACCTATCTGGCAACGGAAAAGCTTTTCCTGAATGCGCTGTTTTTCTCAACAGCTTTCGACCGCTCCTATGCGGATGAGGCCGATGAGCAGGCTGTCGAGGAATAAAGGATAGGTTTTGACCTGGAGAAGGGGCTGCTTTCGCGGCCCCTTTTTCTATAGGTAACCAGCCTCCCTTAGGCTGCCTTCAAATGTTTTTGAAACCGGCACTGTCATGCCGCCCTTGAGGTGGATCAGATGTCGGCGACCGTCTTTCCTGACGCTCTCAATCATGTCCAGCGCGACCCACCAGGACCGATGTACTTGCAAGCCGCCAAAGCCTTCCAGTTCGGCCACGGCATCCTTCAGTCGCATGCGAACCAGCGTATCGCCTTTGTCTGTGTAGGCCCGAATATAGTGGTCTTCCATCTGCAGACACAGCAGGCCTTGTCCAAGCGGGGCGGGAAGGCGGCGCAGGAACAGATACCCTGGCGGCGGGCCTTTCTGTTCGGGGGCGGGCTTTGGGCGGGTGATATGCACGACCATGCTGATCGCGGCGTTCGCCATGAAGGTGATGATCGAAACCTGGAAATACCAGATGATGAGATCCCAGGCGCTCAGGTCCTCATGGGTCAGGAACTTGATATAATAGTCGACCGTCGGTCCCGCTCCGGTATGCCTGACAGAATGATAATAGATGTCGATGGCGACGACCATTAGGTAAACGGGCGCCGAGAGGGCCATGGCATAGGCTGCCAGAAGCAACCCCGGCGATTTGGTGTACTTCATGATCCTCGGAAAGCTGAAACGCGCAACAGGCCCTGTAAGCACGGAGCCCAACAGCAAAAGGCTGACCCAATAAAGGACACGCCACAGACCTGACGGCATATCAGACGTGTCATAGGGCGCGATGAAAGCCAGAATCAGGCCGCAAGCGCCCATCATCGTGGTCTTTTGCAATTCTATTTTGGGGACCTTGGTGCCCCAAAAGGCGAAAAGCTCATCCTGCGTCACGTCTGTTGCCTCATACCTGTCGCTTCCCTAATGCGACGGCATCATAGCCGGGTCGAAAATGAGCGCAAGCGGCACGACTTGCAGCGGCGGGTAATTTCACGACGCGCGAATGCACAGGTTGGCCAGGTGCAGCAAATTCATGATCTGAATTGGCAATTTCGCGTAACAGGTTTTGACGGCTCTCGCCTGCATAAACAAGGTAGCGTTGTTGTTCGGGAGGCGCAGGCCATGAAACACAAAGCTTACTATCTGGTATTGGCCCTTGTGGGGTTGTGTGCGTTGATAGGGTTATGCCTTGTGGGATTGGCGCGTGTCATCTGAAGCGGGCACATGGATGACAAAAAAAGGAAGTCACGATGATGAAAGCGAGATTGTTTGGAGTTGGAATGGCTGGTGCCGTGCTGGCCTGCACGGGTGCAAGCGCCCAGGAAGGCGGTCCGCCGAAATGGTCAGTTGGCGGCATTGGGCTTTATAGCACCAGCCCGTTCGCCCTTGAGGATGGTGAATTCAACGCCTTCCCCTATATTGCCTACAGGGGCGACCGCTTCTTCATTGAGGGTACGGAGCTGGGCTTCCACCTGCTGAAGCCGGCAGAAGATGCAGATGCGGGCTTTTCCCTGGATGTGATCGGGTCGGCGCGGATGTTGCCGGGCTCCAGCCGTAACAAGGTCACTGCGGACCTTGGCCTCAGGGCAAGCCTTTCGGGCTCCTTTGGTACACTGTCGGCCACAGGCCTGCATGACGCAACGGACACTTCTAGTGGCATGGAGCTGAAGGCGGGTTACAGCTACACCTTCACGTCAGACAAGCTGTTCGTCACACCAAGTGTGGGTGTTAGCTGGCAAAATGAAGACCTGACCAATTACCTTTGGGGCACCACAGCCGAGCAGCAAGCCAAGATGATTGAAAAGGATCGGGATGTGATCCTGCCGGTGTTCCAGCCAAATACCAAAGCGCTGAATTTTGAGGCCGGTGTCACAGCGGTGTATCAGTTGAGCGACAGCGTGAACATGATCGCATTCTCAAACGCCACCTTTCTGGACAAGGATATCAGCATCAGTCCAGCTATCGACAAGCGCTATATGCTGACGTTCGGGCTAGGGGTTGCCTATAACTTCTAGGAGTCAGGCGTTGGTGGCGTCGGGCAGTTTGCCAAATGAGGGCTTGCTGGGCTGTTCGGGCAGCTCGGCAGGCTTGTCTGATACGCCGTAGACGCCAAGCAGCTCAATCTTGGCGCTAGCGATAGCGGTGTCGAACCGATGCGCTTCGGCTTCTGTTTCAAATCTGAAAACAATGCCAAGGCAGCGATGCTGCTTGGCGCCAGGCTCCAGCCAGACATCGATGATGTTGCTGACCTTGTCGGTCAGATTAAGAGGGTTAGCAGTCTTTAAACCCACGCGCGCGACATAAACCCCCTTGTCCCTGTTGCTGATAGTGGCGGACAGGAAGCGCCGGTATGGTTTGTTATCGAAATCCAAGCTGAAAGCGCAAGCGCTGGCTTCATCATGTGTGCGGATGTCGGAAAAGCGAACAGGTGCACTTTGAGCGACGGCATAGCCGTTTGTGCAATGCCCCATGATCTGGCGGTCGCTACGGCCCTTTTCCATTTTCAGCCCGGCGGCACGGCATTCCTGCCATCCGGTTAAAGTGCCTTTCATTCCATCGGGGGTGTAGAACCGGTTGACCGCCTGTGTTTCTGGTATTGCAAGCGGCATCAAGGCCTCTGCAATACTGACACCGATGATCAATGTTAAAATGAAAAGGCCCTGAATGATGGCTTTGGTCATGGCTTGTTCCCCCAAGGTAATGGTTATTTACTTAGTGTAAAAATGTAAACAAAGGTTGAATGGGGAATGCATGTGCAGTTTTGGAGATCCGGATGTTTTAGGCAGTGAAGGCCCGGTCACGACCGGAGCGTTTGGCTTGGTACATGGCTTCGTCTGCGCGTTCCGAGATAGATTTGGCGTCTTCATCAGGCTTCAGCATAACGACGCCGAGCGACATTGTTGTTGTGATCTTTCTTTCGTCATCAATGGATATAGACAGGTCATGGATAACGTCCAAAAGCCGTTCCGCAAGCTGTGCGGCTTGGTCGAGCGACGTTTGAGGCAGAAGAATTGCAAACTCTTCACCCCCGATACGGGCAAAAAGCTCGTTCTGGCGCAGGGCTGACGCGACAGATTCTGTCACAGCAACAAGGACCAGGTCTCCGGCGGCGTGGCCATAGGTGTCGTTGACCTTTTTGAAATGGTCCAGATCGAAAAAGATGAGCGACAAAGGTGTTTCGTGACGGCGGGCGTTAATCACTTCGGCGTCCAACCGGTCGCGGAAGTGCCTGAGATTATAAAGTCCTGTCAGGGAATCCCGGAGCGAGCGCTGTCGCATCAGGCCTTCCTGTTTTCCCACATAGAAACCGAAGGCGCTGAATACCAGCATCGTGCCAAACAGCATATACAGATAGAGCGGTAGATTTGCTGGGATGTCTGTCTGTAGGTCAACACCGCGGAATATTTGAATGACTGCCCAACCAAGTGGGGCGCCACTGCCCATGATCATGCCCTGCAGCGTCCGCCTGAAGATCACCCGGCGTGCTGTGCGACTTGAAAGTGCATGCCGGTAATGCATGGTGCTTCCCTTCGGTTTCCCATTTCCCTCGGACGCTTTTAGCGCGGTCCAGTTGTGATACCAACCTTTAGTTTTCAGGTCTGAGCGGTACGGCAATCACGCCCGGCATCGTGAGGTGCCGTTGCATATCGCCGTCCTGGATCATGTCCTTCAGCGCTTTTGTCAGGGCAGGGATCTTGTCGGCGTGGCGGGGCTGCAGCAAATGGTAAAAGGGTTCGGTAGCCCAGCGCTTGCTCGTCAGCCGGTCAGCGCTGTCGCCGAACGCGTCGATGATGTTGGGTTCATGGGCGCTGCTGGTGGCATACACATGGATGCGGCCATGTTCCAGAAGTGCCTTTACCTGGCTGCCGCCAGAGATGGCAAAGGGCCTACCGCCCATCAGGGGAATATGGGTTTCAAGCCACCTGAAACCGGCGCGGTAGCCGACGGTCAGACCGTTGAGGTCGGCTGGGTCGCCCGAGAAACCAGTGTCCTTGAGCCAGATCATGCGGGCTTCAAGGCCGAAGACGGCCTGGGGTACGATCTGCTGCTCAAGGCCGCGCGTGGCGATATATTCGGAGGGGCGGAACCAGTCGCCGTCCAGTTCGCCATTCGCCATTAATTGCTCAATGCGTTTGGGAGTCATGGCTATGGAGATGGCGCACAACCCGGCGCGCTTGTACAGATCGGTAATGAGCTGCTCGTAAGCGGGATAGTGAGGGCCAAGTGTCTCATCTGCGCCAAGTTTGAGGCAGTTTTCAGAGGCGCTATCGGATGGTGGTACATTCGCCTGGGCAAAAGCAGCGCCGCCGAGCACATAAAGGGCAATCAGGCAGCACAGCATTTGTTTCATGGGGCCTACTCTTCTTCCGCAGGGGCCTTGTTGCCGGTCTCGCTACGCAGCCAGTCGATGAAGTCCTGAACGCGTTCGTTCTTCAGCTTGTCTTCCGGGCAGACAATATAGTGCGCGAAGTTAATCGGTACGGCTTCGCCAAACGGCTTGATGAGCCGCCCAGCCTTCAGGTCCTCTTCTGCAATGGCGGAGCGCGCCAGCACCACGCCGCGCCCTGCAACCGCAGCTTCAATTGCCAGTGCGTGGTTGTTGAAGTGCAGCGCCGGCATGCCGTCGGGCATCTCGATTCCTGCAGCTTTCATCCACATGGTCCAGGTAGGGACGCTGTCGTCCTCCGCCGTGCTGTCATCATGGATCAGCGTGTGGCTGAGGATATCGCTTGGCGTCGTGGCCACGCTCTTGCCTTCAAAGAGGCTGGGCGAACACACTGGGAAAACCGTTTCGCGCAGGATTTCCTCTTCATAGAGGCTGGTATAGTTGCCCAGGCCATAACGGATGGCGATATCGACATCCTCTGCCTTGAAGTCGGTGATCTGCATGGTGGCGGAGATTTTCACGATCGCATCCGGGCGCCGCTCATAATAGCTCGCGAGCCTCGGCACCAGCCACTTGCTGGCGAAGGATGGCGACACACTGACCTTCAACACATTGGAGGTTTTCGATTCCGTCAGGATATCGACAGCCTCTTCCATGCGCTCAAACCCCTCCTTGAGGGGGGCGAGCGACAATTGCGCGGCCTCTGTTAGGACAAGTGACCGGTTGGTGCGACGAAACAGTTCTACCCCCAGGAAATCCTCAAGCGAGCGGATCTGCTGGCTGATGGCTGCAGGCGTCACCGACAGATCATCGGCGGCGAGCTTGAAGCTCATATGACGGGCGGCAGCATCGAAAGCACGGAGGGCATTCAAAGGTAACAGCGAGCGCTTCATAAACAAACCTGCGTTAGAAAAACTTAATCACCGCATCATAGGCACTTGTGACACAAGAGCAAAGATTTTCTTGATGAATTGGGGATTTTTTTGACCGGAAATCTGGACTTTCCGGTCAGGTTAACCCTTGGATAGAATGCGGCTGTTCTCAGCCAAGCTTAAGTGAATGCCACATTCGGTTTTGGCCTGGCCACGCCAGCGTCCCGCGCGTTCGTCCTCGCCGTCTGATACGCGGTCAGTACAAGGCATGCAGCCGATGGACGCGAAGCCTTCAGACACCAGCGGGTGGTCTGGCAGGTCCACGCGCTCCTTATAGTCAAGCACATCATCCTTGGTCCAGAACGCCAGTGGATTCACTTTCACGCGTCCGTCAGATGCCTCGAAATGTGGCAGCAGGCTGCGAACGCCCCCCTGGTAACGCTTGCGGCCAGAGCCCCAGCCCTCGAAGCCCTCCAGCACGCGCGCCATGGGCGCCACCTTGCGGATATAGCAGCATTTATTCGGGTTCTGGTTCCAGAGGGCACCTTTCGGGTCCTCCCGCTGCGTGTCATTCACGTCAGGTGAGATGGAGCGCACGTCGGTGAGGCCCAGCAGGTCAATCAACTGATCCCGGTAGCGCTTGGTTTCGCCAAACAGCTTGCCAGTGTCCAGGAACAATACCGGGATGTCTTTCGACACCTGGGACGCAATATGCAACAGCACAGCCGATTCCGCCCCGAAGGAAGACACCAGCGCGAAGCGGCGGCCGAAATATTTGAGCGCTCCGTCGATCACCTCTTCCGGCTCCACGTTGGCGTAGCGCGCGTCAAGATAATCCACTGCCGTGAGCGGATCAAAAAAATCAGCAGTCTTCAAGGCGGGGGCAGCGGTCACGATGCTTTCCTCTCCTGGTTTTTACCGTGGCGGGCATGCGCGAGCGAAACCTGGCCGGTATAGTCTGTCTGGTAGAAGGTATCGAAACGCTTAAGGGCAGCCTTGAAGGCGGCCTCGCGTGCGTCACTCACCTCGACCGTGTCAAAGCCTGCGCGCAGCAGGAACAGGGCCTGATCCGGGATCACTGGGCCGGTGGCGCGGATTTCGCCCTTGAAGCCCAGATCCTTCCGAAGCCGCACAGCAAGGGAAAAGCCGCGGCCATCGCCGAATGCCGGGAAGTCGATCACGACAAAGGCCAGCTTGTTCATCAGTGGCGCGAGGTCGGTATAGTTGGTGTCTGTGGCCAGCACCGCACCGACCGGGCCTGCGAGCTTGAAGAAGTCGTCGCCTTCGTCCCGTAGGCGTGAGAGCGGTACAGCAACAGTCGCACCCTCTGCCGGGGTCTGGTCTTCAGCGAGAACAGTGAAGTCCCCTGCCTGGATGCCTGTCAGATTAACGAGTGCCATAAACAGCCTCCTTGAATACGTCTGGGCCCACCCGGCGGTATGTTGCCAGGAATTCTTCGCCGTCGGTGCGTTCGCCAAGATAAACAGCGACCACTTTTTCAATGGCGTCGATGATGCCATTCTCGTCAAAACCCGGGCCGAGGATCGCGGCTTTGGATGCGTCTTCTGCGCCCGAACCGCCCAACAGCAGCTGATAGTTTTCCTCGCCCTTGCGGTCCACACCCAGGATGCCGATATGGCCTGCGTGGTGGTGTCCGCAGCTGTTGATGCAGCCGGAGATCTTGATCTTCAGTGGGCCGATATCCTGCAGCCGCTTGAAGTCGTCGAAACGCTTGCCGAGTTCCTGCGCCAGCGGGATCGACCGCGCGTTCGCGAGCGAGCAATAGTCCAGCCCAGGGCAGGCGATCATGTCGGTCAAGAGGCCCGCGTTCGGGATGCCCAGGCCAGCTTCATCAAGGTCTGTCCAGATGGCTGGCAGGTCTTTCTTCGCCACATGCGGCAGGATCAGATTCTGCTCGTGGCTGATCCGTAGCTCACCCTGGCTATATTCGTCAGCCAGTGCTGCGACCAGTTCCATCTGCTCGGCCGTGGCATCACCCGGAATGCCGCCGTGCGGCTTCAGGCTGATCGTCACATTCACGTGGCCAGGCACCTTGTGCTGGTTGGTGTTGTTCTTGAGCCATGCGCCGAAGATGAAGTTCTTCTTCGCCAGCTCATCAACGGCGGGAACATTGTCTTCGAGCACCTGAAGCGGTGGCGGCGCGAAGAAGGCCTTGATGCGAGCTGCCTCTTCTGCCGGGAAGTCGATCGGCAGGTCTTTGATCTTCTGCCACTCTTCTTCCGTCTGGCGGGCATATTCGTCTGCCCCGAGAGCGTCCACGAGGATTTTGATCCGCGCCTTGTATTTATTGTCGCGGCGGCCTTGCTCGTTATAAACGCGCAGGATGGCTTCCAAGTAACTCAGAAGATCTTTCTCTGGCAGGAAGTCGCGGATGGTTTTCGCGATTACCGGCGTCCGGCCCATGCCGCCGCCCACAAGAACTTCGAAGCCTACTTCACCTGCGTCGTTCTTTTTCACCACCAGGCCAATGTCGTGCCATTTCACGGCAGCGCGGTCGATGTCCGCACCCGTGATGGCAATCTTGAACTTCCGCGGTAGGAATGAGAATTCCGGGTGGAAGCTGGACCACTGGCGGATCAGTTCGGCATAAGGGCGTGGATCAGCGATCTCGTCGGCGGTCGCGCCCGCGAACTGGTCGGTCGTCACGTTGCGGATACAGTTGCCGGATGTCTGGATGGCGTGCATTTCCACGTCAGCCAGTTCCTGCAGGATGTCCGGTGTGTCAGACAGCTTCGGCCAGTTATACTGGATGTTCTGGCGTGTGGTGAAATGGCCATAGCCTTTGTCATATTTGCGCGCGATATGCGCCAGCGTCCGCATCTGGTCGGCCGAAAGCGTGCCGTAGGGCACGGCAACGCGCAGCATATAGGCATGCAGTTGCAGGTACAGGCCGTTCATCAGGCGCAGCGGGCGGAACTCTTCTTCCGTCAGTTCGCCTTTCACGCGGCGCTCAACCTGGTCGCGGAACTCCGCAACGCGGGAGTTCACAAGGGCATGATCATATTTATCGTAAGCATACATGTCTGATCGTCCTTAAAGGTCGGTTTGTTCCCATGCCGGCGAAACCTGGTAACCCAGATCCGGGCGCACACTTGGGCCCTTTGCCTGCATGGCGAATTTCATATGAGCGGGGAACGGTTTACCGTCGCGCTCTGTGGCGTCGATCACCTCGATCGACAGCACGTAATTTTCGTCTGCGGATTTTTGCGCCAGCACTTCAAGTGCTTCGACGCCAGCCTCATCAGCGGCGACAGCGGCGTCGCCTGCAACGGCGGACCAAGTGCCGTCGGCTTTCATGAATACCACGCGACCGTCCAGAAGGCGGTTCGCGACAATCATCTGTGGCCCTTTGATTTTTCTAGCCATCGTTAACTCCTGACAGTTACGCGGTTGCCTGCAGGCGACCGGATTCTTTTGCGGCCCAGGCAAGATCAGCGGCGTTCGAGACCACATCACCGATCAGCAGCAGTGCTGGGCTTTTCACATCATTTTTGGCAACAACTTCAGGCAGCGTTTCAAGCGTGCCGTAGAAGCGGCGTTCGTTGGCGCGGGTGCCATTTTCAACCACAGCCACAGGGGTGGATGCCTTGACGCCTTCACCAATCAGGCCTGCCGAAATCTTTGGTGCCCCTTTCACACCCATGTAGATCGCCAGTGTCTGACCGTCGCCTGCGAGGCGCGCCCAATCCTTGTAAGCGCCGTCCTTCAGGTGGCCGGTGACAAGAGTGATAGAGCTTGCATGCGCGCGGTCTGTCAGCGGGATCTGGGTGGTGGCGGCGATGCCTTGAAAGGCGCTGATGCCGGGCACCACCTCAACATGAATGTCGTGGGCGCGAAGCGCGTCCAGTTCTTCACCAGCACGGGCAAACAGCAGCGGGTCGCCGCCCTTCAGGCGCACAACGCGGCGGCCCTTGAGGGCCTCTTCAACAATCACGCGGTTGATGCCGTCCTGGCCGATGCCGTGGTCGCCTTCGCGCTTGCCAACGAAGATCAGGTCTGCGTCGCGGCGCGCGAGCGCCAACACGTCACGGCTCACCAGCCGGTCATAAACGATTACGTCTGCCTGCTGCAGCGCGCGGTGCGCTTTGATGGTCAGCAGATCCGGGTCACCGGGGCCTGCGCCAACAAGCTGCACCTGGCCGGTGGTCGCACCCACGCGGTGGCTTTTCGCGGCCTCAAGCACCAGGCGCTCTACCTCATCCTGGTCAAGGTCGGCATAGGTGCTGGCGTTATCATAGAGGCGATCATAAAATAGTCTGCGGCGGGTTCCGTCAGGGATGATGGTTTTGACGCGAGCCCGGACAGCGCCCGCCGCAGCAGCAAGCACGCCAAGAGAAGGGGGCAGGAGTTTCTCAAGGCTGCTACGGAGGCGGCGCACGAATACAGGCGCGTCACCCCCGGAAGAGAAAGCCACCTGCAGCGGCCCGCGGGCGAACTGAGCTGGCGTGGTGAAATTCGATTTGGCTGGCTTGTCGATCACATTGACCGGCAGATTGCGGGTGTTCGCGAGCCGAAGGATACGCTCTTCTGTGATCTCGTCATCGGCGCCGATATAAACAAGCGTTTTGCCCCGGAGGTCATCTTCCGTGAACGGACGATCGTGAACCAGCAGGTCGCGGCCTGTGTCTTCAGGCAACAACCCGGCTTCCCTGAGCGCGTCCGTCGCACCTGGGGCAATCACACTGATGCGGGCTGCGGTTGGCGTGAACAGGCCAACCTTCGCCATTGCCGCCGATGTGGCGCCAACGATCAGGATGTGATGCTTTTCAGCGGTCAAAAAAACAGGGATGCTCGACATGGCCCTATACTCCTCGCGTCAATCTTGCACCCTTCAACTTCAAATCCTGCCAGGGGTTGAAAGGTGCTTCTTCAGTGGTTTCATACATAGGCGCAGCTGCCCAGCGAAACAAACGAGAAGAATTTAGGGGTATCAGTAGAAAATTTATACTCAAATAATGGTGATATTGCGCTTGATAAAAAATTAAATTCTAATTTTTGAGTTATATGGAAACGCTCGGTTTGAGAATTTTGGTTCAGTAGAATATACGGCGAAGGAAATGCACAGGAATGAAATACCAGTGTTTAGACGATTTTTGCTCAGGTAATCTAAAGTCACTCTTGTGGGTCGGCTTTTGTGGAAATATTTTCGCCGCTGATTCCGGTGGGGCCAGGTGAAATAGCCTGTCTCCAGCGTCAAAACAACAAGTTCCCAATTGGCAAGGGAGCGGAATTCTGGCAGCTTTTCCTGCGGGGAAAAGGGGAGACAAATCATGGGGTCCAGTCAGACTGGTCGTCGTTTTTATGTGGGGATGGGCCTTGCCCTGATCCTGCTATCCATTCTTGGTTTCACACCGTTCATGTATGCACGTTTCGCTAGTGGCGGGACAATGAGCATGGCGCTGGTGGCCCACGGCATCAGCTTCTTCGCCTGGCTCGCGCTATTTACCTATCAGGCGTCACTTGTGCGGGCGAAAAACCTCAAGAAACATATGAAGCTTGGGCAGGCCAGTGTGGGGCTGGCGTTGATCATGTTGGCCTCCGGCGTTGTGGTGACGGGCGAGGTGTTCGCCCGCGGTGACGCCAGTGCAACACCGTTTTCGCCTGAGCAATTCATTATGCTTCCGCTGATGGATATCACCATCTTCGTGGTCTATTACACGCTGGCGATCATGAACCGGAAGGTGCCCGAAACGCACAAACGGCTGATGCTTTTGGTCGGCATCATGATGATGGACCCGGCAACCGGACGGCTTGGGTTTACGCTTGGGTTCCCGCCCATTGGCATGCTGTTCCATTTTGGCCTGATCGCGGCCATGTGTATCTATGACCGGCGGACACTGGGGCAAGTTCACAAGGTTTCCTGGGTCGCGCTTGCCGTCCTGACGGCCCGCTACGCTGCCTTCTTTATCATCGGGCCAACCGAGGCGTGGGCGGCGTTCACCCACTGGCTGCTGGGATAGGTAATCTCCCTGTTCCCTTGATCGGGGCCAATGTGTATGAAGGGCATCTGATCAGGGGAACACAGTATGCATATCCATGAAGCCAGCTGGCAAAAAGCGCTCGGCACCGAATTTGACAAAGACTATATGCGGGCGCTTGCGGCCTTCCTGCAATCGGAAAAGGCTGCAGGGAAAACCATTTATCCGGCTGAGGAAAACATCTTTCACGCGCTTGAGGTGACGCCGATTGACGCGGTAAAGGTAGTGATCATCGGGCAGGACCCGTATCACGGCCCCGGTCAGGCGCATGGGCTCAGCTTCTCGGTGCAGCCGGGGGTGGATGTGCCGCCAAGCTTACGGAACATGTACAAGGAACTTGAAGAAGACCTGGGAGTCACACATCCGGGGCACGGCTTTCTGGAAGGCTGGGCCAGACAGGGTGTGTTGATGCTGAATGCCGTCCTGACGGTGGAGGCCGCGAACGCCGGCGCCCACCAGAACAAGGGTTGGGAAAAGTTCACCGACCGGGTGATCCAGGTATTGAACGAGGCCCATGACGGAATCGTTTTCATTCTGTGGGGCGGCTATGCCCAGAAGAAGGGCGCCGGGATCGACAAGGATCGGCATCTGGTGCTTGAAGGCCCGCACCCGTCACCACTGTCGGCCTATCGCGGCTTCTTCGGCTGCGGGCATTTTTCCAAAGCGAATGACTATCTGACGGCGCAGGGCAAGGCGCCAATCAACTGGCAGCTAGCCCCCATCACCACACCGGGAGAGCAATTGGGATTGCTCTAGCGTACGTGGCTGCTTAGAATTGGCCAGCGGGGGATGGGATGGAACTGGCAGGTTACTTTATTATTTTCGTCACTTTTGTTGTGGTTTTCACCTTTGAGGTGATCGCTCCGGCTTCGGGCAACGACTGCGATAAGCGCTGGCAGATATATGCGGGGGCAATCAGCGGCTTTCAAATCGTTGTGGCATTGGCTGCGGGGTATTTATTTAGTGACTGGTTCGCTGCGAACGCGGTTTTTCATTTAGACCCCGGAATACCTGTTGTTGTAGCAGCTTTTCTGGTGTTTCTCGCTGCCAGCCTAATTGCCTACTGGTGGCACCGCGCTACACACAGGTATGACCTGTTGTGGCGCGTGTTTCACCAGCTTCACCATAGCCCGGCAAGGATTGAGGCCCTGACGGCTTTTTATGTGCACCCATTTGACGGGTTTGCGGCAAATGTTCTTAATGTCGGCGTTGCATTCTGGTTGTTTGGTGCCGGTGTGGATGTGGCGGCAGCAGCGCTTCTAATCGCTGCGCTCTATAATATCTATATCCATTCGGACACGCGGTCCCCAGAATGGGTCGGCTACTTTGTCCAGCGTCCAGAAATGCACCGGGTGCATCATCAGGCCGGTCATCACGCACAAAACTATGGTCTTCCGATCTGGGATCTCATGTTCGGTACTTTTGTAAACCCGAAAAAGAACCAATTCGCCTGTGGGTTTGACAAAAGCAAAGAGCTTCGAATCCGAGATATGCTTCTCCTCAAGGACGTTGATGGCTAAGAGATTCTGTCTGCCGCTGTGGTAAGCGGCGCTTCCATCATCTTGGCTTCTGCTGTGCCGATGTCGCTTCCGGGCCGGTCGGATTTCACGAACGGCCACCATAATTGGCTTTGCCAGCTATCGAGATCTTCCTTGATGGTGCCATAGTAGGCGGGGCGCTTGTCCTTGTGAAACTCGACCGTACGCAACAGCACATCCCAGACCGACAGCAATTGGCCATAGTTGCCAAAGGGCACACCGCCTTCGCCAAGACCGTGATGGCCCCGGTGCAGCCCCGGGCTGTTGATCAGATATTCGCTCCAGTGATACAGCCGCCCGATGACGGGGAGCCGGTATAGTTTCTGGTCAAAATCCAGTCCGTTATGCAGCCAGACATTATGGGCGCCAACGATCGCAGCATTCAAAAGGAATGCCTCGCCAAGGCCCAGATAGACCATGAAAGCGCCCCACCAGGCGCCGGGTTGGAATGTCAGCCACAGCCAGTTTTCCCGGAAGATAATGGAAACATTATAGGTCGGGCTGGTGTGGTGGGTCCGGTGCCAGGGCCACAGCCGGGGCCACTCATGGGCGGCCCGGTGATAGGAATAATGCAGGAAATCATCCGGCAGGGCGACGAGAAGGAAAGCGGCCCAAAAGGGTAGGCCGGTAAGGGCACCATGATAGTCGGGCAGCACCATGCTGCCAATGAAGGCAACTGCCAGAACAATGCCGGGATTGATCAGCATGGTGAATTGGCCGATGCTGATGATATCGATCAACCAGTCATCGCGTCGGCGTTTCAGTCTGCCATAAAGCCCGGTGAACAACTCGGCCAATCCAAAAAGCAACATGAACCCCACAACGGCATAGAGGGGAAGCTGTTCATTGATCTCCATAGCGGTCTATCCTTTTTAATGCATATATGCACATTAATGCACTTATATGGGTAAAAAAAGTGTCAGCAGCAGTCCAGTGCCATACAGCGTTTAATGGTTTGGGTGATGGCTTCGAACCGTTCGATAAACTGATCACCCTGAATGGTGTAAATGCGGTGGCGCCCGTCTTTTCGCATGCTGACAACCTTGGCTTCTTCCAAAATCGACAGATGGCGCGATATCACGCTGCGGTCCTGCGGCAGGTCTTTCGCGATGGTGTGGATGTCTGCTTCACGCACCATGATAAGCTTCTTCAAAATCTCAATGCGCACGGGCTCAGCCAGTGCCTTGAAGAAGGTCGAATCCATCTGTTCGAACAGGGTGTTGACTTCAGTTTCTGCGTTCATGACATTTTATGTGCATATTTATGCACGTAATGTCAAGGGGAGGATGATTGCCTTTTGCGCGCAGATGAGCCGGGTCAGCCGGCTGGTTCTGCTTCAGCTTCTTCTTCCTCATAGGGCATGTCTTTGAGGATGGCTTCGCCCTTGACGTACCAGGAGAGCCCGAACGCCCAGACCGAGATTGTCTCCAGCCAGAACGTGGGGCTGTAGGCCTCGATCGCGGCGATCTGTTCGGTGCTGAGAATATATTTCCCCAGGATCAGATACACAGCGCCCAGCCCGATCATGGACAGCATGGTCCAGCCGCACAGGCGGTAGATCTTGTTGCGGCGGCGCTTCTGCAGGGTCGGTTCCGCATCAGAGGATTTGGTGAAAAGGCACAGACAGAAGTAGGCCAGTATCAGGAAGAAGAGAAGCGAGAAGAACCAGTGCAGATAGCTTGAGATGCCGAAAGGGATGCCGGCCAACACGTCTTTGGTTTCAAGCGTGGGGAAGATGGCAGTGCCCGCTGCCGCCACTGCGGCGATATTGCCTGCTGCATTGTCGGAAATATAATACCAGGGTCGCCTGGCGGCCTGTTCGGGTGTGTCTTTATAACCCTGGTAGGCATAGAGAAAAATGGCTTCGGCGCACAAGACGCCAACGAACACATCGCCCATGGGCGAATGATAATATTGGCTGATCGACAGGCGCATGATATCGCCACCAAGGTTGGCCATGTCCCCGAAGAGAATGCTGCCCACAACCAGGATGATGGGGAACAAAAGCCCCAGCCGGCCTATGGCCCGCCGCATGCTCATATAATGTAGGATTAATCCGTCAGAGTTCGCCATGGAAACCTCCCCGTTTCATGTGTCGAAGCACTCTGAACGAAGAGTATAATACACGGAATGCAGGCAACCGCCAATCGGGCGATTGCCTGTGTCGCAAAACGCTATCCTGCGATTTCTGTTAGCAGAATGTGCCAGTGCTCCAGCGCGTCATAGAAGGCCTTGACGGGAAGGCGCTCATTCAGGCCGTGGGCATAGACGTCGCTGCCCTTCATGAAGATGCCTGATACGCCGTAGCTGTCCATGCCGGCCGCGCGGAAATGCATGCCGTCGGTGCCACCTGATTCCATATAGGGCACGATTTCAACACCGGGATGCAGGGCATGAACGGCCTTGGTCAGTGGGCCGATTACATCGTCTCGCAGCTGTGAAGCCGGGCTTTCTGTCGGCTCATAGATGACTGTCCAGTTGATGGCCGGGTTGCCTACGACCTCCTTCAGGGTGTTGAGAGTGTTATCGACACCAGCGCCGGGGAAAATCCGGCAGTTCACAGTCGCCGTGGCCGTCTGGGGCAGGGCGTTTTCTGCATGTCCGGCTTTCAGCATCGTTGCCACACATGTGGTGCCCGTGGTGCCGACATACTCGGGGTAGGACCGCAGGGTTTTGACCGCCCAAGCATCATTGGGGTTCTTGGCGAACTTCGCCATGGCTTTTCCCAGATCCCCTTCAGCCTGATCGGCAGACTTGCGAAAAAAAGTGCGGGTCAATTCACTGGAACTCACCGGGAACTGGTACGCCTGAATCTTCTTCAGGGCATCGGCGAGGTCATAGATCGCGTTGTCGCTGCGGGGCCGGCTTGAATGGCCGCCTGGATTGGTGACGGTCATCTCGAAAGTGACATAGGTTTTCTCGGCCGCCTGCATATTGTAGCTCAGTACGCTGCCGTCCTCCGCCAGCGCCCCGCCGCCCGCGTCGGCTATCAGCACAAATTCTGCATCTGTCAGGTCGCGGAAGTCATTAGCCAGTGCCTTGGTTGTCACCATGCCGGATTCCTCATCGCCCGAGAAAGCGATGATCAGGTCGCGGGTGGGGACAAAACCTTCAGCCTTCAGGCGCAGGAAAGTGCTGGTGAGAGACGTGATGCCCATCTTGTTGTCAGCGGTGCCGCGGCCAAAGAAATAGCCATCCTCTTCAATAAGGGTGAAGGGGTCGCGTTCCCAATCTTCCGGGTGGGCATCCACTACATCCATATGTGCGGACAGCAGGATCGGCTTCTTTCCGGACGAGCCATCGCCGCGGTAGCGTACGATCAGCGCTGCGGTTTCGCCCATGTCCTTGATGTGGATGTCCGCTTCATCAAAGCCTGCGGCCTTGAATTCGGCAGCCAGATAGTTGGCCAGCTTTGGCACGTTGCCAAAGCCTTCGGCTGTGCGCATGGAAATGGCGGTACGGTATATTTCCAGTGCCTTCTGTTCATGCGCGGTGGGCGCATCCTGGCTGGCGTGGGCCTGTGATGCCAGAAGCGTTGCCGCAAGGGCAACTGCTGTCAGTGTCAGTTTCATTTTGGGCGTCCCTCTTTTATCCTCACTCAAAAAGAACCTAGCTCAACAAGCGTTCAGGAACACCATAGAAATTCTGGGACTGAGTATAAGTTGTTTGCCTGGCTGAATGCACTCCCATGCGACTTTCGTCCAATTGAATGCCAGAGTCCGGCATGCTAGGCCTTGCCTGTTCAGCAAGTCGGAGAGCATCCCATGTTTCACATTATTGATCCCCTGCTGTTGCCAGAGGAAGTGGCGCGCCTGCAGCAGTTGGCCTCAACGATCAAGTTTGAAGATGGGCGGCACAGCAATCCGGGCTTCTCGAAGAAGAACAATCTTCAGCCGGATCATTCAGATGAAGGCTACAAGGAAGCCGCAAATATCGTTCAGACCGGCTTGTCGAGGAATGAGTATTTTCGCGACTATTGCATTCCCAAGTCCATGGCTATTCCGATGCTGACGAAATATCAACTTGGCATGAATTACGGCGAGCACATCGATAACGCGACACTGCCCTATCGCCCCGCCATCCGGTCAGACATCAGCTGCACGGTATTTGTGTCAGACCCGGAAAGTTATGAAGGCGGCGAGCTGAATGTGCGTCTGGGGGACAAAAACCTGCAGATCAAGGGCAAGGCCGGCTCAGCGGTCATTTACCCCAGCACCACCTACCATCAGGTTCTGCCTGTGACGAAGGGGGAACGCATTGTGTCCATCACCTTCATTGAGAGCATGGTGCGCAGTCTGGAACAGCGCGAGATTCTGGTGGAACTAACCGAGTTCCTGCACGCGAACGCCGCCAAGGTGGGATCAGACGAGCAGATGCGCCTTGAATATGTACGCCAGAACCTGACCCGCATGTGGAGCGGTACCTAGCCTTCAGCTGGCATAACCAAAAGCCCGGAGCGCATTTGCCGCAAGGTCATGCGTGCGCGCAAAACTAACCAGCCAATTCATGCCCTTGGCGATCTCGCTGCGGTTTTCCGCGCGGGACGCCGCCAGACGGTCGCGCCGGTCGGTCGCGGAAAAGGCATAGTCCGTGGCTTTCGAATAGCGCCCCAGCACGGGGTTTGCGAGGGCTGTCGCGATAGTCTGTTCACCGGCTGGGTGGCCAAAATGTTGACTCAGCGCGATCAGTGTTTCGGCGGGGTCTTTCAGGTAGCGGTCAAAATCCACACGCAGCATGCTTTCGCCTGCCACGTCGGCTGCCTGCTGCATGTTGGTCATTTCTGCCAGATATGTCATGGCGGCCAGCTCGCCCGGCGAAAGGGATGAAAGCGGCGCAAGATCGGTTCCTGTGGCCTCCATGAGGGAGACCATCCGCGGCTTGGCACCACCCGCGAGATCGGTGATGTAAGCCTGGGCGCCCAGTACCGTGGCCAGATACACCTCAGGTGCCATCGACAGGCACACCGCTCGGTCTTTTGGAAAATGCGCCAGCCATGGCGCAGCCATTATGCTGCAGAAGCTGGTGGCCTTAATGACGCTGGTACTTGTCGCATCGGGCGTGCGGGCCCAAAGCGCACGCAGGGCCGCCATGTCTTCCAGAAGCATTGCCTCGTTTTTCTGGGTCCAGGGGGCAGTCCGGTCCGTCCAGGACATGGCCAGATCCCTGAAGGGCAGCGGTTCGCGCAGGCAAAACAGGCCGTTCAGAAGCCCCAGAGCCCGGGAAATGAGCGTTGAGCCGCAGTGCCCGATGTGGAAAATCAGACCAAGAGGCGATGCGTTGCTGGCCAAGGCTTCTGCCCTTACCTGATCCCAATCCTGCCAGCTGCCCTGCATGCCGGGGCGGATGGCGCGTTGGTCCAGGAAAGCGGCATCCTGGTAAAAGGCCGGGTCAGCGCCAAGCAAATACACCTGATCGGCTCCCCAGTTCACCTGAAATGGGTATTGATTGGGGCTGTCCATCAGGTTGGAAAAATCCTGCATCGCCATCCTTGGGGCCATCGCTTGTTGCGGGGATGTGTTCAGGCGGCAGGATAGGGGGGGAGTGGCGAGACCACAATATGATGTTGGTTTACTGGTTCCGCAAAAGCGAGAGGCGATGATGTCGCCTCCCGCCATGTTTGTTGTCAGTCCATCAGCTTCTTCAGGACATAAACCGTCTGCAGGGCGTCAGTGAAGGCCTTCTGCTTCAGGTTCGCGGCGGCTGAGTGGCCACCTTCCGTGTTCTCATAGTAGATCACCGGCTTGCCCATCGACAGCATCTTCGCGGCCATCTTGCGGGCGTGTCCTGGGTGCACGCGGTCATCCTTGGTGGAGGTGTAGAAGAACACTTCCGGATAGTCCTTGTTGGCATCCAGGTTCTGATAAGGCGAATACTTCAGGATATAGTCACGCTCTTCCGGGATGTCTGGATTGCCATATTCACCCATCCAGCTCGCGCCCGCCAGAAGCGTGTGGAAGCGCATCATGTCCAGAAGCGGCACCGCACAGATTACCGCGTTCCAGAGGTCAGGGCGCTGGGTGGTCATGACACCCATCAGCAGGCCACCATTCGAGCCGCCGCGAATGCCCAGATGCTCTGGGCTGGTGAGGCCCGAGCTGATCAGGTCTTCGCCCACGGCGATAAAGTCATCATAGGCCAACTGGCGATTTTCCTTTAGCGCTGCCTGGTGCCATCCGGGGCCATACTCTCCACCACCGCGAATATTGGCAACGGCGTAAGCGCCGCCTTCTTCAACCCACAGTTTGCTGAAGCCGGACAAATAGCCAGGCGTCAGTGAAATCTCAAACCCGCCATAACCATAGAGGACCGTCGGCGTCTTGCCGTCCATCTTGGTGTCTTTGTGGCGGATCAGGAAGTAAGGCACGCTGGTGCCGTCTGCGCTTGTTGCGAACTTCTGTTCAGTCACCAGGTTGGAGGTGTCGAAGCGTGTCGGCAGGCTGGTGATTTCTTCAGGGGCCATGCCACGTTCAACAACGTAAAGCGTATCGGGTTGCAGGAAACTCTCGAAGTTGACAAAGGCTGCGTCTGTCCAGTCATCCGCGCTTACCACGCTCAGGCTGCCGTTTTCAGGCATGCCTATGTCAGCTACCTGCCAGCCAGAAGCATCCGGGCGTGCAGCTTTCAGGTTGCCAGTCACATCGTCAAGGACGGGGATGAAAATCCGGTCACGGCCGATGGTTACATCATCAATCGAACTGCCTTCACCGGTCTCAAGAATTACCTGCAGGCTCAACTCAGGCCTGCCGGCGATGGCATCAACCACTTTGATGGACACGAGTGAGCCGGGTTTGATCTCTTTGGCGCCAAGAGTCCATGCCTTGCGCATCTTCAGGATAATCATATCCGCAAAGAAGCCTTTGAAGGAGATTGCTTTCGGCAATGCCAGCTTGCGCATTTCAGCTTCTTCGCCCTCACCATCCATGATGTGGATCACTTCGGTGAAAAAGTCCGGAGCCTGCACAACACCAACATAGGTGCCGTCGGGGCGGTGGCTGGCGAACGGGAAGCTGCCCACGTCCTTGCGGTCGCCTTCATGCATCAGCTTGGCCATGGAAAGCGGTTCGTTGCGCTTCCAAAGCTTGATCTGGTTGGCATAACCGGAATCGGTCATGGTACCGTCGCCGAAATCGGTGCCAATCAGCACTGTGTTGGCGTCCACCCAAACCACTTCCTGCTTGGCTTCTTCAGTCTCGAACCCGCCATCGACGAAGCGTTTGGTGAAGGCATCAAATTCGCGCACCACAACGGCATCACCGCCGCCGCGGCTCAGTTCAATCAGGCAGCGACCAAAATCGGGTGCCAGGCATTTCCGCCCCTTATAGACCCAGTTTTCGCCTTCTTCTTCGGCCAGCTTGTCGAAATCCAGGACATCGACCCACTTGGGATCACCCGATTTGTAGGATTTCAGGCTGGTGCGGCGCCACAGGCCGCGGACGTTTGTCTCGTCCTGCCAGAAATTGTGCACCGCACCGCCGGTGAGGCGGCCATAAGCGATCTTGTCCTTGGCGTTATAGTCCTTGAGCGCGCGGTCGCGCAGGGCGTCAAAGCGCGGGTCTTTTTCCAGCAGTCCGAGCGAATGGTCATTCCGCTCATGCACCCACTCAAGCGCCTTGTCGCCTTCAACTTCCTCTAGCCACAGGAACGGATCATCCTCCGCGCCCACAGCTGCCGTGATGGCTGCAGCCATAACCACTCCTACTGTCACTGATTTCATTGTGTCCCCCTTGGACGTTTCTTGTTGTATCTAGAAATTATCTTTCCGCGCCCGCACTTCTGCGAATACTTTCGGCAGCGGTGCGCCAATCATGTCCACCGTTTCCTGGATGTTTTCGCTCATGGGGCGCAGGAACGGGTTCGTGGCTTTCTCCAAGCCAATGGTGGTCGGGATGGTGGGCGTGCCAGCGGCGCGAAGCTTTTCCACGTCAGCCATGCGGGCCTTCAGGTCGGTGTTTTCAGGCTCGACCGTCAGGGCAAACTTGCCGTTGGCCATGGTGTATTCATGGGCGCAGTAAACGCGGGTCTCGTCCGGCAGCCTGAGGAACTTTGACAGCGACTGCCACATCTGGTCTGGCGTGCCTTCAAACAGGCGTCCGCAGCCCATGGCGAACAGTGTGTCACCACAAAAAAGGGCATCATCGTCCTTGAAATGATAGGCAATGTGACCGCTGGTGTGGCCCGGCACGTCATAGACGTCCGCCGCCACGTCGCCCAGGTGGGCTTCGTCGCCTTCCGCCACGGCCACATCAAGGCCGGGTATGCGCTCGCGCTCAGCGGCGGGGCCAATGATTTTCAGCCCATAATAGCGTTCCTTCAGCGCCAGGTTCGCGCCTGTATGATCCCAGTGATGGTGGGTGTTCAGGATATGTGTCAGCGTCCAGCCGCGTTTCTCAAGCTCCGTGACCACCTCGTCTTCGACGGCCGGGTCAACAACCGCCGTATCGCCCGACTTGGGCTCATGGATCAGATAGACATAATTGTCATTCAGGACTGGTATTTGAACGATCTCAAGCATGTGTCACTCCCACTTCGGGCGACACTATAACTGTGCTGAGCGCACCTTGCCACTGAGAAACTGCAGTGTTGCCTTGCGCCCGTCTGCGTCCCGGCCATAGAGTGCCATTTGGTCACATCACATCTGGGGGCACCATGGCTATCACGCGCATCACATTCCTGAAGCTTCTTGCGGCATCGGCTTTTCTTCTGCTTGCCGGGTGTGGCGACACAGAAAAACAGCCTGACCAGTATGATGTCCTGATTAAGGGTGGCACGGTCTATGACGGCACAGGCGCCCGGGGGCGCCTTGCAGATGTTGGCGTGCGGGCGGACAGGATTGTCGCGGTCGGTGACCTGTCAGGTGCGGAAGCGGCCACCGTGATTGATGCGTCCGGTAAGGCCGTCGCGCCCGGATTTATCAACATGCTGTCCTGGGCAACAGACAGCCTGATCCTTGACGGGCGCGGGCTGTCGGACACGGTGCAGGGTGTAACGCTTGAAGTGTTTGGCGAAGGTTGGTCCATGGGGCCGCTGGCGGAGCACACGAAAGCAGACTACCAGAAGAAAATCAGTGCCACGCCTCAGCCGTATGAAGTGACCTGGACAGGTTTTGGCGAATATCTGGAGATGCTGGAAAGCAAAGGCATTTCCCCCAACGTGGCGTCCTACGTGGGGGCCACCACCGTGCGCATCAACCATGTGGGCTACGCCAACCGGGCGCCGACGGAGGCAGAGCTTGAAGCCATGAAGGCCGAGGTGGCAACCGCCATGGAGGAAGGCGCCATGGGATTGGGCACGTCGCTGATCTACGCGCCGGCCTTTTACGCTAAAACCGATGAACTGATCGCGCTCGCAAGCGTCGCGGGCCAGTATGGCGGGCGCTACATCTCCCATATGCGCAGTGAGGGCAGCCAGATCATGGCCTCGCTGGAGGAACTGATTACCATTGCCCGCGAAGCGGACCTGCCCGCAGAGATTTATCACCTGAAAGCGGCGGGCAAGGATAACTGGGGCAAGCTGGATGATGTGATTGCGCGCGTTGAAGCCGTTCGGGCTGAGGGCCTGGACATCAGTGCCGATATGTATAGCTACACGGCAGGTGCCACGGGCCTTGACGCTGCCATGCCGCCCTGGGTGCAGGAAGGCACCCATGAAGAGTGGGCCGAGCGGTTGAAGGACCCGGACATCCGCAAGCGGCTACAGGTGGAAATGACAACCCCATCTGACGACTGGGAGAACCTGATGCTGGCGGCAGGCCCAGAAGGCGTGCTGCTGCCCTATTTCCAGAACCCGGAGCTGAAGAAATATACCGGTATGCGTCTTTCAGAAGTGGCCGAGGCCATGGGGAAAACGCCCGAAGAGGCCGCGATGGACCTGGTGATTGCAGACGGCACGCGCGTCAGCGCCATCTACTTCCTGATGAGTGAAGACAATGTGAAAAAGAAAATCCGTCAGCCCTGGGTGGCTTTCGGGTCTGATGCCGAAGCGGTTGACCCTGCTGTTGCCAAGGAATTTGGCGGCAAGCACCCGCGCACCTACGGCAACGTGGCACGCCTCCTGGGCCATTATGTGCGCGACGAGAAGGTGATCCCGCTCCATGAAGCCATCTTCCGCCTGACCGGACTACCTGCGGCACGGCTGAAGTTGCGCGACAGGGGGCATGTCCTCGAAGGCGCCTATGCGGATATCGTGGTGTTTGATCCGGCGACCATTGCGGATCACTCAACTTTCAATGATCCTCACCAGCTTTCAACGGGCGTCAGCGATGTGTTTGTCAATGGGGTGCAGGTGATCAAGGCCGGCGAGCATACCGGCGCAACCCCAGGACGGGTTGTGCGCGGGCCCGGGTGGACCGGGTGGGTTGAGGGCCAGTAGGCAGGCCGTCAGACGTTCAGAAGCCACGCGCCAACCTTCAGGCGCACATCTAGATCGGCGGCTACCTCGCCAGGCGGGGCGATGGGCCAGTCCCACATCTCAATCGGATCCCCGGGTAGCAGGTGGGGGTCGACTGTCTGGATAACATGCGGCGCGGTGCCCGTGATTTCCACACGCTCATAGTCGGTAATCAGCAGGACCGGGCAATCCATGGCCAGAAGCGCTCGTACATGCGCTTTCTGGATTGCAGTTGTAATTTTTTCTTCCTGCTCGCCAACTGGGGGGCTCGCGGCAAAGGCCAGCGGCAGCTGGCTGAGCACGTTACAGCTGACGGCCATGCCGTGGCCCACCAGCGGCAGGGGGGCCATATCGGGCGGGCTGATGGCGGTGTTTTTGTCGCCCAGCCAGAATTCCTGCAGCATGCCGGTGAGGTCGGCGCGCTCAAATTCCACATTGCCAAAGGGCTTGATGGCGCGGCGCGCCTGACGGGTTTCAACCGCATCCATCAGAAGCGCCCCGGCCGGGTGATCATTCAGCGCTGCCAGAGGCACATCAAGACACAGTCCCGCGCCCATCAGCAGGATCGGTTCTTTCGGGTCTGCCTGATAAAGGTGGGCGGTGATGCATTCCTTGGTGTGCTGCAGATGGTCTGCCCAGAAGGCCTTCTGCCGACGGTGACGGCCCAGGATGCCTGCTATTTCGCGCACGAGGCCGCCTTCGCGGGCCCCAGGCACCGCACGGACGGTCAGTACTGTGAAAAATTCCTCGATCATGATCCGTTTTCCATGCCCGGCAGCAATTTGCCCGGGTTCATGATGCCGACCGGGTCCAGCGCGGCCTTGATCTGGCGCATCAGATGGACAGCCGGGCCCTTTTCCTTTTCCAGATATTTCATTTTACCAAGGCCGATGCCGTGCTCGCCGGTGCAGGTGCCGCCCATTTCAATGGCGCGGGTCACCATGCGGTCGTGCAGGTCATCCAGCGCCCGCATTTCACCCAGATTGTTCGGGTCCGCCAGTAGAATGGTGTGGAAATTGCCGTCGCCCACATGCCCCAGCATGGTGCCCACGATGGGACTTTCATCCATGTCGCGGCGGGTCTCGCGCATACAGTCCCCAAGGCGCGAAATGGGCACACACACATCTGTTGTCACCACATGCTTGCCAGGCTCCATGGCGCGGGTGGCATAATATAGCTGGTGCCGGGCGTGCCACAGCTTGTTGATGTCCTCCTGTTTTTCCGCGAACTCAATGTCTGACCCGCCCATATCCGCGGCAAGATCGCTGAAAGCTGCGATGTCTGCATCGACGGCGGCGGCGCTGCCGTGGAACTCGAGGAACAGGGTGGGAGCTTCCTGGTGTTTCAAGCCCGAATAGGCGTTCACGGCTTTGATCGACAGCTCGTCCAGAAGCTCAATGCGCGCCACCGGCAGGCCCATCTGAATCGTGGTGATAACGGTGTCGATCGCAGCGCCAAGGTCAGGGAAGCGGCACACGCCCGCCATCAGCTTTTCCGGCCTGCCATAAACCTTGAGGCTCATTTCCGTGACCACCCCAAGGGTGCCTTCTGACCCGGTGAACAGGTGCGTCAGGTCATAGCCAGCGGCCGACTTGCGTGCGCGGTTTCCGGTTTCAATGATTTCGCCGGTTGCTGTGACCACCTCAAGCGACAGAAGCTGTTCGCGCATGGTGCCGTACCTGACAGCATTGGTGCCCGACGCGCGCGTGCCCACCATGCCCCCAAGCGTACAGTCCGCGCCCGGATCAACCGGGAAGAACAGGCCCCTGTCACGCAGGTATGCATTCAGTGACTGCCGCGTGACACCGGCCTGCACGCGTACGTCAAGGTCGGCCTCATTCACGGCCAGCACCCGGTTCATCAGGCTCAGGTCAATGGTCAGGCCGCCATGGGGCGCCGTGACATGGCCTTCAAGCGAGGTGCCGGCGCCAAACGGGATCACCGGCATGCGGTGGCGTGCGCAGATGCGCACGGCGTCGGCCACGTCTTCCGTGGTCGCGGCATAGAGGACCGCGTCAGGCATCATCACGGCGTGCGAGCTTTCGTCCGCGCCATGCTGTTCGCGGTCGGCAGTCGAAAGATTGATCTTTGTGCCAAACCGCGCCGTAAGATCCGAAATGGCCAAGTCTTTGTTCATAGGGCTATTTTACAGAAGATTGCAGGATTGGCGAGTGCAGATTGAAGGGGTGCTGGTTGATCAAGGGGCGGGGTCAAAGGGATGCTCTGTCAGGAAATCCACGAAGGCTTGAAAAGCGGGGCTCTTCTCGCGATCAGATACATAAACCAGTTGGACCTTCCTTTTCAGGTCTGGGTCGCATACCGGCCGCAAAACCACGCCTTTCTGGGTTGCCGAGTTTTCTGGCATGATGCAAACGCCGTTTTCGCTGGTGAGCATGGCCTGTATCCAGTCTTCCCGTTCGCTTGAATAGACAATCTGCAGCGGTAGGTGGTTGGCTTCGGCAAAGTCCAGGAACTGAGGCCTGTACTCGCAGTGTAGCCGATCCAGGTATGGTTCCAGCACGGCCTCCCGCATCGGGATCTTTTCCATGTTGGCGAACCGGTGAGTTTCAGAGCACGCAACCATTATTTGCTCGTCATGCAGTTTTATACTTCCCAGGCGTGGGTGTGACAGTAATTCTTCGGCGGCATACAGGCCGCAATCCGCTCTGTTTTCCAGCAGGATTTCGGCAACTTCGATTTGACGTGCGTCTGTCAGGATCAATTTGATCCCGGGATATTTCTGTTTGAACGCCTGGAAGATGGGAGCATAGCGTTGTGGGCCAATGCTGCACATAACCGCGACATGAAGAATCGTGTCATCCAGGTTGAGGGATCGCTGAACCGCAAGAACTGTTTCTTCCATGTTGGCTTGCAGCTTTAGAAACTTGTTGCGCAATAATTTGCCGACAGTGGTCAATCTGTTTGAGCGACCTTCCCTCAGCAAGAGGTCTGCGCCCACTTCCTCTTCAAGTTTCTTGATTGCCTTTGTCAGGGCAGGTTGCGAGACATTGCATTGCTTCGCTGCCTGAGTGAAGTTGAGGGTCTCTGACACAGAGAGGAAATAACGAATTTGATAGAGCTCCATAGACGCACTCCATGCATAACCATTGGTTATTAAACCTATATAAAACTAATATTATATCTATCAAAGTTCCTCGGCTAGTCTTCTCAGGTAAATTCTATGTGTGGAGATTAGAGATGCGTTCCAGGATTTGGCTCAGTGCGACTGCAGCCGTAATGGCCAGCAGTGTTTCATATTCTTTCAGTGATGCGGCGGGACCGATGACTGTCGGCCCGTGGGAAACAACTGTCGGCCCGAATGGTGAAATTCAGGTGCCTGATACCGATTTTCGGAAGAACTGGACGGCGCTCGGTACGTGGGCTCTTTCGGAAGAAGACGAAGGCGTGACCGAACAGCATGTGGTATATGCACCGCCAATGTCCGTTGCTGCATACCGCAAGACAGGGAAATTCCCGGACGGGACGGTTATCGTCAAGGAGCTGTTCAAGACAAAGTCTGATTATATGACAACGGGCTATGCCAACTGGCAGACTGACGTCGCAGGCTGGTTTGTCATGGTGAAGGACGACAAAGGACGGTTCCCGGCAAATGACTTGTGGGGCGACGGCTGGGGGTGGGCCTATTTTGATGCCGACGACCGGGATCATCCAACGACAAAAAGTTACAAGGAAGAATGCGTGCCATGCCATGAACCGGCTAAGGCAACAGACTGGCTTTATGTGCAAGGCTATCCTGTTCTCAAGGGGGACTAGCCTCCCCTGGTGGGCGCCATGGGTGTATCGGTAGTGTTGGTCCCCAAAAAAGCCTTAATGGCTTTCCTCACGAGCAGCTTGTAGTCTGTCCCGAAATGCAAGCGCTGATACACCCATCGTGCCACGCGTGCGGCCGACTTGGGTTGAGGCTGTCTGGATGCCGACAATCACATAGCCACCCGCTACTTCCTGAAGGATGGGGCCGCCGCTGTCGCCTTCGATGGCGAGACAATCGGTTACCAGCACGCGGCTACCGTATAGGGCAGTCTGAATGTTGCAGTTTTCTTCAATTGACAGGATGTGGGCACGGTCGCGCGGGTACCCGGCAGCAAGGATTTCCGTCGTCGCCAGAAGGGGACCTGTGTGCGTGCTGCCCTCGCGGAAGTTTTCGTGCAGTTCCAGAAAGCCCTCTGTCTCGCCAATCGGGTCCTCCAGCGTCAGGAGCGCCCAGTCAAAAGGCAGATTCTTGTGCTCCGCGCCCAGACGCCCGTCAAACCCCTTGGGGACAAAGTATCTCTCAACCCGGGAATGGGCCCGGTATTCGCTTTTGCTGTAGCCCGATACGAAATGCACGATCGCCGGCACCACCATGGTGTTGCCAGCCTTGGAGAACAGACAGTGGGCAGCGGTGAGCACCAGCCGCTTACCGATAAGCGCCCCGCTGCAGTGCGCCCGCCCGCCAATGTTGACGCGCCCGATAGCCCGCCAGGGAAGGTTGCTGCTATCTACCACTCGGCGGCGGAAGCTGGTGACCACATCTTCGGGTACGCGGCCTTCAACGGCCCGCATCCGATTCAGGCGCTCCTCGGGCGTCATGGTCGAGTCCTGTTGCTGCGCGGTGGCCGGCAGGGCAATAAGCGTCAACGCAAGGATAAGGAATATTCTAATCATCAGTCTTCAGGCGTGGCGGGGCGCTGGCGCTCACAGGTGTGCCCACGCTGATGCTGCGGTAAAAACAGCTGGGGTGTCCCACGTGGCAGCATTTCCCGCCTTTCTGCTCCACCACCAGCCACAGGGCGTCCTGGTCGCAGTCGGTGCGGAAATCCTTCACCACCTGGAATTCACCAGAGGTCGCGCCCTTGTGCCAAAGCTCGGACCGCGAGCGGCTGTAATAGTGCGCTTCGCCAGTTTCGATTGTGCGCTCGATGGCTTCGGCGTTCATCCAGGCCTGCATCAGGACTGCCCCCGTGCTCGCGCAGGTGGTGACGACGGGAATGAGGCCCCGGTCATCAAACTTGGGGGCGAATGCGTCACCCGTTTCAACGGCCTTGCGGTCGGCCCGCTCTGCAAACTGGATTTTGGTCATGCGTAAGCTCTCAAACAACAAAGCGGCATGATCGCCCGATCACACCGCTTCATCAAGACTTTCTGTCCGTTAGCTTAGAAGATAAAGGAAATATCAGCGATATTCTCAATCGTCAGCCCCGCAATCAGCACGCTGTCCCCGCCGCCTAGGTCAATCAGCAGGCCCTCCGCCGTTTCTTCAGCGACGGTTTGTACGCTTGCGGCATCTGTGAAGTCGGTACTGGTGCCAGATAGATCCAGGGTGTCGTCCGCAAGGCTGAATCCTTCAACTCGGTCGTCATCGCTGCCATTTACAAAAACCAGCAGGTCTGCGCCGTCACCGGGGCGCAGGATATCATCGCCAGCACCGCCGTTCAGGGTATCGTCGCCGGCGCCCCCATAGAGGGTGTCATTGCCCGTGCCGGCATCGACGTTATCTGCACCGGTGCCGCCATAAAGTTCATCAGCCCCATTGTCGCCTGAGACGACATCATTACCGTTGCCTGCGAAAATCACGTCATTTCCGGTGCCGCCACTGAGAGTGTCGTCACCGGTTTTCCCCGCATAGAGGGTATCATTGCCTTCCTCACCCATAATGCGGTCATCGTCTTGTCCGCCACCAAGTTGATCACCTTTGCTGCCGCCATAGATCACGTCATTCCCGTCGCCGGACCAAATCTGGTTGCTGTGACTGTCTGCGGTACTGTTCTGTGCGGCCCCATATGCAGTATCATTTCCAGTTCCGCCGAAAATAATATCGCGGCCGTTCCCACCGGTCAGGACGTCATTTCCAGCACCGCCGCCGAGAGTGTCGCTCCCATCACCGCCGTTGAACCGGTCACTGCCTTCATCGCCGGCACCTGCCCAAATCTGGTCATCACCATCACCGCCTTGGGCTGTGTCTGCGCCGGTGCCACCTACCAGTGTGTCGTCTCCGGTGCCGCCGTATAGCTTGTCGTTTGCATCATCCCCATACAAGCGGTCGTTACCGACCTCTCCGTACAAACGGTCTGCGTCCGTGCCGCCACGCAGAAGGTCGTCGCCGCTTCCGGCCTGCAGAAGGTCGGCACCTTCATCGCCTGTCAGCGTATCACTGCCGTCGCCATATACGGTGATGGTGTCGTCCCCGGATTGGCCATGTGCGGCGCCAATGACATTGATATAGACAGTGTCGTTGCCTTCTCCAGCAAAAACAGTGGCGTTGGCGCCATTCATGGAGATCCAGTCGTCCTGCTCGTCGCCATAAACAGTTGTATTGTTGCCAATGGCTGTGATGCTGTCCTCACCGGAGCCACCATAGACGATGTTTTCTTCAGTGCCGCTTTCCGTATCGATAACGTCATTACCTCTCCCGCCATAAGCCGCTGAATGGCTTGATAGCAAGACCAGCGTATCGTTACCGGCGGCACCCTGAAGCGTGTCGCCGTTTCTGGTTGATGTAATTCTGTCGCGAAAATTGCTGCCGATAAAGACTTCAAAGCCTGACGTGACATCCCCTTCAGCACCGCCGCCGGCGCTTGCCGTGGAGAGGGATGTAAGCACTATGCCCTCATCCGCACCCATATAGCTCAGGGTGTCTTCTCCATAACCGCCGACCAGGGTGTCTGACCCGGGTCCACCCAGGATCAAATCGTTCCCGTCGTTGCCTTCAATACGGTCATCACCACTGTTGCCTCTCAGCGTGTCGTTACCGTTCCTTCCCTGAATGAAGTCATTGCCGCGATTGCCTGAAATGATGTCGTCGCCGTCGAGGCCATCTATATTGTCGTCGTTAACTGAGCCTACGATTATGTCGTCTTCATCTGTTGTTGCTGAGTTTCTTTCCACGTATCCCAGAAGGGCTGGGGTCACGAGGGACGCGTCAAACTGCCTTATCAACAGAGTGTTGCCATTTGGTGCCGTGATCAGCACGTCGCTGCCCTGTTGGGTAACCGTAAGCTGGGAGAAACTATAATTGGAGTCTGAGATGTCGATCAGATCTTCGGTATGGTTAAAATCAGCGAGAACAACATTCCATTCTTGGTTGCTGAAGTAAAACAAGTCAGCATCAGCACCACCGTCAAGTGTATGGGAGCCTGCGGCCTGGAGCGTATCGTCGCCACTATTGCCGAGCAAAAGGCTGCCATCCCCTTGTTCGACCATCAGGGCATCCTGGCCGGTACCACCGACAAGGAGATTGTTGTTGCCCGGGGTTAGGAACCGGTCATCACCATCTTCTCCGTATAAGATGTTATTGTCGCCCGAGCCATAAAACTGGTCGTCGCCATCGCCGCCGAATACAGTATCATCGCCGTTTGAGTGAAGTGTATCGTTGCCGGAGGTACCGTTCACTCTGCCCATTTGTTTTCCCCCAAAAAAAGAAAGGCTTTCGATCATCGATTGTCGAACACTTAGGGTGCGCCAGTGGCCCGGTCAATATCTATTGTTGTAATTGTTACACCCATAGATAAAAAAGGCGCCAACAAACGTTGACGCCTTCAGCGATTTGGATTGATCCAGCCTTTACCCGCGCACCAGATCCCAGAAGCGTCGTTCCTGATCGGTTTCGCGGAACACACCGCGGAATTGGCGGGTGATGGTGTAAACATCCGAATGCTTCACGCCGCGGCAGGACATGCAGCTGTGCGTGGCGTCGACCACCACGGCAACACCCTTGGGCTTCAGGTATTTCTCGATCGCGTCGGCGATCTGGGCTGTCATGGTTTCCTGCGTCTGCAGGCGTTTGCCGTAAGCCTCGACGATCCGCGCCAGCTTGGAAATGCCAACCACAGAGCCGTTCGGCATATAGGCCACGTGGGCTGTTCCCAGCACAGGCACCATATGGTGCTCACAGTGGCTTTCCACCTTGATGCCGCGCAGCACGACCATGTCGTCATAGCCTGCGACTTCCTCGAACGTACGCGACAGAATTTCTGCCGGGTCGTCTTCATAGCCTTTGAAGAATTCCTTGTAGGCCTTGGTGACGCGCTTAGGCGTGTCCAGCAGGCCTTCACGGGTCGGGTCGTCGCCCGCCCAGCGGATCAACGTGCGCACGGCCTCTTCAGCCTCGGCGCGGCTTGGCTTGATAACACGTGGGGTAGTTCCTGCGCCTGCGTCCCCACGGGCGTCATCAGGGATTACCTTCAGTTCAGAGCCAGTGTCGGCCCTTTCAAGTACGGCATCCATCTAAAATTCCTTTCTGTGGATGATGGCCAACCTCTCGTCTTACGGGTCGGCTATGGAATCGGTTTCCGGCTTTTTGGCCACGGGAAACACCGATTGATATGGTCAGGATTAACCAGAATTCAAGGCAAACGCAAGATTTCTGCGGCACAAGCCAAATCCTTCTTGGCAATCCGTGTTTCCCGTCTTACGTAGGGACGGAACTTCTGGATCAGGAAAATGACCGAACTTTACAACACCGATATCCTGCGCTGGACCACGCGTATCCCGCACACCGAGCGGCTTCAGGTGGCGGACGCCACGGTCACAAAGACCAGCCGCATCTGCGGCAGCCGCATCAGCGCGGATGCACGTGTTCAAAATGGCGTGATCACCGGGTTCGGACAGGAAGTGAAGGCCTGTGCGCTCGGTCAGGCCACGGCCGCCATTGTCGGCCAGCATGTGATTGGGCTGAGTGAAGACGAGCTCACGGATATCGCCGCGCGCTTCCGCCATATGGTCAAGACCGGCGAGGCGGATTTCCCGGCCAAGTGGGCAGACCTCGCGCTCCTGGCCCCCGTGTGGGAGCACCCAGGCCGCCACGGCAGCGTGATGCTGCCCTTTGAGGTATTAGAGGGCTTGTTCGCTGACGTGGATCATAAGGCATGACCCTCCAGCAACGTTTCAACATGCAGCGTCGATGTATTGACGCAGTCCTACCTGTGCTGTTGTTGACCTATTTTGTGGGCGTAGTGATTAGCGGTGCGTCTTTCAGTTCTGGCGCGTTTTTAATGCTCATGGGGGCATCTTTGGCTTGGCTATTGGCTGGGCACCCACTTGCCAAAAGGACCTTGAAGTGTCCTGCCTGTCGCACTCCTGTTCTTATTCGAGAATCCAAAGTTCATGGCAGGACGATCATTGAGAGCATGGCCTTGGACGCTTGCCACAAGTGCGGGCAATCCTTCGTCGACTAATCTCCCGCGACTAGATCCAATTCGATCTAACTATCGACAAAATCCTGCGGTCTACTATGGTTGGCGCCAATCATGGGAGAGCGGATGATGATGCGACAGTTCCTTTCAGGGCTGATAGCGGTGCTGGGGTTTGCAAGTGCGGCCTTGGCAAACAACGGCACGATGGACGAAATGACAGCCGCCATCAGCCGAGGCGACTATAAGGACATCACCAGCGTCCTGGTGCTGAAGGACGGCAAGATTGTCTATGAGCGCTATTTCGGGCAGGGTGGTCCGCAGTATCTCAATAACACCCGGTCCGCGACCAAAAGCATCACCAGCATGGCGGTGGGTGCCGCGATCGAGCAGGGCGGATTTTCGAGCGTGGATGACAAGGTCATGCCGTTCTTCCGGGTTTATGACCCCATCAAACACCTGAACGACACCAAGAAGGATATCCGCCTCAAGGACCTGCTGACCATGTCGTCGGCGCTTGACTGCAACGACAATGACCAGACGACCCCGGGATACGAGGACAAGATGCACCAGGAGCAGGACTGGACCCGCTTCGTGCTGGACCTGCCCACCATGCCGGGGTGGTCCCGCGATGCCTCTGGCCTTGGGCCGTTCCGTTACTGCACAGCGGGGTCCTTCCTGGCCGGACAGGCGATTGAGATGGCCGTGGGCCAGAGCCTGGATGATTTCATCGATGCCGCACTTTTCACACCGCTCGGGATAACCAGGTACGAATGGTACCGCTCGCCCATGGGCGAAGAACAGGCCGGTGGCGGGCTTGAACTGACAAGCCGGGACCTGATGAAGTTTGGCCAGCTTGCGCTGCAGAACGGGGTCTGGAACGGACGCCGCCTGCTGCCCGAAGGCTGGATCACGGAAAGCACAACAGCGCACCGTAAGGTCAGCGACGTGCAAAGCTATGGCTATCACTGGTGGATTGGCGATTTCTTTTCCGCCACCACAGGCCTTGTACACAAAGGCTATTACATGGCGGGCAACGGCGGCAGCAAAGTCGCAGCGTTCGAGGACATGGACATGGTGGTGGTGATCACGGCTGAGCGCTATAATACGCCGGACATGCACCAACAATCGAATGACCTGCTGCAGGGCTATATCCTGCCTGCCTTTGAGTTGGGGGCAGTGCACTAACAGGCCTATTGCGGCTTTACTGGAACACACGCCTGTGCGAGCCTTAAGGACAAGGATCATCTGGTAAAGGGGGCAGGGGATGGACACGATTTTGGCGTATCTTCCCATTATCTTGCAATATCTGGCGCTGATGTTCGTGCTGGCGGTGGGCCTGGGCGTTCTGTGGGTTATTGCCGCCTATTTTCGCGACAAGAGCCAACATGAAAGTGCCCTCAGACGCAACTATCCGGTCATTGCCCGCTTCCGATATCTGTTTGAACATCTGGGTGAATTCTTTCGCCAGTATTTCTTTGCCATGGACCGGGAGGAAATGCCCTTCAACCGGGCCGAGCGGTCCTGGGTTTACCGCGCCGCAAAAGATGTGGATTCAACAGTGGCCTTCGGCAGCACGCGGGACCTCAAGCCCGCAGGCACCGTTTTCTTCGCCAACTGTGCATTCCCGGCGATGGATGAAGAGGACGCCGAGCCCACGCCCGTCACCATCGGGCCGGGCGCGAGGGAGCCCTATACCACCAGTTCGATCTTCAATATTTCCGGCATGAGCTTCGGCGCCCTTTCCGTCCCCGCCTTACGCGCCCTGTCGATGGGCGCCAAGAAGGCGGGCATCTGGCTGAACACCGGCGAAGGGGGGCTGAGCCCCTATCACCTTGAAGGCGGGTGCGACATCATCTTCCAGATCGGTACGGCCAAGTTCGGTGTCAGGAAACCTGAGGGTGGTTTTGACGAGGACAGGCTGAAGGCAGTCGCGGCGCACGAACAGGTCAAGATGTTCGAGATCAAGCTTAGCCAGGGCGCCAAGCCCGGCAAGGGCGGCATCCTGCCCGGGGTGAAGGTGACCGAAGAAATCGCTGCCATTCGCAGCATTCCTGTGGGCAAAAGCGCCATCAGCCCCAACCGGCACGAAGAGATGCGCAACGTGGGAGATGTCCTTGATATGGTCGCCTACGTGCGCGAGACAACGGGTAAGCCGACAGGGCTCAAGCTGGTGGTCGGGGACGAGGAATTCTTTGGTGAATTGTTCGCCGAGGTGAACAAGCGCGGGGCCGAAAGCGCGCCTGATTTCATCACTCTTGATGGCGGTGACGGCGGCACGGGTGCCGCCCCCATGAGCCTGATTGACAATATGGGCATGCCTTTGCGTGAAAGCCTGCCGCTTCTGGTGGACAGTCTGATGCGCGCGAGCCTCAGGGACCGCATTCGCGTGATCGCATCCGGCAAGCTTATCAACCCGTCAGAGGTAGCGTGGGCCTTCTGCGTCGGGGCCGATTTCGTCAATAGCGCGCGCGGCTTCATGTTTTCGCTCGGGTGTATTCAGGCGCTTCAGTGCAACAAGAACACCTGCCCCACGGGGGTTACGACCCACGACAAGCGGCTGCAGCGCGGTCTGGTGCCGGAAACCAAGGCCGACCGGGTGGCCAATTATGCCGAAAATATGAAGAAGGAAATCCGCATCATCGCCCACAGTTGCGGCGTGGCGGAACCGCGGGCACTCAGGCGCAAGCACGCGCGCATCATCATGCGGCCCGGCCAGAGCAAATCCATGGCCGAGCTGTGGCCGGATGTGACAGAAGGATAGAGGGCAGCTATGGACTATGAACTGATATACAAGATCATCAACATTGGGGTGTTGCCTGCCTGGCTGCTGCTGGCGCTTGCACCCCGTGCCCGTGTGACAACCGCCCTTGTGCACAGCGGCATCTACCCGCTGGCCTACGGCATGCTCTACACCGTTCTTCTGGTGTGGGCCATGGTCTTTGGTGCAGGGGCCGAGGGCGGCAACATGAGCACAGCGGCCGGGGTCTCCGTAATATTCAGCCATCCACATGGCGTCTTGCTTGGGTGGACACACTATCTGGTGTTTGACCTATTTATTGGTGCCTGGATTGTGCGCGACGGGGCGCGGCAAGGCATGGCCCACTGGAAGCTGGTGCCAATCCTGTTCTTGTCGCTGATGTTCGGCCCCGTGGGGTTGATGCTCTATTTCCTTTTGCGGAAAATCTCGACCTCAGCCGGACTGTCTTCTAGCGAGGGTTAAGCGCCTCGCCCATCGCCCGGATGGCGTCGATTTTCTGGTTGAGCGGAGCCCAGTCGTCGCGGTCGGCGATGTGGGACCAGATGTCTTCCACTTCATCAATGAGCATGGTGCAGGGGGCATCGCCCTCAAAATAGGGGTGCTTGAGTGCGTCCGGGCGGGCCGGGTCATAGCCCTTGAGCGCGTCACATAGCTCGCCAAAGCCCTTGTAACGCTCGGCCTCTGGGCTCGCCATGGCGCGACTTTCACTGGCGCCACCTCCGAACCAATCAAAGAAGAAGCGCTCGTAAGGGAACTGCTCCTTCAGCATGAAATTGTTGATGAGCGTGAGGAGAGCATCGTCCACCTTGTCGCCCTTGGGCTTGATCCCGAGCCGCGCCAGGAGCTTTTCCCTGAGCGCCGCCAGATAGATGCTGGGGAAGGGAGCGAGTGTGTCCTTCAGCGCCTGTTCCTCACAGATGTCCGCCAGCGCGCCTCCGAGCTGGTAGATGTTCCAGTGCAGCGCATCGGGCTGGCGGCCAAAGGCGTAAAGCCCGGTTTCATCAAAATAGGCAGCTGTGAACTGCAGGTCCATCCTGGGCAGGAAGCGCCAGGGGCCAAAATCGAATATCTCGCCAGTGATGTTGATATTGTCTGTGTTCAAGACCCCGTGCACAAAACCCGCGGCCATCAGGTCGGCGGCCTGTACGGCCACCCGTTCCATCACAAGGCCCAGGAATTTGAGCGCCCGGTCAGCGGCACTGCCTTTCATTTCGGTATCGAAATAATATTTCAGGCAATAGTCGACCAGCTTTTCCAGCTTTTCCGTATCGGTGAAATAGGCATGGCGCTGGAAGGTGCCAATGCGGATGTTGCCGTGGGTCAGCCGCACCATGACGGCGGAGCGCGTGGGCGAGGGCTCATCCCCGCGCATCAGGCTTTCGCCGGTTTCGATGATGGAGAAGGTCTTGGATGTGTATGCCCCCAGGGCCTCAAGCATTTCGGAGGCCATAATCTCGCGCACACCGCCCTTCAGCGTCAGCCGCCCGTCGCCGGACCGGCTGTATGGTGTGGTGCCACTGCCTTTGGTGCCAAAGTCCATCAGGCGGTCTGCGTCGTCGCGCATCTGGGCGAACAGGAAACCGCGACCGTCACCGATATCGGGATTATAGACTTGGAACTGGTGGCCGTGATAGCGCTGTGCCAAAGGCTCCGGCAGGTTATCCGCGAGCGGCTCAAACCGGCCGAAATGCTTTACCCAGTCATCATCCGACAGATGATCCAGCCCCACGGTTTTTGCAGCCCTGTCGTTCCTGTAACGAAGGATCGTTTTTGGGAAATCGGCGGCCTGGACCGGGTCGGCAAAGCCGTCGCCAAGGGTTTGAAACGCGGGTTCTGGATGGTAGGTCATCAGGCTTCTTTGCTTTCGGGGAAACTCCAGGTGATGTGGTCATTGATATCTGGGCGCGGCCGTTCGCTTGGGTCGCGATCCTGGTTGCCGAAAAACAGGAAGCCGGCAATTTTTTCATTTTCGCCCAGTCCCAGGCCGTCTGAGACCGTCTTGCTATAAGCGGCCCATCCAGTCAGCCACTGGCTTGCATAGCCAAGGGCGGTGGCCGCCACCAGCATGTTCTGGCACGCCGCCCCGATCGAGAGTTCTTGCTCCATCACCGGGATTTTATGGTCTGGGTTGATGCACATGATGGCCACCACCAGCACGGGCCCCTGGCTGGCATAACCCTTCATTTTTTCGGCAACCTTGGGGTCGCGCTCATCTTCAATCACCAGGCCTTCGGCGATCAGGTCGCCGAGTTTTTCGCGGTCGGCCCCGGTCAGCACCAGAAAGCGCCAGGGGTTGAGCTTGCCGTGGTCGGGCACGCGCATGCCTGCGGCCAGAATTTTCTCCATCGCCGACCGGTCTGGGCCCGGGCCCACCATATCCTTCGCCTTCACGCTGCGGCGGTTCATCAGAAGATCATAGGTGGCATCATTGGGCGTGTTGAAGGGCATAAGCTCGCTTTCGGTCTATCGTTTCTTTGCATCCGGATATCGGGGTTAAGATAGCGTGTGTCAATGGCCGCTAGCCATCTTCCGGGTCAAGGTGCTTATAGAAAATGGTGGTGTTGCCGAAGGTGCCGTCTGCTTCCACAGTGTATTGGGGCACAGTGCCCACCCGGCTGTAGCCCATGCGGGCATAGAGGCCTTCTGCGATGTCACCGGTGGCAGTGTCCAGCATCAGCAGGGTGCGGCCTTTCTCAAGCGCCAGCGCTTCAAGGGCAATCATCAGGTTGCGCCCCACACCAATGCCGCGGGCATCCGGGTGAACCATCAGCTTCTGCACCTCTGCCCTATGCAGGCCGTTCGCTTTCATGCAAGGTTCCAGTTGAACAGCACCGATCACCTTGTTGCCGGCAAGGGCCACCAGCATCCAGAGCTGGCCAGTCTTCAGCGCTGCGTTCACGTCATGCCAGTAGGCTTCGGCCTCAGCCTCGTCAAGCGGTGCATGGAAGCCGATGGACGCCCCATTTGCCACTGTACGTACCAGCATGTCGACAAAGGCGGGCAAATGGTCCGTCAGGTTGGCAATTTGTTCGATCTTCATCTGAAACCCCAGGATTGTCGTAACAAGGTGCGATCACCTTCTTGTTTGTTTTCAACATCATACGCTTGCGCTATAGCTACTTGCAATCAAGGCCGGAGGAAAAAATGAAAAAGATACTTGCCACAGCAACTCTGATCGCAGCGCTCGCGGCACCTGCCCATGCCCAGGTGGCAGGCGTGGATGCGGCAGCGCCGTTTGATGCAGAAACCGGCATTCGCGTGCCCGCAGGCTTCAAAAGCACGGTGTTTGCCGATGAGGTTGGCCGCGCCCGCCATATGGCGGTGTCCGAGAGCGGCTGGGTATATGTGGCCCTGCGTCGTGCGGTTGATGGTTTCGGCGCGGTGGCGCTGAAGGACACCGATGGCGACGGCAAGGCTGATGTGCGCGAGCTGTTCGCCGAAGGTGTGACAGGCACCGGCATGGGTATCGATGGTGGCAAGCTTTACTATGGCACCAATACCTCGATCCTGCGCTGGGACCTGCCTGCGGAAGGCGCGCCGGCAGGTGAAGCCGAGGTCGTGGTTTCAGGCATGGAAGACCGCAGCCAGCATTCCGACAAACCGTTCACTTTCGACGGCAGTGGCCACATCTATGTGAATGTCGGGGCGCCTTCGAACGCCTGTATGGAAAAGATGCGGACCAAGGGCTCGCCTGGCATGGACCCATGCCCGATCCTGGAGGATTTCGGTGGTATCTGGCGCTTTGACCTGTCGAAAACTGGCCAGACCCAGGCGGACGGTGTGCGCTATGCCACAGGCGTCAGGAACGCCATGGCGCTCGATTGGAACATGGTCGTAGACAGCCTCTATCTGGCGCAGCATGGCCGCGACCAGCTGCAAAGCTTCTTCCCGGACCTTTATGACGCAGAGGCCAGCGCAGAGCTGCCCGCCGAGGAATTCCACCGGGTGCTGGAAGGCGCCAATATCGGCTGGCCATATGGCTATGTTGACCAGAACGTGGATGGCCGCGTGCTGATGCCCGAATATGGCGGTGACGGCAAACAGACGACTGACCGCGGCCAGATGCCGCTGATCGCCTTCCCAGGCCACTGGGCGCCAAACGACTTGATCTTTGTTAAGGGCGGCGGTTTGCCGATGGGCTATAAGAATGGGGCGCTGATTGCCTTCCACGGCAGCTGGAACCGCGCGCCCATGCCGCAGGCGGGCTACCGGGTGGTGTTCGTGCCGATGGACGAGGCAGGCAATGTGGCGGGTGACTGGGTTACCTTCGCAGACGGCTTCCCTAGCATTGAGGTGGTCAAAAGCCCGCGCGATGCCAAGCACCGGCCAACGGGTCTGGCCGAAGGGCCGGACGGCGCTATCTATATTTCCAGCCTGATGTCAGGCGGACGCATTTATCGGGTGACGTATGAAGGCAAGTAACATTGGACTGATCGCGGCGATACTGGTATCCGGTGCCGCCTTTGGGGCAGATGCCCGTGAAGCCAAAGGCAAGGCGCTTTATGAAGAACATTGTGCCGCATGCCACCAGTTTGATGGCGGCGGCGTGCCCATGATGCAGCCGGAACTGATTGACAAGCCGCGTGCCAATGGCCCTATTGGCGGCGTGATTGACATGATCCTGTTCGGCAGCGCCGCGATGAAGCCGACGGACGAGGATTATTCCAACGAGATGCCGGCTTTCGGGCATCTCTCAGACAAAGAAATTGCCCTGATTGCCACTTATGTACGCACGCACTTCAATAATAATGGCGGCTACGTCACTTCTGACGATGTCCGCGACCGCCGCCCAGCAAGCGACTGATTCCTGCCAATCGTGCGAAGAGTTTGTCTATCCTGATCTGATCAAGGTGACAGCGCACAGGCTGTTGCCCAGCAGCAATCGGGGGCAGGCCTCCCGGTTACTGGATATTGATGAAGCTGTGGACGTTCGTCTGGACGAAACACTCCGTGCCGTGCCGGGCGTTGGGCTGTTCCGCCGGGCAAATAGCCTGACCGCACACCCGACAACACAGGGCATGTCGATGCGGGCTGTGGGCGCAAATGCGGCAGGCCGGGTGCTTGTTACCTTGGACGGTGTGCCCCAGAACGACCCGTTCGGCGGCTGGATTTACTGGTCGTCCTATGGTTCGTCCCTAGTTTCAGAGGTCGAAGTCCTGAAAGGTGGTAGCGCCGGTGCGTATGGTGCGCAGGCCCTGACTGGCGCCATCGACCTCAGGTCCCGAACAGCGGAACAGAATTCGGCCCGCACAAAGGTCAGCTACGGGGGAGACAATCAGTTTGACCTGTCTGCATGGGGGAGCGTGGCATTTGACACCTCTGTCCTGACCCTGTCCGCAGGCCACTTCAAAACCGATGGCGACTATTTATTGGCAGAAGACCAGCGCGGCCAAGTTGATGTCCTTGCGGCCAGTGAAGCCACCATGATGTCACTGGCGTACGATCAGCAGCTTGGTGACGTTGAAAGTCGGTTTGCCCTGCGTGCCTATGATGAGGAGCGGGTGAATGGTCTGTCGCTCGCAACTAATGAAACGCGGGCCTTTGATGTTTCGCTTCAGCTTTCCGGTACCCTGCCAGGGCTGACCCAATGGGAGCTGGTCACCTATTACCGCACTCGCGATTTCGCCAATGTGTTCGCGTCCGCCCGCGATGACCGCACGACCGAACGCGCGGTGTTGGACCAATTCGATGTGCCCGCCTGGGGCGCGGGCGTTTTGGCGCGCGTGCAGTTTGACGGGATTGAACTGGGCATGGACGGTCGCCGCATGAGCGGCGAGACCAACGAACGCTTCCGCAACCTGGGCGCAGGCTTCACCCGCCAGCGCCGGGCGGGCGGCGACCAATGGACGCTGGGTTTCTACGGCGAATACAGCCATGACGCTGACTGGGGCGCGCTCTCCGCCACGCTCAGGTACGACCGCTGGCGGACCTACGGTGGCGTGCGCGATGAGTTTAACATCGAAGACGGCTTCCCGGGCTTCGCCTCGCCTGACCGGTCTGACCTTGTGCCCAACCGAAAGGGCGGCGAATGGACCGGGCGCGTGGGCTTTGAGCGCTCACTCACTGGGGCCATAGACCTGCGGGCGGCAGCCTACAAAACCTGGCGCCTGCCGACGCTGAATGAATATTACCGCCCGTTCCGGGTGGTCAATGACATCACCGAGGCCAACCCGAACCTGACGCCGGAAACGCTCTATGGCCTTGAGGGCGGCTTTGACTATGAACCGCTGAACACCGTGAAGCTCAGCGCCACCTATTACCGCAACTGGCTGCGTGACGGCGTCGGTAACGTGACCATCGGTTTTGGCCCGGGCTTTTTCCCACTGGGTGGCTTTGTGCCCGAAGGTGGGGTCCTGAGGCAGCGGGCGAATGTGGACGAAAGCATCACGGACGGCATTGAGCTGGACGCCCGGCTTGACTGGAACACGCACTGGACGCTGAGTGCCAGTTACCTTTATGCCCGCGCGCGCATCACCAAATTCGACGCCATGCCTGACCTTGTCGGCAAGCGTCCGGTTCAGGCACCGCGGCACAGCGCCACCGTGCGCGCGGCCTATGACGGCGACGATTGGGACATGAATATCGAAGGCCGCTATGCGGGTGGCCAGTATGATGACGACCTCAATAACCGCCGTCTGGATGCCATATTCACCATCAATGCTGGCGCACGCTATCAGCTCTCTGAGCGATTCACCCTGACGGCGCAGGCGGAAAATCTGTTTGACGCCAAGGTGGTGTCGGCAGTAACTGCTGATGGGCTTGAGACGCTGGCGCAAAGGCGCTTCTGGCGTGTCGGGCTTGACGCCAGTTTTTAGGGGGGCACAGTGGCAACACCGGTTTTTCATCTTCTCTTGTGCCGCAAGGGCGACAAGCTGCCGCCCTATGTGATCCAGCTTGCCAAAGGCTATAACGCAAAGCTTTATATCGCCAACAATGAAAAGCACGTGCGCCAGATGCTGCGGGAGCATCCCATCAGTATGGTGCTGATTGGCAGCGGCCTGTCGGCAGAAATGCGTGGCGCCATGGTGCAGGCGATTGCCTCGATCCGCAGTGACCTGTCGATCCATATCAACGGCGATGTAACCGGTGGGCTTTCCTTCCCGCAGTTCATGGAAAAGACCCTCTCGGCCTACCTGCCAAAGCATTGATTTCTTGCTTTCGTGTGAACTTCTGCTACTAGAAAAAACATAAAGAAAAGCGGGTCAACGAGCCCGCAGTTTACGACAACGACAGTTTGAGGAAAAAATCATGAAAGCAATCAACGCTATTATTATGTCTGCCGCCTGCCTGACGCTGGGCGCCTGCGCCATCTCCATTGAGGGGGAAAAGGGCTATCACGACTATGACGGCCATGACAGCGTGACCGTAACGCTGCCGAACGGGGACCGTGACCGTTTCTCCTGCCCGGATGGGACATCGAGCTTTGTCATCAACAAGAAAGACGAAGGCAAGGGCATGGTTTATGGCTGCCGCACGAACGGCACGCCAATGCCGACCGTCGAAGACTGATCATCGACCGTAATAAAAAGTGTTGAAAAGCCGGGCAATGCTCGGCTTTTTTGTGGGCTAGAGCCAGCGGCGCACGCGTGCCTTGTAGGCGTCGAACGCCTCACCGAATTCCCTGGCCAGGAAGTCTTCCTCGGCGCGGATGATCAGGCTTATGAAAATCCAGCTCAGCACAAGGCTGGCGATGGTTACAGGGCCCGGGGCGACAACCACGCTGCCCAGCAAAAACAGCATGATGCCCACATAAATCGGGTTGCGGGAGAATTGGTAAAGCCCGCCGGTGATCAGGGGTTGGTCCTCTTCCAGCTCTTCTGGCAGGCCGATGCGCCAGCTGCGGCCCATGTCCATCTGGCTGATCATGGCAATCAGGATTCCGATTGCCATCAGCAGAACACCCCAATGGGCATAGGCAAAGGGTTGCACCATCAGCCTGTCGTCCAGAGACGGCCAGAAGGGTCGGGCAATCATATAAAGGTTCAGCACCAGGGCAACGACGCCTGCACCGGCTTCAACCGGGTTGCGTTTGCGGCCCAACACCGCCAGCACGCTGACACCCGCTGTGTGGCGCAGATACAGAATGCGGCCAAAGCCCCAGATAAGCGCCAGCCCAATCAGGACCAGTGGGCCGAATAGGTTGATGGTGGTGATGCTTGGCATGATATCTCTCCGCTGCCGGAATTCCTTGATTCGTGCCAAGCATAAAGGTTGGAGCCACTACAAGCTCAAGCAATTATTCTCGCCGCGTGAGCTGTATTGTTCAATCTATGATTTTGTTATAGCGTAGCGGGTGGATTGAACCGGGGGAAATCATGAAACCATTTGCTGTATTGTTGTTGGCGGTCTTTGCTGCTGTAACGCCTGTTTGTGCCGAAGATATTACGATCGGGCAGTCCTTCACCTTCCAGTCAGACATTCTGGACGAAGAGCAGTCTTACGGGGTCGCATTGCCGGTCGGCTACACACCCGATCAGGCCTACCCGGTAATCTATGTGCTTGATGGCTGGGAACTTCAGTTTCAGGCCGTGACCGGTATAGCCCGCGCCCAGAACATGATGGCCTCGGTAATCCCAGGTGCGATCATTGTGGCACTGCCAAGCAATGACCGGATCAGGGACTATCTTGTCTCTGCCAACGATACCAATGGTGAGGGCGAGCCAAAGCCTTGGCTGGCGGTTGCTGGTGGCGGCGAGCGCTATCTTCAGGTGCTGCGGCAGGAAATATTTCCCCGCATCGAAGCTGCTTACAACACCAAGCCATATAGGGTTTTGATCGGCCATTCGGCGGGGAGTTCCCTTGGCCTGTATGATCTGATGAGTGGTACAAGCAGCTTCAACGCCTATCTGATGATTGACCCGCCTGTTACCATGCAGCGGCACTATCTGCTGGAACTGTCCCAAACAATGGCAGATATTGAGGCGCCGAACCGGACGCTTTACGTGTCGTATGTGCCGCACGATGACGGAAAACATATTGCCGCAGTGCGGGAGATGCTGGGTAATATTGAGGCACGCGCCCCGGGCGATTTCCGGGTAGCCGGTCAGTTGTTTGAAAAGGAAACCCACCAGTCTGTGCAGCTTGAAAGCTATGTTTATGGGCTTCGCACCATTTTCAAAGGATACGCGCCGCCGCCTATTGAAGATGCCGCAAAGGACCCAATGGTACTAGTGAAGCATTATGCGGACTATTCAGCCAAGCTAGGTGTGGAGTTCCTGCCAGACCAAGCCTATACCAACATCGTTGCCTATAATGCGCTGAATTATTATCAGTGGCCAGAAAACGCGCGACAGCTTTTCCAGATGAATGTTGATAACTTCCCCACGTCCAGCTGGGTGTGGAGCGGTATGGGGGATTATTATGCAGGCGTCGGTGAAGCCGATCAGGCAACCAAGGCCTTTGAGAAGGCCTTGGCGCTGGAAGCTGGCAATTCCTATGCCGCACAGCGGCTGAAGGAGGTGCGGGCGGCGTCCCGCTAATCCTGTTCGCTCACAGCCTCTTCCGCAGGCATTTCCCGTGCGCCGATGTCAGCCGAAATTGCCTGGAAAGCCGTGAGAATCATGTCTTTCTGCAGCTTGTTGGCCGGATCGTTATAGCCTTTGTTTGCGCTGGTTTTGGCAATCACCACCCCGGTTGTCGGGTCCACATAGATGAACTGGTGATAGATGCCGGATGCCGTGAAATCGCCGTGGGGGTTCGACGGTGTCCACCACTGGTAGCCGTAACCATACGGTGTTTCTGAACCTGGGTTGTCAAAGCCGGCCTCCAGGTGCGGGGCTTCGGGGGTGACTGATGCCTTCACCCAGTCGGCGGGCACGATCTGTTTGTCGCCCCAGCGTCCTTCATGAAGATACAGCCTGCCCATGCGTGCCATGTCGCGCAAGCTTGCCTGCAGGCCACCCATGGCCACCTCCATGCCTTCGCCGTCGATCAGGAAATAGGCATCGTGCTCCATGCCGATGGGTTTCCAGATTTTCTCTTCCAGAAGCTGGGTGATGGTCTGGCCGGTGACGCGCTTGAGCACCATGCCCAGCACGTGCGTATTGACGCTGACATAGTCATTGTATGTGCCGGGCTGGCGGTCGCGCGGCAGGCTGGCGGCAAATTCGTCCAGACTGCCACCGGTGCCGATGGCCATGGACATCCTGTTCACGTCGGATGTCAGGTCGCCATAGTCTTCCGTGAAACGGATACCGGTGGACATGGTGAGTACGTGCCTGAGCGTGGTGCCGTCATAGCCCGTGTCTTTGAGTTCTGGCAGATATTTGGTGACCGGGTCATCGATGCTGTCGATCAGGCCATCATTGATGGCGATACCGAATAAGGCAGAGATGAAGCTTTTGGTGACAGAAAACTGGATGTGCCGGTCGTCTTCCTTTTCGCCCTGGTAATATTCCTCGAACAGGATGGTATCGTCTTTTGCAATCAGAAGCCCGGTGGTGCCGGTTTCCACCATCAGGTCCTTGATCGACCGTTCTTCGCCATCATAGACATAAGTGTCGGTGATGGGCTGTGTGTCGTATGCGAAGGCTGACGGCGTGCCCGAGGCATGCACCGTGGTGGTGGTGAAGAATTCTTTGGTATTGCGGTAATTCTCTGTGATGTGTTCGACATCATAATAGCTGGCCATGCGGTAGAAGGCCTGGCCCTTGTTGACCGCATAATAGCCAAGCGGCAACAGAATGATGATAACCACGGCCCAGAAACCGCGCTTTTTGAAAATGGACATTTTCCCTCCCCAGGAAACATTATGAATAAATACTGATATTTTTATCAGTTATACCCGAGGCGCACTCAAAAACCGCCTCGAAAATATTTAGGCGGTGTGACATCGGGTGCGGATCAGGCCGAGGCGTTCAGCTTGATGATATCCCAGTAGCCGGTGCGGATTTCCATCTCATTGCCGAAACCGCGTTTGAGCATCAGCTTGTGGACGTCCCGGAGGCGCCAGCAGGGCACGAACGGCAGCATATGATGCTCGATATGATAATTGACGAAATAGGGCGCGAAGGTCAGGCGCTCCCATGGCCGCGCGATGGTGGTGCGGCTGTTCTTCAGCGGGTTCTCAAGGTCTTCCATGGTGGCGTGTTCGGCAATATTTCGCACACGCAGGAACAATTGCTGGGTGGTGGCCATTGGCAGCAGCCAGCACAGCAGGAACAGGTCCATCCGGCCTGCGAGGGCAAAACCGGTAACGGTGGCTGCATAGAAGACAATCGGCCCGGTATAGAAAGCTTTCAGTCTTTCCAGGCGCCCCGCGCGGTCACCCCAGATGTAGCGGAAGATGCCGATCTGGGTGCGCAGGAATACGATGCCTGTGAGGTCCCGTAATATCTTGCGGGCCATGCTGCCTTTCGATACCGGGAAGGGCGTGTAGAGGTAATTTTCCGGGTCGGCGTCCGTGCGGGTGAAGCGGTGGTGCGCCATATGGCGCTTCCGGTAGGTGTTCATGTTGAGAACCATGGGCCATGCGGCCAGCGCCTGCGTCAGGCGTTCATTCAGCCAGCGCGTTTTGAACAGCATGCCGTGGCTGCCTTCATGCATCAGGATGGCCAACCCCAGCTGGCGGCTGCCGACAATGATCAGGCACAGAAGGAAGGTAGCGGGGTTCGGAAACAGAGCGAACAGCGTGATGCTGCCGATGATCAGCCCCCAGCAGTGGGCCAGAAGATAGAATCCCATCAGGTCAGACCGCTGTCTGAGCTGGTGCGATTCTTCCTTCGTCAGGATATCTGACGGTTTGATGCTGTTCCACTGTGTCGACATGCTGTCCCCCCGAACGGCCATACTTAAATTTAATGGCTATCATTATACATTATGGCGGTCTGGTTCGCGAGTCATAAAAGCTATGGCCCGATCGGATCTCATATCAAGAGGGTTCCTGCCAGCTTGTGATTTGAACGGAAGACCTATTTGAGCGTTAAGATTTGCATGCTAGCCTGTATCTATGTACGACCGTGTTAGCCGTTTGATATCGTTGCTCCTTCTTGCCCTGATGTTGCCTTTGCCCGCGGCATTGGCAGTGGGAGAGGCCACGCTGCTCAAGCAGTTGTCACAGCCGCCTTTCCTGGCGGCGGTTTCCATGTCGCGGGATGGGCATTTTCTGTCCGGCCTTCGCCGTAACGAGGATGTGTCTGAACTGGTTGTCTGGTACGCAGACGCCGGCCTGAATGAAGCCGAGGTGCTGCCTTATGCGTTTGAAGATCTCAGCTGGATGGCCTGGGTTGGCGGCGGGCGGTTGCTTCTTTCCCTGAATGAACACGGGCTGGTGCTTTATGACGCGCACCTCAGGCGGCTGCGCCCTCTGATTGACGGTGAAGGACCGCGTCCGGGTGATCTGCCTCCGGTGCTATTGAGTTCCCTGCCGGAAGACCCGCGCCGCATCCTGCTGCAGTGGGAGGACCCGGGCGTGCCGGGGTATCCGGCTGTGTTTAGGGTGGATGCAGTCTCAGGCGCGAGCGAGAAGATCATTGGTGGCTGGAAGCCGGTGATCCGCTGGTGGGCGTCGCCGCAGGGAGAGATTATCCTGGGGGAAGGCTTTGTGGCGCGGCGGCACCGCCTGTTTGCGCCGCGTGCTGACGGCAGCTGGGACATGATCCGCGACCGGGACTATTTCGATGATGATGCACTGGCTGTGCTGGCGGTGGAAACCGGCGGGGCAACAGCACTGGTGCTGTCCTCGCACGACAGCGATACCCGCGCTTTGTGGCGAATGGATGCGAGAAGCGGCGATTTCATGAAGAGGCTGGCCGGCCATGACCGGTATGACATTGTGGCCGCCATTCTGGACCCGGAGACCAACCTGGCGGTGGGCGCCACATACGAAGAGGACGGGATTGAGGACATGGTGTGGGCGGCCACGCATCAGGACCGCATAAAGGATATGGCGGCGCGTGCCGGTGTTGCCAACCTGTCGCTGGTTGCAGCCAGCGTGGATGGCAGGCGGCAGCTTTATCGGGCGCGGCTTAAGCATGCGCCGTCCCGCTATTTCCTCTATGACGCGGAAGTCGATTTGCTGAACCCGCTGCCGTATGACCCTGCGGAAGATGCCTTGCCGACACCTGAGACCAAAGGCGTGTGGATCGACCTGCCCAGAGGCAAGGGCCAGATGCACGCGCTCTTGAGCCGCGCGCACACGGGCCGCGCGGTGGTGCTGGTGCATGGCGGGCCGGTCAAGCGGGTGACTGACAGCTATAACCCCTTTGTCAGCTGGCTGACGGCAAACGGATACAGTGTGTTGCAGCCAAACTTCCGTGGCTCCAGTGGCTTCGGCGAACGGTGGCGCCGCGCGGGCTATGCCGAATGGGGCCACGACATGCAGGATGACGTGCGCACAGCAACGGAATGGTTGGTTGACCAGAACATCGCGCGTAAGGGTGAGATTTGTGTGGTGGGCGGGTCCTATGGCGGCTACGCGGCGCTGATGTCATCGATCAAGGATGACGACCTGATCGGCTGCGCGGTCAGTCTGAACGGTGTGACATCGATCGAGCTTCTGATCCGCCACCTTGAGGAAGGTCGTTTCCATATGCTGACGACTCCGCGTATTCAGGGCCGTCTGTCGAAATGGGCACTCAGGCGGCGGTCACCTGTCAACCGGGCCGACCTGGTCCGGGTGCCGGTGTTGCTGCTGCATTCAACCAACGATATGAATGTTCGTTTCGAGCACGGGCAATTGATGCACACGGTGCTGACCCGGCTTGAGAAAGTGCATAAATTCATCGTTCTTGAGGGCGCGGAACATCAGTTGAAGCGGGCGGCAGACAAGCGTATCTATTACCAGAGCACACTGAATTTCCTCGATGCCCATATTGGGCCGGGCAGCCAGCGATAACGATATGGCAAGCTTGCCGCTTGGTGCGGTTGGCGGCTAGAGTAGGGATGGTTTTCAGAAATGGGGCATTGCCCCTCAAGTTTGGATTACAGAAGGCGTGACAAGGTTGGCGAAACAAGTGGGTCGGTTGAAGCAGTATTTGACGCTGCCGTGTCTTGCTTTCCTGCTTTCCCTGGGCGCCTTGGCCAGCGATGCCAATGAAGCAAAGGACAGTGGTGAGAATCGCCCCATGAAGGTGATCATGCCACTTTGGGGTCCCAGCATTCAGGCTGACGGCACCGGCATGTTCGTGGATCTTTTCCGGTTTGTGCTGAAGGGCCATGAGCACAGGTATGAGATCGAATATGTCAGCTATGACAAAGCCTTGCGGCTTTTGCTCTATAGCGATGTCGACTGTGCTTACCCGGTCAGCAAACCGACCATTCTGGTTTCCATGAAGCATGTTGACGCGGCGCAGCTCATCCAGTCGCAACCGGTGCTGGTGTCGAAAACCTACGTTTTTTCCCGGCCGGGCGAACCGGTTTTCAGTACCATGGAAGCGCTTAAGGGCAAGCTTCTGATCCAGATCAGGGGTGAGAATTATAATCATAATTTCACCACCGTCCGTGCCCGTTTCTGGAATGTAGATTCGGAGCCTGAAAAGGTGCGCGTCCTTCTTGGGGGGCGGGGCGACGCCATGCTGGGCAGCATGCCGGACATTCTGATTACATTTGCGGAAATGGGTGTGGAAATCCCGCCTTACGACCCGGATTTTTCAGTGCTGGACTATGACAACGCCATGACCTGCCGCAATTCTGCTGAAGCTGCCGCGCTGGTGGATCTGTTCAATCGGCGGATTCGTGAGACCGTCGAGGATGGCAGCCTCAGGGCTCACGCTGTCGACAACGGCGTGCCTGAGTTGGTGGTGGATGCATTCCTGCCAACGCTGTCACGCTGACATTCCCATTCGCCGGCCAGACACATCCATAGAAAAATGGCTTATTTGAGCCGATTTTGCTTCCCGCCTACCCCGATTTGTGGTTTGTAATGTCGATGCTTTCCAGCAAGAGAAAGCTCAGAACCTAACAATGGGGAGCGGCCGCATGAGCAACAATCAGCGGCCCAAGAGAATATAAAAGGGGTAGAAATGTCCGACACAGTTGTATCGACCGAAGGGTCGCAGCAGAGGGAGTTTATGGGCCATCCAGTTGGCTTGACTGTCTGCTTCCTGACCGAAATGTGGGAGCGCTTTTCCTATTATGGCATGCGCACCATTTTGGTCCTTTATCTAATCAAATACCATCTATTCACCAACGAAAAAGCCAGCATGATCTACGGCGCGTACGCGGGCCTCGTGTACATGATGCCGATTATCGGTGGCTATATGGCTGACCGTTACCTCGGAAGTCGAAAAGCGGTTACGTACGGTGCAATTCTTTTGGTGCTTGGGCACGGGCTGATGGGTTTCCACGGGCCGCAGGCATACATGGAAGGCGAAACCATTGTTCGGGATGAGTTCTACCTCAGCCTGTTCTTCCTGTCGCTTGCGCTGATCATTACGGGTGTTGGCTTCCTGAAGGCCAATATCTCCACCATTGTGGGCGCTCTGTATGGCCCGAACGATCCTCGCCGGGACGGTGGTTTCACTATTTTCTACATGGGTATTAACGTTGGTTCCGTTCTTTCAACCATCATCGTAGGCTATGTAGGCGAAACCTATGGCTGGAGCTATGGCTTCATGCTGGCGGGTATTGGTATGCTCTTCGGCCTTCTGGTGTTCCTGTGGGGGCAGAAGCTGCTGGATGGTCGTGCTGATCCGCCAAACGCGCCAGAACTGAAAGAGTCTGCCGTTGGCCCGATCAACAAGGAAAATGCCATTTACCTGTTTGGTATTGCGCTGGTTGGCGTGTCTTGGTTCATGATGCAATACCAGGATCTGGTGGGTCAGTTGCTTGGTGTTTCCGGCCTCGTTATGTTGGCGGTGATACTGGTTTACGGCTTCACCAAATGTACCAAGGTTGAAGGTCAGCGTCTGGCTGTGGCCTGCTTCCTGATCGCAGTACAAAGCGTGTTCTGGGCGCTGTTTGAACAGCAGGCGGCAAGCCTGACCGTTCTGGCAGACGAGCAGTTTAACCGCGACATCCTGGGTATTTTTGAAGTCAAGGCATCACAGGTTCAGTCCATGAACCCACTCTTTATTGTGATCTTTGCGCCAGTTTTTGCCTGGATGTGGGTGAAGCTGGCCAATAAAGGCTGGGAGCCATCCACGCCCGCCAAGTTTGCGATTGCAATGCTGCTGATTGGTCTTGGCTATATTGTCTTCTCTTGGGGCATGAGCCTTGATGACGGTAACAGCAAGAGCTTTATCTGGTTGGTGCTGATTTACCTCTCACTGACTCTTGCAGAGTTGTGCCTGAGCCCCGTTGGCTTGTCGATGGTGACCAAGCTTAGCGTCAGTCGCATCGTGGGCATGGTGATGGGAACCTGGTTCCTGTTTACTGCCTTGGGCAACTATGTTGCTGGCTGGATCAGCTCCCTGACAGGTAGCGGAGCCCACGGTGGCAGTGATGGTGCCGTGCTAGACGTTATTGCGACCATGGAGGTATATACCAACATTGGTTTGATCAGCATGGGCGTGGGTGTCTTCATCCTGTTGCTGACGCCGATCCTGCGCAAAGGCATGCACGGCGTTCACTAGACGCCTGTATGAGCGAATATCTGACGGGGCCTGCGGGCCCCGTTTGCGTTTTTATGAAACCCGGTGTATCTGATCTGCCATGACAGACTTTCACAGCCAGAAATTTGTAATCGTGACCATGGCGCGGACGGGGTCGAATGCGCTTGTGAATGCGCTGACCCGGCATCCGGGCATCCACTGCGATTATGAAATTTTCCATCCAGACCAGATTTTTACGGATGGCGTTTTCCCTGGTCCCACCGAAGTGCGGGACAATGACATTCCGGGCTTCCTGCCAAAGGTAATGGCCTGGAATGCTGAGCGGTACCCGGAAAAGAAGGTCTATGGGTTCAAGCTGTTCACCGACCATTCGCCAGTGATCATGGACCAGATACTTGATGACCCGTCCTGGAAGAAAATCATCCTGCGCCGCAGCAACACGCTGGATCAGTATCTGTCCCTTGAAATTGCAAAACAGTCCGGCGCCTGGAGTTCTGACTATGCCAAAAAAGGTCACGTCAAAATAGATCTGGACCGAGACGCTTTCCTGACTTTCCATGATGACGTTACGGGCGTGTTTGACAGTATCATTAGGAAGCTTGAGCAGTCCGGTCAGGATTTCCTGACGCTTGACTATAGCGATGTGGCCCATGAGAATTTCAAACCGGTTTTCGATTTTCTCGGGCTTGCGGACGCGTCATCAGCCACCCCGCACCTCAGCAAGCAGAATCCGAAGCGGACAGCAAGCAAGGTAAACCACCCCCTGTCGCTGTGGTGGTGGCTGCTACGCCAGGGCCTTGGCAGGTTCTGGGTCTATTAGGCCGTTACTGCATTGGCATGAATGTCAGCTGTTCCGGCGGCACGTATTTGTGCAGGATCGCCGTATATTCCTCCGTCCCTTGAAAGGCTGCAATGGCCTCGTCAATCGCTTCCAGTGTTGTCCGCGGCACCGTCAGCTTTGAAAAGATGAAATGGATATAGTCATCATTCAGCGTCACGGGATGCACCGCGACCTGATCCAGCGCATTCATGCCTTTCAGGATGTGCAGGCCGTTGAACAGGTCATTGAACACGACATCCACCCGGTCCTTGACAAGCCAGGTGAACAGCACTTCATATTCGGGCGTCTGAAGCATATGTTTGCGCAGTTTTGGGTCAGCTTTATAGAGGGCGGCAAATTCGTCGCCGTACCAGCTTCCCAGCAACACGCCAATCCTGTGCTTGCCTGAAACCACGTCGGCAACAGACATCACTTTGCTTTTTTCCAACTCGTCGCGGCGCATGAACATCACCATGGTTTCGCGCCGATAGGGCCGGCTGAACCAGGCATATTGCTCGCGCTCACTCAGGCGGGAGGCGCCCAGCGATCCGTCGATAGTCCCGAATTTGATGGCCAGCAAGGTGCGCTTCCACGGCATTACCTTCAGCTCGAATTCACAACCGGCAGCGCCAAAGGTGGCGCGCATCAGCTCAATATCCAGGCCGGTGGGCGTGCCGTTCTCATCCCGATAGTGGTAGGGCTGCCAGTCAAAGAAGGCGATAGTCAGTTTCTTGGTGCATCCCGCACCTTCGGCAGATGCAGGAAGAGAGAGGCTAAGAAGAATACTCACAACAAGGAACAGTGCAGCATGTTTGGTCATGGCTTTTCCCCGAAGTAAGGGAAAATCATAACATATTCCGCATGAATTAGCGAAGAAAGTTGGATGGCCTAAGGGGTAGGGGCCGTAAACTTTTGCAGCAATCCTACAGGCAGGTAGCGTTCGGTAATCCTGTCGATTGTGCCGTCTTTCTTTAAGGTGGTAATCGCCTGGCTGATGGCATTGATTTCCGCCTCGGTCCGCGTCTTGCGGCTAAGCAGGATGTGCACGTCATTGACATGCACGGCGAAGGGCAGCAGCTGGACACTGCCACTGCCGATGGTACGCTCGGCCACATAGCGGCCGCCGGCAATGTCGTTGACGGCGACATCAATCAGCCCGGCTTCAAGTGCCCTGAACAGGATTTCGAAATCTTCAAAGGTTTTTACTCTGGCTTTGAAGGCGGCATTGGAGGCGCGGGCCTCCTCAAACGCCGGTCCGTACCAGCCACCCAAAACCACGCCGATCCTGAGCGGGGAGGACGCGAGATCATCAAAGGTCCGGGGGCGCCTGTCCTCGGCCAATGAAGCGCTGACGAATGCGGCAATGACCTCATTGCGAATAGGCACGGAATAATAGCCGAACATAGCCCTTTCTTCGGTGTAGGATACGGTGGGCATGCCGTCGAGTACCCCAAGCTCCACATCCCTGAGGGCTCGCTTGAAGGGCATCCTGAGGATGTGAAGTTTGCACCCTGCCTTGCTGAAAATTGCAGCCATCAGCTCAATGTCCAGGCCAGACGCGAACCTGTCGCCTTCCCAGATGGTGTAAGGGGGCCATTCGATCGCGCCAAGGGTGATGGTATTGTGGCAAACTTCAGCATGTGCCGGGCGACCAAAAGCGGTCAGCCACACCATCATCACAGCGGTGATTAAAGCGCGACAGGTCAATCCTGATCTCCTCTCGTCACGCAGTGTGACCCTGAGGGGCTTAAAGATGTGTGAACGACCTGATCATAAACCGACCTGGCAGGGCATTAGGACAGGGACACCAGTCCGGACCGCAGCTGATCCGGGTTGCAGCCACCAAGACGTTCTTCCGCGGCTTCGTGCGTTGCTTCCCATATCGGATAGGCCTGTGCCAACAAGGTGCGCCCGGCGTCGGTCAGCGACAGGCGGCGGCCACGCCGGTCGTCGGGGTCAACATCGACATTGATCAGCTCCCGCCGTTGCAGCGGCTTCAGGTTTGCGGTCAATGTGGTTCGGTCCATCGCAAGAAGTTCGGCTACCGCGCCAATCTTTGGGCCGTCTGGCCTGTTGACCGACATCAGGATGGAAAACTGCCCACTGGTGAGCCCCAGGGGACGGAGCGCATCGTCGAACATGCGTGCTACCGCGCGCGCTGCGCGCTGCAGATGCATGCACAAGCAATGGTCGCGTACATGGTGGGTCACCTCAAGGGGCAAAAAATCTTTCTTTGACATGCATGGATTATGTTGATATCAACACGAAAGTCAATATGTTGATATCAACATAAATGATTATATTCAAGATCAAGGCGCGGCGCCACAGGGCCGGGTCACGACAGTTAAGAGACTATAGGAGCATAAGAATGAAGGTAAATCCGTACCTTAATTTCGACGGCACATGCCGCGAAGCCTTTGAATTTTACAAGGATGTCCTGGGGGGCGAGATCGTGATGATCACCACATACGGTGACATGCCGCCGCCGGAAGAGGGCTCGGAAATGGAAGAGAATTGTGGTGGTATGCCGATTGCCGGCGACGTGGCAGACCGGCTGGCCCATGTGCGGCTGGTGTTTGGCGATGGCGCTGTGCTGATGGGGTCCGATTGCCCGCCCGGCATGGCCAGCCAGGAACGCAGCACCAGTGTGGCCTTGCAGGTAACGTCTGCTGCGGAAGGGGAGCGCATTTTCAACGCCCTTGCGGAGGGCGGTAATGTGTTCATGCTCTATGCCCAAACCTTCTGGGCTGAGCGGTTCGGAATGGCTGTCGACCGTTTCGGGGTGCCTTGGATGGTTAACTTCGAAAACCAGTCTTAACGACAGCACGCCCGGCCTAGTGCCGGGCACGCTCTGCGATGGCGGCCCATTTTTTCTGGCTTTTCCGATAATAGCTGGTGCCGCGGCGCAGGCGGGCTGCCACCTCGTCAAATATTTGACTGGCGGCGTCGGGCTGTCCTGACGCCTTCAGCAGCAGGCCATAGCGCACACGCGCTTCCTCACCGGTGGCATAGCCGATGAGGTTTTCATATGACCCAAGCGCCGCTTCGACCTGGCCTGATTCCGCGAGCCCGCGTGAATACAGCAGATGCCCGTCCTGGCTGTTGAAACCCGGGTTCTTTTCCTGCAGCAGGTCCAGAATGGTGACAGTCTCGTCGGGATGGCCCTGTTCAAACCTGATCTTTGCCTGCCGGATCAGAATATGGGGGTCATGCTTGTGGGCGCCCATGAGGCATGTGTCCACATGGGGGGCGGCCTCGTCCCACTTTTCCATGGCCATCAGGGCATCCGCAAGGCGCAAGCGGTTTTCTGTGCTCTCCACCATATCGAAGGCATGATGGGCTTCTCGAAGTTCCCTTTGCGGATCGAGGATTTTCACGGCGCCCTTTTTCAGGTTGCCGGCGGTGCGTGTGTTGCCGGCGTCAGGCAGTACCTGGGTGATCAGATAGATGGCGCAGCCGATACCCGGCGCGATAATGATCAGCCAGATCCAATATTTATCCCGTCCGGTTTTGACCACATGATAGGCGCAGATCAGTTGCGCGAGAACTGTCAGAACAATGATTGGCACATGAACCCCCTGCATGCTCACCTGTTTGGCCAAAAGGTACCGGCCTCGGTGATGGCAGGCAAGGATTTAGTGTGATATTTACCGCATGGGTCAGGGCAGCATCAGGATTCGGTCGAACCGGTAAACATAAATCTTGCCGCGGTCGTTGATGTCCACCCGCCAGAACAGGCTTTCGCCCGCCGACGTGCGCCAGTCTTTCAAGGTGAAATCCATCGGGTGTGGCCCGGTTTCTTCGTCGACGACAAGATGGAAGCCGATCATCCGCTTGCTGCGCTGGCTGAAGAAATAGCGCAGCCGGGCGCCTGCAGGTGTGGTGCCGCTGACGGTAAAGGCAAGTTCGTCAGCGAATTCTTCAAGGGTTACTTCTGGGTCGATGGTTTTGAATTCGGCTGCCGGGAACAGGGCCCGCCTGTGAAACTGGTGGCCGTGCACGAAAGCGGCCATCGCCGGCGAGAGGGTGCGGCGTTCGCTGCCCTCGCTTTCGAACCAGATGGTGCCGTCTGTATCGCCGTATGTAACCGTACCGTCCTCGCCTACCATGGTGAAGCGGGCATCCCCGCCCACGGGCGTGCTGATGCGGCTGTTGACAACAGTGTCATAGGTGCGGCCCTCCACGCTGACACGGGCGTGGGCTTCAATGCGCCCGACATCCTTGGTGTCGCCCTTCCAGCCGATGGCCTGGGCCGCTTCCTGGAACAAGGCCTCCGGGGTTGGCAGGTCGGCGGGCTGGGCCCATGCGTGTGCCGGGATCATGGCCAGGAAAAAGCAGATCAAAAGTGGGCGAATGGGCATGCCAAATTTCCTCAGTGTCAGAGAATCGCAACCTACCACAGCGCGTGTTGGTAAAACAGCGCCGGGTTGCAGCTTCGGTTCATCTCACCTATGGCACGGCTCGTCGATCTCAACGAAAGTTGAAGCGCTTTTTGATGACTCGGATTATTCGCCTTGATACGCTCCCGCGACACGCCGCCAGGGGATAGGGCGGTAACAGGGAGAAACAATCATGAAAAAAGCAATGACGCGGCCCGCATGGCTGCGATCAGGGCTCGCCATCACTGCCATGGGGCTTGCGCTTGCAGCCTGCCAGCCAGGCGAAGAACAGGGCGAGTTTGTCGAGATCAACAAAGACCCATTTCCAAGCAGCTACACCCCGCTGGCCAGCAAACCCACGTTGATCACCAACGTGACCATCCTGGATGGTAAAGGCGGCCGAATTGACGGCGGTTCGATCCTGCTGGAAGGCGGCGATATCAAGGCGGTTGGCCAGAACCTTGAGGCGCCTGAAGGCGCTGAAGTGATCGACGGCACAGGCCGCTGGGTCACGCCTGGTATCATCGACACCCACAGCCACCTGGGCGTATACCCAAGCCCCGGCGTGCGGTCGCATTCTGACGGCAACGAAGTGGGTGAGCCGGTCACCGCTGACGCATGGGTTGAGCATTCCAATTGGCCGCAGGACCCCGGCTATATCCGGGCTGCCGCTGGCGGCATCACCGCGCTTCAACTGCTGCCTGGCTCCGCGAACCTTGTGGGCGGCCGGTCGGTGACGCTCAAGAACGTGCCGGGCCGCGTGGCGCAGGACATGAAATTCCCGGGCGCTCCTTACGGCATGAAGATGGCGTGTGGCGAAAACCCGAAACGCGTTTACGGCGAAGGCAAGAACAGCCCTGAATTCCGCCCACACACCCGCATGGGTAACGTGGCCGGTTACCGCGCTGCCTGGGCTGAAGCGCAGGATTACCAGCGCGCGTGGGACAAATACGAGCGCGACTATAAAGCGGGCAAGGATGTGCTGCCGCCCAAGCGCGATTTGAACCTCGAAACGCTCGCAGGCGTATTGAACGGTGAAATTCTTGTGCACATGCACTGCTACCGCGCCGACGACATGGGCACCATGCTCGACGTGATGAAGGAATTTAACTACAAGATCTCCAGTTTCCACCACGCGGTGGAAAGCTACAAGATCGCTGACAAGCTTGCGGAAGACGGCGTGTGTTCCAGCATGTGGGCCGACTGGTGGGGCTTCAAGATGGAAGCCTATGACGGTATCCGTGAAAATATTCCGTTCGTTCACAAGGCCGGTGCCTGTGCCATCGTTCATTCCGATAGTGACAGCGGCATTCAGCGCCTGAACCAGGAAGCTGCCAAAGCCCTGGCCGATGGCCGCCGTGTGGGTGTTGATATCTCGAAGGCGGAAGCATGGCAGTGGCTGTCGCTGAACCCGGCGAAATCGCTGGGCATCGACGATAAAACCGGCACGCTTGAAGTGGGCAAGGACGCAGACGTGGTTCTGTGGTCCGGCGACCCGTTCAGTGTCTACACCAAAGCTGACATGACGTTCGTTGACGGTGCTGTCACCTTTGACCGTCATGATCCTTCCCGCCAGCCGGTGATGGATTTCGAGCTTGGCCAACCTGGTGAAGGAGACGTGAAATGAGCATGATCAAATCGCTTATGGGCGCCTCCCTGGTGGCCCTGATGACAGCTGGCGTGAATGCTGAAGACATCGCCATCACGGGCGGTACAGCCTTCACAGACGGCGGCAGCGGCAAGGTGGAAAACGCGACAGTCTTGATCCATGACGGCAAGATCCAGTCCGTGACGTCTGGCGGCGACGTGCCGGCGGGCTACCGCGCGGTGGACGCTTCGGGCAAGTGGGTCACGGTCGGCTTCATGGTATCCGGCAGCAACCTGGGCCTTCAGGATGTGCCGCTTTCCGGTAACCTTAACGATGCGCGTGCGTCAGACCATAAGAACGGCATGGGCCTTGAGGTCAAATATGCCTTCAACCCGGCTTCCACCCTGATCCCGATCACCCGTATCGAAGGCGTAACCCGTGCGGTGACGGGTTTCTCTGCGTCCAAAGACATGTGGCGGGGCCAAAGCGCCGTGGTGGCGCTGGCGGGCGAGGATATGATCGTTGCCGACCATGTCTCACTTTCCATCGATATGGATGAAAGCGCGGCCCGGTCGAACGGCGGCAGCCGCGCAGCCCTGTGGGACAGCGTGATCACCACCCTTGAAGGCGCGCGCCCGAACGGCGATGACGACAAGGACGATGACGACAAGAAGGACAAGAAGCCGAAGTATGACAGCGGCAAGATTGCCCTTGAGCGCGTCATGACCGGCGAGGTGCCGCTTCTGGTGGAAGTCGAGCGCAAGGCCGACATCCTGAATGTTATCGAGCTGAAGAAGCGGTTCGGCATCAATGTGGTGATCACCGCAGGCGCCGAAGCCTGGATGGTGGCGGATGAGCTGGCCGCAGCCGGCATTCCAGTGGTGATGGACCCAAGCCGCAACCTGCCGGAAGACTTCGACACGCTGGGGAACACCAGCGCGGCAGCGGGCCGTTTGCATGCGGCGGGCGTGAAGGTGGCCTTTATGGCGCCGGACACGCACAACAGCCGCCTCGTGGTCCAGAACGCAGGCATCGCGGTTGCCATGGGTATGCCGTGGGAAGCAGCCGTGGATGCCATCAGCAAGAACCCGGCCGAGATTTTCGGCGTGGCTTCAAGCTACGGCACTATGGAAGCCGGCAAGGACGCTGACGTGGTTGTCTGGAACGGTGACCCGCTGGAGCTGATGACCAGCGCCGACGCGGTGTTCATTCGCGGCGAACAGGTCGCCCTTGAAAGCCGCCAGACCAAGCTCAGGGACCGCTACAAGGACCTCACGCGGTCGCCTGCCTACAACAAGTAGGCAGATGATAGAATTTGAAAGCCGGGGTCTTGCCCCGGCTTTTTCATAAGAACATCAGGAGGCGAGGATGCGAGGATTGTTCGTTGGTGCCCTGCTGGCGGCTGTTGCTGCCACCACGGTCGGGGCGGGAGATTTGGCTGACCAGTTTACTGCCACGGCAGGTGACGGCGTGAGCGCTTCCTTCTTTGTTTTGGACAATAATGGCGGCACGATAGACCTTGCCGGCGACAAGCTTGACCACACCACCCCAGTGCGGATTGCCAGTGTCACCAAAACCTTCGTGGCAGCCACGGCGCTCAGGCTTGTGGAAGAAGGCAAGCTGGATATCACCCAGCCAATCAACCACTATATTGATGCGCGCTTCGATGAGCTTTTGACGTCTGATGGCTATGACACTTCAGCCATCAGGGTGAAGCATCTCCTGAGCCACACCGGCGGCCTGGTGGATCATACCCACGGCAAGCCCTTCTTCGATACGCTCCTGGCGGATCCCACGCACCACTGGACGAGGGAAGAGCAGGTGAAAGGCGCCGTTGACTGGCTTGATCCGCTCGGGGAACCGGGCGAGAAATTCAGCTATTCAGATACCGGCTATGTGCTCCTTGGTCATATTATCGAGAAGCAATCCGGCCTGTCGCTGGCCGCGGCTGTGCGCAGCTATCTGGCGCTCGACAGCTTTGATCTCAAGAACACCTATTGGGAACTGGTTGAGGTGAACACGGGCGCCGAAGCGCGCCGGGCGCACCAGTATTTCCAGGGCATGGACACGCACGGCTGGAGTGCGACGCTCGACCATTATGGCGGCGGTGGCCTTGTGTCGACCACCGAGGATATGGCGACCTTCTTCTCTGCGCTGTTCGGCGGTGACGTGTTCAAGAAGGAAGGCACTCTGGACCTGATGCTCTCACAAGAGGGCCTGCCAGATGCGAGCCCTTACCGGCTTGGCATCTTTGTGTATGAAGTTGACGGTGTGACCTTCTATGAGCATTCAGGCTTCTGGGGCACGCTGGCGATCTATGTGCCGTCCCAGAAACGTGCGATTGCTGGCGCGGTCCTACACCAGAAACATTTCAAAGCCATGCGCGATGCCATGGTCGGACTTGTGACCGAAGGCATGTAGCCCTGAAATAAAAGGCCGGGTCTCCCCGGCCTTTATTGTTGGCTTATTTGTATTTTTCGAACCAGGCGAGGATGTTTTCCACCTTGGCGACAAGCCGGGACGGCCTGCCGGCGATGCCGTGTGGGCTGTCGGGCACGCGTACCATCAGGGTGTCAACGCGCCTAAGCTTCAGCGCCTGATAAAACTGCTCGGTTTCCGAAATCGGCGTGCGGCGGTCGGCTTCGCCGGTGATCAAAAGTGTTGGCGTGGTCACATTGCCCACCAAGGAAAGCGGCGAGCGTTTCCAGTAGTGCTCCACATTGTCCCACGGCATACCGGGGAACTGGTAGGGGATCTGCCCCAGGTAGCTATCGGCCGTCAGTACCTTCGATATCCAGTTGATCACCGGCTTGGCCACAGCCGCCGCCCGGAAACGGTCCGTCAGGCCAATGGCATAGGCGCTGGCGATGCCGCCCGCGGACCCGCCGGTGATATAGAGCTGGTCTGGGTCAATGAAGCCGAGGCCGATCATGGCATCGACGCCTGAGTTATGGTCGGCAAAGTCGAACTCGCTCGAATATTTGTTCTGCAACAGAAGTGCGAAGCGCTCGCCATAGCTGGTGCTGCCCCGGTGGTTATCATAGAAAACCACATATCCTTCAGCGGCATAGCGCTGCATTTCAGCGGAAAAATTGGGCCCGTACGAGAGGTGCGGCCCGCCGTGAATCTCGAGGATCAGCGGGTATTTCCTGCTGGTCGGGTCGAAGCCCGGTGGGGTTATGTACCAGCCCTGGATTTCCTCGCCGTCGATCGATGACTTGTAGATGATCTCATGGGTTTCGCCCAGCGTCTTGTGCCCCAGCGCATCTTCATTCAGGGCCGTCAATTGCGTGGTCTTGCCGCCGCGCACAGCAAAGATATCAGCGGGGCGGGTGCCGCTGCCGCGCGTGAAAGCAACCGTGCCGCCCGCCGCGTCAAAGTCACCGCTGGTGTAGGGGCGGCCGATAGAGGTGCCGCCCAGCGCGTCTGCCACCATCCGGCGCTTGCCGCGCGTGTCGGTGTAGTGCACTTCCGCAAGGCCCCGGTTTTCGGTCATGAAATAGAGGCCACGCCCACGCGCGTCCCAGATGGCTTTGTCCACCGACCGGTCAAGGTCTGGTGTCAGGCTTGTGGCGTCGCCGCCCTCGAGCGGCATCAGCATTAGCTCGCGGTTGCGGTAGGCCAGCTTTTCGCCGTCACGGGCGAGGAAGGCTATGGTCTTGTCGTCAGGCGACACTGTGGGCGCTTCCTCTGACCCCGGCATGCTGGTGATCTGGCGGATTGTGCCGTCCAGCTTTACAGCGAACAGGTCACTGTCGCGCTGCTGGTATTCCCAGTCGTCATTGCGGTTGGCGGAAAACAGGATTTCCGTGCCATCAGGGGTGAAGGCCAGTGGCCCACGATGGTTGAACTCGCCGCTCGTCAGCTGGCGGGCACTGCCACCATCAGCCGGGATGATGAAGACATGACTGAAGGCAGGCTCCAGAATGCCCTGACCGTCACGTTGATACCGCGCTTTTGAAACATACTTAACCTTGTCCGCCCACGTGGCGCCTTCCGGCTGCTTGGGCATTTTAACCTTTAGCGGGGTATGGTCTGCCGGAACCATCATGGTGAAGGCCAAATGCTTGCCGTCGGGCGACCAGCTGATATTGCGTGGGCTTTCCTGCAGGTTGGAAACCAGGGCAGAGCGGCCGCTTTTGACCCACAGGACATACAGCTGGGTGCTGCCTTCCTCGTTTGAAAGGTATGCGATGCGGTCGCCGCCTGGTGACCACACAGGGCTGGAGAAATTCTTGCGGCCCGACATCAGCGGCATATGGCCCGTGCCGTCCGCATCCACAATCCACACGTTGGTACGCGTGCGGTCCGTCATGATGTCGTTGCTGCGACGCTCATAGATGACACGGCTGCCATCCGGCGACAGGGCTGGGCCAGTGGCATATTCCAGATTGAAAATATCTTCGGCCTTGAACAGCTTGCTGTCGGTGTTGTCGGCCCAAGCCGGCTGTGTCGCTGCCAGCGCAGCAATCAGAATGATTGCGGGTTTCAACATAAGTTCCTCCCTGACCGCTGGCATTGCCAGCCAATGTTATTTTTGTGTCGCCCGTTTGCGTTTGCCCTGCCTGTGGGCCGCGATCCTCAGCCCCAGCGCCAAAAGGCACATCAGCGGCAGCCAGGTTCGCGGGCCAGGATCAAGAAGCTGATTGAGCGACGTCACCAAGAAAATAGCCCAGATATAGTAGCTGCCAACCTTATGCAGTTGTTTCCATCGTTTTGCGCCCAACCGCCGCACTGCCGCGCCAGATGACGTCAGCGTCATGGCGATCAGGAACAGGTAGGCCGTGCCGCCAACGGCCAGCACGGGCAGCGTCCTGCTGGCATCCGTCAGCGCCAGGTTAGACAGCACAATGGCACCATGCGTGCCGTGGATGATGGCGAACGACAAGCCGATATAGCGCCGGTTTCGCATCAGGAAGCGGGGCCCCGCACCCGGCGCCAGCCGCGCAAGGCTTGACGCGGTGAAGGCAAAAAAGAAAAAGATGAAGCCGAAGTGCGCTGTTGGGACCATCAGTGCCGGTAGCGCGTCAACATAGCTTCCGGCAGCGGTAATCTGGCTGCTGATGTAGGCTACCAGCAACAGCACCACAGGAATGAAAATTCTTTTGCCTTCAATCAGTGCCACCATGGCGGAAATCCTTCCCGGTTTCTTTATCGCGCGATGGCGCGTGCATTCAACTGGTTGACAGAAACGCATAGCCTAATGAAAGTCTGGCATAGTTACCAAGAAAACAAACACACAAGACAGCGAGTAAAACTATGCTTGAGATGAAGCCGCTGACGGACGCGGACCTTGAAGCTTATTTCGATCTTTTCAACGACCCTGGCCTGGCGCGCAATGCGGGAACGGTGCCGCATCCGATCGACCTTGCCTGGGCGCGGGAGCGCATGGCGTCGCGCCTTGAGGGCGAAGCCAAAGGCGAGATGAAAGACCGGGGCTTTTTTGACGACGGCCAGTATGTCGGAAATGGTGGCTATTTCTTCCGTGATGGCGAGTTGGAGATCGGCTATTCCGTGCACCGAAACGCGCGCGGGCGCGGTCTGGCAACCAGGATGGCACGGATGATCGTGGCCATGGCCCGCGAAGACCGGCTCGCGGGGCCAATCGTCGCCAACTATTTTACCGACAATCCCGCGTCCGGCAGGGTGCTCGAAAAACTGGGCTTTGTAAAAGTGGGCCTTGAAACGGGTACGTCGATGGCGCGCGAGGGCGACATTGAAAGCCAGCGCACCGAACTCAGGGGCGATGTGCATCTGGCAGATCCGGCAGCCAGTGACTATCCGATCCTGTTTGAGCAGCATCAGGACAAGGAAGCCCAGTGGCAGGCGGCGGGTGGCCGCGTTTTTGACAGCGTGGAAGCCTATCAGCTGTTTCATGAAAATTCTTTGGCTGCCGGTGCCACGATCAAGACCATTCTTTGGGAAGGCAATGTCGCGGGTTATCTGGCGATGTTCAAACGGGACGGTGTGCCGGAGGTCAGCTATTGGCTGGGAAGGGCACACTGGGGGGGCGGTATTGCCACTAAAGCATTGGCGGAATTCCTTGACCAAATGGGCACACGAAACTGTGCCCTGTGTGCCCGTGTGGCCAAGGATCACCCCGCTTCAGGCCGGGTTCTGGAGAAGTGTGGCTTCAAACGTGTGGGCGAAGACAGCTATCATTCCGATATCCGCGGCGTGGCCGTTGAGGAATATCTGTACCGGCTGGATTGATCGCTTTTCACGATTACTAAATCCATTTCTATTCGTTGGATCAAATGAACGACTTCCCCCATATTCAAGGGGAAGCAGCAGCCCGGCTTGACCCCTTCCTCCCCCCTAGCAGTCGAGATGCTGACTTCCCTGTTCCTCGCACGCTTCGGCTACTAGCCCCCAGTTTTTGGTCGAAGCATGTCGTCCTGCCGCTCCTGGTACTCCCGGGAGCGGCTTTTTTATTCTTAATTGCGGAGGGTCAAGGGCGCGTGAGTTGTCCCATAAAGCAAACAACAACAATGCTGTAGGGAGCAACCATGTCAGACGGCTGGGCAGAACCGGCGCTGCGTCAACAGATTGAAGATCTGATTGCGATGTTGAACCGCGGCCAGGTGCTGGAAGCGCTTGAGCAGTTCTATGCGCCGGATGCGCGTGTCTTTGAAAATGACTATCTGTTTGCTGAAGATCGCTTTGAAGCCCTGGCGCGCCAGAAACCTTTCATTGAGCCGTGTCTGTCAATCGACGGCGATGTTCGATTGGTGTACCTGGACGTAGGGCGGGGTATCTCCGTTTTGAACAACCAGACACGGTACGATCACCCGGAATATGGTCAGGGCCAGATCGACGGCGTGCATGTGCTTTACTGGCAGAATGGCGATGTGGTTCGGGAAAATTATTTCTCGGGCACCAAAGCTGGTGAAGCCCTTTCATTCTGGCAGTTGTTGGCTAGCGCCAAGACAAGCTGACAGGGCACCGCCAGTTTACATTTCAGCTTCAGGGCTGGGTCCGGTAAGCGAGTGCAAGGCCGTCGTCCAGTGGCAATCCGACACCGGTACAAGCGACTTTGCTGTCTTTCTTCCATGTCAGGCTGAAGGTATGGTCTGTGCGTTTGATATCGAGGTCGAAGCATGCGGCTTCAGCGCCGTCAGGCCCAAAATAGGTTACCTGATAAGACCCGGCAAGGCCCTCAGACGGCCCACCAACAGCCAAGCCGCGACAGGGTTTGTCCTGTGGCAGGCCAGCTTCCAACCACGTGGCTTCCAGCGTCCCGGGCTCCGGGACAGGGCGATAGATACAGATGCCATAATCGCTGCTCATACAGTCCTGCTCACGATAGGTGGTGGTCCGCGCCAACTTCCTTGATCACCCGCCCCAGTGCTTCAAAGGTGGAGGCGCGTGGGTTGGTTTTGCGCCAGATCAGGCCGATGGTGCGGGTGGGGACAATGTCAGCAAATGGCAGTACTTCAACGCCTGTGCCTTCGGTCAGGCCAGCTTCCACTGCCATTCCTGGCAGCAGGGTAATGCCGTGGCCCGCCGCCACCATTTGCAGGATGGTATTGAGGCTGGTGCCCGCCATCTCGCGGCGCGCGCCGCGGCCCAGCAGTTGGCAGGCCTCGAGTGCATGATCGCGCAGGCAGTGGCCTTCCTCCAGAAGCATCAGGCGTTTTTCGTCCAGCTCGGTTGATTTGATGCCGCCCTTGGGTGCCTCACCTTCCGGGAAGGCCACAAGGAAGGGGTCGTGGAACAGTGGCAGTTCGGCGACATCACCGCAGGCGTAGGGCAAGGCATACAGGACCAAATCCAGCTCGCCTGAACGCACCAGCTCACACAGCTCGGCGGACTTGTCCTCCCGCAGGTGCAATTCGAGGTCCGGCAGCTTCCGGCTGATCGCGGGCATGATTTTGGGCAAAAGAAACGGTGCGATGGTGGGGATAACGCCCATTCGGACGATGCCCTTGAGCGGGTCCTTGGCTGAAGTGGCCAGGTCTGTCAGGTCATCCACATCATTCAGGATGCCTTGGGCACGCCGCACGATCTCTTCCCCAAGGGCCGTGAACATCACCGAGCGCTTGGTACGTTCCACAAGCTGGGTCCCCAAAAGGTTTTCCAGCTCCTGCAAGCCCGCAGACAGGGTGGACTGGGTCACGTGGCAGGCATCCGCCGCCTTACCGAAATGGTTCGTGCGGTGCAGGGCCACAAGGTACCGCAGCTGTTTCAGGGTGGGGGGGAAGCTCATCGATTTGTCCGATTATAATACCATTAATAAATTCATGCTTTCACTATAGGCTTGGTAAGGGCCAAGACCAACCACTTTCGCGAAGCTGGGTGGGGGCGCGGTAATCAACCCCGAAAAAGGCAAGCTGCCTGATTATGGTCACAATTCGACTTTCTACTATCGTTGCCCTGCGTGTGGGGGCTCCGTATCTAGTCTGTATTAGTGGATGTTTTTGACCAGGCTGTTGTCTGGCCAACAGGCATTTGGCCAAAAAAATGGCCGGGTAAAAACCCGGCCCGAGTCACGACAGCGAGGATAGTACGGCTGCAGTCACGCAACCGTAATAGGAGTGGGCGCAGTCGAGACGCGCCCTCTCGCACCTCCTAAGAAACCAAATATCGGCCTTCGGGTCAATGCTTGTCTGCTCGAAATCGTTCAAATCCTTGGTTTACAGGTGTTTTTTTGGGGTGCAGCGCAGCATTTTGATACACTTTGGTGCAGCCAAACCAGCAATAGTGGAGCAACGCAAAAATGCGTCGGGTCTTCCTGTAAAGTGATTCGCGGGTAGCCTTTAGCTGCGGTTGATGAAACCGTCGGTAACCTTGCAGGCTGCGGGCCCCAGGAGGACCACAAACAACGTCGGCAAGATGAACAGGATTAGCGGCACAGTAAGGGTGGCCGGCAGCCGGGCGGCTTTTTCTTCCGCCAGCATCAGCCGCTCATTCCGGAACTCTGCCGACAGCACACGCAGGCTTGTTGCCAGCGGTGTCCCGTAGCGCTCGCTCTGCACCAAAGTGGTTACCACGCCTCTGAGGGCGGGCAGGTCAACCCGTTCCGAGAGGTTCAGAAGGGCCTGGCGCCGTTCGGGCAGGAAACCCAGCTCGATGGCCGTCAAGGAGAACTCATCGGATAGTTCTGGTGCCGCGCGGCCAAGCTCCTTGGCCACCCGGTTAAGGGCACTATCAAGCGTCAGCCCCGCCTCCGCACACACCACAAGAAGGTCGAGTGCGTCTGGTAGTGACTTCCGCAAAGCCTCGGTGCGCTTGGATTTGACGTTGGAAACATACATATCCGGGAGCTTGAAGCCCAACAGCACGGCACAGACGGAAAAGATCGGGTACATGCTGGCTTTGCTGGCCCAGACACCCATGCCGTAGAACAAGGTAACGGCCACCAAGCCCATGATCAGCGGCATGGTAAGGCGCGCGACCTGGAATATCACCAGCGCGTCTTTTGAGCGGAACCCGGCCTGGGTCAGTTGGGCAGAAACTTTCTGGGTCTGTTCCTTTTGCAGCAGCTGCAGTTTGTCGGCCAGCTTGCGCATGGCACCAACACCGTCCACCTTTTTTACTGGTGATCGGCGCTTGGATGTGGTCATGAGGCCGGCTTTGAGGGAATCCCGGCGGTCCTGCAGGGACTTCACGCGCCCCTTCATCGGGTCACGCACCAGTGCGGTCTGATAGATGGTATACATCACCAGAAGCGCGACAAGGCCTGCGACAACCGAAAGGATGTCAATGATCTGGATGCCAAGAATGTCTTCAATTTGCTGCATCTGTTCCTAGACCTCGAACTTGATCATTCTGGACATGATGAAGATGCCCAGGCTCATCCACAAAAGCCCGCCCAACCCAGCCATGATGGCTTTCGGATGGGTAAAGAGAATGATGCCATAATCATAGTTGATGGCGAGGATTGCCCCCAACATGATGAACGGTAGCGCTCCTACGATCCAGGCGCTTGCTTTGGCCTCGGACGACAGTGCACGTACCTTCAGTTTCATCGCCTGCCGGCTTCTCAGGATGTTGGCCAAATTCCCAAGTGTTTCACCAAGGTTACCGCCCGTTTCGCGCTGCACGACAAGCGATATGACGAAGAATTTGAAATCTGGTGTATCCAGCCGGTCCGCGGTTTCCCAAAGAGCTTCTTCAAGTTGTTTGCCGAGGCGCATGGCATCGGTGATCTTCTGGAATTCGACCCCGGTAGGCGCACTCAATTCCTTGGCTACGTTGGCAATGCATTCGTTCACCGGTAGACCAGATTTGAGGCCACGTACCATCAGGTCCATCGCCTCCGGGAACTGTTTGGTGAAACGTTCCTTGCGTTTGTTGATACGGCCGGATACCCACATGTGGGGCAGGCCGAAGCCCAGGATGATCCCGAGCGCCGCGCCGAGCACCCATCCAAATCCCATCACCATGAAGACGCCAGCAGAAATGACAGCGATGCCAAAGGATACAGCTGCATACTTTGAAAGCTGTATCTCAAGCCCTGCCTGGGCAAGGCGCTTCTGGATCTGGTCCTGGCGCGGCAGCATTTCCGCGATCATGCCGGCGAAACCAGCCTCGCTCTGGCGTACGCGGATGGAACGGGACTGCTCCCCTTTCAGTGTGGTTTTGTTCTCAAACCGGGCCTTGAATTGCTCCAGCCGTGCACGGGTTTCCTTGCGGCCTTTGCTGAGCATGCCTGCAACGAAGAACCCGAGCACAATCAGAATGATCGTGGTCAGCCCGCCGGCCAGTAGGATGATATTCAGATTGGCGCCCTGCATGGTCTATCCGTTCATTGCCTCCATCAGCGCACGGTCGAGGCCGAAATATTCGGCTTTTGTCAAGAAATGTGGCCGCACGCCTGTTGAGTGGAAATGGCCCACCAGACGACCACTTTCGTCCTCGCCCGTGAACTCATATTTGAAAAGATCCTGGGTGGTGATCACATCGCCTTCCATACCCACCACTTCGGTGACGTGGGTTGTCCTGCGGCCACCATCGCGCATCCGCTGTACCTGTACGATCATGTCCAGGGACCCAGCGATCTGTTCGCGGATAGCTTTTGCGGGTAGGTGCAGGCCGGCCATATTCACCATGTTCTCAAGCCGGGTCAGTGCCTCGCGCGGGCGGTTGGCGTGGATGGTGCCCATGGAACCGTCGTGGCCAGTGTTCATGGCCTGTAGCATGTCGATGGCTTCACCGCCGCGAATCTCGCCTAGGATGATCCGGTCCGGGCGCATACGCAGGGCGTTTTTCACCAGATCCCGCATGGTCACTTCGCCCTGGCCTTCAAGGTTTGGTGGGCGTGTTTCAAGACGCACCACATGCGGCTGCTGGAGCTGAAGCTCGGCCGCATCCTCAATGGTGACAACGCGCTCGCCTTTGTCGATCATACGGCTGAGCGCGTTCAGCATGGTGGTTTTACCAGAGCCCGTACCGCCAGAGATCATGATGTTGAGGCGGCAGGCGCCTGCGATCTTGAGAAGCTTGGCTAGCGGCGCAGTGATTGAGCCAAAATCCAGCATCTTATCCAGCGTGATCTTGTCTTTAGTAAATTTCCGGATGGAAATGGATGCTCCGTCGATGGCAAGTGGTGGCGCAATCACGTTTACCCGGCTGCCATCCGCCAGACGGGCGTCACAGATGGGTGAGGTTTCGTCCACCCGACGGCCCACAGCGGTCACAATCCGCTGGGCGATATTCATCAGGTGCTGGTTGTTACGGAAATGGACATCCGTGAGTGTCAGACGACCCTTCTGTTCCACGTAAACCTGGTTCGGGCCATTGACCATGATATCAGAGATGCTGTCGTCGGCCAGCAGGGGCTCAAGCGGGCCAAGGCCCAGCATGTCATCGAGCAGCAATGTGACAAGGTCGCGCTGCTCGGACAGGTTCAGGTTGATCTTTTCCTGAACCAGTAGTTCACCGACAACTTCACCAACCTGTTCGGCCAGTTCCGGACGGGGCAGCTCTGCCGCCGCTGCCGGATCGATATGTTCCATCAGCAGGGTCTGGACACGGGTTTTGGCTTCAAACAAGGTTTGTTTGTTGGCGTCTTTGGCTTTTGGGGCGTCAGGGGCCGCGTCGCCGATGGGGCCAATATTGGCCTCGGCTTCGTTCAACAGGTAGGTAACAAGATCTTTCTGTTCCTGTTCGGACAGATGGGCCTCTTCGCTATGCATGACGCGTTCGACCAACCCCTGCAACTTTTTGGTCACTTCGGCTTTCTGCGACATCCGTAGTTCGTCTGGCGTGAAATTGTCCTTGAGTTGGGCTTCGGCCAGCGACGCCAGCATTTCCACAGCGCTTACTGTTCCTGGATCAGTGATCGGCGCGGCCAGATTGCTGGTGCCGGGCGTCTCCTGAACGTCAACAATGGAAGGCGTGACCGACGGTGCGGCGGAAGTGGCGCTTCTGCCAAAGCCGCTGCCGCGTTTCAGTCCTTGCCGTTTTTTGCCAAATGCCTGCGACTTCATACCGCTAAACTAGTCCTGACTTACCAAGTTGGTTCGTTGTGCTCGATCTCTATAAAACCGCTATTTCTTTAATAATTTGTCTAACCAGGACCCCGATTTTTGCGTTTCTTCGTCATCGGCGTCGATCAGCTGCAGGAGTTCCTTATAGGCGGCAGCTGTTTTGCTGTTCGGAAGCGCATCCACGACGACCTTGCCTTGCTGCGATGCAGCCATGGATGTCTTTGGATCAAACGGGATTTTGACTTTGACCGAATGCTCGATCGAATTCTCGAAGTCCTTTTCGTCAACCTCGTTCGGCACCATACCCACCTTGTCGGCCACCACATGGATTTCCGCGTTTGGGGCGGCTTGCTTGATATGAGCCATCAGGCGGATACAGTCGCGCGCTGCCGGAAGGGAGAAATCCGTCACCATTATGATATCGGTGGCTGCCTTGAGGATATCAGCATGGTCACCCAGCATCTGGCGTGGGATATCTACGATCACATTGGAGTAGTTTTCGCCAAGTGCTGTAACCAGTTGTTCCAGTGCTCCTTCAGCAGGCTCTCGGAAGGCGCCAACAGGCGCCTCAGCGGCCAGTATCGCCAGCTTTTCGTGGGGTTTGACCACGGCGCGCTCCAGAAACAGGCCATCTACACGGTGCGGGTTATCAAGCGCATCAGGCAGCCCACGACCGGGTTCCAGATCAAACTGCATGGCTGACGTACCGAAATAGAGGTCCAAATCCAGGATTGCAGTGTTCTTGTCTTTCTCGGCCATTAGCCAGGCAAGGTTGGTCACGATGGAACTGGTGCCAAGGCCGCCGCGAACACCCACACACACAATCTGTCGGTTGTCGGTTTTTACATGCTGGTCGGGCGCTTCATCCACGGCGACAAGGGCTTCCTGTGCCGCGAGCAGGGCATTCTGTAGCAGCTCGCCGGTGACGGGCTTTACCAGGTAATCAAAGACGCCTGCGTGGATCAGGTCTCGGTACAGGGTCACGTCATTGACATCGCCTATCGCCAGCACAAGGGTGCCTTCCTCGGCCACGTCGGCCAGCGCCTGCATATCGGCGCGCGGGTCGGCGCTACCAGAAATGTCGACGACCAGGAATTCGGGACAGGGCATGGCGCCGAGGGCCCGCACGGCCTGGCCGATACCACCAGGGTATACCATTTCCGGGTTCCAGCCGATTTTGGCTGCGACGCCAGACAGCGTCTGAAGCGTGTCATTGTCAGCCATGAAGGCTGCAAAGGGCTCGCGGGCGGTTGTTTCAACTTTTGCCGTCATGTTCATCTTGCCCTCTTACTTCTTGTCGCCAGGAAGGCCGCCAGCGCCAGTGACTGGTTCTTCGCCCGATAGAGGTGCGATGAGCTGGTCAACTGCGGTGGAGGTAAAGCCGGCGCCGCTTTGACCCGCGATCAAGTCCCGGGGGTTGGCGACCATCAGGCCAAGGTTGGCTGTATTGGAGCATCCCAGGAAACTGCTTGGGTTGTTGCGCTGATTGTTCGAAGTTTCAGCCGCCCATTCACCACAGTTTGGTGTGGTCACCACATACCGCTCGAGGTAGAGCATCACACTGCCGCCAGATGGCATGCCGCCCAGGGTGGCTGTGCCGCCATAAGTGTAGCCCTGGCTTTTGAAATAGTCCTCAAGTGCCATCAACCGGTCGTCGGAGGCATTGCCCCTGTCCAGCATCAGAACATCGCCATAGGAGACGTTGGCGGCTCTCAGGAAAGTCTGGATACCGCTATATGTTGCGCCCGAAGGCGTGCTTGTGCCGTCTTCCTCTGCCTTGATTTCATAGGGCAGGCGGATCATCTGTACGCTGTTGCGCATGGTGGTTTCCAGGTGCGACGGGGCCGCCACATCTGTGTGCTGGCATGCCGTCAGGCCAAGAAGCCCAAGGCCAAGGAATGCCGATTTCAGTATTTTTGCCTGATTGGTCATGGTCCTGTTCCTTTCCGTGCTTCTTTGCCTAGTCCAGCTGGAAGCCGGCCCGCTTCTTCAGCGAGGCACCGCTTTGCTTGTCTTTGTTAGCCGCTTCATTTGCAGGTTGCGGTACCCACGACCGGCCGTTCAGGAAACGATCCATATCATTGGGTGCAACATAGCGATCGGTTGGCAGCACAAGCTGGCGGTCCGATACCGGGCGAACAACATAAGGTGTCACGACAATCAGAAGCTCGGTTTCGTCGCGGCGGAAGGATTCTGAGCGGAAGAGCGCCCCCAGGATCGGGATGTCACCCAGGCCGGGAATCTTGTCTGCGTCCTGCACCACATCATTTTGCAGGAGGCCTGCAATTGCGAAGGATTGGCCGCTGCCAAGCTCAACCGTGGTCTCTGCCCGGCGCGTACTGATGGAAGGGATGCTGATGCCTTCGACCCTGATGGAACCCGCGCTTGACAGGTCACTCACTTCAGGGCGTACCCGCATCGAAATGCGGCCCGAGTTCAGGACTGTCGGAGTGAAGTCAAGCTTCACACCAAACTCGCGATACTCAATGGCAATGCCTTCGCGGGTCGGCACGGGGATCGGGAATTCGCCACCTGCCAGGAAGTTGGCGGCTTGGCCGGTCAGCGCCGTCAGGTTCGGCTCCGCCAGAACGGTCAGGAAACCCTGCTGGTCAAGCGCATCGATGGCATAGTTGAGGTCCAACGTGTTGCTGATAAAGTCGCCATAGATGGATTTTACGCCTTGTTCCGGGAACTGGAACAGCTTCAAAGGCCCTTGGGTAACGGGGTCCACAACAATGTCGGCAACATTGCGGCCCGTAATCATGCCGATGCCAAAGCTGGATCCGAAATATCCACCTTCCCAATTGAAGCCAAGCTGTTTGACCACGCTGCGCGACACTTCAGCGATGCGCACACGCAGATTTACCTGCGTAGGCTGTGTAATCTGCAGTTCGTTCAATACGCGATCAGTGCCGAGTACGTCAGTTGCAAGAACTTCTGCCTTCGCAGCCTGGTCAGGGCTGTTGACCCGACCGTGCAGTACGATGATGTTCCCGTATGTACTTATGGAAATCGCTGTGCCCGGAAGCATATCTTCATAGGCACGCAGCAGGGCATCAAGGTTTCTGGTAACGGCCACATTTGCGGAATAGATCGTCTGGTCCTTGTCATCAATGGCATAGAAACTGGTTTCGCCCTGTGCCTTGCCATAGATATAGATGACGCGCGGTGACTTGACCTGAACGTCCGCCACTTCCGGATCAACGATAAAGACCTCGCTTGCTGGTCGGTCCAGCCGCACCAGGGTACCCTTGCCAACCTGCAGGGGCAGGGATGTCTCGCCCGCATTGACAATGCTTGCACCCGACATTGTTTTAAGGGACTCCGCGCTTGCCGGTGTACCCGACAGCAGCGCGGTCAGCGACAGACCAATCAAGGCCGTTCGCGCAATGCTATTCATCTGCCTGATCATTTGCCTGGCTCCTTGCTTTCTCCGGCCCCGTCCACTTCCTTCGCGTCCGAGCCACGGCGAACGATAACGGTATCGCGCTTTTCGTCTTTGGTAGCATCAGGGCGGAACTGGCTCACTTCAGGGCTGCCGGTGAAGGTGAGCGTGGTGCCCACAGGGGGGCTGTCTGGGTCAGAAGGGAGGCCGTCATTACCGCCTGCAAGGCTGCGCAGGCTAAGCGACAAGCTGCCAAGCCGTTCCAGCATGGCGACTTTTTCGGCCATTTTGGGGGTTACCTCTAGGGTCGCCGTTTTAGCAACCTTTACTTCGTCCGTATCCGCGGGGCTGCGTTGGTCAACGCCCAGCACGCGAACATTCTGGAACACGGTTTCTGAGGTAACGTAAGGGATTTTTGTGCCTTTCATTTCGAAAGACTGGGTCAGGATTACGTCGACCCGGTCGCCAGGGAAGACAAAGCCCCCCACACTTGATGTCGGCGACAGCTTAACTGTTACGGCGCGCATGCCAGGGGACAGCACTGCTGCCATGAAGCCTTTTTCGCCCTGGGAGACAACAGCTGTCTTGGTAACCGGTTCGCCACCGGATACCGGGGTCCGGACCACCTTGCCAACAAGATCCTCGATCTTGTTTTTTGGCTGGCTGAAATAGTCATCCGCTACGCCGTCCTCGGGCCATGGACGCCAGGACACATGATCTTTGGTCAGGATCGTGCCGACGGACAAGGGCTTGGACGCAACAAGGATACGCGCGGCAGGAAGCTGCTGCGCAGTTGTCTGCACTTGCTGGCTTTGCTGCTCGAGGCCGCTCAGGAAGCTGCGGGTCAACAAGACCACCAGCAACACACCGACACCTGCGACGGCAATTAGAATTAGGCTTCTGGGGTTCATAGTCCCCTCCTGGCTTTTGTCACACACTCCCCAGGCCCATGGTCAGGCCGAAGGGTTAATAATTCTTCACGAATTAGATCGAAAGTGCAGATATCTGGTGGAAACAGACCCACAGCCCCCCGGCTGAAATAGCAACGCCATACGGTACTTTGGCGCTTTGTTCCGATTGGTCTTTTCTCCAGCGGCTCCAGGCTAGGAGTGCAATGGCAACAAAGCCGCCAATGACCGCAACATAGAGCACGAAAGAGAGCCCCAGGTCAGGACCGGCAAACAAGGCCACTGCAGATAAGAGCTTCACATCTCCGCCGCCCATGACGCCTGTTGCAAACAGGGCAAGGCCGACAAGGAAGACTGAGCTCCCGACAACGGCTGGCCAAACAATGGCGGCCATAACATCCGCGCCGGTCAGGAGGTCTGCTGCAACTGTGACTCCGAAAAGTCCTACAAGGATCAGGCTAAGCCGGTTGGCGATCTGCCTGGTCTTTATGTCTTCAATTGCAGCAAGGATAAGCACCACAGCAACGGCCAGAAAAACGCCTGTGTATATGGCTGTTGTTGCTTGCATATCTTGCCTGAGAACTGCTTTCCCGAAATCTGATTTCAGATCCCTGTCTCACTAAAAAAGCCGCCGGCAAAAGCTATTCCCCCAGCGGCCTTTTGAGTTTCTTGAAGTACCAACTTTTCGTTGGACGCCCGATTAAGGCGTTGTCGTCGGCGTTGCGTTGTCTACTTCAGTAGCCACGCCGTCAAACATTTCGCCGAGGTCAGTACCCAGCGTATTCAGTGCCGTGATCAGTGCAACAGCGATGAGGGCGGCAATGAGGCCATATTCAATGGCGGTCGCGCCTTCTTCGTTAGTCCGTAGTTTGTTCAAAAACTTAATCATTGGTTTTCTCCAGCTGCCAAGATTGGATGCAACCTTTATAGCGCTGAACAACTAAATAAAAAGTTAACGTAAAGTCTAAAATGCTTTTTATTACAAAGACTTATTGTAAAAACTAAAGTAAAATTATCTAAAATTTTATCATGCTTAACAAGCTATTGATAATGTTGGCGAATCCAGAGAGCTGGAAGCCGGAAAACACTTCGAAAACTACTTCTGTGGATAAGAAACACGCCCGGATTTGAGGCGTTTGCTGAAATTTCTGGGCAGGTTTGTTAAAAAAATATTGGAAACTTCTGGATGAAAAGGGTGCTTATGGCCTGAAAAGGCGAATCATCTAGGGTAAAATCAGGAATAACGATGTCCCAGAGACGTTAGATTCCTTAGAATCTTATATACGCGTGCGCTCGCATGCGCGGGAAAGGTGATTCTCGCGGTGGCTGCGCCCACCGGTGCGTCAATGATGAAAGCCAGCTTCTGTCCGGCTCATAGGAGGCCTGCCCGCTTGCTTGTGAGCGGCAACCGCATTTTGTTAAAATGCAGGCTATTTATGCACTGAATTTAAAGAATTCTCCAATAGGTTTGAGGCTCAGGCAGTGTGACCGGAACGACAGGCAGGCGATTCGGATGAAAAAACAATCGAGAATTCAGCGCTTCTTGCGCGACGAGAGTGCCGGCATGATCACCTTGAGTGCATTCATGTTGCCGGCGATTTTGGGTTTTGCAGGTCTCGGACTTGATGTAAGCGGTTGGTACATGGAGCGCCGTCATGTCCAAAACATGACCGACATGGCCGCCATCGACGTGGCAAACTCCGCTATCAATTTTTCCGATTCTGATCTTGAGGCCCAGTTGGCCGCCTTCATGGCGGCACGCGATGAATATGACAGTGGTTCCGACACGGTGACCATGAACAATCCGCCGACATCAGGTGATTATGCTGGCAACAACAACTTCTATGAAGTGACCGTATCGCGCCAGGTAACGCTAAAGTTCCTGAGCGCCTTTTACGCTATCACCGGGGATAACCTGACAGTTAATGTATCTGGCCGCGCCGTTTCCGGCGCTTTGGTTGTGGGGACCCAGTGTGTGGTTGCTTTGGACGATTCAGCAGACCGCGCGCTTGAGTTTTCCGGGAATACCACGATTGGGACCGACTGTGGAGTAACGGCCAACAGCGTCTCGGAAGAGGCACTTTACATCGGCGGCAGTGCCACCCTTGACACCACATCGGTGCAGGCGGTGGGTGACATCAGCGTGCAGGGTGGTGGGACACTGACTACCACCAGTCCGCCGCAATCCTTGTCGCAATCGGCGGATGACCCGTTTACGAACCTGCCAATCCCCACGGATATGGGCTGCGATATTTCTGGTAACCAGCGGCTAAGGGACGGGGATTCGCTCGACGCTGCAGGCGGTGTGTTGCGCGTGTGCGGCGATATTACTATCCAGGGGACCGGCGTGGTGTTTGAGCCAGGTACCTACGTGATTGAGGGCGGTGATTTCAACGCCCTTGCCGGGGCTGACTTTACCGGTAGCGGTGTGACATTCATTTTTACCGGGGATACAAGCACGGACATCGGCAGTATCAAGATCAACGGTGGCGCGAGCGCTGTCCTGTCTGCGCCTGCTGACGATGGTAACGTTTATGAAGGCATCCTGTTCTACCAGGACCCAAATGCCGAATACCGTGGGCGCGATTCCGCAGCCAGCTTCACTGGTGGGTCCAGCATGACAATGGACGGTATCATCTATATGCCCAGTTCAGATGTGACCTTCAGCGGAGGAACGTCCTCTGCGCCGTCCTGCTTGCAGATATGGTCGGCCACAGTGAAGTTCACCGGTGACAGTTCAATTGATAACGACGAAACCGTCTGCAGCACAATGAATATCGAATCCACATCGCAGAAGCGTATTCTGCTCGTTGAATAGAGGTTTGAGGCAAGTCGACATGAGGCTGATGCAGAAATTCAGGACCGACCAGGAAGGATCGATTGCGGTTGAAACCGCAGCGATCATGACTGTGATTGCGCTGATTTCCATTGGCGTGGTTGATTTCGGTTTGGCTTATGCACGCAACATGCAGCTTGCGAACGCCGCACGGGCAGGCATGCAATATGCCCTCGTCCGCAAGCCTGTGCAGGGTGACTATTCAGGGATCATCGCAGCGGTGGAAGCCGCGGCGCCTGCCGCAGAGGATGGTTCCGGGCGCACCGTCACCGCGACACTATACTGCGAGTGTCCGGACGGAACCGCAAGCGACTGCACAACCACAAGCGATACAGATATCACCTGCAGCGACGGCACACTCAGGAAGGCCTATCTGGATGTCACTATCTCGGAGACATACGACCTTCTTCTTCGCTATCCGGCCTTTTCTGACAGTGTCAATCTGTCGCAAACGGCCACAGCGAGGCTGAACTGATATGATGTGTTCTAATCTAATAGGGCGCCTGCGGAAAGGCATCAAACGGTTCCAGCGCGATACCAGCGGCGTTGCTGCCGTAGAGTTTGCTTTGACGATCCCGATCTATCTCGGGTCCATAATCATGCTCGTGGAATTGTCGCGTATCGTCTATACTCAAGGGGTGGTGCTGTATGCCGCCGAAGAAGCCACGCGCTACGCCCTAGTGCATTATGATGCGACATCAGACGACGTCCAGGCGATCGCAGAAGCGAACTTGCTGGGGCTGGACCCAGACAACATCACGGCCATTATCATCACGTCGCCGGTTGATCCGTCCGACCAGACGAAATTGGTGACGGTTGAAGTTCAATATCAGTACCTTCCTATCCTGTCACTTGAAGCGTTCCTTGACTTGGGCAGCGATGCAGGACTGGCCATCAGGGGCGAGTCCAGTGGTTTCCTGACAGAGGAAATTCCGTCCTAACGCATCTATCTGCCGCAACGCTCTCCCAATTACCGCTTGTCTCACGTCAATATTAATGGCAACGATTGAGAAAAGTGGGTGTGATATGACGTCAGAATTAGAACTGGAAGCTGGTGTGGCCATGTCCGCAGCGGGCGATGACTATCCAAGCGCAGAGATATTGGCCGCTGCGAAAGCGAGCCGCCGCCATGTTCCCGAAGATGCCGTGTTTAGTTATTTCGTGGCACCAGATGAAAGGCGCCTTCGGTTCGCACGCTTTCCCGCGAGCAAGGTGATCGAGCCCAAGGGCACTATCATTTTCCTGCCAGGCCGCACGGAATTCATCGAAAAATTTCTTGAGGACGTCCATATTTTCAATGCACTGGGCTTTGCCTGTGCTGCGATGGATTTGCGCGGGCAGGGCATGTCCTGGCGACCACACCCCAACAGGGATAAGCATTATGTCCGGTCCTTTGATCCGCACCTGACAGACGTGAAGGCCTTCTTTGATGAGAAGCTGGTGGGCAAGATGCCCAAGCCTTTCATCCTGATGGGGCATTCGGCAGGCAGCCATGTTATTTTGCGTTTCCTTAAGGAACACCCTGGCTATGCCGATGCAGCCATTACGGTGGCGCCAATGGTGAAGATATTCACCGGAGGATTACCTTCCTGGGTTACTAAAGGCTTGCCGTTGATGGCCCGATTGTTGGGCTTGGGCGCCAGCTACATCCCTGGACACACTGCCTTCAAGGAAGGACGCTGGGGGTGGCGCAAGAAGCTCACCCATGACGACGAACGGTTCGAGGACGAGGATTTCTTCATCAAGACCAAGGACAAACGCCTGGCCGTTGGCGGTGCTACCTACAAATGGCTTTGGGAGGCACTCAAGTCCTGTGAAGTCCTGAATTCAGAAGGGTATCCGGAAGCCATCCAAACGCCTGTGCTGGTATTGCAGGCGGAAAAGGACCGTATCGTCGATAACGACGCCCAGCGGGCGCTGGTCGAGCGCATGCCACACGCCCGTCTTGTTGTCATCGATGGTGCGATGCATGAAATCCTGAAAGAAACGGATGACATTAGGGCGCAGGTCTGGCGTGCAGTCAGTGACTTCATCGACCTTGAAAACGGCCCTTCTTTTGGTGTCGATGTCCTGCAAACGAATTCACCCGCGCCGCTTGAGGGCGCTTAGACGTCCTCCTCGACCAAAAGCTTATGGCTGACCAGAAATGACCGGCAAGTGCGCCAAAGCTGCTGCCGGTCAGTGATGACTTTGCTCATCAAGTTGATACCCGCCAGGAAAGCAGCCAGTTCACCTGCAAGTGCCTGAATATCAGTATCCGCTGCCAGTTCGCCCTGGTCCCTGGCCTGACGGACCAACCGCAAGAATCGGTCTACCATGGCACTGAATAAATCACGTACGAAGGGCGGGGCTTCTGCATCCTTTCCCAGTTCGGCGACAGAGTTGATCACCAGGCATCCCTTGCGGTCTGGGTCTGCGGAACGCAGGTCGCATATCTCACGAAACATGGCGCAAAGCGTTGGCAGGATCGGCTTGCCGTCCTTTATCTCGGTCAACACCCCGTCCGGGGCCTCTTTCTTGTATCGGTGCAGTACCAGACCAAAAAGCTTTTCCCGGCTTTCATAAGCGTTGTAGAAGCTGGATCGGGTGATCCCCATCGCCGCCGCCAGCACCGAAACACTGGTAGCTTCATAGCCATTTTTCCAAAAAAGGATCATGGCGATGTCCAAGGCTTCGTCTTTGTCAAATTGTGTCGGCCGGCCCACTGCGCACTCCTCGCTGCTGTTGGCTTTGATGTAACATATTTGTGTACATGCTTGTACAAAAAAATCTGATACCCATCTCCGTATTGTACAATAATGTACAAAATAAACACAAGCCTACGGAGAGAAAGATGTTCCCTACGCATTCCATCGATAGTGCCCCTGCGGGCAGTAAAGAAACGCTTGCTGCAATTGAAAAAGGTTATGGTTTCCTGCCGAACCTGGCCGGGAAGCTGGCCGAAGCGCCGACGGCCTTGAAAGGGTTTGTTTCGCTCGCGGGTATCTTTTCGGGTAATGACACCACCCTTAGCCCGCTTGAACAGCAGATTGTATTGGTGGCAACAAGTGCCGAAAATGGCTGTGACTACTGCACGGCTGCCCATGGCATGTTGGCACACAAGTCTGGCCTTGGCCGTGATGACGTGTCTGCTGCACAAAGTGGTTTGCCACTATCCGACCCGAAGCAGGAGGCCCTACGGGCGTTCACAACGATCATCGTCGAAAAACGTGGTTGGGCCGATGAGGATGAAATCCAGGCCTTTCTGGACGCAGGGTATACCGGGGCTCAGGTCCTGGAAGTGGTGATCGGCGTGGCAGTTAAGACCATCACAAATTATGTCAACCACATGACAAAGCCGGAACTGAATGTTCAGTTCGCCGACTATGCGGTTACCAGGCAGGCAGCCGATTAGGCGCTAGTCTTTCAGGATATCCAACACCTGCCCCAGAAGCGTCGGGTCCCCCATGGCCACCAGTCGGCCGCAATCGCCCGGCGCTTCACCTTCCCAGTTTGTGGCGCAGCCACCAGCACCGCGGATCACGGGGATCAGGGCCATCATGTCATAGGGCTTGAGGCCGCTTTCCACCACAACATCCATATGGCCAGCGGCCATCACGGCATAGGCATAACAGTCAAGGCCATAGCGCACCAGTCGGGTTTCCTGGAGAAGCGTGTCGAAACTAGCGCGCTCGGCGTCCTTGAAAAGATTTGGGTCAGTGCTTGAAAGAGTTGCTTTGTCAAGGCTTGGACAGGCGCGGGTGCTGATGGGCGTGCCGTTTAATGTGGCGCCATCAGGCCAGCCCAGGTAGCGTTCCTTGAGGTAGGGTTGATCAATCACACCAATCACCGGTTCACCATGGTAGCGCAGGGCAATCAGCGTGCCCCACGTTGGCAACCCGGAGATAAAGGCGCGTGTGCCGTCAACAGGATCCAACACCCACTCGAACGGGCCTTCCGCAGCCTTGACCCCGAACTCTTCGCCGAAAATGCCGTGGTCGGGATAGTGTTCCTCGATCAGCGCACGGATTACCCTTTCAGCGCCTTGGTCCGCCTTGGTCACCGGGTCAAAACCGTCGCCTTTGTCCTTGTCATCCACGCCCATGGGCTGCCGAAAATAGTCCAGCGTAACTTCGGCCGCGGCATCTGCCAACTTGCAGGCAAAGGCGCATAGTTCTTCGACCTGATCCTGCGATAGCGTAGCGGGCTGTGCTGTGGCGGTCATGATAAGTTCCCGTGACGTGATTGGATAAAGATTTTCATCAATGGCGCCTTGCCATTGCGGTGACTTTAGACCACAAATTGCCCGGAAGACGCAACGGATGTATGTGGATGAATGTTGATTTTCTGATCGTTGGAGCTGGGATCGCCGGGGCAGGGCTGGCCTACCGCCTGGCGCCGCACGGACGGACTGTGCTTCTCGATATGGAAGAGCAGGCCGGGTATCATACAACGGGCCGGTCGGCTGCTTTCTATGCCGAAACTTATGGCGGCCCGAAACTGCAGCCGTTAACCACGGCATCCAAGGAATTCCTGACCAGCCCCCCTGATGGGTTCACCGATGCACCACTGATGAACAAGCTGGGCGCTATCCATGTCTTCAAGGAAAGCCAGCGTGCGCAGGCAGAGGCTGTCTTTGAGGAGATGCGCGAAGCCCTCCCGGGTGTCCGTATGCTAACTGAGGCCCAAGTACGTGACCGGGCGCCACACCTGAAGCCAGGTGTATTCGTTGGGGGAATTGATGATCCAGACTGCGGAGACCTGGATGTGGCGGCCCTTCATCAAGCGTATCTCCGTGCGGCGAAGAAGCAGGGGGCAGAGGTGTTTTTGGGAGCGGGCATGGAGGCTGCTGCGCACGATGGCACATTCTGGCATGTCAAAACCCGTACGGGGCAGGTGAAGGCGCGGGTGCTGGTCAATTGCGCCGGCGCATGGGCTGACGATATCGCCAAGCGTGCCGGTGTCACGCCACTGGGATTGAAACCCCTGAGGCGAACCATTATTACGGTACCGAAACATGATGATGTTCCGTTTGATCGCTTTGGGCCGGTCATCATTGATGTGGATGAGGCCTTTTATTTCAAACCGGAAGGCAATGGCTACCTGATCTCACCCGCGGACGAGTCAGAGAGCCAGCCTTGCGACGCCCAACCGGAACTTGAGGATGTGGCCATCGCCGCCATGCGGTTCGAGGAAGCGACAGGCTTAACGGTTGAGAAGATCGACGCCAAATGGGCCGGTCTAAGAACCTTCGCGTCAGACAAGGCACCCGTCATCGGCTATGACGCCGGCCAGCCAGCCTTCTTCTGGAACGTCGGCCAGGGCGGATACGGTATTCAGACATCGCCAGCCTGGTCAGAATTGGCGGCCGCCCTCATCCTCAAACAGGGCGTGCCGGACACGCTGGCCCGGCACGGTGTCAGTGTTGACGTCTATCGACCGGAACGGTTGCGTTAACGCCTTCTACGCTGTCTGCGGTGGCGGGTTTCGCCAAAGGCAAAGACCAGGATCAGGGCGCCGGCAACGCCCGCGATTACATCGCCTATCCAGCCGGTGGGGCCGAGGCCGATCACGCCGAACAGGAAATTGCCGACCATTCCGCCAAAGATGCCCAGGATAATGTTGCCTAGGGCGCCAAATCCTTCACCTCGGATGATGTGACCAGCCAGGAAGCCGACAATGGCGCCAGTGATGATTGTTCCTATCATGATGTCTGCTCCCGTTTGTCATTATGGTTGGGGCCGAAGCGCAACAGGATTGCGCCTGCAAAGCCTGTGACAATGGCGCCAAACAAGTTGGTGGGCCCAAAGCCCAGTAGCCCGATGGCAAACCAGGCCACTAGGGCGCCCAGAAGGCCCAGTGCAACATCGCCGACCGGGCCAAAAGACTTTCCTTCAAGATATCGTCCGGCAATGAAGCCCGTCAGGGCCCCGGCAATCAAAGTACCAATCATCAGTGCCTCCCCTAGTAGCGATATCGCCGACCATAACCGCGGTCATAATCAAACTCGCGCCGGAGTTCGTCGTTGCGGTATTGGCTCAGCGCATAGATGGCCCACATGGCGGCCACAGGCCAACCGATGACGGTTATCCACAGAAAAGCATTCATCAAGCCCTGGAAAGGGCGCCAAATGGTGAAAAACACCAGGGGTGGGAAAAGTATCGCCAATATCAGGCGCATCAAATCCTCCTATATCCTCGCTATGTGTCGACATTTTTTTGTCTTATTTGAAATATGTGGGCGTGCGCCTTTTTGTTTTCAAGGTCAGCCTTGGCTGAAGGCCGCAGTACGCTTGCTGTTGAAGGGCGATATGTCGCTGCTGATTTTGATACGCAACCAGCCGCTACTGTGCTAAGGAGCCGAATAGCTACTTGTTTTCTATGGGGTTAGGGCAGCCTTGCCAGGCTAGGGATTGTGTGTCGAGATGATTAATTTTCTGCGTAACTTCAAAGTGAATGTCCGGATCTGGACGCTGACTATTTTGGCCTTTCTGGGCATGGTCTTCATTGTCTGGGAATTTTCCACCCTGGTCGCGGAACTGCAGGCGGGGCGCGTATCCGAGGCGCAATTCGCAAGCCACCAGAACTTGGTTTATATTGTCACAGCTATCTTGATAGCTGCGATCTTTGCCCTGTCGTGGGCCATCACCGCCAGTGTTATGGGGCCGCTCCGACGTCTTCAGGAGGAGTTGAATTATCTTGCGGAAGGTAAGTACGACAAGCCGGTGACTGATACCAATCATGGTGACGGTATTGCGGCTATGGCCAAGGCAGCCGAGGTCCTGCGGCATAACTCGCTCGAGACAGAGCGCCTGCGTCAGGAAGCTGATGAGGCCAAGGCGCAACAGGCAGCCGCTGAACGTGAGGAAGAGGACCGCCGACACGCAGAAGAAACCCGCCGCCTGCAGCAGGAACAGGAAAAAGAACGCCAGATGAAAGCCGAACGCGACAGCATGCGAGCGGACCTGGCAGATAGCTTTGAAAACGAAGTCTCTGGTGTGATCCAGTCCCTTTCAGGTGCAGTCGCAGAACTGCAAATGGCTGCTGACACCATGACCGACGCAATCGAGCAAACAACGATGGAAGTCAGCGCGGCGGCAAGTGCTACGGACGCCACAAGCCAGGACATGATCTCTGTAGCAGAAGCCACCGAAGGTCTTACCGGCGCTATTGGCGAAATCCGCACGCAGGTTGAGCATGCCAACACCATCAGTACCAATGCTATGTCGGTGACCAAGGCGGCGGCTGAACGGGTGGGGTCGCTGGCCAGCGCGTCTGAGCGGATTGCCGAAGTCGTGCATCTGATCAACGATATCGCAGAACAGACCAATCTCTTGGCACTCAATGCCACCATTGAGGCCGCGCGGGCAGGTGAGGCAGGCAAGGGCTTTGCTGTCGTGGCGAATGAGGTGAAAAGCCTTGCGAACCAGACAGCACGTGCCACACAGGAAATTGAAGAACAGGTTGCGGCCATGCAGTCCGCAACCAAGGAAACAGTGGACGGCGTGAATGAAATTCACCGCACCATCAATCAGGTGAGCGAGATTTCCGGTATGATTGCCGCCGCCGTGGTGGAACAGGAAGCTTCGACCGGTGAGATTGGCCGCAGCGTCCAGAACGCCAGCCAGGGTACTGCCAATCTGGGCCAGAATGTTGGCCGCGTGCAGGAGATGGCGCAAAAGAGCTCTGGCGCAGCCACTGTGGTCAGCGAAAGTACAGGCGGCCTGACCGATCAGGCCAGCATCCTTGAGGATTCGGTATACCGCTTCCTGAAGAGATTGCGCGGTTGATCTGTGCCCCGATGTGGGATCGGTGAAGGCCTTCAGACTCGTCTGAGGGCCTTTTCTTTACGCCCATGCAGGATCATGGGGTAACATGGTTTCTACAGAGAAAGTTTGGGTGAAGAGTTGATCAAAACATTCCAGATCGCGGTGGCAGCAGCACTGAGCGTGCTATGCGGTGCCTTTAGCGTGGCAGACGATGGTGTGGAATGTCCTGCAACTGGCCCTGTGCTGCACCTGTCCGTTATCGCTGGTGAAATCACCAACATGATCGAGAAGTCCGGACAAGGTCCCTATTTGCGCTTGCTGCGCGAGATTGAAGCACAATCCAATATTCGTTTCGATGTAACAGTTTTGTCGGACCGTCGGGCAAAACGCGATTTTTCGGAAGGCATGGGCGACGTCTACATGATCCGCTCCAATTTTGATAAAGCGCTCTCGCCTGTCCAGGTCACGTTGGATGTGCACGGATTGCACGCATTCGTTCGCAAAGGCGAAGCTGTCCCAACGTCTCTGGGTGACCTTAAGGGCAAACGTGTTGGCCTGCCTTACCTTTATTCCTTCCCCAAGAGCTTGACGGAGAATGCTGACATCAATGTGGTTAAGCTGGCGGAATCTGCTCACGCAAACCTGGAAGCATTAGCAATAGGCCGGGTGGACGCGACCATCGTGCCGCTGGCGGTGGGAGAGGCTTTCCTGAAAGCCAGGCCGGACGCCAATTTGACGGTAGACGTTGACCATCCGGTCCTTGTGAAAGAAGCAAGCATGGTATTCCGCCCCACATTGACCTGCGCAGCACAGCAGGTGGGTCAGGTGGTCGAAGATTTCAGGCGTAGCGGCAAACTCTTCACTATTTTAGCAGAAAACCCCTGATCTGATCGGTTGGCGCGAGACCGCGCAATCGAGGGTGGTGGCTGCTAATGCCTTGTTAAATCATCTGAATTAGCCTTGCTGATATGAAAGCGTGGCGCACCCAACTCTGGTCCCTGTTGATTGTCATGACGGGTATTTTTGCCGGTCAGGCGGTGCAGGCCCATGCGCCTGCCTGCAGCTGGGACACCAGCCAGACCCATATCAGCATTGTGGGTGGTGTATTGGGCAACCTGATCGAAAGCCCCACGGAGGGCACCTATGTGAAGCTGTTGGAGCGGCTATCTGAGCGTACGCCCATGCGCTACGACTTGGAGGTTCATTCGGATAAACGAGCACAGCGCCATTTCACCGACAAGCATTATGATGCCTATATGGTCTGGTCCAACTTTGATCCCGTGCTGTCATCGCTTCAGGTCAGGATCAGCGGTCGGCCCATCTATGCCTTTGTGCAGGAAGGCCAGAAAATACCGCGCCAGATCAGTGACCTGGAAGGGCTGACTGTGGGGCTGCCGTTTGTCTATTCTTTTCCGAAAGAGCTGACAGAAAACCCGGCCATTCACACCATGCGACTGGCGGAAACCGCAGCCAGCAACCTGGACGCCCTTTCGCGCGGGCGGGTGGACGTTGCGCTGGTGGCGTCAGGTGATGCGCTGGCCTTTATGCGGGAAAACCCAATCAAGGGCCTGGTCTATGACGAAGATCATCCGATCATGACCAAGGAAACGGCGCTGGTGCTGCAGGATCATGAAGCCCTGCGCTGTACGGCTGTGATGCTCCAGCAGGAAATCGAAGCGATGCGGGCTGATGGTAGCCTGGCGCGGATACTGGCGCCCTAGTTGCGCTTCTTGGGGTCATCCAGCGGGCGGTGGCTTTCGATATGGTCGATATACCAGCCAGGAAAACCATAGCTTTTTGCGGCCTTCAGGACTTTCTCGATATATTCTGTCTTGGCCTGTTCGGGTTTCATGTTGTCGCACACATACACCAGGGCGGGCACAATCTTGCCGCCGCGGGTCGTCACAAGCATAGCCTCCGGGTGGTATTCATAGTCAGTGAAGGACGACAGGTGAGTGGTATAGAGCGTATCCAACTCTTCGTGGGTCAGGTTCGCGAGAATGCCATACACGACGCCGTCACCGTTTTCGTGCAGGTTTGCAACGGGCTGCATCAGCATTTCATAGCCATGAATGCAGGCTGGCGCGAAGGCGCGCTTCTTGATGCCTGCTTCTTCAAGCACGCTCAGGCTGATAAAAGACCCGTAGAAAAAAACCTGTACCTTGCGGTTGGTCATATGAATTCCTCCCAATTTCCCCAGCAGTTTCTTATGAACACGCGCACCGGTCGCCCGTCAAACCTTATCTTATGTATTTGCTACAGTTTTACCGGGGTTGCCTCGTAGCGTTTCACATTGATCGACAAGATCTGCATGCCCGCGAGGGCCTGGCGGAACTTCGCCGTGTTGTCTGATTTCAGATGCCGGGCAAGGGCCTCTTTGGCCTCCCATTCCTCGTAGAAACGGAAGTTGCCCGGCATGTCGATGTCTTCCGACATCTGGTATGTAATGTTGCCGAATTCCTTGCGTGCGGCGCGGACAAACTGTTCGAACGCTTCCGTCGCCTCGCGGCGGTACTCGGGCGATATCTCAATCAGGCCTGTTACAATTAACAATCTGGCCTCCCGTGGTGATTTTTCCCCAACCACAACACCAGTATAGCCAGAAGACCTTTCGCAGCTGTTAATGCGGCCAGCACCTTTTGATTGCAGGGGTGCGCCTATTGCGGGCATAGTTGAGCCAAGATAGAGATAGGGGAAACGACATGCCCGAAGACACTAAAACCAATGAGCTTTATTGTCCCAACCCCAAAGACATTAGCGAGAAATAACCATGGTCGATTACCCGAAGGTGTTTGCCTTTGATATGGCAAAAGCCCGGCTGATCCGCACAGCAGGGTTGATAGCCGCCAGTATTCTTTTAGCGATCCCCGTTGTTGCTTTGCTCCAAGGAGCAGCCACGTCGGATATAGGGCTAGCAGTAATTGCGGTCATGGCGGCGTTCTTTTTTTTCGCCATATATTATTTCCAGTTTCTCGCGTGTTGTTTTTATTCAGGGAACGCGCTTGAAATCCATGCGGACCATATCGTTGTCGCTACGCCAGCGGGGATACTTGTTCTTCCAAGGCATGCTGTGAAACAGGTGAAGGGACCGGGCGAGTATTACCACGATCCTGACCAAGCATTCAGTGTCGTTAATATAGCACAAGTGCTGGTATCGCCTGAGCTTGTGGTTGGGGATAGCTATAAGGTACGAAACCATTTCGGTTTTAAGGTAAATCCAATTGTTCAGGCTTGGCCTTTGATAGGTGCGGAAGGTTTTGATGTACTGGCGGCGCTAAAAAGGTGGCACGCCGAGACTTAGGCACGACGGCAGGCATGCGGAAACGCGCAGCATGGGCTCATGCTGCGGCGTCAAATTCTTGATGGCTTAGCTTGTGGCTGTTAGCCGCGCTTTTTCTTGAAGCGGGCAAAGAAGCCTTCGCCGGGCTGGTAAGACTGGGCTGCTTCCCATTCTGCTACCTTGCGGGCGTACTGTGTTTTGGTGATACCGTAAGTGGGCACAGGCTTTTGCTGTTGCATGGTTTCTTCCTTCGCTTATCGTTCGGGCCTTTTTTAGGTTGGCCCTTTTGTCGTGTTTTATGGTGCCTCTTTGGGCGCCTCTTGTTCACCTTATCTGGTGATGATTTCCACGATTACAAGATACGGATGAATAGGACATTAAAAAGGCGACGGAACGATGCGAGCAAGCGGCAAGCCGTTTATTCTTCTATTCCTGCAAAATATCACGGCTTTGTTTTATCGGCGTGTTGTCATGGCATGTTACGGAGAGGCCTTAATTGCCTGTAGCTGGAACTCAGATATGACCGATATCGCCTTTGTGCCGCTTTCCACGATTGATGAAGACATGCTGATGGCGTTGATGACCAATCCGTTGGTGCGCCAGCATATGCCGCTTCTGCAGCCCGATTTCTCGCTTGAGGATTGCAGGGCATTTGTTGCAGCAAAGACGCGGCTTTGGGAGGAGCACGGCTATGGTCCATGGGCCTTGGTGATTGGTGGCCAGTTTGCCGGGTGGGGTGGGTTGCAGCCAGAGTCGGGCGATGCCGACTTCGCCCTTGTGCTGCACCCGGATTTCTGGGGCTGGGGCCACAGGATATTTGCCCGTACCCTCGATTGGGCTTCAGAAAACCTTGGTGACACACCAATAACCATTCTGCTGCCTCCGGGCAGGCCTAACACGAAGGCGGTCACGCGCTTCGGGTTCACGCCAGACGGGAAGCTGGTGATTGCCGGCGAAACCTTCCTTCGCTTCCGCCGAGAGGCGTAACAGGCATGAAAAAAGGCGACCCCGTTCGGGGCCGCCTTTGATGCTTTGATTTTTCCTGTATGGACAGCAAGCCCATACCAACCTTTGGACTTATTCCGCAGCGCGGGATGCTTTCTTGCGCTCGTGCGGCAGCAGGAAGCGTTTGCGCAGGCGGATGCTCTCTGGCGTTACTTCAACAAGCTCGTCGTCGTTGATGTAAGCCAGCGCTTCTTCAAGCGGCAGGATTTTCGGCGTGCTCATCTTGATGGCGTCGTCCTTGCCGGACGCGCGCATGTTGGTGAGCTGCTTGGCTTTCTGCACGTTCACGTCCAGGTCATTGTCGCGGCTGTGTTCGCCGATGATCATGCCTTCATACACTTCAACGCCGTGGTTGATCATGATGGTACCGCGTTCCTGCAGGTAGAAAAGCGCATACTGCACGGCCTTGCCGCCGGCAGTAGCGATCAACACACCGCGCTGACGGGCACGGATCGGGCCTTTGTAGGCGTCATAGCGGTCGTAGGCGCGGGCCATGATGCCGGTGCCGCGTGTGTCGGTCAGGAACTCGCCGTGATAGCCGATCAGGCCACGGGCAGGAGCATCAAAGGTCAGGCGTACTTTGCCGCCGCCGGATGGCACCATGCCGGTCAGTTCAGCCTTACGGAGAGACATCTTCTCAACAACGGCACCCTGATATTCTTCGTCCACATCAATCTGGACGGTCTCATAAGGCTCCAGGCGCTTGCAGTTTTCGTCCTGCTTGAACAGCACGCGTGGACGGGAAATTGCCAGCTCGAAGCCTTCACGGCGCATGGTTTCAATCAGAACGCCCAGTTGCAGTTCGCCGCGGCCAGCCACTTCGAACGCATCTTTGCTTTCGCTTTCCGTCACCTCGATGGCCACATTGCCTTCGGCTTCGCGCATCAGACGGTCGCGGATCACACGGCTGGTCACATGCTTGCCCTCGCGGCCCGCCAGCGGGCTGTCGTTGACCATGAAGGTCATCGCCAGGGTTGGTGGGTCAACCGGGATCGCATGCAGCGCTTCGGTTACTTCCGGCACAGCGATGGTGTCTGCAACAGTTGCAGTGGTCAGGCCAGCGATGGCGACAATGTCACCCGCTTCAGCTTCTTCAACCGGCACACGCTCGAGCCCACGGAAGGCGAGCAGTTTGGAAATGCGGCCAGTTTCAATCACCTTGCTGTCGCGGCTCAGGGCATGGATGGGATCACCCACCTTCACGCGACCGGTTTCAACACGGCCGGTCAGGATACGGCCCACGAAGTTGTCGCGGTCCAGCAGGCTGATCAGCATGGAGAAAGGCTTTTCTTTGTTGCCTTCGGTCACCACTTTTGGTGCCGGCACGTGCTCGATGATTTTTTCAAACAGAGGGTGCAGGTTTTCGCGTGGGCCGTCCAGGTCATTGTCACACCAGCCGTCACGGCCAGAGGCATACATCACAGGGAAGTCCAGTTGCTCGTCGTTGGCGTCCAGGTTCACGAACAGGTCGAAGACGGCGTCTGTGGCTGCGTCCGGGTTGCCGTCCGGCTTGTCCACCTTATTCACCACCACGATCGGCTTCAGCCCGAGCGCCAGCGCTTTCATGGTTACGAACTTGGTCTGTGGCATTGGGCCCTCGGCCGCGTCCACCAGCAATACCACGCCGTCTACCATCGACAGGATACGCTCAACTTCGCCGCCGAAGTCGGCGTGGCCTGGGGTGTCCACGATGTTGACGCGGGTGTTGCCCCACATCACGCTGGTGCATTTCGCCAGAATGGTGATGCCGCGCTCTTTTTCCAGATCGCCGCTGTCCATGGCGCGTTCTTCCACGCGCTGGTTATCGCGCACGGTGCCGCTTTGCTTGAACAGATTGTCCACAAGCGTGGTTTTGCCGTGGTCAACGTGGGCGATGATCGCGATATTGCGAATGTCTTTACTCATGTCTGCTTCCTGAGGCCGTCAATGGGGGCCCAACTTAAAAAAGGCTTCCGGAAAAATCGGAAGCCCCCCAAATAAAAGATTTGCGCGGCTTATACGCGTCTTTGGTCGTTGCGGCAAGCGGAAAGGGCAGAGCTCCTAGGGCTTAGCTGCCATAAGGCACTTGAAAAGCTTGGTGTCGGCGGCAAATGCCAGTGACCGCTTCTTTGAGAAAGCCAGATATTGAGGCGCTGAGCCAATGGGTGGCTCGAGCGTGCGAACCCGCTTTAAAACCCCGGTTTCGCCTAGGTAATGTTCGAGAACCGCTTTTGAATCGGCAATGAACTCTACCCTTCCGGTCAACAATTCGGCCACCAGCGATTTGGCGTTGCCGCGGATTATCAGGTCTACCGCGTCGCTGCGGATAAAGGCGTCGAACTTGGGTTCGATCAGGATATTTTGCTGGATTGCAATGCGTCGGCCGCGCAATTGCTCCAGACCCAGAAAGTCCTGCACAGCACTGTCTGCACGCACCATCAAGGCTGGACCCAGATCAAGCAAGGCATGTGGGTGGAAGTCAAAGAACTCGGTTCGCTCTTGTGAAAAGTTTGTTGGGATCAGCGCATCAGTCGTGCCTTCGCGCGCCATTGCAAGTGCTCGGCTCCATGCTGGGGGCGCGATAAATTCAACGTCTGCGCCACAGGCCTGTGCCATTTGGCGAACCGATTCCACGGCCAGCCCAGAGATATGACCTGTGTCTGGTGCAATGGTGACGATAGGCGGCAGAGGGATCGTGGAGACCTTCAGGATTGGGCGGCTGTCTGCAAACACTTCGTCCGCAACTGTCAACAACACAAGCAGCGCGATTAGCAGCGCTGCAGTGCCTAAAAGTTTTCGTGTCACACTCGTAACCACTGAGCTTTCCTCCCCGCCCCTGGCGGTACCATAGAGTGAGAGCCTCTATGAAAGGTTAATTTCGCAGTGTTGAGATCGGTATCAGTTCTTCGGTAGGTACACAGATTTGCTTAAGAGGCAGCGGGATATCTCTGTCTCCGCAGCGAAGGCAGGCGCGCGTTTTTTGGACAAGGCCAGGAACTGGCCGCTACGACCCAGGGGTGGGTCCAAAACGCGAATTCTTTCCGGAATTTTTGATTCCGTCATGTGATAGATGATCATGGTTGGGCTGTCTGCGATGAAATCTACGCGACCAGACAAAAGCTCATCCACAAGGGAGATGCTATCGCTACGTTCCACAAGTGTCGCCTGATCGCTTCTGATATAGGCGTCGAATTTTTGTTCCAGAAGCGCGTTGGTGCGGACCGCTACTTTTTTCCCCTTGAGGATGTGAAGGCCGCTAAAGCGAAGGAAAGGACTATCAACGCGGACAATCAGGCTTGGGCTCATATCGACAAGCGGCTCTGTCGGGAAATCAAAATACGACAGCCGGTCTTCTGCGAAATTGGTTGGAATGACCGCGTCAACAATTCCTATTTGAGCCATCATATAGGCCCGATTCCAGGAGGGCGTGACGACAAGATCAGCTTCAGCGCCGCAAGTTTCTACCAGCAGCTGGAGGGCATCAATGGCTTCGCCGTGGATGTTTTTGCTGCCTGAATCCTGCATAACAAGTGGCGGAACCACAATCGTGGAAACACGCAGAGTAGGAACGTCAGCGGCCGAGCCGGTGCCGGTCACTGTGCAGATTACTATTAGAGCGCCGGCAATCAGTTGCGCCAACCTACCCAATCGGGACCTCCTTTCTACAAGGGTTCCCCGGTTTCCAGGACATTCAATGTAGCTCAATCCCTTCTAGGAAAGGTTAACAGCCCGGATGGCGAGGGGATCGGTTTGCCGCGGCCTTGCCACCGTTCGCCGACTACCGCCTGATTTGTAGCTCTGATGATGTAATGCTGCTGATGTTGGCGGATTAAGGATTGTCGGAGTGAAAACTATGGCTCGGGATATCGATCAGACAATTGATCTTTCCTATAAGCTTTTGGGGTGTCTATGGGGCGTTGGCTTGATCTGTCTTTGCCTGAGTTTCATGGCGGATAGTGCTGAACCGGACTGTCCTTTGGCAACATGCCATATCGAAAAATGCTGAAATTCTGAAAGGCGCCAATCTCTACTATTGGGTGTATTTTGCGTTTTTTTGGCGGGATGCCTCCCTGTTGGAACGGCCTAAGAGACAGTCAGAGCCGATCTGGTTTCCAGCGTGGCATCACAGACAATAATTCCCAAGTGGGATGCCGAGCATCGGCAAGAGAGCTTTCAGAAGCTAATTATTCCTGCGGGGCGCGATAAACGGCAATCATGGGGTTAACCAGAATAATTGCCTTGCGTTGAAATAAAATTGGCAAAGATCTTGAAAAGATGTGAGTCGTTCCTTGAAACCTGCGCCCTTATGGGCCCGGGACAACTATTGAGCCAAGTTTGGTGAAAAAAAATTTCAAAAATAACACCAAATAAAATTCATATATTTCATAAAGTTATAGTGAATTAACAGATTCTCAAGGATTCGTGACGTAGCCTGTACTTGGAATTTGAGTACGAAGCATTTATCTTAATGCTTAGCGGGTAGCCCCCGCGAATGCCCTCCGTGGGCGTTTCCTCCCTGAGCCTGGGCCACGCGAAAGCGTGGCCTTTTTTTATTCAGCGTAAATTTTTCAGTAGCTGTGGCATTTTTGCTTACCTTACTTATTGCGGCTCATGTATGGCTTGTTTCGCACATGCTTGACCTTTCAAGCCCTGGTATATGTATCGCCTGCATTAGGTCGTCGCGGTTTTAGAAATGACTTTGTAGCGGCACAAGGGCCTTCGGAACCTCTTACAAGTTTTCACTTATGGGTAGAGTGTTGCAAAAGCAATAAGTTGGGAGTGGTGTTGCGCAGGCCTCTTGGTGTAGGGCCCCGGCATAAATAGTTGCGGCAAAAGAAAAGGGGCGCCGAAGCGCCCCTGATGATTCATATGTAGGATCAAGCCTTAGAAGGTGTAGCGAGCTCGTACGTAGTACATGCCGCCATTAAAGCCCATTGGTGAGGTAACCGGATAAGCCGCACCTGCAACGCCTGCCCATGGGTTGTCATCTGGGTAGTTGTCGAACAGGTTGTTCGCGCCAACCACGAGTTCCAGATTGTCCATGATGTTGTAACCGAATTCGGCGTCGAGCGTGAACTCGGCACCTGCATCAATCGGCAGACCGCCGCTATCCAGGTGTGCTTCCCAGTAGCTGCCATAGTAGTTAACCCGTGTCAGCATGCGCCACTTGTCGGTTTGGTGCGTGAAGGTCGCGTTAAAGCGGGTCCTTGGCAGGTTTTCCTCCAATTGGCGGATACGCAGGTCATCGAGGGTCGCTGGGTTGAAGTCGATCACTTTCGTCTTCGTATAGTTACCAGCTATCGCAATGTTGCTTGAGCCGTCCTCGAACAGATCCAGTGGGATCGTTGCAACAACGTCAATACCCTGCGTACGGGTGTCGAAGTCGTTCACGAAGAAACGGAAGGCTGCGAGGTCAGCTGCGAAGCTTACGCCGCTATCCACAAGCGCCTGACGTTCTGCAGAGGTCAGTACCTGGGTCGCAGACTGGGTGATCCGGTCCGTGAGCTTAATGTTGAAATAGTCAACCGTCAGGGATGCTGCGCCGATATCGACGGAAGCACCAAGCGTGAAGGCATCAGACTTCTCTGGGCCAAGCGCCTGTGCGCCCTTAGAGATGGACACAGGGTTGGTTGGTGGAATGGTACCACGCTGTGCAAGCTGCAGGCGACCGTCAACTTCCTCGAACACTGTCGAGATGTTCACTACCTGCTGCTGCCCAACAGTTGGCGCCCGGAAGCCTGAGCTGATGGAGCCGCGGATCCGGAAACTGTCGGTGACTTTATAAAGACCAGTAACCTTGAAGTTGGTTGTGGAACCAAAGTCAGAGAAGTCTTCCCAGCGCAGTGCTGCACCCAGGATCAGGTCTTCGGTTACGTCTGCTTCCATATCGAGGTAAAGCGCGATGTTGGTGCGGTCCCATTCGCCAGCAACCTGCGGGCTGAAGCCTGCAAAGCCATTAGCTGCAATGCCGAAGCCTTGCGTACCGGTAATGATCTCTCCAACATCGTTTTCAAGCGCGAATGGCTCAGCAAGAATACCAGTTTCCCAGGACTCGGTCTGACCAATGCGTGCTTCGAACTGCTCTTCACGCCATTCGAAACCAGCTGCAACGTTCAGGTCAGAGAAGAAGCCAACATCGATCGGATAAGACAGATCGGCGTTGAAGTTCTTTTCAAGCTGAATGTAGGAGCCAAGCTCGAAGTTGTTTGGCGTGGCAGAACCAAGGCTTGGGTTTACCGTGTTATTGATAAAGAAGTCAGCCTGGTTGCGACCAACGTGCATGGATACGTCATACGCAAGGCCATTGTCCATTTCACCGCGGTAGCCAAGGGCGATCGCGGCATCGTTCAGCTTACCGCCGAACTGTGGCGTAAAGCCGCCTGGGAACATCTCGTTAAATACGAAACAGTTCGGGTCAGCAAACACTTGTGCCAGCAGTGCATCTTCGTTGTCTGCGCCAACAATGATCGGGTCAACTACCGTACCGGTGGTGGCTTCGCCTTCATTGAAGTTGATGCCGCCTGGGCAGGTGATGCCGTCTTCAGGCGTCATGTCGCCAACAAGGCGCTGGTTGCCGGAAACGTTCACGCCGGAACGGGTGTCCGGGTTACGGAAGAAGAAACCGCCTTCAACTTCACGCTCGGCATAGTTACCGAACATGTAAGCTTCGCCTGAATCGGTGTTGAGGCCTGCGTTCAGGAAGACTTTCCAGTCGTCGCGTACTTCAGGCTGACCCCAGATCTGAGCGTATGGCTGGCGAACATTGTTGTTGCCGGCATCGATCAGGCCTTGCGCATCGTCACGCTGGACGCTGCGGCTGGTTGGGTCTTGCTCGCGCCACTCGGCGGAGAAGTTAGCAAAGCCGTCAGGGCCAAGTGGCAGGCCGATGTTGGCTGCAAACATGCGCTGATCGCCGTCACCTTCGTAGGTTTGACCCCATTTGGCTTCAACAGTGCCGCCTTCGGCATCATCGCGCAGTTGGAAGTTGATCACGCCGGCGATGGCGTCAGAACCATACTGTGCCGCTGCACCGTCACGCAGAACTTCGACCTGCTTCAGGGCGATTGCAGGGATAACGGAAATGTCCGGGCCTTGTGCACCGTCAGAAAGGCCGCCGCCAAGGAAGGAAATGACGGCCGCACGGTGACGACGCTTGCCGTTCAGAAGTACCAGCGTCTGGTCGGGCGCGAGGCCACGCAGGTTCGCAGGGCGAACAAGCGTTGCGGCATCCGAAATTGGCTGTGCGTTCACGTTATAGGATGGCACAACAGTCCGCAGCAGGTTCGACATGTCTCCGTCGCCCTGGTTTGCAAACTGGTCTGCGCTGATTACATCAACTGGTGCCGGCGTATCTGCCGCAGAACGTGCTGCCCGGCGCGAACCGGTAACAACAACTTCTTCAATGGCAAAACCGTCATCAGTAGAAGTGCTTTCCTGTGCGCTAGCAGCAACAGTCGGTAGGACTGATGCCATCGCTACGCAGGACGTACCTAATAGGAATTTTTTCATGGTGTCCACAGAACCCCTCCGTGTTTTTAAGGTGTGGTTTCAGTTCTTCGCCGCCAACCTCCCAGAAGCGCAGCGAATGCACTCGATACCTACAAAGACGGATATTAAGCCTGCTTTAGGAATAAAAAGATCAGAAAAAGGTGCTTTTTTTCTTTGGCGCCAAGAAAAGTTAAAATGTGTTGTTTTTGAAACACTTGTGAACTCTTGGGTCTAGAAAAAGAAATTATGTTTCCTGAAACATGGATGGGCGCAATATTTGACAATGAGTGATGAGGTTGTCAGGCGCGGAAAATAGCGATTTTCTAGGGAGTGGCAATAATGATTAATCACTCAGCTGCGCGAGGGAGGACTGCTTTCTGCAGGCCTTTTTGCATGTCTGTGAAGCGCGAAATAAGGTTCTGGCTAAACCACTGAAGTTTTTCACGAATTTCTTCAAACTCTGGCAAAGGCTCTATTTTGTTCTCATTCATATAGATGGCGCGATTGATTTCAATCTGCAGCGCATGGCGTCCCTGGTTGGGGTTACCATAATGCTGGGTGGTAAAGCCACCGGAATAGGGCACGTTCCGACGCACACGAAAACCAGTCCGGATCAGTAGCTCCTCTGCGATGGAGGTCAGGTCGCGACTGCATGCGGAGCCCCAGTTGTCTCCAAGTACGATGTCTGGCCCCTGATGTCGGCCCGTCTTTTGTTCCGAAGGCATCGAATGACAATCAATCAGCGCAGCATAGCCGAACTGCTTTTTCCGGGCGCTGATAAGGGCCGCCAGCTTGTCGTGGTAGGGCTTGTAGACGGCACCAATGCGATAGAACGCTTCCCGGGCTGGCAGCTTCTCAGTATAGATGGGCACGTTTTCGGCCACAAGTTTCGGGATGATCCCAAGCCCTGCTTTTACGCGGTGTGTTTCGTGTACCAGGCCTTCATCAAGGGTGGGGCTGAACATGGATGGGTCAAGCTCCACCTCGTCACGATTGAGGTCCAGATAGGCGCGGGCGTGGGTTGCCACCAGAAGAGTTGCGCCATTTTGGGGCGCGTGATCAAACAGCTTGTCGACGAATGCATCTTCCGACAGGCGCAATGTGTGATCTGACAAATGGGTGGCTGAGCGCATGGCTTGCGGGTAGAAGCGGCCGCTGTGTGGCAGGGCAAATATAAAGGGTCCCGGTGTTGGTGCGGAACGGCACAAGAAGGGCGCTGGGCGCTCAACTTTTTTCCGGCTTGTCTCGTCGCAGCTATGCTCTGTCATATGAATAGCCTAGCGCGAAACCGTCACGAAGTCATCGCTGATCTTAAGTGGGTCGGTCCGATAAAAATTGGCTTGCACGGTCGCGGGCTGCGGTGTAAACACAGGCCCGTTCCCTCCCGGTCCAAGTTTCTTGGTGCGGGCGGGCCTTCCGAATGAAATGGCACGGTCGGTTAGCTCAGTTGGTAGAGCGCATCGTTGACATCGATGAGGTCGTTGGTTCGAACCCAATACCGACCACCATTTATTTTCCGCAACAATATACTGTTATGCGCCACGAGACTGTTAGTGGCTAATTTGCCTGCACTGTATGCGCTTCGGTCGGGTGATTGTTGAAAAGGGCAGCAACCTTTCCTGCATTTACCAGCGTCTCAATGGCCTTGCCAAGGCGATCGGCAAGGCCGATGCAGGGGGATTGACGTGAAAAGGCCATATAGACCTTGTGCGCATCAACGGGCGTTGGATGCAGCATGAATGTGCCGTCTGGGCTGAAGTCGCCTGTTTCGAACATGGAATATTGCCCGGTGAGCATAAAATCCACTCGTCCGGCTTTCAGTAGGTTGAAGGCAACCTCCTGACTGTGGACATATAGCATGTTCAGATTCTTTCGCATGAACGCGTCAAAGCGGTCACCGCGGCTATCACTGGCCACTGTAACGCCTTTGAAGGCTTTCAGGTCATCCCAGGTGGTATAATTGATGGGACCGTCGCGGCGCATGACAATCTGTGTTTCTTCCGACCAGAAGGCTGGGAGGAAGTGCATTGTCTCTTCCCGTGGTTCAGTGTGATACAGCCCGACAACAACGTCCAGATTGCCCAGCGCGTGTTGCTGAAGCACGCGCGCCCAGCTACCCCGGTATGTGATTTGCACCGGAATGCCGGCTTCTTCGGCAGCCATGCGCGCCAGATCGATGCCGACACCTTTGACGGTATTATTGTCTTTGTAGGACAAGGGGAAATATTCTGGCGGCCCACTGATCTGCAAGCTTTTGCAGGAATGGTCATCTGCCAGAGATGCAGGCGGGCCAAACGCGAGCGCGATTATTAGAGTGATCCCAAGAATAAGAATGCGGTGCGTGGTCACCCGGCCTCCTGTCGCCCCCACTAGAGTAACAGAGTGTAGCGCAACCCGGCGTTTCCTCCAAGGCTGATTGAGGCCGGTCAGAGCTTCCTGTATTGGTTCAATTTTTATGCATTCTTTATACAACCAGCCCGGAGTCATATCGAAACCTCACATGAATGGCAGCACCCTAAGGGCTTCCAAGTCAGGAGGTCGCTGGGACATGTCTGAAGAGCCGGGAGAAATGCAAACGTTTGACACCGTAGCGGTCAACCTGCATGAGCAACTCAAGCAACACCAGGATATGCTGGAAGCAGAAGGCATGGTGGTTGAGCTCGGCGCGTTGGTTTATTGGACTGACCGAGTGGCCCGAGGCCAACTTTCTGCCCGAGATGCTCTCGACAAGCACGGCTTGGGAGATCTTCTGGCGCTTAAGCGCCGGATCGCGGCCACCTGTGTCGAGTTGGAAAACGCTACCCAGTATCAAGAAAGCGAGGATGTCCTTCTCATCAAAAAGCAGCAGGAATATTCCAAGGCCTATGAGGACCTGTCGGTTGCGATAGATTGTTATCTGAAGGCAGCCTATAGCATGAAGCCGGAACAGCGCCTCAAGGATTTCAAGCAGGTTTCCGACTTGGCTGCCGAAAGCTCGCTGACTTCAAAGGCTAGCAACAACAAGGGGCGTAAAGCGGTTCTCGTTGAGCCATTGGCAGGGCTGCTGGTCACCATTTATTCGCTCTATGTCAAGTCCCTGTATTACCGCTGGAACAGCGGCAAGAAAAGTGCAGCCCATGCGCATGAGATGCTTGATCATCACTGTACGGCCATCAGCCAAATTGGCGATGAGCTTGCGAAGCGCATCAGCGCCCTTGGACATTCGACGCCGGGACAGTTAAGGGCCTATGCCGCCTTTGCAGCAGAACGTGATGACCTGGGGCAGCCGGGAACGCCAGTAGAGTGCATTAATGCGCTAATTGTTGCCAATCAGGTCTGTATGTCGGAAGCTAGGCGCGTGTTTGATGTGGCCCGGGCAGTACGGGATGAGACGACGGTGGAGCTGGTCAACCCCATTTTCACTTTCCATAATCGGGCCATCCAGGAGCTCAAGGCTGTCCGAAGTGCGACGGAAGGGTCAGGTGGTACCAGCTGATGTCGTCTCTTGTGCCAGCTTTGTATGCCCACCACCGGTCCACCGAAGGCACAGCATGTGCGGTGGGCGGTGGCTACAAGGAAGAACGGATGGCAAAGAAACAGCAACAGATTCTGGCGTTTGTCGACAGCCACCCAAAAAGTTACAAGGTCGTTGCCGCGGCGCGCGAAAAGGCGACGAAGACCGGCGCGCGCTGGCGCTTGATTTATGTTGACCGTATCGACGAAAGTGTTGGCAGTGACAACCGGCGCGAGGCGCTGCTCTCTCTTTTAAACAAGGCCCGCCGCGAAGGGGCAAGTGTCCTTCACCTTGATTCCGCCAGCGGCAGCCAAACGGAATTGAGCTACATTCGCAGCTGCGTTAACAGTGGTGAAGCCGTTTCTCACATATTCATGGGGCAACCCGCAACGGCGCGGGGGGCGGATCTGAGGCGCTATTGGCGCACTCGAAGAATTACCAAAGAGTTCTCGCACCTGGCGTCGGTGACGATCATTCCGCTGGAAGGCAGCATCAAGCCCGCGAGCCTCTGGAGCCGATTTGTTCACGGCCCTATTACGTGGCATACCGCGGTCTATCCACTCGTGGCTGTCGTGGCGGCCTATCTGGCCGCGGAAGGAATCCGTGCGTTGATGCCGGTGATCTATTTCAAGATCAATACCCACAATGTGGCACTCTTGTTCCTGCTTGCATGCGTGATGGTTGCTATCAGGCAGGGGCTTCTGGCTGCGATTTTGGCGTCTATCCTGAGTGCCGCGACCATCAATTATGCTTATACGGTGCCGTTCCAGAAGTTCTACATCGGCACCGTAGCAGATGTCGCGAATATCACCATCTTTCTTGCCTCTGCAGTTATCATTGCGTTCCTTGGTGGCCATGTCAGGGCAAGCCTGGAAACCACCCGGCGCCGTGAAGAGCGCAGCAGGGTGCTTTATGAAATTCATACACTGACTGCAGAAGCTAGCGCACGGGAAGCGCTGCTGAAGGTCGTGGCGCGTGAACTGAAATCGCTTTTGGGTATGAAAGTCGTCTTCTTCATCACCAAGGTGCGCACGTCGGTTTTGGAAGCCGATGCTATTGCCGATTTTGTTCAATACCCGGAGAAGGTTGACCTGGATGGGCCAGTGAAGCAGGGGCTGGAGGAATGCTGGCAGGCGGGTGACGTGGGTCGCGCCTTTCGCGCTGTTCGCCATGAGACAAGCACTTGGGTGTTCGAGCCCATTACAACGCCGAACCAGAAATATGGCGTTTTGGCGGTGTGTATCCCCTTATCGTGGCGGCTTGATTCAGAATTCACCCAGTTGATCAGCGCACTTGCCGATCACACCGCGCAGGCGTTGGAACGTATCGAATATGCTACCGAAATGCAGGAAAGCCGGTTCAGGGAAGAGCGTGAAAAATTGAGGTCCATGCTGCTCTCCAGTGTGTCCCATGACCTTAAGACACCGCTCGCTTCGATCATCGGCAGTATCAGTGTCCTCAAAAGCTTGAAGAAGTCAGATCGGTTGTCAGATGACCAGTTGGAGACGTTGGCAGGAACGGCGCTTGAAGAGGCGCAGCGCCTGGACGCCTTCATCACTAATATTCTGTCGATGACACGGATCGAAAGTGGTGACGTGGAGTTTTCATGCCTGCTGCATGACCCGGCTGAGCCGCTGGATCAGGCGCTGAAGTCGTTGCGCTCCCGCCTGCAGGGGCGCGAGCTGCGCATAACGCGGAACTATGAAGGCCTCCATGTCGAAATGGATGCCCTGATGACGGCCCAGGTGCTGCAGAATGTCATTGATAATGCGGCCAAATATTCGCCGAATGACAGTGCGATCGAGATTGATCTCAAACGCCGCGAGGACGGTTTCGAATATCGCGTCCGGGATTTTGGCAGCGGCATACCTGAGGATAAACAGGAAAAGATTTTCGATAAGTATGAGCGCCTCAATCGTACGGATCAGCAAGTTGCCGGGACCGGCCTGGGGCTTGCTATTGCAAAGGTGGTGATGCACCGCCAGGGCGGCGTCATCACGGCAGGCAATCACAAGCAAGGTGGTGCAGAATTTGTTCTGGTGTTCCCGACTGTTGTCGCTGTACCCAAAGGGCAAATGGATGGCTGAAGAACTAAAAAAATCTATTCTGGTAATTGATGATGCCGACGCAATCAGGACCTTTCTGCGCATCTCTTTAGGTGACTTGGGTATGAAGGTTACCGAAGCCAAAACCGCGCAGGACGGACTTCGGGCTTTCCGGGATCAATCGCCTGATTATGTGGCACTTGACCTGGGTCTGCCTGATGATGATGGCATTGAAGTATTGCGGCAGATTAAGGCGGACGGTGCTGGCAAGCGAACCCATGTGATTGTACTTTCTGCCCGGTATGGCAACAAGATCAAGGACGAAGCCCGTGCTCTGGGGGCTCTTGCCTTTATTCCCAAACCGTTCGTGATTGACGATCTTCTCGAAGTGATCGGTTGTTAGCCTCTCCAGCTTGCAGGTAGCTGCCTCAATGCAGCCTTAATTAATTTACTAAAAATTTATGCACAGTCGCGGTTCGGCGGATCGAATACTGATGCCGCGTGCGCCATCCTCAGTTCAACAGATCCTTGAGGGCTGGAGGGTGACATGACTAAAACATTATGCATGCTGGCAGCCGCGCTTGCGCTGCCCTTGACGGGGCATTCTGCAGTAACCGCGGAAGAGAGCCTGAATCAAGTGACCCCCGCAGTGGCTCACAAGGCGGAGTGGCCAGAAGGGGTCACTGATGCAAGCTCTCTTTCATGGGTTCTTGAGGATAGGAGCAAAGCAATTGCGCGTGCCAAATGGACGTTGATGGACCAACTGTTTCAAGCGCACCTTGCTATCAAGCATCAATCCCGGGAACAAGTCGGACGGCGGCTTGCAGATGCTTCCCAACAGTTGCGGTCGCTGGTTGAAGAGGGTCTTGAAGGTGCGCCTTCAAAGGTTGCCGGACCAGTCAAACTGGTGGAGCTGAAATACGGCAGCATCATTTCGCCAAATCTGATTTATGTCCCAGTTGCCGATAGTACGCTGGCAATTGATGAATTTGTCGCCGTACTTGATATCAAAGCTGCTGATCGAAGCGATATTGAAGGTGCAAAGGTGCGCTACGTGCGGCTGCAGCTGGACCCTGACAAGCTATCCCATGACTTGAATGAAGGCCTGGACGCGCTCAACAGGGGGGACCTTGACGGAGTGCGTGATCAGCTGGTGGACGCACAGCAAAGCATGATTGCTGAATTGGAACCTGCACCATCCTTGCAAGGGGTGGCGCGGGACAATGTGTCGCTCGCGCGTTTCATGCTCAAAGCGGCTGAATATGAAGGCGCGCGCAAGGCCCTGAAAGAGGCAGAGAGGGCTATGGCGGCACTCTGTGAAGGTCAGGATGCCTCAGACCGCGATGCCGCAGAGGTCGAAACGATCCGCAAGGAGATGAGGGAGCTATCGGGCATGATCGAGCAGCGTGACCCGGCACTTGCGGATCAGATCGACAAACAGCTGGAAGCCTGGTGGAACTCGCTGAGTTGACCCCCAGACATCGGGCCCGGCGCATAACAATAAATATTTTCCTCACCCAACCTTCAGGAGCCTTCTGGCTCCTGTTTTTTTGAACAGCTAATTGACTTTGGTTTAAAGGTTCCAGTTACCAGAGAGGTGAACATGCGCTATCATCCAGCTCAAATTGTCATATTTGGCTATATTCCAGACAGGCAAAACTTTGGGGGAGCGCGGTGAAGCAGAAGAAGAACATCATTCTGATTGTCGATGACGAGCCGCAGATACGCAAGCTGCTGTGCATCACGCTTGAAGCCCACAATATGAAGCCGGAAGAAGCGGACGAGGGGCGGAAGGCCATCCGCATGGCTGTTTCTGTAAAACCTGACTTGATGCTGTTGGATCTGGGGCTGCCCGATATTGACGGTAAACAAGTGATCAAGGAAGTACGTGAATGGTCGAACCTGCCGATCATTGTCTGTTCGGTGCGTAACAGCGACAAGGAGATGATCGAAGCCTTTGACCTGGGGGCGGATGATTATGTTACCAAGCCCTTCAACCCTGACGTGTTGCTGGCGCGGATCACAGCAAACTTGAGGAAGGCCGCGTCCGCTGAAGCTGGCCAGCCGGTTCTTGAGAACGGCCGTATCCAGATGGACCTTGTGAAGCATGAGGTGTTGGTTGACGGCAACCGCGTGGAATTCACGCCCAAGGAATATGATCTGCTGCGCTATTTCCTTGTGCACCGGGGTAAGATGTTGACCCACCGGCAGATTCTGCATGAAGTTTGGGGTGCTGCGCATGGTGATGACACCCAATATCTACGGGTTTATATCAGTCAGGTGCGCGAGAAGGTCGAGCCGACGCCGTCAAGCCCGGACTATATTGTCACCGAGCCCGGCATCGGCTACCGCATGGAAGTGATTTGAATAACTCTTTGGAGACTGCAATGGACAGTGAGAAACGGCCTTCCCTTCTGGTTCAGGTCCGCCGTAACATGCTAGTGGGGCTGTTCACGCTGATTCCGATCTGGCTAACCCTGTTGCTGGTCTCGGTGATCCTCAAATTCATTAATGACCTGGCTGCGCCTATCATCAAATGGGTGACAGCCAGTGTTCAACCGACTGACGGCTTGTACAGCATTATCAAATCGCCTCTTTTCAACACGTCACTTTCCGTAGTTGTGCTGTTGTTACTGTTTTATGTCGTGGGATGGGTTGCATCCCGCTACGTGGGGCAAAAGCTTTTGACGCTTTTTGAATACACCGTGGACCATATCCCGGTCGCGAAATCCATTTATCGCACTATCAAGCGGCTGGCGGACGCGGTGCAATCAAGCTCTAATGACATTGAGCGTGTGGTGCTGATTGAGTTTCCGTCGCGTGACATGAAGACCGTCGGGCTGGTCACGCGCACTTTCAAGGACACGACAACCGGGCGTGAACTCGCCGCCGTGTATGTGCCGACAACGCCCAACCCCACCTCAGGCTATCTTGAGATCGTGCCGGTGGAATATGTCACGCCCACAAACTGGAAGATGGATGAGGCCATGTCTTTTATCATTTCCGGCGGAGCGGATGTGCCCAAAACCTTCAACTACGATAAAGCAGCCCCGCGCCAAAAATAGCACGGGGCAGGGGGTGCCAATCAGGGTATCGTTTTGTAGTGCCAAACCAATCAATGGAGTGGCATCGCGACCCCGGCGCGTGTGTGGGGGAGGTCGGGGCCGCGATGCGGTGTGTGCTGGATAGGACACAGCTTGATAATGCATCCGCCCTCATCAAGATGCGATACGGAGCACGCTCGGCGGTATAAAGATTCCGTAAAGATGTGGCTTATTTGGTCTGTGGATCCCAGTGTTCCACGATCTCGCCATCTTCAATGCGAAACATGTCAAACCAGGTGGTGCTGTATGCAGCTGTATCGCCTTTTGCAGGCATATTGCGCACAAATACAAGCGTAACCAAATCGCCTTCCGCCATGATGGCAACGAGGGGCGCTTTCACTCGGCTTTCCACGTTGGTGTCGGGGTTGGCGAACTGTTTGAAGACGTCAATGAAACCTTGCCGGCCTGTGGGGACACGTGGGTTGTGTTGGATATAGTCTTCGGCCAGAAAATCAGCGACACGGTCCAGTTGCTGTCCCTCGAAAACAATGCGCCAGAAGTCATAAACCAGGCGTTTGTTGGCCTCCAGTTCTGGTGTGTCGGCTTGCAGCATGGCTGCATGATCTGGGTTGCCGGTGACCGGAACCTGCGCGTGGGCCGTGGAACTGATTAGTATGAGGAATAAAAAGGTGGTTTTTACCACGATCGTCTTAAGCATAGATGCCCCGCTAATGTTCATTGTCATGCTTGCGGATAATTGTGCCGCAAGCCAAAGCCTGACTGGCAGGGCAACATGCTGTTCGTCAACAGCAGTTGATCGCTACTCACGGTAGTTTTAACTGCTATTGACGAAAGCTGACGATTTCGTGATTTTTGTGGAACTTGCTTAGGACGCTACCTGTTGAAGGTCTTCTGTAGGTACCTCCCACGAAAGGTGGTTGTCGTTCAGGATCACCATATTTTTGGTGGTGATGACGTCCGGCACTGCAGAATAGCCGAGCAGCTCTGCCGTGGTGGATTCCGGATGGCGCGCCAGCAAAAGAACCTCGTCTGAGCCGAAGTTTGTCAGCCCTCGGGCGATTTCCTGTCCCTTTTCGTCGTAGATGTGAAGGATGTCGCCTTTCTGGAACGTGTCGGCCACCGATACAATATCCGTATGCTTGATGGCTTGCGGGGTTGAGACAAGCTCGTCCGCAGCGCTTTGCTTCAGGATCAGGCTGCCCGCCACTTGAAGCCTGTTGGTCAGCCAAACCTTCCAGGCAGAAGCCGGGGTGCCGATCGCGGTGCACAAGGTGTGGCGACGTTCGCCTTCAAGTACCGACAGGATTGGGTTTTCAATGATGCCTTCAGCGATGATGGTGCTGCAACCTGCGTGCTGGGCCATGTTGGCCGCCTGCAGTTTGGTGTACATGCCGCCGCTTCCTAGCGCATTGGTGCCTGTGGTTGCCGCCAGATAGGTGCTGACGTCTTCGAGTTTTTCGATAAACTCGGCGCCGGGCTCTGATGGCGGCCGGTCATAAAGGCCATCAATACTGGTCAATAGCACCAGGTGGTCAGCCTGAATCATTTGCGCAACCTTGGCGGCCAGGCGATCGTTGTCGCCCACGCGCAGCTCTTCCGTGGTCACCGTGTCATTTTCATTCACGATGGGCATGATGCCATTGTCGAACAGGCGCTCGAGCGTGTTTTTAATATTAATGAATCGACGGCGGCCTTCCATATCGCCCAGCGTCACAAGGATCTGTGCGATGTCGAAGCCGAATTCATGCGCTACCTGCTTGTAGGCGTTCAGCAAAAGTGGCTGACCGTAAGCAGCCGCAGCCTGCTTGTCCAGGATACCTGCATCCTCGGGTGATTTTCCGATGGCGTTCAGGCCCAGCGCAACAGCGCCGGACGACATAAGCACCACTTCATAACCTTGCTCCTTCAGACGTGCGATATCGCTCATCAGTCCGTGCATAAAGGCGTACCGGAGCGTCAGTTCTTGGCTGTGCGCCAACAGGCTTGAGCCGATTTTGACAACGATACGCTTGGACATAGACAAAACAGAATCTCCTTTTAATGGCCAAAACTCGGCCCTTCATATAGGGGGCATTGCGCAAAGATACCAGAATTATTTTGAATTAAAATTAAATTCAGATGAAACGAATATGTCTAATATTCCAATTAGTTTTTATTTAACATCGCGTTACGGCCATTTTATGCGTCAGCATTCCTGACCTTCCAGAAATTTAGACTTGAAAATATCATTCGAATTCTAATATTTAGCAGCAACCGAGCGACCGGAGTTTTGTCGAACCGCTACGCTTGGGCAAAGTGATGAATACGCCGAGAGGCGGAAAGAAAAGGAGCAGTTGAATGGATATTCTGATGGTCGGATGCGGCCGCATGGGCGGGGCGATGCTTGGATGTTGGAGTGCCCGCAAGGATATTCGGTTCACTGTTATTGATCCTGCCGGCCCGGATGCACCAGAAGGTGTTCGGGTCCTGAAGGCGCCATCGGCGCTGGGCTCTGACCAGTTTGACATGATCATCATTGCGGTGAAGCCTCAGATGATTGAAGACGTCATGCCGGGCTACACGGCGCGCCTTAAGGATGATGGCTGCATGGTTTCCATTGCGGCTGGCTTCAGCCTTGAAAGCCTGAAGCGGGTTCTTGGCAATGTTCCCGTGATCCGCGTGATGCCGAACCTGCCGGCGCTGATTGGCAAGGGTGCCACCGGCATTTACGCCAGTGATGACTGCTCAAGCGCACACAAGGAAACGGTATCAGACCTGATGGGCCGTATTGGTAAAGCCGTATGGGTGCGTTCGGAAGATGAGCTCGATCGCCTGACGGCGGTATCCGGCAGTGGGCCCGGTTATGTATTCCAGTTTATTGAAAGCTTTATGGAAGGCGCCAAGGAGTTGGGCTTTTCTGATAAGGATGCCCGTACACTCGTTATCCAGACCATGGTAGGGGCCACAGAGATGGCAGCCAACACGGACGCGCCAATCAGCGAATTGCGCACGTCGGTTACAAGCAAAGGCGGCACCACGCAGGCCGGGCTGGATCAGCTGAGGCAGGACCACATGCTGGACCTGCTGATGAAAAGCACCACCAAGGCCGCTTACGAACGCGCGCTTGAGCTGAAGTAGCCCGGATCGCCCGAATTTTTCCTCCCCCAAGTTAACGAAACGGAGCCATTCATGACCTCCCTGTCGAATGAAATCAGAGACTATGTTCACCTGCTGGCCAAGCGCGCGAGCGCGGCGTCCAAGAAACTGGCAACGGCCACGACTGACCAGAAGAACGCTGCCCTGTTGGCTGCGGCAAGTGCGTTGCGGGCAGACAAGAAACTGATCATTGCCGCGAACGAGCGAGATGTGGCCGGTGCGCGGGAGGAGGGGCGTCCTGATGCATTTATCGACCGGCTCGTGTTGAATGACGACCGTGTGGAAGCCATGGCGGAAGCGCTCGAGGCTATTGCAGAACTGCCAGATCCGGTTGGGCGACAACTAGCCATGTTTGACCGCCCGAACGGCTTGAAGGTTGAACGGGTTGCCGTGCCGATCGGTGTGATCGGGATGGTCTATGAAAGCCGCCCGAATGTGGGTGCGGACGCTGGCGCCTTGTGCCTGAAGTCCGGTAACGCCGTGATTTTGCGTGGCGGGTCTGAAAGCTATCATTCCACCAGTGCAATTGTGGCCTGTATGAAACAAGGCCTCAAGGACGCTGGTCTGCCCGAAGATATTATCCAGTTTGTGGACACACGCGACAGGGCGGCGGTAACCCACCTGTTGAAGTGCGCTGAGTATGTCGATCTTGTCATCCCGCGTGGCGGTAAGGGCTTGGTGAAACTGGTAACAGAGCAAGCCGAAGTGCCCACGCTTCAGCACCTGGACGGTAACTGCCACACCTATATCCATGCGGCGGCTGACATAGATAAGGCTGTGGCGATCGTGAAGAACGCCAAGCTTCGCCGGACGGGCATCTGTGGTGCCACTGAAAGTCTGGTGATCGACCGTGAGATTGCGCCGGACGTGCTGCCGCGCCTTCTGGATGCCATGCCTGACTGTGAGTTCCGTGGCGACGGCTTGGCGCTGACCATCGATGATCGCATCAAGGAAGCCAGCGAAGAAGACTTCAGTACCGAATATCTGGACGCTGTACTGTCGGTGAAGCTTGTGAACGGTGTGTCAAACGCAGTCACATTTATCGACCAGCATTCGTCTAAACATACGGACGCTATTGTGACCGAAGACCAGGCAGTCGCTGATCAGTTTATGGACATGATCGACAGCGCTGTGGTGATGCACAATGCTTCCACGCAGTTTTCGGATGGTGGCGAGTTCGGCATGGGCGCCGAAATTGGTATTGCCACCGGCAAGATGCACGCGCGGGGGCCTGTGGGGCTCGAGCAACTGACTACCTTTAAATACAAGGTACATGGCAGTGGCCAGACAAGGCCGTAGCGCGTGAAGAAAATATTGAATGTTTGGCGCCCGGCACCTTTGTGACCGGGCGTTTGCACAGAAACGAATAAAGACCAGAAGGGGCAGGATACAATGCAGATTGAAGTGATGATTTCACTGGCCGCCTATTTCATCCTGATGATGGGCATCGGGCTATATGCCTTCAAGAAATCCACCGACGACGTGTCGGGCTATATGCTGGGCGGGCGCCAACTGAGCCCGGCTGTGGCTTCGCTTTCAGCAGGCGCGTCAGACATGAGCGGTTGGATGCTGATGGGTCTGCCTGGCGCCGTGTATGTTTCGGGGCTGTCCAGTGCCTGGATTGCCGTTGGCCTGATGGCGGGCGCCTTCCTGAACTATCTTTATGTGGCCCCGCGGCTGCGCGTTTATACCGAAATCGCGGATGATGCCATTACTATCCCCGACTATTTCGAAAAGCGCTTCCACGACAGCTCGCACATGCTGCGGGTCCTGTCTTCTGTAGTGATCATCATCTTCTTCACGCTTTATACGTCTGCGGGTGTGGTCTCTGGCGGCAAGCTCTTCGAGGCGTCTTTCGGCATGTCTTATGAGGTGGGCCTGTTCGCCACGGCTGGTGTGGTCGTGGCCTATACGCTGTTTGGCGGGTTCCTGGCCGTTAGCATGACGGACTTCGTGCAGGGCTGTATCATGTTCGTGGCGCTTGTTCTTGTGCCGGTTGTTGCCTTTTTTGACATGGGGGGCAGCGGGTCCATCTCCAACACCATCGGTGAGGTGGACAGCAGCCTGCTGAATATGTTTGGGGGGCTCACAATTGCGGGCGTGGTGTCCAGTCTGGCATGGGGGCTGGGTTATTTCGGTCAGCCACACATCATTGTGCGCTTCATGGCGATCCGGACACTGAAGGATGTGGGCGTCGCCCGCAATATTGGCATGAGCTGGATGCTGATCACCGTGATTGGCGCGGTGGCAACAGGTATCGTGGGGCTTGCGTACATTCTGAAAAACGACCTCAACCTTGAAGACCCGGAAACCATCTTCATCGTGCTGTCGGAGCTGTTATTCCACCCCTATATCGCAGGCTTCCTGCTTGCGGCCATTTTGGCTGCGATCATGTCCACGATCTCCAGCCAGCTGTTGGTTTCGTCAAGTTCGCTTACGGAAGATTTTTACAAAACCTTCCTCAGGAAAGAGGCCAGCCAGAAAGAGCTGGTTCTGGTCGGGCGTCTGTCAGTTCTGGCGGTATCTCTCGTGGCCATTGGCTTAGCGTTTGACCGGTCCAGCACTATCCTGTCGCTTGTGTCGAATGCATGGGCGGGCTTTGGTGCCGCCTTCGGGCCTCTGATCCTCCTCAGCCTTCATTGGCGTCACATGACACGTGACGGGGCGATGGCCGGTATGATTTCCGGTGCGGCAACCGTCCTGTTCTGGATTTATGCGCCCATCACCATTGGCGGCAAGTCGCTGTCAGACAATCTCTACGAGATGTTGCCCGGTTTTGTGGTCAGCATGATTGTCTCGGTCGTCGTCAGCAAGCTGACAGAAGGTCGTGGCGAAGCAGCGCGTTCGAAAAAACTATTCGCCGAGATGGAAGCCGTTCTGGCTAAAGGCTAGGCGGCACCTTTGAATTCGGTTGGTAGCGGTTCGCCGCTACCAGCACCATACCTCTGCCGTTAGAAGCGACGGCCTTCCCTTCTTCTCCGATACTTTGACCCCAACCTAAAATATGATTGCACGCCTAATCTTATAATGATAATGCGAGTCATTCTTAATTATTGGTTCAGGGAGATATTCATGTATCGGAGTAAGGTAAGCGCCCTAGCAGTGCTGGCAGTTCTTGTATCGGCTGGCGCGGGAGCGGATGACGCCCAGTCAGGTGAAGGCGCTGATTTTGAGGAAATTATTGTTACCGGTAGTAGGACGCCGGAAAAAATTGATGAAGTCACGGCGTCGATTTCGGTAATCGGCAAAGACGATCTGATGGAGGACCTAAAGCTCAATCTGGAGCTCCAGAGCACACTTGCCACCCGTATCGCCGGATTTGGGCCAGCGACCGGCTCCACTAGTAACTCCGGCATGACCTTGCGCGGGCGGACTGTCCTGGTGATGATTGACGGTGTGCCGCAGTCCACCCCGCTTCGGAACGGTCAGTTGGGGCTCAGGTCTGTTGATCCAAGCGCACTCGGCCGAATTGAGGTAATCAAGGGGGCGACCTCTATTTACGGTAATGGTGCCGCGGGTGGCATCGTGAACTATATTACCAAGCAGGCGTCAGAGGAGACGCTGGCGGGTGATATTGCGGTCAGTAGCCGATTTTCCATGGTGGACGCCGACGGCAGCTTTAGCAAGCGCGTCGACGGCACGCTGAGCGGTACGCTGGACAAGTTCAGTTATGTCGTGAATGCAGTGTACGACAGCCGCGGCCAGCAAAAGGACGCCGATGGTGACACTATGGGGCTCGTATACGGCTTGTCAGACCTGGATACAGTCAACCTGTTCGCCAAGGCGGCTTATCAGTTTGACGCTGAAAAGCGCCTGCAAGCTACAGTGAATTACTATGACAGCCAGCAGGATAGCGACCTTGTTGATGTAACCGGAAACCCGGTCACGGGCCAGAAAACCTATGCTGTGGAAACGGACGAAGACAAGCCGGGTGTGCCGCAAGGGCCGAAAGGCAACACCAATATCATGGTGAAATACAGCGACGCCGCGCTTCTGGAAAACACCGAGCTGACACTGGATCTCTATAGTCAGAAAATCGAAAATGTCTTCTTCTTCTCCTCGCGTCTTGCGAACCCCGACGAAGGCTTCGACGGTGGCCAATCCCTGATCAAATCCGAAAAATTCGGCGTGCGTGCAAACTTCAAAAGTACCTTCGATTGGGACAGTGTGCAGGCTGATTTTGTCTATGGCATCGATTATCTGAAAGACACCACATCCCAGCCGCTGGTGGATGGCCGCCTTTGGGTCCCCGAGATGGACATGCAAAACAAGGCTGCCTACCTGCAGTCCAAGTTTGTCTGGCGTGATCACTGGGTGTTCAAGGCTGGCGTCCGTGCTGAAAAGATCGATATCTCTGTTGATGACTATAGCACCTTGCGCCTGTGCCGGTCGGAAACTCAGTGCTCGGTCCCCATGGACGTGACAGGGGGTGAGCTGGACTATAGCTCCACCACCTATAATGTTGGTCTGCGCTATAATGCCATTCCGGCATTCAGCCCGTTCATCAGCTTCTCTGAAGGGTTTGATATCTCAGATCTTGGCCGTCTATTGCGGTCCGCCGTGGTGACAGACCTGATGCAGGTCCAAACGGAAGCATCGGAAGTACGCCACTATGAAGTAGGCTTCACCAGCCAACTGCAAGACCTGAAGCTCGAGTTTGCCTATTACCGCAGCACGTCTGAGCTGGGTACTGGCACACAGCTGGACCCGGACACAGGCGTGTTCCTGCCGGTCAGGGAACCGCAGGAAATCACCGGTTTTGAAATCGCAGCCCAATATGATGTCAGCGACACGCTCGAGATTGGTGCCAACTATACCAGTTTTGATGGTGAAAATTCCGACACCGGCGAAAAACTGTCCGGCCGCTTTATCTCGCCAGCCAAACTGTCGGTTTATGCTGATTGGTCCCCGATCGAAAACCTTCGGGTTTCGGCGAACCTCCTGCACCTGGCATCGCGTGATGAATTCACTGCTGAAGGGAATGCCTACGCCATCTATGAGGGCCCGGTTGACGGCTATGACCTGGTGAACCTGAGTGCGTCTTACCGCATGGGCGATGTGGAGATTTATGGCGGCGTGGAGAATCTGTTCAATGAGGACTATTTCTCCCAGCGGGCGCAATCGATCTTCATCGACAGCTACTATTCCAAAGGCCTGGGGCGCACGGCCAATGTAGGCGTGCGCTACAGCTTCTAAGCTATGGCCGGGTTCCTGCGGGTGCCCGGCTGTCAGACTGTACCAGTTGTTCAAGGGGGCGTGCCGGTTATGCGCAAGACAATGAAACGTGTCCATCAGCTCATCGGGCTTGTGGGAGCGCTGTATATGATACTGATGGCGCTGACCGGCACCATCCTGGCGTTCGAGGACCAGTTGTTGCGGCTTGCGGTGCCTCGGCTTGAACAAAGCGTGGTGCCCCTGGATGCTGATCAGCAGGGTACTGTGCTTGAGACCATTGAGGCCAGGTATGACGCTTACCAGCTTTTGTCCATAAAGTTGCCGTATCCCGGCATGAATGCTTACCGTATATATGAACGGGGGCATGGCTCCTATCTCCTGGATCCGCGTACGCTGAAGCCAATAGATGACCCGCTCAATGTTGATGCCGCGCTCCAGTTCCTGTTCGACCTGCATCACAGTTTGGCGCTGGGGCTCTGGGGCGAGGAAGCTGTTGCGCTGCTTGGGCTTGTGGCCTTTTTTCTGGTGCTCAGTGGTCTGTATTTGTGGTGGCCCTGGCGTAAGGGGTTTCGGCTGAAATTGCTGAAACCAAAGAACGGACGCTCTTCGGCCTTGCGGGCCACACATGCCACCAGCGGTATCCTCATCACGCCGCTATTGCTGCTACTGATTGGGACCGGTGTTGGGATGATGTATGGCACCCCCATTCGAAGTGCTCTTGGGGCTGTGTTTGGTGGTGACCAGCCAGTGAATATGCATGCTGTATCAAATGGCAATCCGGCAACTTTGCTGACCATGGCAGGTGATCACTTCGCTGAGGCGCGGGTCACGCTCTACCGTCCGGCGCGCCAGCCAGGTGACCCTGTGGGGCTCAGGCTGCAGATGCCCGCAGAGATGCACCCCAATGGCCGAACCACAGTGACGGTGGGGCAGCAGGGGGGGCAGTCCTATGATGCTACTAAGGCAGGGCTGGGGCACCGCATTGCAGACAGTTTCTATCCGCTCCATTCCGGGAAAACAGGCGGGCTGCCATATCTGCTGTTGGTTGTCTTTACCGGGCTGGGTACGCTCTATCTCGCAGGCATGGGGCTGACGGCCTATGTGCGGCGGCGCTAGTCGGCTTTGGTCGGCACTACCTCTTCGGTATGGCGCCGGATGAATAGCAGGAACAGGGTGGCCGACAAGCCAGCGGCGGCGAACATCATGCACATCACCATGATCTGGTACCGGGCGGCAACCAGGGGCGAGACGCCTGATAGGATTTGTCCGGTCATCATGCCGGGCAGGGACACCAACCCGACTGCGAACAGGCTGTTGGTGATCGGGATCAGCGCCGCTTTCAGTGCTACGGAGCGGGCCGCCTGGTAGCTGTCCCCGCGCCGCATTTCCGCGGCTAGGCGCTCTGCCGCCAAACTGACGCTGTTCATGGAGGCGGCGAAAATCATGCCCGCGAGCGGGATAATTACCTGGGGCGTGAACCAAGGGTCCGGGCGCAGCACCCCTTGGGTAATAACCGCAAGTACGGCCCCGCCGCCCAGTGTGATGGAACAAAGTGCGATGGGATATAATGTCCGGCGGGAAAACTTGGTGGTCCGCAGCGAGATCCAGCTTGATACCAATGCCATGACGGCCAGCACAGCAATTACAAGCCAAGGCGTTTCGGCGGCGAACAGATAAACCAGGAAATAACCGATCAACGACAGCTGAAGGATCATCCGGGCGAAACCATACAGGGTTTCCCGTGCGTCCCGTGACCAGATGTGAAGGATGGCAACCACCAAGGCGACAGGAACTAACGCCAGTGCCAGGTCGGTAAGCGGAATTGTGTGCGTGGCATCAGCCATTTCCAGTATCATCTCCATAGAAAGCTCATATCGTTATAGCGCAGGGAAGCTTGGCTGCACATAGCGTTCTAAAGCCCAGGATTACCCTCTTGAAACCGTAAAAAGGCTTCCTAGATTCTGTATGTCGGCGCCTGAATGGGCCGGCAAATATGGTGAACATTGCTCAAAGGAGGATGTAAGCTATGACACGCTTTAATTTCGATCCACTATTCAGAACCACGATCGGTTTTGACCGACTGGCGCGCCTGATGGATGCGGCAGAGCAGCAAGCCGAACCGTCTTCATCATTTCCACCCTATGACATCATGATGGATGGCGATGACCGCTATCGCATCACCATGTCAGTGGCTGGTTTTTCGCGTGAGGATATCGATATCCAGGCGCAGGAAAATCTGCTGACCATTGTAGGACGGAAAGAGCAAAAGGAGACTGGCGGTGAGTACCTTCATCGCGGCATTGCGGAACGCGATTTCAAGACTGAGTTCCAACTGGCTGACCATGTGGAAGTTAAGGGGGCGAATCTTTCTGATGGCCTTCTGACCATTGACCTGGTTCGTGATGTGCCTGAGGAAAAACGACCCAAGACGATTGAAATCAAATCGTCTGCTCCGGCTGGCTTCCTGGACAAGGCCAAGAAATTGCTGTCGGATGGCTCACCGAAAAAGGCAGCCTGAAGCTGTATTTCCTGAGAAAGCCTGAGGGCCCCTCATGGGCCCTCTTTTTTGTTCCGCGCGTGTCGGTCAGTTGTTTGCTGTTAAGGCGCTGGAATGGGCCGTTGCCACAACTGGCTGGCCCGGCTGCAGGCGCTCGCCGCCGCGCACCACAATTTTGTCGCCAGCTTCAACACCATCTGCCAGCGCAACCCAAAGCCCCACAGTTGCCTTGATGTTGGCGTCCACGCGTTGTGCCGTGCCGTCCGCACCCACCTTGAAGAGATAAACACTGCCACTCTTGATGATAAGCGCGTCACGGGGAACGGCAACTGCTGTCATTTCTGGCCCCTTTGGCAAACTGATCATCACGGGTGTGCTGACGGTCCAGTCTTTTGCGTCTGCGCTTAGGCGGACTTCCACCATACGCGACACCGCGTCACCCACGGGCACCACCGTCCGGATCGGCAGGTTATAGACACCGTGCCTGCTTTTCACTTCAACACTGTTGCCTACCGCCAGATAGGGCGTGATGTCGATTGGCGCAGGCATGGCGATTTCGATGTTCCGCGTGTCGACAAGGCGCAGGACTTCCTCGCCAACCGTGACATATTCGCCCTTGTTGGCCAGCCGTTGCACCACATGGCCAGGGAAGGGGGCTTTGATCTGGGTACGGTCCACATCGCCCTGCGCGCGGTCCAGTACGGCCTGTGCGTCGGCGATTTCCTGACGTGCCATTTCAAGGTTGGCGATGGCTTCGTCCAGGCGCGCCTGGGATGCGTTGTTGCCAGCGGCCAGTTCTTTATAGCGCTTCACTTCCTCCTGGCGATAGGCAAGGTCAGCTTGCAACCGTTTCACATTTGCAGCTGCGCGCCTTAGTGCCACAGCAAGCAGTCGGTCATCAATGCGGGCGATGACGTCGCCTTCTTCTACTGCAGTGCCAACATCCGCAACCCACAAAAGAGGGCCTTCCACTTCTGCTGAAATGCGACTGTCGTGGAGACTGATCACGGTGCCTGACACATCCATTTGGGGTGCCATCTTGCGGGATGCTGCCTCAACCACTTCCACTTGCGCGGGCGGCATTTCGCCCATGCCCTGGCCTGACGCAGGTGCGGTAGCCAATAGGCCAGCCGCAAGCATCAGCGGGGCGGCGATACGAATATTCAAGAGGGTTCTCATAACTTAGTCCTGCTGTCTTTCTTGTTATTCTGCCGGGTTTGTCTGGCCAGCGTCACTGCCATCTTCAAAGCGCCGAAGCTGGTCTGGCGTGGCAGGTGCGATCTTTGTGGGTACAAGCTGCAAAAGGCTCGGCAACAGCAACAGCGTGAAGATGGTCGAAATGCTCATGCCGCCCACAATGACGGCTGCCATGCCGCGATAAATTTCTGACCCTGCGCCCGGGAACAAGAGCAGCGGCAGCATGCCAAAAAGACTTGTGAGGGTGCTCATAAAAATGGGGCGAAGTCGTAACTTGAGCGCCTGATGGACCGCTTCGGTCCGGTTCATGCCGCGGCCCTGTGCCGTACGGGTTTGGGCTACCAAAAGAATGGCGTTGTTCACGACAAGCCCAAGCAGAATGATAAAACCTATCATGCCCAGAAGGTCGAGCGGGGTGAACTGAATAAAATTGAGTATCGCCAGTCCGATCATGCCCCCTGCACATGCCGTCAGGATGGAAACCACAACAAGCAATGCATCCACAGGCGACCGAAACAGTCCAGCAAGGATGAAATACAACAGCGCAATGGCAACCAGGAAGTTCAGGCCCAGTGTTTTAAGGGCCTGGGTCAGGTCATCCGCACTTCCCGCATATTTGATGACCGCATCGGCAGGTAACATTGCTTTAAGCTGCGGTTCGATCTTCGTCTGAAGCTCGTTGATAAGGGTGTCAAGCGCCATGCCTTCGGGTGGGTTGACCTGGAGGCTATAGGCACGGATGCGGTCAAACCGGGCAATTGCGTTGGGGCCAAGAACCGTTGATATCTGGGCTAATTCCCCAAGCGGCACTAGGCCGCCATTGGGAGTGTGAACCGGCAGGTCTGCCATCTGCTCCGGCGACGTGAAGCTCTCTGACTTCAGATAAATATCCATCTGGCCCTGGCCGTCAAAATATTCACCCAGCCAGGCGCCTTGGCCCAACTCAAGGATGACCATGGTCAGGTCCTGCCGGGTCCAGCCCACTTCGGCGAGACGGCGGTCATTGGGATCAAACCTGAGTTCGGTGGATTCTGCGAACGGGTCAGGTTGCGGGTTGGCCGTGGCACCAGGAATTTGGCCCATCACCATTCCCATGCCTGCCATGGCGGCGTTTTTGGCGGCATTCAGGTCTGTAGAGCTGATGCGCATTTCTACGCTGTTTTCACCGCCAAAGCCGCCAAAAAGACTGCGCCGCAGGGTGAAGCCAAACATGTCGGGGATACCACTTGTCACCTCCGACTGCACAATGTTCTGGAGTTCTTCGAGCCTGCTTGGGTCTTCTGCATTGAGGGCCAGCCAGCCGCCAGTTGCGCCTGGGAAAGACCAGAAGAAATAGTCGCGAACCTTGGGTTCCTTTTCACCCTTCAGGTAGGGCTGGATGCGGGCATCCACGACTTGGGCAATTTCCTTGTCCGCCGTTTCCACATTGGTACCAGGCGGGAAAAACAGGAAACTGTCGACTGTGTCGCGCTTAACAGGAGGTAGATAGTTTCGCTGCGGCATGAAAAAGAAAACCAATATCGCTGATACTGAAATCAGGATAATGACCCAGAATACCTGTTTTTGAACGGTATCGGTTACGTTCATCAAGCTATTGGCCATCCGGTCCCATGATGTTTCGCGACCGTCAGCTTCTGGCAAGCTGCGCATCCAGAAGCGTGCCATGGTTGGGAGTACAGTGACGGCGACAAGAAGAGAAATCGCCACGCCAACAGCGATGGTGAGGGCGAGGTCAGCGAACATCTGGCCAATGGCATCCTTCAGGAACATCACGGGAATAAATACTGCAACAGTGGTGGCAGTGGACGCCAGCAGCGCCCCCCACACTTGGGTAGCCCCCATATCTGCCGCGTCGCGAGGAGTTTCGCCGCGTTCCCGCAGACGAACAATATTTTCCAGCACCACGATGGCGGCGTCCAGCACCATGCCGGTGGCGAAGGCAAGCCCTGCCAGCGAAATCACGTTAAGCGTACGACCTGCCACGCCAAGGATCACGAAAGTGGCCAGCAGGGAGGTAGGAATGGCAATAGAAATCAACAGAGTTGCCCGCCATTGACGCAGGAACATCCACAGGGTGCCAACAGCAAGCAGCATCCCTATCACGAGGTTGCTGCCCAGAAGGCTGATCGACCGGTTGATATACTGCCCGGGATCAAAGGCGTATTGGGCCACCATCCCGCGGTCTTTGAAGGCACCGGCATTCAACTCATTGATTTTGGATTTTACGCCGTCGAGAGCTTCAAGCACATTGGCGTCATTGCTTTTGGCGATGGCAAGGCGGAAAGCGGGATTGCCGTTCTGGTAGATGAAACCATCTGCGCGCCCTGGCCCAACTTCAATACGGGCCACATCTCCAAGCGTGATAGGCAGTCCGCCGCGCCATTCAAGGATAAGCCCTTGCAGTTCTTCTATGTCATAGCGGCCTTCATAGCGAACCGTATACTGCTTGCGGCCCACGTCGACAAAGCCCGACGAAATGTCAGCTGATTGGCCGATGCGCGCCGGCACGCGTGCGATATCGATGCCGAATTCCGCAGCCTTGTATGGGTCGAAGATGATCTTGAGCTGGTCCTCGCCGCCATTGCTGTCCCAGAAATCAATGTTGGAAACACCATAAAGCGCCTGCAGTTCCGGCACGATGATATCGCGCATATAGCGGGCATTTTCGCGCGCCAGATGTTCCGTGCCAGGCAACTGCTGCACGTAATATTCAATCAATTGGTCGTTGGCGTCACCCCATTCGCCCAGCTGGACCTGTGGTTTTTCCGCATTTGCAGGCAGGGGACGCAGGCGGTTGAGTCGGCTGATAATTTCAATCAGCGCCCGCGTCATATCGGTTTCAATGGCGAACTCGAGCTGCATGAAACCAAAGTTGGCCATGCTCCAGCTCTGCATTTCCGTGAGGCCCGGCGTGCCTTGCAGCACTTCCTCAACCGGCACGGTAATCTCAGATTCGATTTCGGCAGGAGATGCCCCAGGCCACTGGTTGACAATTGTGACAACCGGCTTCTCAATCTGTGGCAGCAGCTGTGCCGGCATGTTTAGCATGCTGGCGATGCCCAAAAGCATGACCACCGCGGCTACGATGCCCACGGCAACAGGGTTATTGAGGCTTTGGCGCGTCAATCGCATTTTCTGTCCCTCGCGGTCAGCCCCCTTTTTTGGGAGCCTATTCTTGTTGCGTTCAGTTGAGCGAACGGGTGCCTTCAGGCTTTTGCCCTGCATATCTGGCTACCATGGGTATGGTCGAAAGCCGTATGGCCTTTCGTGTAGCGCGAAGTTGCTGACCCCCGTAAGCTATCCCACAGTGCACGTGTTCACGGTATGTTCAAGAAATTTGGTCTGATCACATCGCGCCTGTGCTATGGAAACACTAGCGCTGTGTTTAATTGATCACAGTGTCAAAAACTGACAGGAGCGTTCCGCCGGATGGAAACTTTTTTATGGTCTAAGCAGCTGCACCATTTTCCTGAGTGATCGCAAGATAGACATTGCCACTGTCATCGACACTTGTTTCAAGTGCGGGGGTGCACCCCTTGTCCGCGCCCTGCGCTTCTCCGCTCTTGAGGTCAATTACCCAATTATGCAGTGGGCACGCAACCGAGTGCCCGTGCACGATGCCTTCCGACAATGGGGCTTTTTTGTGCGGACATTCGTTCTTCAGCGCGAAGATTTTATTGTCCGATGTTCGGAACAGGGCCACCTCAAAAGCACTGGTGTAGATGCGGCGGGCACCGCGAGCCGGGATATCGTCAATATGGCAAACAAGGGTAAAGGTCGGTTGGACGGGCATTTTCATATCCTGCTGGAACAATTTGGGAAGTGTTTTTGGAACTCCGGCGTTTGGCGTAAGGTTCGACGAAGAATAGCAAGCCGTATGCCAAAACGGCTGCCTGAAAGGAGTGGCCGACTGACAAGGATGCCGTAGCGTCTTGATGCAGTGGAGCTGCAATCTTGGGTGCAAGTGCTGACCATTAATTAGACAGCTGACCAAAAAACGGCCAGCGCCTTGGGAAAAATACACCGGTCAGCGGAGCGGGATGGAGGAAATGACTTCCATTTCAGAAATATGGTGTTTTTTCTTCAGTACCTGGATTTCATCAAATGCCGCCTCTAACCATCTGTTGAAGGCATCAATCATCAGTGGTTTGGTGGTGGTAGACAGGAAATACTGGCTGTTCTGAAATGGCAGGTCGCGCCTGAAAACTATTGTTTCCACCGGTATACCCTCGCGCCTCATGTAAGCGCGCATCACATTAATATTGGTGTAAATGGTATCTACTCTGCCACGCACCAGCAGGTTAAACAGATCTGCTTCCGCGTTGGCTTCAAATAGCTTTACATGGGTGTTTCCAAGGACGCTCATATCGATCGTGAAGCCGCGCATCGTTCCAACCTTTTCAGGTGCACCCCTGTGTTCAGGGAGTGTCAGGAAACCATCTGTGAACAGCACGACCGGGTCGGAATAGAGAATGGGGGCATTCCCTTTTGTGGATTGTGCCCAGTCTGGGTTGGCGGGAAACTTGGCATCGATCAGGCCGGAAGCCAGTGCCCTGTGAAGCCGCGGAATGGGTAGCGGTCGGTACTGGACTTCCACACCCTGGGCAGCCGCAAATGCATCCAGAAGGTCGCGCCCAAAACCGCAATATCCTGTATCGCATATGCCGTAGTAGGGCAGATGCATGATGTTTTCCACGCCGATCACATACGTGGTTTGAGGCGGGTTGTCATCGGCGTCGGACACAATACTGCCAGCAAGCACCAGGCATAAGGCCTGTGCCAACCGATGCAATATGGAAGATCTGGTCCCGCTCTTGCGCATCCGTTACCCCGGGCCCGCCAACTTTGATGGAGAGGCCAATTCACTTTACGCCGACCAGTATGAGATGGACCTGTTAAAACAATGTTAGCACCTGACAGTGGTCCATCTTTCTTATCAGAAGGGGCAGGTTGCCCATGTCTCGCACTTGGGCTACAAAAGCCACTGCCCCGCTCGACATATGCTGGCGCCCGCCTATGTCATGGACCATTAACCGATTTGTGACTTTTCAGGAGTGCTTCCCATGCAATCATTCATCCCGACCAAACGCACGTTGATGGGCCCCGGGCCCTCAGACGTTCATGACCGCATTCTCGAGGCTATGGCGCGCCCCACTCTTGGTCACCTTGATCCTGACTTCCAGCGCATGATGGAGGAGCTCAAAGGTGGCCTTCGTGCCCTGTTCAAAACCGGAAATGCCATGACCTTCCCGGTTTCTGCGCCTGGATCAGCGGGCATGGAAATGTGCTTCGTTAACCTCATCGAGCCGGGCGACAAGGTTGTTGTTGTGAAGAATGGTGTTTTCGGGGAACGCATGCGCGAAAACGTGGTGCGTGCAGGCGGCGAAGCTGTGATGGTGGAATTCGATTGGGGCACAGCCCCTGATGTGTCGAAGGTGGCCGAAGTACTGGCGGCCAACTCAGACACTAAAATTCTGGCCTTCGTTCATGCTGAGACATCAACGGGTGTGCGCGCGGACGCTGCCGCTCTTTGCGCGCTGGCCCGTGAACACGATTGCCTGACAATCGTAGATGCGGTGACCAGCCTGGGCGGTCTGCCCGTTGAAGTGGACGCCTGGGGCATTGATGCCATCTATTCGGGCAGCCAGAAATGCCTGTCCTGCACGCCAGGCCTTTCGCCGGTGAGCTTTTCTGAACGTGCGCTCGAGCGCGTAAGAGCCCGGAAGGTACCTGTGCAAAGCTGGTTCCTGGATCTCAGCCTTGTGATGGCCTACTGGGACGGCACAGGTGGCCGGTCCTACCATCACACAGCGCCTGTGAACCCGCTCTATGGTCTGCATGAAAGCCTGGTGATGCTGTTTGAGGAAGGGCTGGAGGAAAGCCACGCCCGTCATGCGGTAATGCACGAAGGCCTCGTTGCAGGCCTGGAGGACATGGGGCTTGACTTCCTGGTGCACCCAGACATCCGTCTGCCGATGCTGAATGCAGTCAAGGTGCCAGACGGCATTGATGAAGCTGCTGTTCGGGCACACCTGTTGCAGGAATACGATCTTGAAATTGGTGCTGGCCTTGGTCCACTTGCAGGCAAGGTTTGGCGGATTGGTCTGATGGGAACCTCGGCGCGTGAAGAAAATGTAGAACTTTGCCTGACAGCACTGGCTGATGCGCTGGGTAAACAGCAGATGCATGTGGATGGCCTGAAAGCTTTGGAAGCAGCCCGTACAGCCATGAGCGATGATTAACAGCAGGCAGATCAGTCTGGCGTGAAAGGGCGGGGACTTCCCCGCCTTTTTTGGTTTTAGATGGCCGTGATGCCCTTAACTTTCATTGCCCGTCCATTTGCGCCACATCCGGCGCTCGCAGGCGGCGGGGCCACCTGAAAGCGTGCTTGTGAAGGCCAGCACAAACAAAAGCCACATCACTTTGTCTGCCTGTTCCGTGCCTTTCAGGATGAGCGCACTGCCAATCAGCGCCGCCGCCCACAGAATTGCCTGCACGATTTCCTGCCGACCTTTTTTCCGCTTTTGTGCGGTTTGCATTTTGTTGTCCTCGGCCATGTCTTACTCCTATATGTCCTTCGTGGGTTCATTAATGTAACCTAAAGGTATCAAATAGGTTGATATAGTGGTCATGTCAAGAGGGGCGCGTATATCGCCCCTAAGGTCTCGCAAAGTCGTGATCTGCGTGAGCCTTGTTTTTTCGGGTGTTCGGGGCAATCTCTGAAATCCGGAAGCATAGCCATGACATCAAGGAAGCCCATGAAACCGATCCAGCTTTACTCACTGAACACACCCAACGGGCAGAAAATCTCCATCGCGTTGGAGGAGCTTGGGTTGCCCTATGATTATCACCGCATCGATATCGGTGCTGGCGATCAGTTTACACCAGAGTTCCTGGCCGTGAATCCGAACAACAAAATTCCAGCGATTACAGATCCTGATGGCCCTGATGGTAAGCCAATCAATGTTTTTGAAAGTGGCGCGATCCTGCTGCATCTGGCGGAGAAAACAGGCAAGCTTTTACCGGCAGAGCCACGCGCCCGGTCTGAGGCCATCCAGTGGCTGTTCTGGCAGATGGCGGGGTTGGGTCCCATGTTTGGTCAGCTCGGGCATTTCTTCAAATATGCGAAAGACAAATGCGATCATCCCTATCCGGTGGAGCGCTATACCAATGAAGCCAAGCGGCTGTTGAGTGTGCTTGATAAGCGGCTGGATGGGCAAAACTATCTGGCAGGGGAATATTCCGTTGCCGACATCGCGACTTTCCCTTGGTTGAATTGTTTGGAAGAATTCTATGAAGCCACAGAACAAGTCGATTTATACAGCTTCCAGAATGTGGCTGCCTGGCGGGCGCGGTGCAATGAGCGCCCTGCTGTGATCCGAAGCCGAGGGCTTTACGTATAAGGTTCATTCCTCGTTACAGCGACCCCGACGGGTCTCCTCCCTCTCCATCCAAGGGGGCCCTTCGCTGACTGACCCGCCCCCTTCCCCCGAGGGCGGGTCAATTTTTTTGAACCAATACCTTATCCTGCCTCAATCCCGGATTAGGGGTTGGTGCCGACGGTTGCTTCCGATATGAAGGCCCCAAACGATAACCGAGGATTTTATGACAAAGTTTGTAGCGCTGTTGCGTGGTATCAATGTGGGTGGTCACAAGAAGATAAAAATGGCCGACCTCAAGGAAGTGGCTGGAAAATGCGGGCTTTCGGACGTGCAGCATTATGTACAGTCAGGGAATCTGGTGTTTTCGGGCAAAGGCACGCCGGATGCGGTTGCGGGCAAGCTGGAGAAAGCGTGTGAGCGGACCTTTGGTTTCCCCGTGGATATCATGGTGCTCTCGGAAGACGAATTCCGTCAGGAAGTGGCGGCCTGTCCGTTTGCTGATGGCAGTAGTCCCAAAGGTGAACTGGACCCGAAATTCCTGCAGCTGGCCTTCCTGAAAGGCATGCCGGACAGCGCGCATATAGAAGCGCTTTTTGAGGCTTACGAAGGGCCAGAGATGGTGCGGTTGGTAGGGCGTACCATCCATATTTATTTCACTGAAGGCTCAGGCCGATCCAAGCTGACGCCACTCCTGACCGACAAGAAGCTGGGTGTGCCCGCAACTGCGCGGAATTGGAACACGGTTCAGAAACTGCTGGCGATGCTGGACGACTAAGCTATCTTCTGCGCGGACTTGGCTTCGCGCCAAAGCTGGGCCACGGCGGCCATGAGACTTGGGCGTGTGGCCTCGAGATACAGCCGGTTGTCCGGCAGTTCTGCCTTCAGGCGGAAATAGGCCTTCTCAAGCGAATGATAGGGCATGCCCGGAAACAGGTGATGTGTCGCGTGGAACCGCAGCCCCACAGGTGCCCAAAGGCTGGAGATATAGCGGTTGCCCGGGATATCCACGCTGTCGAGGAACTCTTCCTGCTGGGTCATGCGTTCACGCCCGCCGTTCCGGTAAGCGTGGGCCGCCAGGGTCCGAAGGCCGTTCAGCACGAAAATCAGGATCGTCACCACATACCATACAGCCAGAAGCTTCCACGGCAGATAGCCCAGATACATCAGGCCGAGGCCCGCATAGGCATAGACGCCGGTGAAGATATCCTCAAGCAGCCAGCCAGCCACTTGGTCTTTTTTGGGGGCCGGGCGGATATAGGCGAAGTCGATCACCAGCGAGCTTGCCCGCTTCCAGACATAGCGGCGGAATGGGGGGATGATCAGGGTTAGCGGCATCAATACCGTATAACGCAGCAGCAGAAGGCCCGGCACAATCAGGGCCTGGACGATGAAGGCCACAATCTTCCAGGGCTTGTCCACGGCGAACGGCAGATATTCCCCGTCCTCGGAGGTGCCATAAACCTGCGGCTTGTGGTGATCGATATGTACATCGGCGTAGGTGTAGGCCGGCACCATCATTGGCATGCCGCAGAAGGCATTGAAATAGCGCCGGAAGGCGGTGAAGGTGCCTTTGCGGAAATGCGCGATTTCATGGATGAAAATCACCGCGCGGTAGAGGCCAAGCGTGGCAACCACAAGCGCCAGAATTTGCACAAGTGAATAATTAGGCGCCAGGGTGGCGACAGCCACAGCGCCCCAGCCGATGCCGGCAGATAGCGTGAAGTCTGTCCAGTAGATGCGGGCATTGGGTTTCCACAGGTCCTTGACCAGTTTGCGCGCTTCCTTGAGCGGAAAGGCGGCCGCTTCCGGGTGTTTACCGGACCTAGCTGGCGCATCCGCTGCTGAAGTTGCCACTTTTCCTACTGTCATACCGTCTTGCATGTCATTCTCTCACACCGCGATGGCGGTAAATCTTACATGTGCGCCTAATTGCCATAAAAACGCAGAAAGGCAAAGTGTCTTAAAGCCCTGCAGGCCTCACAAATCCTTGACTTTAGGCAATCGGCGTGGGGCTTGTGCTAAACTAGTTGGGCGAAACTATGTCCGTGGCGCGGGGCAGAGATGCGTATTTCTGCTCTTTTTTTCAAGCGCTTGTCCGTCTAATCTTGAAAGTATAACAGAAGGAATTTCTTGGACGTGCTCGATTATCAGGCATTGCTGGATTACATCGCCGAAGGGGTGCAGCCTCATTTCGGTAAGGGCAAGGTTGCCAACTATATTCCAGCGCTCGCGGGCGTTCCGGCAACAAAGTTCGGCATGGCCGTGCAGCTTGCGTCTGGCGAGAGCTTCTCGGTGGGCGACGCTGAAGAAGCCTTCTCCGTCCAGAGTATCTCCAAGCTCTTTGTGCTTGAACTTGCCATGTCTCACTTCGGTGACATGGTCTGGACGCGGGTTGGCAAAGAGCCGTCAGGCGACCGTTTCAATTCCATGATCAAGCTTGAGATGGAACATGGTGTTCCCCGGAACCCCTTCATCAATCCAGGTGCGCTCGCAACGCTGGACCTCCTGATGGGGCTGAAGGGCGACACCAAACACCGCATCCGCAACTTCCTGCGGTTCCTGGCAATGAATGATGCGGTTGACGCCGATGAAGCGGTCATGCAGTCAGAACTGACGCATTCAAACCTGAACCGTGCCATGGCACACCTGATGAAAAGCTATAAAAATATCGACCAGGATGTGGATACACTACTGGAAACTTATTGTTTCCAATGTTCCATGACCATGACCTGCAAGGACCTTGCGCTTGCGGGCCTGCCGCTTGCAACAGGGGGCTATTCCGCGCTCCATGACGCTACCATCCTGTCGGTGGCACAAGCAAAGCGCATTAATGCCGTAATGCTGACGTGCGGCATGTACGACAGCGTCGGCAGCTTTGCTTACCGGGTTGGGGTGCCTGCGAAAAGTGGTGTCGGCGGCGGTATCCTGGCAGTGATCCCCGGCAAGATGTCCGTGGCCGTGTGGTCGCCTGAGCTGGACCAGTTCGGTAACTCTTATGTTGGTACCGCGGCGCTGGAAATGTTCACGTCCATGACCCACACCAGCATTTTCTAGGTCATCTAGCGGTCTATCGGCGGACCATCCGCGAACATCATATCAAAGTCATTCGCGTCAACCAGATGCGCATAAGCTGCCCTGATTTTTGCGGCCAGTTCAGGGCGCAGGTTTGCGCCGCCCGCCAAATAGAGGGTCAGGCCCACCTCAAGGTCATAGACCGGCTTGAACGCCCCTCGCCAGGCGCCGTGGTGCTGGCGTTCAGTCTGGTAATTGATCATGCTGCCCGGGAAAAGGTCAACGCGTCCTGCCTCTACCATTTTGAGTGTGCCGGGTTGATCCAGATCCGGCGACTGTATGATGCTGGCTTCTGGCAGGCCTGTATCCTGAAGAATGGTGCAGGAGATATCCCCCTGCACGCAAATAACGCTAAAGGCCCCTTTCCGCAACTGTTCGCGAGTGAAGACGCGTTTGTCATCCTTGCGGGCAAACAGCCGGTAATTGTCGAAGGCCAGTGGTACAAGCCACTGAAAGCGCTCCTCACGGTTCGGTATGCGGGCGATGGAGTAGATCAGGACATTATCTGCGGTTTCCGTGTAACGCACCGCCCGTGCCCAGGGGACGATGGTAATCGAATAGTCCAGCTCACTTATGTTCATCACCTTGCGGACAAGCGCTGTCGCGTCTCCAGCTACAGTGCCATCAGCTGCAGGGAAATTATAAGGGGGATAATTTTCCGTGAAGATGAATACGTCAGCCGCGTGTGGGCTACTGACGCTGCTGAACAACAGCAGACAGACAAAAAACAACGCACGCCTGAACAAAAGCTGACGTCTCCCCATTTCTGGCCCCACGGGGCAATAATAACCGCATAGCGAATGGTTCGCACGTGAATATTGTCAAATGGCTGTGATGTTAGCGTTCAACAATATCCCGCTTCATCGGGGCCAGAAGAGCCAGCAGTCGGTTCTGGGTATGGAAAGGCACGCCTTCTTCGTCCATCGCTTGCTGGAGTTGTTCCACAAGGGCATTGAACTCGGCCTCGGTGATCCCAAGCTTGATGTGGGACTTTTTCATGTTTACGCCGCGATATTTGCACGGCCCCCCTGAAAGCTCGCATACTTGATCAGTCAGTAGTCTGGCCAGGCGATCCTTTTTTGTCTGCTCGAACTGGTGGGCGGTGCGGGGGTCGGCAGACGTCAGTTCCACCAGTCGGGTCATCATTCGCGCGATCGCATCTTTGCCCCCCAAGTCATCAAACAGGCTATCTGCGTGAACGGCGGTGGTCAGGGCCAGAAGGCCAGCGATCAGCGTGGTTTTCAGAAATTTCATATCTAGAACCCCAGTTGGACGGACAGGTAAAATCCACGTTGGCGGCCCTGCAGGGCAATCTTGCCAAGGTCGGTGTAGGCGGCTGTTACCGTCAAATGTTTTGACGGTAACCAGACCACGTAAGCGGCCATGGCGTCATCTTCTTCTGCGAAAGCCAGGTTGTCCGGCTTGGTGCGATAGTCAGCACCAAGTACAAAGTGACGACTGAGTAGGTAAGCGACCGATCCTTCAAATTGAAGAGACCTGCTTGAGCCATTCGGACCGCCAAAGCCCAGGAGGCCGAACTGGTTGGCGCGTGTCAGTCTGGCCGTGCCGGTTAGCACAAGGCTTTTATCTAGCAGGATTTTAGTGGCAGCCAGATAAACGTCTATATCGTCGTCGTCCTCAGCGCCCACTGCGCGTACGATAGCTCCCTTGTCCACTTTCTTGTATTGAGCGCCCAATGCCACTTGCGGCATCCAGGTGTCTTGGTCATAAACCGCGTCCCCGAATATCTTCACTTTCGCACCAAGGATGTCCTGGTTGAACTTGAAACCCTCCCCAAGGCCCAGCCGCTCGCCCGCACTGCCGGTATCAAACCACTGCCTGGTGAAGCTAAGCTCAAGCCGATCATATAGTCCCACGGTGGCGCCGGTGGCGTTCAATGTGAAATCGTTGGTGGTGACATAAGTATGGTGCACGCTGCCGCCAATCTGGCGATTGGTTCCATAGCCTGAAATTACTGCCCAAGGCGTCAATCCGCCGCCTGCAGTCCCTTCAACCTGGATCACCCCTGGGGTTGCCAAAATTTTGCCGCTGCCGAACAAGTTTTCCTCAGCAGTGGTTGGGCTGGAAAATATGAGTAAAATGGTCAGAAAAAACAGCAGGGTTGTGCGGCTTTGAGCCATTTTAGCGTTCCTTTTCAGTGTTCAACCCCATGAAATCTATAGCAAGTTTTCGGCCTGTTATGAAGGGATAGCTGGAATATTGCCCTTACTTCTGTGCCTCTATTTGCTATCCTTGCGTGCAAGGTGACCAATCTGCTGTTCGGTGTCTCTTATAGGGTTAAGGTCACGTTTTCTTCAGCGACACAGTAGGCGGAGAACACCAATCATGTCCCTTCTTGATAATATGATGTCTACCGATTTTATGCCACATGGCTACTGCTTCCTGTGGGCGCCGGAAATCTTGTGGACCCACGTGGTTTCTGATGCGGTAATCGCCTTGGCTTACTTTTCCATCCCCATCAGTCTCATGGTGTTCATACGCAGACGCCCTGACGTTCAGTTCACTTCTATATTCTATCTTTTTTCGGCGTTCATTTTCCTGTGCGGAGTAACCCACATTTTTGGGATCATCACGGTATGGCATGGTACCTATGGTATGTCGGGTGTTGCAAAGGCCGGTACGGCCATTGTGTCTCTCCTCACAGCGGTCGCCGTCTGGCGACTCATTCCTGCGGCACTCAAGATACCAACCCATGCATTGCTCGAACAACAGGTGGCGGAGAGAACTGCAGAACTTGAACAGAAAAGCCGTCGGCTCGAATTGGTGATCAACAAGATTTCACCAGCGATCATTGGAGTGAACTCGCGCGGATTGATTCAGGTGGTAAACCCCGGTGCGACAAACCTGTTTGGGTATTCGGAAGACGAGTTAATGGGCCAGCCTGTTGAAATTTTGGTGCCGCAAAATGCTCGGGCGAAGCACCCAGCCAACCGCGAGAGATTTTTCACTAATATGAAAACCCGTCCAATGGGGCAGGGGATGGAGCTTTATGGCGAACGAAAGGGTGGCGAGCTGTTTCCTGTGGAAATTGGCCTGACACCGGTTGAAGACGATCCAGAAATCGTTGTGATTGCTACAATTGTGGACGTTACGGAACGTATGCGGATCGCAACCGAGCGTCGCCGTCTGGTCACTACAATTGAGGCTTGTGATGATGCCATTTTCAGCCTTGATCTCATGGGCACAATCCAGAGCTGGGCGCCGGGCGCGGAGCAGCTGTTTGGATATTCCGCTGACAAGGCCATTGGTTGGCCGGGTACGCTGATCTTGCCAGAAGGTAAGTCCGGAGAGCTGCATGATATCCTTGCCCAGATTGCAGCCGGAGAGACGGTTCGCCACTATGAAACGGTTTACCGCCATGCCGATGGCCATGAAATTGATGTATCCATGTCCATTTCCCCGGTTAAAAATCCGCACGGCCAGATTGTCGCTGCTGCGGTGGTGGCGCGGGATGTTTCTGATGCAAAGGCTGCCGAAAAAGAGTTGCGCGAGTTGAACGGAAAGCTTTCTGCTTCCAATGAAGCGCTGGACCAATTCGTCTATATCGCAGCGCATGACCTGAAAGAACCGTTGCGGGGTATTCATAATCTCTCATCTATCGTGCGTGAAGAATGTGCCGATAAGCTCGAGAAGGAATACCAGGAAGACCTTGATACGGTTGCTCGGCTGACAGTGCGCATGGAGAGGCTGATTGACGACTTGCGAGAATATTCCCGCATCGAGCGCGGCGAACGACAAGGAGAAGAGATTGCAGCCGACAAGGCGGTTGAAATTGTCCTGGATGATATCGGTGGCTTCTTGTCCGAACATGGTGCGGAAGTTGTTGTGGTTGGAGACCTCCCAAGGCATGTTTTCCCTTCAGCACATCTTACCAGCATTTTCCGAAACCTGATTACTAATGGTGTGAAGTACAATGATAAATCGGAAAAAAGGGTGGAAATCTCTGGTCGGACGGACGGCAAGTTTGCTATACTGAATGTCACAGATAATGGCATCGGCATTGCGCCGGAATTTCAGAACAAAGTGTTTGACATGTTCCGGCGCTTCCACCGTGAAGACGCCTTCGGGGGCGGAACTGGTGCCGGTCTAGCCATTGTAAAGCGCATTCTCGATCACAGTGGCGGCTGGATCAGGTTCGAGACTGAGGAAGGAAAGGGAACAACCTTCTCCTTTGGCCTACCCATTCAAATGGAGTCACATGATGGCGGACAATGAGACCGACCTTATCTTACTCGTTGAAGATAGCGAGGCGGACGTCCGCGTAACCAAGCGCGCCTTCAAGAAGTTGGGTGTCGACAACCCGGTACATCACTGTGAAGACGGACGTCGGGCGATCAATTATCTGGCCATGTCCAAGGCGGCCCAGCGGTAACCGGTGGCCTTCCCTTGTGCTGCTGGATTTGAACTTGCCAGGTGTTGATGGGCGTGAAGTGTTGCGTACGATCAAAGATGATGATCGGTACAAGTCTATTCCAGTGGTTATATTCAGTACCTCAGATGATGAACGTGATGTTCAGGATTGTTACGCACTGGGCGCAAACAGCTTTGTCAAAAAGCCGCACGACTTGAACGGATTTGTGGATGCCATTCAGTCTCTCTCGGAATTTTGGTTGCACAGTGCGGAATTGCCGTCGCGTCCGTGAGGCTGTGGTGGCGTTCTAGATCATGTCATTAGGCAGATTTTGATCAGGTTGCTTCTTTGGCAATTCGATCTTGAATCTGCTGCCGCCAGTCGCACGCCCTTCGCACCAGATCCGCCCGTGATGCATCTCAGCAATTTTGGCGCATGTCGCGAGGCCAAGGCCGGAGCCCGTGGTGTTTTTCCGGTGGATGCGGAACAAGGGTGAAAAGATTTGGCGACGAGCAGAAGCAGGTACGCCGCAGCCATTGTCGGTAATCGTGATAATACAGCTATCCTCCATGTCTTCGGCGCTGATCGTGATCACGGGGCGAGCGTCAGAATGATACTTGATTGAATTGGCGATAAGGTTTTGGAACATCTGTGTCAACTCCGTGACATAGCCTTCAATCTTCGGCAACGTCTCCAATTCAATGACAGCACCCGACGCCTCAATGGCTTCCTCAAGTAAATTCGCAGCCAGCTGTACTGTGTCTGTAAGGTTGACAGGCTCGCATGCTTCTGCCGAAGAGCCAGTTCGGGCAAAGTGCAACAGGTCGATAACCAGTTGCTTCATATAGTGGGCCGCCTTCAGGGCGCTGTCCAGATAGTCAGGTATCTGGTCAATCTCGCCCCTTTCCATCATCTGTTGGGCAAGCGACACAAAGCCGATGACGCCGTTGAGAGGATTGGCAAGGTCATGCGCTGCGGTGGATGCAAAATTTTCCATCAGCATTTGCTGGTGCACTTGGCTACGCTTTTCCTGAGCCCGTCGGATGGCGCTATCGATTACTTCTTGCAGCCTTCCAGAGTTTAGCTGATTTTTGGATAGGTAGTCATGCGCCCCCAGTTTGATGGCTTTAGCGGCCACCCGCTCACTGCCTTCTCCACTGATCATCACGAGGCCTGGAAAGCCGGTTTCAATATCACGGTGAATACTTTCCATGAGTTCCAGCCCGTCCAGGTCCGGAAGCCGGTAGTCGATCAGCATGCAGTCATAATGCTTTTCGGCAATCTTGCGGCGCGCGTCTGCGGCTGTATGCGCGGAATCTATATGGTAGCTGGCACTTGAACGTTTGAGCGCATGTTCAATGAAGCGGCAGTCAGCGCCGCTGTCATCAACAAGCAAAATATCTCTATAGTGTATCGGCAATGCAGTTCCCCTAGGTTTCGCCATAGTGGGGCGCATGAATACAAGACAATATTGGTACGATTTATTGGCGAAAAAATCAAATGTTAGCGTGTTGTTTCATAAAATTTTACCGATCAGGCTACGAATTTGTGCAGACTATTCATTAGCGGGCTTCTTAAAGACTTCTTTCTGACCTTTTCACAGCCTATGGCCCTTGAAGGGGCGGTAAGGCGCCCTAAACTCTTTCCCCGGATATACAGTGGACCCAAGCGGTATAGATTTGAAGGGGCGAACAATGCGTCTTGAATATAGTGAAGAGGACCTGGCCTTCCGTGCGGAAGTGCGGTCATTCCTGGAAGCCAGGCTTCCAAGCCATATTGCAGAGCGGACCAAAGCGGGCCTTGCTCTGGAAAAAGAAGACTATCTGAATTGGCAACGTACATTGCAGGAAAAACAGTGGGTGGCCCACGCCTGGCCCAAGGAATTTGGTGGATCGGGTTTTACCCCATTCCAGAAGCACATCTTTGAAGAAGAATTTGTGCGGGTGGGCGCGCCAGAACTGCCACCTTTCGGGCTTTCCATGTTGGGTCCGGTGATTATTGCATTCGGGTCGGACGAGCAGAAGGCCCATTATCTGCCGCGCATCCTTGACGGTACCGATTGGTGGTGTCAGGGCTATTCGGAGCCGGGATCTGGCTCGGACCTTGCCAGCCTCAAGACAAAAGCAGTGCGCGACGGTGACCATTATATTGTTAATGGTCAAAAAACCTGGACCACGCTTGGCCAATATGCCGACTGGATATTCTGTCTTGTACGGACATCCAGTGAAGGCAAGCCGCAGACCGGCATCAGTTTCCTGTTGATCGATCTCAACACCCCAGGCGTTGAGATGCGCCCGATCATCACCATCGAAGGCGGCCACGAGGTGAACGAGGTATTCTTCGATAACGTCAAGGTGCCGGTTGAAAACCTGGTCGGCCAGGAAAACATGGGCTGGACCTATGCCAAATACCTGCTGCAGCACGAGCGTGTTGGTATCGCAGGTGTGGCTGCGGCCAAGGAAACACTGAAAAAGCTGAAAAAGATCGCATCCGACACCGATGACGGTGAAGGCGGGCGTTTGATTGACGATGCGCATTTTGCGGAGCGTCTGGCGAATGTGGAGATCGACCTGATGGCGATGGAACTGACCAACCTTCGGGTGCTTGCGGCGGCTCAGGCCGGCGGCGCGCCGGGGGCTGAAAGCTCCATGCTCAAGATCAAGGGGTCTGTGATCCGCCAGGAGCTGAGTGACCTGATGCGCCGGGCTGTTGGCCCCTACGCGCTACCGTTCATGCCGGAGCTGGATCAACTGGGTTCCAACATGGAACCTGTTGGCCCAGAGGGCGCACATCTTTATGCAGGCCAATATTTCAATCGCCGGAAATACTCAATTTATGGCGGATCGAACGAAATTCAGCGCAACATCATCTCCAAGATGATTCTTGGGCTTTAAGGGAGGATTTAGGTATGGATTTCAATCTCTCTGATGATCACCGCATGCTCAAGGACATGGTCTCGCGCTTTGTACGTGAGCAGTGCGATTTTGAAAGCCGGTTGAAGCTGATCAGCTCTGAAAAGGGGCATGATGAAGCGGTTTGGGCACAGATGGCGGAACTTGGGCTGGTGGCTGCTGTGCTGCCGGAACGCGTAGGCGGCCTTGGTGGGTCAGGCTTGGATATCATGGTGGTGGCCGAGGAACTTGGCCGCAAGATTGTGGTGGAGCCGTTTCTTGCAACGGCTGTTCTGGGGGCTGGGCTTCTGGCTGAAGAAGCTGCCGAAGGGCGTGGTCCTGCACTTCTGGATGACGTGATCGGCGGTGGGCACAAGCTCGCGCTGGCGCACTATGAACCGGGTGCACGCTACAATGCGGCGAAGGTGGATGCGACAATCGCTGGTGGCAAGCTGTCGGGTTCGAAATCGCTTGTGATCAATGGCGGCGATGCCGCCACTCTGGTTGTGTCCGCCAAAGATGGCGACAAGTTGGTGCTGGCACTAGTTGCGAAGGATGCTGAAGGTGTTGCTATCAAGGCCTTTAAAACTCATGACGGTTTTGGCGCCGCTGAGGTGACCTTCACAGATGTCGCCGTGGCAGCGGACGATGTATTGCTTTCGGGCGATGCTGCGGAGGCGGCCCTTGGCCGGGCTCTTGCGCGCGCTACACTCGCGCTGTGCGCGGAAAGCCTGGGTGCCATGGAAAATGCACGCGACGCCACGCTGGAATACCTGCGTACCCGGACACAGTTCGGAGTGCCGATTGGCAAGTTCCAGGTGCTGCAGCACCGTCTTGTGGACGTGTGCCTCGAGATCGAGCAAGTGCGGTCAATTGTGCTGCTGGCGGCTTCCAAGCTGGACGCTGGCGACCGCGACAAGCATCTGTCTGCTGCCAAGGCCCTAGTAGGCCGTGTGGGCCGAATGGTCGCTGAAGAGGCGGTGCAAATGCATGGTGGTATCGGCGTGACCTGGGAGCTTGAATTGGCACATGTTGCCAAGAGGCTTGTGATGATCGATCATTATTTCGGTGACACCGATTACCACCTGAAGCGCTTCCAGAAGCTGTCAAAAGTAGCTTAAAAGACTGCCGTTAGAACGCAGAAAGCCCGGCTTTTGCAGCCGGGCTTTTTTGTTGCCTCTATGTCGTGAACCTCGGGGCTGTCTACCCTTTAGCGTTGATCTTGTAGCTGAGGGGAATGGTCAGCGACACGCTTTCCCTGTTTTCAGGCAGCTTAGGGAAGCTGATACGGCGCATCAGGTCGACGGCTTCATCGTCCAGGATCGGGTTGCCTGAGCTTTCGACCACCTGCTGAGCCAGGATGGTGCCGTCCATGGCAATCTGCACCTTAACCCGGACCGTGCCTTCAATGCCTTCTTCAATCAGCTGTGTTGGATAGCCCTGGTTTCTTGCCAGAATACGGGAGACATCACGTTGCCAGCCCTGCCAGTCAGGCGTGGCTTCTGCTACCTGGACATCGGCACCCAGCTGGGTTTGCTGCTCGTCCATATTGAATCGAAGCGGAATCTTGAAATTGAAGCTGGATAACCCCTCAGGCAGCGGGGGCAGAGGGTTGATCCGGTTCAGTATCTGCAGGACCGAACCATCCAGCACATTGTGGCCCGACGACTGGTTGATCCGGAAGCCGATAATGTCGCCGTTCTGGCCGACAGTAACTTCAACCTTCACTGTGCCTTCCAGTTTGGCGTCCAGCGCGCGCTTGGGATACCGCTGCTTGGACGCGAAAGCGTCATAGACCCGCTCGCCCCATGTGGCGAGGTCATAGTCTTGTGCGGTAGCTGAGGGCACTGTGGTGCCGCATAAAAAAGCGAATAGGCCGAGGGTGAATATAGTACGGGTGGACGTTGGCGACATTGCGCGTTCTCCTTGCGGAAAGGGCTAAAGGCAACAAACGCAGAACTGTCGGGCAGGCTTCCGATACCTATAAAGTGGTGGTTGTCTGTCCTATGTCGGGCAGAATAGGTAACATTGGTTTATATCAAATTAACGCCCTTCAAGTGACCAGAACTACGTCGTTTTTTCGTGCGAACTGACAGATTGTGTCGGCGCGCAGCATTATGTATGGTTCCTATAAGGATGGCTGAACGCGGGGTCACAGCGCAGGGAGGACCTATGGGCGACATTGAGATCAAGCCAAGTGGCGTGTTGCGGGGAAGAACGGCCCTGGTGGTTGATGACCAGGAAATCATCCGCAAGATGTTGGATAAGTTGCTCCTGAGCCTGGGCTTCACAGAGGTACTGCAAGCTCAAGACGGTTCTGATGCCCTCAAGATGCTTGATCGCCGTGCCTTTGATGTGATTGTTTGCGATATCAATATGGATCCAATGGGCGGTATTGATTTTGTTCGTACACTGCGGGATGGCGCCAATATCCGATTTGATGCCAAGCGCGCAAGAACACCTGTGCTGTTCCTTACAGGTAGTGCCGAAAAGGACCATATCCTGAGTGCTAAGGGCTTGGGCGTGAAGGACTATTTGTTGAAGCCGATCGACCCGGAAAAGCTGCGTGCTCGGTTGGTTAAGATGTTCAGTTGACGTGCTGATTTGCGCGTAGGCGCGGTTCAAGAAAACGTGATCGGGCGGGGGCTTACAATTTCTGTTGTGGCCCCCATTTCTGTGGTGCCCGGGGCGTTCCCCTACCTCCCCCTAAGCTCCCGGGATCGCCCGCGCGTCAGCCCCCAATAGACGCGCGGGCTTTAATTTTTCGGGCTTCGGTGAGCGGCTAGAACTGCCCTGAGATTTCAAACAGGAACCCGGTATCGCGCTCACGCTCGGAGATTTCGGTGCCGATAAAGGTATCGCCGCGGGTTGGTGCGTAAAGATATCGGATCCGGTCACGCTGGACACTGAAGGTATAAAAGCTTGTCAGTTTCATTTTTACGCCGAAAAATTGGGTGGTTTCAATGAAAAGGTCCCAGCGGTCACTGCCCTCGAAATCCTCGAATTCCTCGACAAAATAGCCATGCCAGTTGAAGTTTGAATCATATTCCACGCCCCATGACCATTCCGAATTCGGAATGTCGTGACGGAAGTCGATAAAATATTCCAGCGGCTTGAAGTCATGGAGCCTGCGCGTCTGATTGGTGAGCGGATCAAGGAAGCTGCTCTCTTTGGCATAAAGCTCTACCTCCAGCAGTCCGCCTTTCAGTAGTCGATCAAGAGGAATGCTGGCCTGGGCATCGAGGCCCCAGCGGCGGGCACTGCCGACGTTGGCGCGGGCCTGTGCGCCACTTGGTAACACGATGCGTTCAAGCACGTCGTCTTTCCACTCGTGAAAAAGGCTCAGTGACAGCGCGCCCCGGTCGCTGAATTGATAGTTGACAGTGCCTTCGAGGCGGTCGGTACGGTCAGGCCTCAGGTTCGGGTTGCCAGCAAAAACGCGGTCGTCTGTTGCGTCCGCGCTTGCGGCAAAATCGCCAAAGTCAAGCTGGCCTACAAACCGTTCCGCTTTTACATCAAACTGCAGATTGTCAGACATGTTGAAGGTTGCCCCCAGGGATGGCTTCAGGAATTTGAAGGTCTGTGCCTGTTCGGCGTGCCCTGATGTGGAGATGCGTGAAATTTCTGCCTTCAGGCCACCATCAAGAGTGACCTTGTCAGAGGCCTGCCAAACCATATTGACGAAGGCCTCAGCTCGTTTTTCCTCAACCCGAACAGGTGAGGGCGCGCGGTAGAATGTCTCCACGCTACTGCTGTCCCGTTGGCTGATTTCCAGGCTGCCATCCAGCGTGTTGAAGGCTCCCTCAATGCCGAACTCGGGCTTGAAGCGGCTAAGCCCGGTTTTGCCCAGCGTGGTTCTAAAAATGGTTTCGGTGGTTTTTTCCTTGGCAGTGAAGGTGCTGAAAGAGGACGGCGTTCCCAACGGTGTTTCGAATGAAATCTCGTCAACGGCTGTCCAGTCCTCAATTGTGGTCAGGCCAATAAGGCGCCACTTCCAGCCGCTGTCGTATGTGCGCGACCAGTCGGCCCCGAATTCACCCGAATATTCTTCCCAGTTATGGTCGTCAAAAAAGCGATCAGTCACCGGAGCTGTTGCCAGGCCCGCGCCGCGACCAAGGCGCTCAGTGTCCCCGTACCAACTGTCGAACCCTAACCGGCCGTTCAACTGCAGCCGACCGCCAAAAGCGTCCCGACCGGCGTCAAATGAAAAGGTACCGTCGCGGTTCTGTTCGGTTCTGTTTTCGGTTTGCCTTTTGGTAAGCACACCGCCTGCATCCCGGCGGCTGATCACGGCCTGACGGGATTCGTCCTTGAAGAATGTCACCAGTTTAAGGGATGTGTCCCATCCCATTAGTTGGGTGCTGAATGTGCCGGAAACGGACGGCATGATTTGGCTTTTGTCAAACTTGCGGAGCCCGACTGTCCAGGTGCCTGTGCTGACATCTTTCAAGCGAACGACGTTTGCAATCATGCTTTGGCCGGCCGCTTCACCTGCGCCAATAGCGCCGCGCTGTATTTCAATGTGGGACACCTGGCTTGCCGGAATTCGGGAAAGGGCTTCCGAGAGGCCGCCTGATTTTGATGTCGGCCGCGTGCCGTCGATAAGAACATTGCCCGCTGTGCCGCCAAAACCCCTCGCGCTTGAGCCAGCGTCAAACACAAATCCGGGCAGCCGGTTGATCATATCCAGTGCCGTCTGAGGCGTATATTGTTCGAAGAAGTCAGCATCGAAGGCTTGGTGGTCAACATCAATTGTCACGGACGCACTTGCGTTAACTGTTGCATCCGAAGCGGCAGCAGGCAAGATGGCCGAAGCAAGTGCGGACCCAAATACAAGGGAGCCGTAGGCCTGTCGTGTGGCCCTTTTCGTCATTCCAAATTTCCCCAGAGCATGTCTGCTTCCCGGACCCTGCGAAAGGGTGGTGCTGACTTGAATTGTTATAATGTCCGGCTTCAAACTAATGATTTAATGGGCCTGGGGCTGGTCTTTTGCGGTGAAAAGAGCCCTTGCCGCGATAAATTGAATCGATCTGACTGCGCACGATACCTTAGGTGCAGCCAGCCATAAGCCGAACTCATGCTGGGGCTAAAAAAATAAAATCAGGGCGTCAACAATTCTTTAGCGGATTTACAATTGCGAAAGGAATTCGGGCCTAAGCTGTTCCCGGGGTCAAATAGTGTTTGAGAGGTTTGCCATGGTTCCTGGAGACGCAGGAGACGGCAGTTTAGTATCATCGTTTGAAGCTACGAGCGTAACCAACCAGTTGGATAGCCTCCCCTCGGCAAGTGCAGACATGCAGTTGTTGGTAGGCGAGAGTTCCATGCAGGCAGGAATACGTAGTGCAGATCTTAGGGACATGTTTAACCATTATCTGTCGTTGCGTCCTTCCAAAGGAGTAATGCCCTCCCGTGAGGCTTTCAATCCAGCCGCACTACCAAGACACTTACCCAATATTTTTCTCGTGGAAATTGAGCTTCAGCCAGATGGCAAGCCGAACTATCGCTATAAGGTGTTTGGTACAGCGCTTAGCGTATTGTTCGGCGCTGAGATGACCGGCAAGCTTGTTAGCGAATTTCCCGATCCCAACAGAGCGGAAAGATCGCGCCGTATTCTGGATCATGTTGCCCTGTTGCGTCGTCCGGTACGAACGGCAGGCAATTTTGTATCCAAGAACGGGATGTCAGTTTTTGGGGAATCTATTGTATTGCCGTTTGGTGAGGGTGACAAAGTGACCCACGTTCTAGCAGACCTTGACTACGATCAGCACGACTGATCGTTTTTTCAAATGTTGGTGACAAGTCCGGAAATGGCGTGCAGATTTTTGCGCGGCGTCATACGGTGTCGCTTGCTGTCTTGAAAGACGATAATTGCTACTTATGAAGGATACTCCCGCGTGACAGAACCGATCCCGCAAATGGGCCCACGCCAATGGGGGTTGCTGGCCATGCTTTCCGTGCTTTGGGGGGCGTCTTTCATGGCGATTGAAGTGGCAATAACTGCCTTGCCACCTTTGACTGTTGTTGCTGTGCGGGTTTCGCTGGCCGCTTTCGGCCTGTATTGCTTCATGAAGCTGACTGGGGTTTCCGTGCCCGGCGCCGGGCACAAAAACAAATGGCAGATATGGGGGGCTCTTGCGGTGATGGGGCTTCTGAATAACATCATGCCCTTCTCGCTGATCGCTTGGGGGCAGACGCAGATTGCTTCAAGCCTGGCTTCCATCCTGAATGCCACCATGCCGCTTTTCACTGTGTTTGTGGCTCACTTTTTCATCCATGATGAACGCCTGACTGCGAGACGCTTCTCTGGTGTATTGGTTGGTTTTCTTGGCGTGGTTTCCATCATTGGCCCAGGCAGCCTTGCGGGACTTACGGGCGAGTTTATGGGGCAGGTCTCTGTCCTCGCAGGATCTCTTTCCTATGCTTTTGCAGTTGTGGCCGGTCGCCGTTTCGTAGGGTTGGGGTTGAAGCCAGTGCAGATGGCATTTGGGCAGGTTACAATGGCAGCGGTTATGTTGATTCCGATTGTTATTGTGGTAGATGCGCCCCAAAGCCTGCCACTGCCTGAGGCCAGAGTTTGGGCCGCGCTATTGTCTCTGTCGCTGCTTTCAACGGCACTTGCATATCTGTTGTACTTCCGCCTGATCAGTGAGGCTGGCGCAACCAGCGCGTCGTTGGTGACGCTTACCATTCCGGTGGTCGCGACGACCTTCGGGGTGTTGTTCCTGGATGAGAGTTTGCAATTAGGCCACGGCATTGGCCTTGTGCTGATCGGGCTTGGTCTTCTGGTTCTGGATGGCCGCCTGCTCAGGCGGCTGCGCAACAGCATAAGGCGGCAGGCCTCAAGCCCCCCGCTTTAGGTGTTTCACGGCATGAATTCGGCTGGATCCAGCCCGAGTTCCCTTAGGTGTTCTGCCATTTCGCCAGAAGCTGCCAACTCTTGCAGGCGGTGATTGAATTGCGCAATAAAGTCCCTGTTGTTGGGGGTGTCATGGCAAACAATCCGAATGCGCGGAACGGGAATAGGGTCATAGTGCGGATCATGGGGCGGTAGTGGCTGGCCCAGGCTTTGAAAAACAAAAAAAGCATCCGGCATGTTTGCGATCATTGCATCCACCGTACCGGTATCCAGGATTTTAGCTTTGTCCACTTCGTCTGCCACAGGAATATATTCAACTCCGATATCACCAAGAGAATGGGGTATTTTTGATCCTAGTGCGTAGGCCAGGCGCTTCCCCGTTAGGTCTGCTGGACTGTGGATGATGGTCATGTCGTCCCGGGTGAAAACCCTTAAGGGGGACCGCAGCATAGCGGCGCTTTCGATGAAGCTTTCCCCTTCCTCCCAATCACCAGTTCGCATCAGTGTATCAATGCTTTTTGGATAGACACAGCTGGACTTGTCGCGTTTGAAGCCGCGCATGGCCCGCTTGTAGGGGGCGACCAGATAATTCTTACTGCTCAGGTCTGTGCCAAGTGTGAAGCGGGCGTAATCATTGTAGAAGCCGCTGCCATCAGCGTCGAGCGTGATACCCCAGCCGGTCGCAAATATATGCGGGATCTTGAATTCAGGATGATGCGCCCAACTGGGCATCGCGACCAATCCCAGCAAGCAGGCTATTACTAGGGCCGAAAGGGAAGGGCGCATTCAAGGGTCCTTGGTGAGAGGTTAATCGATCCTTGAGATACAGGGTATAGGAACAATGATTAACAATTGGCAAAAGCATCGGGTGCTTTGCCTTTCTGCTAATGCAAAGCACTAGTCATGATAGCGGGATTTGATCCGATCAATGGAATTGGTACACCAATCCATGTAACTTCTTTGAAAGCGAAGTCCGGCATCCAGTGTCATTTGCATGAAGAAGTCATCGTCGCCGAGGCCATCTGGGTAGGTCGGACACTGGGCTTTCCAACCCGCTTCTACAGCCTGAAGTGCAGCGTAACGGGCTTGATAATGCGCCTTCAGTTCTTTGAAAAACTTTAGGGCGGCCTCACGGTCCTTTTGTGTTCCCATGAAAAATACCTGGCCCAGGAAACCATGCCGCACCGGGCTGGTGGCAGGCCCAGTGTGTAGCCAGTCTATCAGGGCTTGGGTGCCAGCGTTTGTTCTGCTGTAAAGCTTTTTGTCTGGGCCTTTGTCAGACGGTACGCCCTCAACGCGCGCTAGGTCGTCCGCTACCAGCTTCTTTAGCGCCGGGTATATCTGACTTAGTTCCGCAAACCAGAAATGCTTCAGCGAACTGTCGAATTCCTGCTTGATGTCATACCCGCTTTTGGGTTCTGCGATAATGCCCAACAGGATATGCTGCAGGCTCATGCTGGGGCCTCCAACTTGCTTCGCTTGGGGTCGTCAAATTTTTTGCGGTAGTGGCGTTCCCATATCATGTTGGCTGGTACGCCTATCAGGGTTGGTAAAATCCAGGGTACAAAGGCAAAGGGGCCTTCGACGCCAATATCGAATAGGCGCGTTGCGCCGAATACAAGAAATGCGGTGTGAAACGCAATGCCAGCACCGATCATTGCGCCCATATGGCTATACCACCAGCCACGTTTGGATGTTTCACGCCCTTTGAAATAACCCACAATCTGTGGCCCGACCAGAAGCCCGATAGGCGATAGTGCCAACAGTACGACTGTCACTTCAGGCCTAACAAGAACGGCATAGGCAATGACCGCAACACTGCCGATAATTGCCCCGTACCCCAGCGCTAAGTTGGCTGCGGAGGCAAGCTTGGTTGGGTCTTTCTTCTCCCTGAGAACGAGCGTCCCGAAACGCAGCATAATGAAGGTCACCAGTGACAGGTAGCCAAGGAAAATCGCGAAACCCCAGAAGCTTTCCAGTTGCTCGAAGCTGTAATCAGACAGCGCATAGCGTATCGCACGTGTCCCAATAGAAAGCACCGCGGCGGTCACCACCACATAGCCGGCATTGAGGAAAACCTTGCCAAAGCGCCGGTGGTTAACCGCGCCTTTCTTGGCAAAGATGGGAACCCAGTAAGCCGCGAGGCCGATAAAGCCTGCGGTTATGTGGGTATAGAGAAATATTTGGTTGAGCATATCCATCGCAGCCGTGCCTCGGTTGTTATCTATGTAAATATTTATATAGTAGAAGCTTGTGTTCGGTTCAAGAGGGGGGCTTTGCCTTGACAGGCCACTTCTGAATAAACATCTATAATAAATGGGGAATTTAAGAAAAGTTTGGTTGAAAAGACGCCAGAAGCGCCATGCGTTTGGCTGGCTCTCAGATAACCAGGATCTTATCGTTACTGTGTCGATGCTGCTGATCTACCGCTTGATCCACGTGTTTGCGGTGGTTGGGTTTGGCCCAAGGGATTTTCTGACATTTTGGTGTGGATCCCATGACTTCTCAGTTCCTCTCCATCCTGCCTTCATGCTGGTTTTTGCTCTCTTGCTTGCATGGATACTGTCGGTCATATTCTCAAGACTGCGTCAAACAATGACAGGCCGTTGGCCTATGTTGCTGGTGCGGGGACTGACTATAACGCTGCTTGTCGGTTACATTTACGTTCTGCATGAGCAGTATGGCGGCTTCACGTGTAGTGTTAGGTCTCCCGCATATTTCGCAGCCGAACTGCATCAGGAACGGTATGAGGAATCTAAACGTTTCTTGGCGTCTCTGAGGGAAGATGAGGAAAGATGACCCCTGCTGAATTCAAAGCTTTGCGGGAAGGGCTTGGTCTATCCGAGCGCGACGTGTCAATGTTGACCATGGCCAAGGAAGCGCAGATCAAGGCATGGGAGCAGGGCCTTGAAGATGTCCCCGAGGCAGAAGGCGGTCTGTTGATGGATATCGAGCGCGAGGTCGAACGTCGGCTCGCCGAGGCTCTCAAGCGTGCGCTAGCGAGAGATGTCGTGACCCTCAAGCGCTTCAAGAGCCCGCTTGATTTCAAGAAGACCGGCCCGGACATGAGGCCCATCCCAAGCATGCTGGCATACCGTTGCCACTCGGCGCTGATTGGTCGGCTTTACCGGGCGCTCAGGCGCGCGGGTCGGGACGTCACGATCATCTATTCCTGATGTGGCATATGGTCTTTGGGGTCGAGACCTTTTGAAATCAGAAACGTACGCAGCTTTCCACTATCTATCAACGCTTTGAGGTGTTGGTCGAATGCGTGGATGAATGCCCTGTTTTTCTCAGTCTTATGGCAGACGAGCCCAATTTCTGTTGAATCAAGGGAATAGTCCACGTCATAGGGCGGGAGTTCCTTGCCAAGGCTGTCGAAGACGAACTTTGCATCCGGCAGTACCGCAACCAGCAAGTCCGTGCGGCCCTCCAACAGCATTCTGGCTTTTCCGACCTCGTCTGAGACTGCCACAAAATAGGCGCCGGACCCTTGCAGCAGATTAGCGACATCTGAACCCAGGGCATAGGCAACCCTCAGCCCTTGCAGATCACCCACATTGGCCGGAGGGCGGGTGCCATGGGGACTGAATATGCGCGACTGTGCAGCCACTACGCTTCGACTGCCGATATAGCTTTCAGGGTTGTCGATGGCGCCGGTGGTGACAAGATAGTCCAGGCTGTTCGGGTATAGGCAACTGGTTTTGCTTTCCAGGAATGCGCGTTTGGCACGCTTGTATGGTAAAATTTCATAATCGATTTCGCCAAGAGCTGATGGCAGGACCATTCTAGCCAATTCGTTGTAAAAACCACTGCCATCTGATTTGAGCGTCAGGCCCCAATCTGTCCCAAGGATATGGGTAGAGTCGGTCGCAACGCATGCCTGGGGCGTGGTTGAAACAAACATGCCAAAAAATGCAGCGCCTAAGGCGCGGCGTACTGGTTTGAACGCCATATGCTGTCAGTTCCCCTTCTGCGCTCCCCTGCGCGACCGCCATAGTAGCGTGCCTGCAGGCCAGTTGGCAAACGAAGGACGTTTGCCTGATGGTGGATTTTACCTGTAGGGTGTTGGAAAAGGGGAGGAACGAGCATGCGATGGCTTTTCACACTATTGGTGGCAGGAGTGCTTGGAACAGTCCCTGCTGCTTGGGCAGGCCCTTTGGAAATAGCACCGCCCAGTGATGCCCTGACTTTCGCCAGGTCCTATGAGGACGGGATGCCTTCAAAGCTCTTGCTGGTTATTCGTTACGAAGGCGAAACAATCACTGGAATTGATATGTCTCATGCACTTGGGCGCCCGGTGTATGATCCGATCATTCTCTATCAAGAGCTGGGAAGGCCTGCTATTCTGGAGGCGCTGAAAGTGATACCAGAGAGCGCCGCCGTGACGGTGCCGATTTTCAGTCTAGGTATGCCGGTGGGGCTTGGTGGCAACCATATCGCTGCAGGGGCGAATTTCTCGGAGCATGCCGATGAGGCCGAAGTTGAAGAGGGACCGTTCCTGTTTCCGAAACAAGTTCAGCCGACGCCCTGGAATGCACCCATTCCCCTAGGCGAAGGGCTCCTGGATTATGAGGTTGAATTGTGTTTCGTACCGATGCGGGATTTTCCCCCTGTCCGGCCCTCTTCGGTGATGGGCTTGATCTTGTGCAATGACGTGACTGACAGAGCCCTGCTTTTGAAGCGCATCGACGCTTTTGATATTGGATCCGGCAAAGGCTTTACCGAGGGAAAGAGTGCGCCAGGATATCTGCCAGTAGGCAATCTGTTTGTTATCCCTGCAGATATGGAAGCTTTTACGCGGACGTTGGTGCTCCACTTGTCTGTAAACGGAGAGGCCCGTCAGTCGGCATCTGTATCCCGGATGGTTTGGAACCTGAGGGAGATCCTGCTGCAGACGGAGGCCAGGAAGGATCATCGGTGGGCTTTCCATGAAACCTGGGCCAGCTTGCCTATCAGTAAGGGCAGGGTACCCGCACGGGCAATGATCATGTCGGGCACGCCGTCGGGAACCGTATTTGACGGGGTTCGCACAATGCACAAAGTACGAGGCTTTCTTGATTATCTGTTGGGCGGCTGGGATCAGCCCATGCAGCAATGGGTTATGGGGCGTTACATTCGAGAGGAACGGAAATTGGACCGGTATCTGAAGGCCGGTGACACGGTTCATATTCGGGTGGACCGTATGGGGGAGCTCCTGAATCCGGTGGAAAAGCCGGTGGAATAGCGCTCTGTCGGCACCGTGAAATCGGGCCTTTTGGGTGCCAAATTATCCTTTTATTTCCGCATCTTGAAATATAATTACGGTTTTCTGGATTTTCCTTGTTGACAATTGCGCAGCGCTTCGGTTAGTGATGCAAATATCGGACGGCCTCAATAGGAGGGGCCTCGAGTATTTAGGATTTTAGGAACATGAACACCACTTGGACGAAAATGTATGCAGTGAAAGGCGCGCAATTTATTTGCGTCCGTCTCGCATGCGTCCAGGAGGGTAGAGAGCTTTAAGCCGACAGGCCAAAAAGTTAAAAGGTTCCGAACCCCTCCGAAGCATCGCTCCGGAGGGGTTTTTCGTTGGACCGAACAGGAGCAAGGATAGGCACCTCAAAGCGCAAGCGACGGACGGTGCGAGACATTTGAGAAACAGAAGACCCGAGTGCGGCACGTTTTGAGTGAGATACTTGCGAGGACAGAATGAACCCCCGGGGTGCGGTAAGCGGCCCTTACCAAACCTCGGGGACCATAAAATGAAACAAATATGGCCCAGGATATGCATGGGCAAAATGGTGAGACAGAGACATGACAGCAATTGTTAACATACGGCCCGGCGAGACGGGCGAAGAGCGGTTCAACGAGTTCCGAGAGGGACAGCCGCTGAAGATTGCCCGCGCGCGGCGGGGCTTTGGCGGCTTTATCACGCTCGATATGGGCGAACCGTGCGAAGCGGATGCGGTGACGGGCGACGCCCAGTGGCAGTGGCATTTGTGGATCTACAGCTGTGACTGGGACCTATATCTGGACGAGGCGCGGATCCTGTGGCGGCGCGAAAGCGACACTGCCCGGGCCGGTCATATCCTGTCGAAACTTGAAGGCGAAAGCCTGACCAGTATTGAGCATGACGAAGTGGACGACTGTTTTGTGTTCACCTTCACCGGTGGTTTCCGTCTGCATATAGACCCGGACTTCTACGGCTATGACGCAGGGGACGACCTGTTCATGCTCTTTAAGCATGGCGAGCGCGATGTGCTCTCCTATTCCCCGAAACGACGTTTTTACAAGGCAGCGTAACATGATGAGTAGCCCAGCGTATGACATGACGGCAGATCACCCTGAGTTCGAGATCAGCGTGAGCCTGGAGATTGATACCCAGGAAAGTTCACCCGACGCGGTGACCAAATCCCTGGGCGTCTTCCCGAGCCTGGTCACGCGCAAGGGCGAGCCTGAAGCGCCGGAAGGCGAGCATCACAGCGTGCTAACGCATCAGGCGCTCAACAGCCACAATATCTGGCGGCTCGACAGTGGCTTACCCGCTGCCAACACGACGCTGTCGGACCAGATCAATGCACTGCTGGACCGGTTAGAGGGCAAGGAAGAAGAAGTGCAGAAATGGGCAGAAGGCGCACACGTGTTTGTTGCGGCCTACGCCTATAGCCGGGTGCCGCTTTTGACGCTGAGCCCTGAACAAATGAGCCGCATGGCGGCGCTGGGTGTGACGTTGGAGGTCGATTTGCACGACCTTACACATGCCCAGGACAATGATAATTGACGGAGACAGACGATGGAAAAATTTCACGACGTAATGCTGCCCCGCGACGTAGAGCAGTTCGACCTGAAGAAGGGCGCGAAGGGCGCAATCATCGGGTCTGGGTTGACGCACCAGCGGGTTTATACCGCTGAGTTTCCAAGCATCCGGGGCGGCGGTGCTTCGACGCTCCTGGAGTTGGACGCTGACGCGTTCGACAGCCTCGGCGAAGTAGTGGTTGTGGCCGGTTGGCGCCAAAGCGCAAGCCAGCTCGACCGACACTAGGTCAGTTGAGTTTCTTTAGCCCCTGATTCCTCCCCCGGCCTCCCCTTTGGCCATTTGGAATCCCCTGGCGCCGGCATCCTCCCCTGAATTCGGCGCCAATCCTCAGCCCCCTCGCCACAAGCGAAGGGGCTTTTTTTTGGTTAGCGGTAGAACCCTGTGGCGGATATGCAGCAGTTGGCACCAGAGTCGTCAACGGCGCGGAGATTCCGCTTCACCAAAACTTTGTCTGGCCGTCGAACGGGCTATTATATCAAGCAGGGAGTGGGGAATGCGCGACAAGTTTTTTGACATTGCGGACACAGCGGCAGAGACCTTTGCAAAACTGGTCTTGATGGCGCTGTTTGCCGCTTGCACCATTTTCCTGATGGTTGATGCGGCGCCCGTTGGCATCGTTTTCTTCTTTGTCGTCCTCAGCTTTGCGCGCTGGGTATGGGCGAAGCCCGCAGAGAAAGACGACCAGTTGACCGACTGATCGTGCGGTTGGCCACAGCTATCTTTTCAAGAGAACAGACAGTTCATCGGCTGTGTCCAGAATTGGCCGGCTGGATTTCTCGACACGAGCTGTGATCAGGGCGCCTTCAAAGGCTGAGAGAATCAGCGTCGCGGTGGCGCGGACCCTGGCGCGGGGCCAGTCATGGCTCAGCAGCATGTCGCTTACTGCGCGTTGCCAATGATTGAAGGACGCTTTGGCTACTGGGGTTATGAGGTCGGAGTGAGGTACGGTTTCGAGAACCGTTGTGGCAACTGGACAGCCGTCCGTGTAGTCCGATTTTTCCATCCAACCCGCCAGCAGCGACGCATATGCTTGTACAAATCCTGCCGGGCTTTCTGCGGAACCCGCAAGTTCTCTGAACGTGCGGGTGGCAACCTTGCTGGCTGCTTCAAGGGCGGCCGCACCAATGGCTTCCTTGCCTTCCGGGAAATAATAATAAAGTGATCCACGTGGTGCGCCGGACCGCTTCAGGATTTCTGCGGTGCCGGTGGCTGCATAGCCTTGTTTGCGAAAAAGTACGGCAGCCGCGTGGATAAGCGCCGCTTCATGTTTTGACCGATTCTGCGGCACCTTTTTTCGCTTGTCATCTGCGGCTTTCGCGGCAGTTTCAGTTGTCTCTGACATCCCGAATTTCTCTGTTTTTGACTCTGGGGCTTGACTTTTGTTAAAGTTATACAGATCAGTCTATATAATCAATATCTTTCAAGGACGGAAAATGACAAGTCAAGTGAATGAAGTGACAGAAAAAGCAAACGGGGGCCACCAAAGTCCAGTTGCAGGCGTGCGGGTGGCTACCACGACCTTGATCCGGGAAGTGGTGAAAGCCTCGCCGTTCACCGAATGGACCGGCTGCGAGGTGATTACCTGTGAAAACGGTGTGGCGGAACTGAAGATGCCGTTCCGGCAGGAACTGACCCAGCATCACGGCTTCGTCCATGGGGGTATTATTGGATTTCTGTCTGATAATGTGTCGGCCTGGGCCGCTGCCAGCGTGGTGGGCGACGTGGTCACCGCGGATTATAGTGTAAAGTTGTTGGCGCCAGGGATCGGCGAGGAATTCTTCGCGCGCGGCGAAGTTGTGAAAGCCAACAAGCGTCTGGTGGCTGTTGAAAGCCGGGTTTACGCCCTGCGGGACGGTGAGCGCAAGCTGATTGCTATCGGCAGCGCTACTATTTTACCGGTATGAAATAAACCATTAATTGTTTTTTTTGGTTTCCAAGTATTAGCTTCGGGCTTATGCTGATCAATCAGATGCATCCGGTTTGGGGGAGACCACATGTCTGAAGGAACGGGTACCCGGCGCGAAAAAATACCAGTGTCAACCATCATTTGGGCACTGTTGACGGCGCTGATTTTTTCAGCCGCCGTCTATCTTGGCGAGAGCTAAGCTAGGCGATACGTTGAAAGTCGGTGGCGGCCATCAGGTCACCAATCAGCCCGGCCTTTGATCCCTTTGCATTCACATGGAATATCGCTCGGAAATCATCAGCCTTCTTTATCAAGCTGGGGTCCATGCCGTCCGGTAGGCCGACATCGTTCGGAAGCAGCATCATCTGACTGCTGCCATAGGCATTGCAGGCAAAATAGGTCCCCCAGAAACCACTTTCTTTTTCTGCCAGCCGGATACCCAGTGCCCGCTCTAGGTCTTGACGGGAGCCCATGATATCAGTTTGGCGTGTGCCGAAGATCATCTCCTGCACTGGAGATTTGTCACCAACTTGTTGAGGCTTTGACGGTGCCTTAATCGGATGGTCCACTGTTTTCTTCATTTTTAACCTGAGGCCGAAAATAGGATCAAACGGTGCGTGATCCTGCAGGAAAAGCTTCAGTGGTAGGTGAAAACTGATCACGATCAGGCCAAACGGAAAGAAATAGAGGCCCCGTGCGAGCGATGCCCAGCTGACGGGCGCGGTGCCGCCTTTCATGACGCGGTAGCCCAGTATGCGCGCGCCAATAGTGGTTCCCTGCATCACCAAGGCTGGCAGCGCAAACAAGAGAGCATTCAGGGCAACGATCATGGTAAAATCAAAACCGGTCAATACGTCTGGTTTGCGGTCGAAGACCAGCTTGAATATGCCAAATACCCCAGCAAAGCCGATCAGTGCGTCAATGGCAAAGGCGCAGACCTGGCCGAACCAAGGCGCTTCCCTCAGAACAGTTTTCTTCACGTTGACCCCCACAAGCTCAATCATCAGCCGATGGAATGTGCGTATCGGCTGTTTTATTCTCTCTACAGTATATTGAGTGTTTTGTTAACACCATTGGTAGCAAATGATACATCCAAATTGCCGGTCGCATAGGGAGGGTGGCAATAGTATTGTGCCGGTAGGCCGTATGTAAGGAAGGCGGATGTCAAAGGTGAAAAATCAAGTAGCTCATTTAGGGGTGCTCCTGGTTCTACGTGATGCAGTCGGGCACATTTCCCGTATCTGGGCTCGGGCAGTGATTGTTTGCCTCGCGATGGTTTGCTCGCTTCTCGCCTTTGGTGGCATTCTGCAGCTGTTTGGTATTCCGATCTTTGACGTCCAGCCGGAACCGGCGTGGCGCTTTGACACCTTCCTGTTCAATTGGTTGGGTTGGGTAATCAGCTATATAGCCTACACCATGCTGATCGGAAAAATGCTGGCCCACCACTCAGCGATTGGGGCCGCTTTGCCTAGGCATTTGCTCAAGTCAGGCATGTCTGTTTTTGTTTTGATGGCTGTCCCCAGCGCAATCGTATCCACCTGGATGCCAGACGGGGATCTTACAATGACCTATATTCTTGCGATGGTGCCGCAAAGTATGCTGGATGTGTCGCTCTCAGTCTGCGTCCTCTACTTGGTCCTTCGGCGAGGAGCGATAAATGGTGGAGAATTTCCGACGCCGGATTGGCGATCCATTCCAATTCGTCTTTCGCTGGCTTTGATAGTGTTGCTTGGTGTTTTCCTGATCGCGGCTGAGCTGCTCTATACTGCTTTGGGGACAATCAAGTGGCAGGTGCTGACCGGTAGCGATGATCTGTCTGCCTTCATGAGTATGGCTGCGTTCGCAGTTGCCATTATGGCGCTGTATCTGAACATTGTGGCGACTCCCGGCTTGGTGGCGGCTTGGTACAGCAATCAACCAGGCGCCAGGGATCATCTATCCGGGATAAGGAATATTTTTGGGTGATCGATTGACAGCCATCCCTGCAAACGTCCAATGTGCGGCATTGATCGTGTCGAAATTACATGTAATTGGGGGTTGGGATGGAAGACATCTCGCAGGGGCCGCAAAGTCTGGGCGCAATACTTGGTAACAGCGTTCGTCAGATTTCCACCATCTGGGGGCGTGTCATCCTGTGGACAATTCTGATCTTTCTGATCAATTCTTTTGTTGCTGTATTCATCATGGCCATTACTGGGTTGCCCTTCGAGAATGGATGGTCTGCATCGGGCTACCTCTATAACTGGATAGCCATCACCCTGGCATATGGGACGATTGTGAAGTTCGTGGGGTATCTTTTGGCAGCCAACCATCTGCTCCTGGGCGAACCGGGAAAGAAGCCACAGCTTGTTCGCACAGCCTTCCTGGAAATTGCCATTGCTGCCGCAATTATGGCTGTGCCACAGACGCTTGTGGCCGAAGACGGTCTGACGTTGTGGGACTTTGTTGTTTCTGTCCCATGGAGTTTCCTTGATGGCTGCGTCATTGCGACGATTTTGGTTCGGGCGATAGCGATGAATGCACGCCGGCAGGGGAGCGAAGAAGGCGTCAAATGGCGTGAGGCGCCTGGCCCTATTACCGTCAAGCTGATGCTGGTTTACAGCTTGATGACCAGTGCGGTGGGGCTGACGCTGGAGTATCTGCGGGGGCTGCGTATGCCGGTAATCGACGGTGACTATTCTTCTTCTGATGTGACCACTGAATGGATCATTTATCTCTCGCACATTGGTGCGTTTGGCATCGCCACTGCGTTCGCTGCGGGTGTCTTTGTCGCCTGGTACAAGCTGCTGCCGTCAGTACAGGCTAACCCTGGCGGTATCCGCAACATTTTTTCGTAGATCATATCTGGCAGGCACTGGAAGAATACATGGACAGCAAACCGATGAAAGAAGCGGGACATAGTTTAGCAAACGCCGCCTCGATTACCGGAAATGGCAATCTGCCCGGGACAGGGGCGCTGGTGCGGGAAGCTGTTAAATGTATGTTTTCCAATTTCAGGCGCTTGATTGCCTGCTTCATTGCTTTATGCCTGTTTGGGGGGCTCCTGTTTCTTGTGGCCAGTGCAGCAGGCTTAGAGAGTTTCTTCGATCAGGGCATGGCGGGCTCGGCCCTTGGCAGCTTCATGTTTTTGTTTATTGGCTACTTCATTACCACGGCCGTGATGGGAATGCTGCTGGCCTATATTTTTGCTGCCAAACTTGGCTTTGAGATAAGCCTATGGAAAAGCTTTTTGCTGAGCTTCCGCGGCTGGATAGGGGTTTTGGCCTTATCTGTTGTTTTGGCCCTGATCTATATGGATTTTCCGGCAGACATTTCATACAGAGAGCACGCACTGGTGGCTTTACCGTTGGAATTTCTGGAAACCGCCCTTGTCGGTGCAGCGCTGATATTCATGGTGAGGAAGTCCAGCGAACATTATGGCTATCCTCTCGTGTTGTGGTCCGATTTCTCGGTGCGTAAGATCTGGCGGTTCCTGGTCTGTATTTCCGCAATTGTTGGCTATTCTGTCCTGTTTTTGGATTGGGGCAGTTCTTGGGCGATCGAGGTGTCGGATGCGGCTTTGGAAGCGACCGACCTTGAAAGCTTGCAATTTCTCCTGCTTTGGCAGGTTCTGGCAGTTTTGCTTGGCACAGCTGGGTTGTTGATAGACTTGGGGATGTTGCCCTGTGCTGTGCTGGTTTGGTTTCTGCATGTACCCTCGGTTCGTCAGGACGCCTGTGGCATCACCCAAATATTTCGGTGATCTCTCCTTCAATCCGACAGACCCAATACGGTAAACACTGCGCCTGTTCATGCGACTTGCAAGTGCCCATGACCCTGCGCCAAGTATGATTAGTGTCATTAATACGTGAAAATATTACTGGATATCAGGCGTTTAGCTCAGACCCGGGAAAAATCGTCTCTGAGCCACTTGAAGTTCTGTATGCAAATGCATACATATAAACTGTAAGTTTTGAAGCTCGCTTTTAGGGTGTGGGTGCCGAGTGCCTGAAAGCGTAGATTGGGGGAGGCCTTCATGGTCGCAAAATCGGTCCCGTTAAGCGTTCGCTTGTCCAGGGAAGATGCCGAATTTATCGCAGGCCTGAAGGCCGGAGACGCCGTCACCATGAGCGAAAAGGTGCGGGCGCTTGTAAGTGAAGCACGCCTGAAAGCCTTGCGCGGTGACACGTTTGAAGGGGTGGTTGAGCAAACTGAAGACACGCTCGCCCCCCTCAAACAGGCGCTGGACAGACTGGAGCAGGACGAAGGTGTCCGCTCTGCCCTTCTGAGGGCCCTGATTGTCGCTTTGCCGCGAATCTTGGCAGAGCTGGAGGCCGCCGATGTGGACGGAGACCCGCCCATTCTGGAGAGCCTGACCGACCTGGAAGCCGGGGCTGCCCGGCGAGTGAAAGATCTTCTGGATCAACTGGCGCGCCTGAGCGTGACGAAGGAAGCACCAACCCTTGATCCCTGTATCATGCGTAAAACGATCGCTGAGCCCCTGACGGAGCTTATCGATATCATTAAAGCCAACCCGAACAGTGGGGAGTAGGGATATGACCAACATTGCATCACGTGTAAGCCGTCTGATCTCAGGCAGTGTGAATGCCGCCATTGACGCCGTTGAGAACATGTCGCCGGAGATGGTGATGGAGCAGGCCATTCGCGAAGTGGAAGTGGCTGCCGCGGAAGTGCGGGCCGAGCTTGGCAAAGCCACAGCAGAGCGCCATCTGGCCTCAAAAAAGCTGGCTGACAACAGCAGTAAGCACGAAGAGCTTGCGTCACAGATTGAAGTGGCCGTCGCGGAAGGTCGCGACGACCTTGCGAGTGCGGCCATTACCCGCCAGATGGACCTGGAGGCCCAGGTGCCGGTTCTTGAGCAAACAGTGGCGGATGCCGCTGAACGTGAGAAGGAACTTGAAGGCTATATCGACGCTCTCAAGGGCAAGCGCTCCGAAATGCAGGAAGAATTGAAAGCCTTTAAGGCACGTCAGGCCGAGATGCCGGAAAACACGGTGATTGACGCCAGTGGCAACCCGTCATCAAGTCATGAGATCAATAAATCAGTGGACCGGGCATCGGCGGCTTTCGACCGGGCATCGGGGCACGCGGCAGATATGCTGGGCACCAGCTCGAAGGACGCCGCTGCGATGGCTGAACTGAAAGACCTTGCGCGCAAGTCCGAGGTTGAAAAACGGCTTGCCGCCATGAAGGCTAAAGGCGCCTGATAAGGCTTTGGTGCGACGATGGGGGTCGCATCAACGTCCCGCCAGACTGCTGCCCAGCCTGGCGGGACACCCAACAATAAGAATATATCTGATAGGGGTTAAAGCGGATGAGCGAATTTATGCTGGATGCAGCCAACCTGCCATTTTCCGTGGCACTTGCGATCATGCTTCTCATCGCAGCGATTGAAGGTGTCGGCATGCTTCTGGGCTTTGCCCTGTCTGGTCTGCTGGACAACCTGCTGCCGGACCTGGAGCTGGATGTGGATATCGACGCCGGTGACGTGGCAGACCATGGGGCCTTTGGCGAATTTCTCACCTGGCTAAGGCTTCGGGAAGTACCCGTAATTGTGGTGTTGATCGCCTTCCTGACCAGTTTCGCCATTACCGGTTTTGCCATGCAGCAAATCCTTGCAGGTACGCTGGGCTTTATACTGCCGGCGCTGATCGCGGCCCCAATTGCACTGTTTGTTTGCCTGCCCGGCGTGCGCTTGTTTGCGGGCGTTTTGGGCAAGATCATGCCGAAGGATGAAACCGAAGCGGTGGGCAGCGAGACCTTTATCGGCCGCCCGGCGACCATCACGCTGGGCACTGCAAGCATGGGCAGTCCAGCCCAGGCAAAACTGAAAGATAAGCACGGGCAAAGCCATTATGTGATGGTGGCGCCCGATAACGACGGCGAGAGTTTCGAGCAGGGAACAGGCGTGCTGCTGGTGCGCCAAACAGGCTCCACATTCTTCGCCATCAAAGACACTCAAACTGACATGTTGGACGCTTGAAGCCAAAACCAGGGGCCGCACGCGCGCCCAAACCTCATCAGGCCAAAGAACCAACAACCGATCAAATGAATGCAACGTCTCCTCCGAGCCGCATCAGGCAGACGGGGGTCTATTGAAGGAGGCAGTTCATGCCAGAACAAATGATTACGATAGGAATTTACGCGGGTATTGCCGTTGTCGGTATGCTCACCATTGGGCTCATTCTGGCCCGCCTTTACACACGGGCATCGAAGGAAATCTCTTTCGTGCGGACAGGTTTCGGTGGCCAGAAGGTCATCATGAACGGTGGCGCGCTTGTGTTCCCGGTGCTTCATGAAGTGATCCCGGTGAACATGAACACGCTGCGCCTCCCGGTGCGCCGCGATAACGAGCAGGCGCTCATTACTCGCGACCGGATGCGCGTGGATGTGGTGGCGGAATTTTACGTTCGCGCCCAGCCAACTACCGAAGCTATTGCAAATGCGGCCCAAACGCTTGGCGCGCGCACCATGCAGCCAGAAAAGCTGAAAGATCTTGTTGAAGGCAAGTTCGTCGATGCGCTCCGCTCTGTGGCGGCAGAAATGTCGATGGAAGAGCTGCATGAAAAACGCGTGGAGTTCGTGCAGAAAGTGCAGCAGGCTGTGTCGGAAGACCTGCTGAAGAACGGTCTGGAGCTTGAAACCGTGTCGCTGACCGGCCTCGACCAGACGGGCATGGAATATTTCAACCCTAATAACGCGTTCGATGCCGAAGGCCTGACGCGCCTGACCGAGGAAATCGAGCAGCGCAAGAAAATCCGAAACGATATCGAGCAGGACACAGCGGTTCAGATCAAGAACAAGAACCTGCAGGCGGAGAAAGAGTCGCTCCTGATCGCCAAGGAAGAAGAATATGCGCGGCTTGAGCAGCAGCGTGAAGTGGAAGTGCGCCGGGCGGCACAGATGGCGGAAATCGCCAAGGAGCAGGCGGACCGCCAGCGTGACGCCGACCAGGCGAAAATTGTAGCCGAGCGTGCTGTAGAAGAAGAGCGCATCGAGAAAGAACGTGTGGTTCAGGAAAAAGACATCGCCAAGAACCGGGCGGTGGAAACCCAGGACATTGAACGCCGCAAGGCTGTCGAGCTGGCCGAACAGGAACGCGATATCGCGATCAGCCAGAAGTCCAAGGAACAGTCTGAGGCGGCGGCTGAGGCAGATGCTGCACGCGCGATCGCCGTGAAGGCGGAAGAGCAGGTAACCACGTCCCGCGAAACTGAAGTGGCTGACCGTCAGAAACAGATCGAGCTCATTGAAGCCGCTAAGGAAGCCGAGCGTGAGGCGCTTGCGATCACCATCGCGGCTGAGGCCGAGAAGCGCGCCGCATCCGATAGCGCCGAAGCTGTGCGTGAAAAAGCTCGCGGTGACGCTGATAAAGCCCGCATCACGGCAGAAGCAGAAGCTGAAGCCGAGAAGCTGCGCGCTGCAGCTGCAGAGATCACCTATGCGGTTGAAGCAACAGGTATGAAGGCGCTCAACGAAGCGGCTAACCTGCTGTCTTCCGAACAGATCGAGATGAAAGTGAAGCTGGAGCTGATCGGCAATCTTGAGAAGATCATCCGCGAGAGCGCCAAGCCGATGGAAGCCATTGATGACATCAAGATCATCCAGTTGGACGGCCTGAACGGCATGGGCGCCACCACGGTGAACGGCGAAGCCGTGAGCACAGGCGGTGACGGCAACCTGGCAGACAAGGTTGTGTCCTCGGCCCTCAAATACCGGGCGCAGGCACCGCTGATCGACAGCCTGATGGCTGAAGTGGGTCTTGCAGGCGGTGACCTGAATGGCCTGACCTCCAGCTTCAAGCCAAACGGCAAAGCCAATGGCGCGGCAAACCCTGAAGATGCAGCGGTTCCGACGCCTGCTGTAGCCAAGAAGGTCAAGCCAGCAGCAAAGCCAACCGGCGCGGCTGAATAAAAACAGATAGCCAACCGGCGTGGTCTACGGGCCGCGCCGGTTGGCTAAGAGCCCAGAAAAGGAAACTTAGATGCTGCACTTGATTGTCCATCTTATTTCCTGGCTTTTCGGTAGGTGGTTCGAGGAAGACGAGAGCGCCAAAAACGAGGAGCGTCTGAGGAAGGGCGCTCCCATACCGCGCAGATCGGAGGATGATCGGTGAAGCTACTGCTGGCTATATCGACCCTTGTGGCGCTTGTTTTGGCGGATACTCGGGCAAAAGACACCAGCAGCATCTGTGATCTTGCGATCAACCGGGTTTGTGAGGTGAAGGCGGGGCCGCTGCTGAAACATGCCACCCTGCAGTTGATGGACGAAGAGACCCAGGTTGACCTGGTTGGCGGCGCGGCCTGGCGAGTGTCTTTTTATCGCTACCCCCATCAGTTTGCTCTGGTGGTTGAGCAGGCGAAGGGCCGATATGTCTGGTGGAATGTCTATCTGCTGGGAAGAAACCCCAATATACGTTTTCAGTTTGAGACCGTGAGAGAAGAGGGCGTGCGTGAGTTCACACTTTCGCCGCACCATGGGCTGAAAACCTGTATGGCTGATACGCCGGGGGTTTGCGACCAAGTGATTGCGGTGAAGCAGATCCTGGCTGGTCACCTGGAAGCAAGTCGCTTGAGCTGGAGGGTAGGTCCCGGAATTCTCGCGGCACTTGATTATGTTATGGCGGAATGTACGGCGCACCTTGGTCAGCCGTGCGGGGAGGATTTCACCTTTGATTGAAACACTGTTTGATTTTGTGGCCGACTTTCTGATGATGGGATTACCGAATGGCAAGGCGCCAAGCAGGCCGATGCTCGGTCAGTAGCGCGCACCGAAGAGTGAAGTAAAGATGGGATTGAAAGCCAAGGGCAATTCTAGCCTTAAGGTAAGGTAAAAAAGCAGCCTTCATTTGGGAGGCCACCATAGGAGAACACAAATGACAGCGGTTTATATTATTCTGGGTGTGGCGGCTTTGCTGCTTCTGTATGTGGCCAGCGTTTACAACAAGCTCGTGGGCTTGCGCGTGCGCAAGAACGAGGCCTGGTCGGATATCGATGTGCAGATGAAGCGCCGGTACGACCTGATCCCGAACCTGGTGCAAACGGTGAAGGGCTATGCCAGTCACGAAAAGGAAACGCTTGAGCGCGTGATTGCGGCGCGGTCGGCGGCCGTGTCTGCGACTGGCAGCCCGGCCGATCAGGCGCAGGCGGAGAATATGCTAACCGGTGCGCTTCGGCAGCTTCTGGCAGTATCCGAGGCCTACCCGGACCTGAAAGCCGACAAGAATTTCGCCAACCTGTCGGACAAGCTGCATGAGGTTGAGGACCATATCCAGAAAGCGCGCCGTTTCTATAATGGCAACGTGCGCGAACTGAATGTGGCGGTGCAGGAATTTCCGTCCAACGTCGTGGCGAACATGTTTGGCTTTGCTCGCGCTGAATTCTTTGAACTGGACGATGCCGAGGCCGAAGCCGTGAAGCAGGCGCCGAAAGTGGAATTCTAGGGGCGCCTGATGACGTCTGTTCGTGAACAGGTCTCCGTAAGCTATGAGCCAACGCCGGGCATTTCACCGGCGCTGGCCAGGACAAAGCTGATTGGCGGATATGATACGCGAACCTTCGCAGTGGCGATCCTGTCGCTGGTGCAGGACGGATTTCTGGAAATGAAACCGGAACAGGACGGCAGCATACGCCTGCGGCGGAAGGCGCAGGCCTGGCTGCCGCAGGGCAGTGCCGCCCAATGGTTGCTGAAGGCGCTTGTTGGCAAGGACGATTTTGCGCTGGGGCCTAAGGCTTACGTGCGACTGCTGACTATCCGTAAAGGTCATGCGGCCCGGTTGTTGAAGGAAAACAATCGCGTCGCAGGGAATGGCGGTATGTTTATCATGGCTGGTTTGGGGCTTGTTGTGCTGATGTCGGTCTTTGTCGCGGCTGTTGCTGTCCGGGCACCACTCCACTTGTCGGCTTGGGAAATCCTTCTGCCCTATTGGCCGTTATTGGCTGTGGCGGTTGGTGGCCTTTGGTTTTGGCGGATGGTTCATATGCGGGAAAAAAACGCCAAGCTTCAGCGAGAGGCCAACGAGGTTGAACGCTACCGGCGTTACATTGAAGTTGCTCAAGCAGAAAGGCTTGATCCCAGGTTTGCCGCCGATGGAGCTTATAAGTTTCATGATCCGGACACGGTTTATGCTGCAGCATTTGGTGTGAAAAATGCTTGGGCGGACCCTGTGGTTCATCTGCTTGAGAGCTTGTTGCCAGCCACAATAGAGGGGGCTGGCTACTCGAAAGCAAGGACGGATAAAGACAGATTTATACGCTGACGGCATGCTGAGGCTCCAGCACACCGGGAATAAATAGAGCAGGGATGGTTTTCCTGCAGGGCATATTTGCCGCCAAGCATACCAATAGTGGGGAGATTGATATGACGCACTCGAAACAACAGGTTCGGCCATGGGCTTTTGCTGCTCGACGTCTGGCTGTCTTGCTTTGTCTAGCTTTGTCAACAGTCGCGGCGCAGGCGACCGAGCAGATCGAGCGTTATGAAAGCGACATAACAGTGCGTGCTGACGGTGTGGTTGAGATTTTGGAAACCATTACCGTCAATGCCGAAGGGCGATCCATTCGGCGCGGTATTTTCCGCGATTTTCCAACCGAATACCGCGATGAACATGGTAACAATATCAAGGTCGGCTTTGATGTAATATCCGTTACCCGCAACGGCAGACCGGAACCTTACCGCGTTGAAGCAAAAGACAACGGCAAGAGGGTGCGGATCGGCAGTGCGGAGCATATGCTATCTCACAGGCAGCACACTTACAGCATTCGGTATGAAACCACCTGGCAAATAACCCACCTGACAGATACTGATGAACTCTATTTCAATGCTATTGGTCACGGTTGGCAATTCCCCATCCTTTCGGGCGGTGCCACGATCAGGGTTCCCGAAGGCGCCGAAATCGGCCGCACCAAGGCAACAGCGGGCCGGATGGGGCAGGTAAACGACATGATTGAACCCGAGCGGCTGGCGCCGAATGTGGTGCGGTTTGACCTGCCGCATGACCTGCGTCCGCGCGAGGGTTTGACAGTTCTGGTGGAATGGCCGGCGGGGTTCGTTGCCCGCCCATCGGGCGCAGATAAGGCTGAACGCTTCCTGATGGACAACGGCTGGATTGGCATTGGCGTGCTGGCGCTTGCGATCCTGATTTCCTATCTGTATGGCGCATGGAAGCTGGTTGGTAAAGACCCAAAGGGCGGTGCCATTGTCGCACAGTATGCACCGCCCGAAGGCCCGTTTGGTGAAATGTCACCGGCTCTGTGCCGCTTCATGATGGAACTCAAAACAGACAATACGGCGTTCAGCGCAGCGATCATATCGATGGCCACCAAGGGGTATTTGAAGATCAAGGAAACAAGTAAGGGGATCACGCTGACGCGGATCGCTTCTGATGTCGAATTGCCACCGGGTGAGGAGGCCATCGCCAGCAGACTTTTTTATCATGAAGGGGATGAATTCCTGATCGAGGAAGGCGAATATAACAGTAAGCTCGCAAGCGCCGTGAAGGCCTTCGGCTACGCTGTTGGACGCGGTGAAAATAAATATATCAAGCGCAATATGGGGCCTGTGTGGACAGGTGCTGCGCTTTGGATTGCAGGTATGGCCGTGATGATCATGGGCGGTGCCCATTTCCCCTTTTCCTTGCTTGGACTTCTTGTGGTTGGTGGGATTGCTTATTGGGGGCTGTCTGTTTTGCGGAAGGCCGAACATGAAGAAGGCCAGGGAGCGGTTACGGCAGCGGCAGTTCTTGCTGCCTTTGCTGCCTTTGGTATGAATGTGGTGTTTTCCGAAGCCGTCGCACTTTACCCCGGAATGTTTCTCTTCATTCTGGTTGGCTTGGTGATGGCTCTGGTTTTTGGCATCTTGATGAAGGCTCGCACTCCATACGGGCGCCGCCTGTTGGATGAGGTGGAGGGCCTGAAGCTCTATATGTCGGTGGCGGAAAAGGATCGGCTGGATTTTCATAACCCACCGAACAAGACCCCTGAATTGTTTGAAAAGCTGTTGCCCTATGCCATCGCGCTCGGCGTTGAGAACCGCTGGGGCGACCAGTTTGACGATGTTCTGGCACGCGCGGCGAAGGCAAGGGGCGAAGAGCATTATCAACCTGGTTGGTATCGCTCCAGCAGAGGCAGGGGCTCGTTCGGTAGAGGGCGCTTCTCCGCTGGCGCCTTTGGCGGGGCAATAGCCGGCGCCATGACCAGCTCGATCGCATCCGCAGCGACCCCACCGTCTTCAAGTGGGTCGTCCGGTTTCTCTGGTGGAGGATTTTCCGGTGGTGGCGGTGGCGGCGGTGGTGGCGGTGGTGGCTGGTAAGCCGTGACACCGCTCAGGCATCAGTGGCCCAGGGTTTTGCGCTCCAACGGACCAAGATAATAGGTCGGGTCGATGCCATTTTCCGATAGGAAGGCGGCTAACGCGCCGCTTTCCCGTAAGGTGGCGATCCGCGCGTTCACCCGAGCAAGCATCGCTTCATTCCCTGGCGTCCGGTGACAGACGATGGCGATATTATCGTCGTTTATGGTGAAGGTTGGATCATAGGGGGGGAGCGGTTTGCCAAGCTCGCGAAACACAAAGAGCACGTCGGGCATGTAGGCGATCATCAACTCTACCCGGCCGCTAATTAGAAGCTCAGCCTTGCCCTTTTCGTCGTTAACCGGAATGAAGGATGCACCAAACCCGTCCAGCAGTTTGGGAACTTCTGCCCCCATTGGGTAGGCGATCACTTTTTCTGAAACGCCCGATTTTCTGCTTACTGGCGGCGTGTCATAGCGCGAAAAAATATGGGCCACGCTGCGGATCATGAAGTAGCTTTCAATCAGATCGGATGTGTCGTCAACGATGCCAGTCGCAGCCATGTAATTCAGGGTGCTGGGATAATGGCAGCTGGATTCATCTTGTGCAAAAATTCGATTGGCACGGCGGTAGGGGACGATGTCGTACTGGGGGGCACCATCCAAGGTGCCCAGGACCAGTCGTGCTAAATCGTTGTAAAAGCCTGCCCCATCCTCAGCCAAGGTCATACCCCAGGCAGTGGCGTAAATTTTCCCGGCGTTGTGCGCATCCTCTGTAGGCTGCGCGAACACATGCGTCGTCACCATGAGGGAAATACAAGATGCGATAAGCTTTAATGCGTTCATATGTAGTCCCGTTATACCCCGTTATTCATGATACGGGAAGGCTACGGGAGTAGCAACGGGTTATGGCGAGCGAATGGGCGTGTACAGCTTAGGGTCCAATATGTTCTTCACGAAAAATGCTTGCAGTTCACCGCTTTCCAGCACGGTTGTCGCGCGCTCATTGAAGGCATCGATGAAAGCCCGTGTCGTTGGCGTGTTGTGGCAGGTGATGCGTACTTGCGTGTCGTTCAGTTCATAGGATGGATCAAATGCAGGCAGGGGCTGCCCCAGGGCATTGAACACGAATTGTGCGTCTGGCATGGCCGCCGTCATCATGTCGACCCTTCCAGTAAGCAGCATCCGGGCCTTGTCGCTTTCATTGGCAACTGCAATGAAATCCGCGTTAGCCTCTTTCAGGAAGAAAGGAATGCGTGACCCCATGGCATAGGCGACCAATTTTTGGCTTACATCTGCTATGCTGGCGGGCGGCTTGGTGCCTTGTGGCGAAAAAATATAAACCTTCACCTGTAGCAAGCCACTGGTGTCGATAAAGCTGTCGGCTGATGCAATCTCACCGCCGTCCTGAAGAAGCTCAATATTGCTTGGGTAAAGGCAACTGCTGTTGTCGCGCAGAAACAATGCCTTGGCGCGTCTGTAAGGACGAATGTCATAGTTGTATGGCGTGTCTAGCCCGGAAAGAAACAATGCGGCCAGATCATTGTAGAAGCCGGAGCCATCCTCCGCCAATGTCATGCCCCATGCTGTAGAATAGATATGGACGCCCTCTTCGCTCACAGGCGTTGTTGGTTCGCTTGCAGTTGGCGCCATTGTGTCTGCTGAATGCTCGCTTACAGGCGCGGGCAGCAGGAAAACCATGACGACCAGCCCACCCAACAGGACAACAACGCCCCACGCTAGAACTGTATTCTTCATGCGGACTCCGGTTTGGACACCGGGCCACTATATCAGACGAAGATTAGCAGGGGAAAGAGAGATCAGTCCTGATCCAACTGCTCAAGATACAGGCTGGCATTCAGGCCATACCCCTCGTAGAAGCGTTTCAGGTCGCCGGAGCTGTGCAAGCTTCGCAGACGTCTATTCAGTTGGTCCATAAATGCCCTGTTGCCAGGGGTGTCGTGACAGACAACGCGTGAACTGGCTGCGGGAAAGGGGCGATAGCTTGGGTCATAAGGCGGTAGGGCACTGCCCAAATGGCTATAAACGAGGCCTGCGTCAGGAAGGTTGCCAACCATGACATCCACTCTGCCAGTCAGCAGCATACGGGCTTTGTCCACCTCATTCGCGACCGCGATAAAGAAGGCCCCGTCTGCGCCCAGATACTCTGGCACCTTGGCCCCCATCGCATAGGCAACACGTTTGCCGGCCAGTTCCTGCGGGCCTCGGACGGCAGGGGAGCCGGGCGGTGTAAAAACTGCGACAAAGGTTTTCTGGATGGGGATGCTCTGGATGAACCCCACCGAATTGTCGATATCCTTGGTGCGTATCAAGCCAAGGATGCTTTTGGGGTATATGCAGCTGCTTTGCTCTTCATAAAAACGGCGCATTGCCCGGCGGTAGGGCTCAATGTCATAGCCAATATTTAAGCCAAGCAGGATATAGCGACCCAGGTCATTGTAAAAGCCGCCCCCGTCGGTGGAAAGGGTCAGACCCCAGGCTGTTGCATAAACCTTTGAAGGTGGAAACTCGGTCGGCTCCGCTTCGGCCTGAGGGATGCCTGCAATACAGAGCATGGCAGCCAAGCTGCATGCTGCCAGGTGAAGTCCCCGTCGGATCCGGCGGATGTGTTTGTGCATACGGTTTCCAGCAATTGATCATATTAGCATACATAATTTTAGGACGCCTGGGAAGTCAGGGCGACAGGCGTGGCTGTTGGGCCATAAATCCAAAACTGGAATGAGAAATTTGGATCTTATTGTTAACACTTGCGCAACGGTCTATCTATAGAAGTGCAAAACAAACGTGCAAAACCAATAACTTGCACCAATTTATATCTGTCCAGGATACACGAATGCTGTCCGATGATACTCAAAGTGGCGCCATCGCCTTTTATGACCGGTTGGTCGCCGAAACCGAAGTTGACCGGGCCGCTTTCATGGCGTTACCGATTATTCGGACAGCACTTAAGGGCGGATTGTCAAAGGATGTCTACCTTGGTTATCTCAGTGAAGCCTTCCATCATGTGAAACACACAGTGCCATTGATGGCGCTGGTCAATGAGCGACTGGACGAAAAACACACGGCATTTCAGATTGGCCTCGCGGAATATGCCCTAGAGAAGCGCGGGCAGGAACGCTGGATATTGCACGATATTGAGCATGCTGGTGGCGATGCGGATGCCGTTAAAAACGGTACTCCTGCCAATGAGACCCAGGCCTTGGTGGATTTCGCATATGAGTATATCAGGCAGGTCAGTCCAATGGCCATTTTTGGCATGATTTTCGTGATCGAACGTACGGGCTCTGGGTTGGCGGAAAGGGCAGTCGAACATTTGATGGAGACCTTGGGGCTTCCACGAAAGTGTTTCAGCTATCTGTTATCTCACGGGTTTGCGGACCTGTCGGAAATCAGCTTCTTCGAAGGCCTGATGGCGCAAGTAAACGACCCAAAGGAACAGGATGCCATCGTGTATATGGCAAAGCGCATGTATGGCCTTTATGGCCAGGTGTTCCAGGCGATCGCCGACAAGTCGGGTTTCAGCGAAGGCGACTGAAGCCGGCACTTTACCCCAACCCGGGAACGGGCCAGCGCAATCTCGATTGACAGATGGCCTCTGGGCCTCCTAGTTCATGGATACCAAAAAATGGTGGGGAAATTATTTATGGCTTGTTTGGTGCGTTCGCTGGCTCTGTCATTTGCGTTTGTCTCATTGATAGCTGTCGGCCCGGAAGTCGCTTCTGCTCAGGACTATGAAACGATCCCGCCACCACGCAAGCTGACCAAGGCACAAAGTGATCGGGCAGCTGCGAATTATCAGAAATATTGCGCATTGTGCCACGGTGTTAACCGTGAGGGCTACGCCAACGACCATGCCCCGTCGCTGAAAAGTGAAAGTCTGTTCCAGTCCGGCGTGCCGCACGCTGTGTTGCGCCCGCTGTCTTACGGTCGCGAAGGTACGGCCATGGGCGGTTACCTGGATGAGGTTGGGGGTCCCTTGACCCTGGACGAAACCTGGGATCTGACCTACTGGTTGTTCTGGGAATCTGGCGTGGACCGCGTAAGGCTCTCCACGGAACCTGTGCATGGCGATGTTGGCCGCGGAGCGGCGGTGTATCAGGAAAACTGTGCCAGCTGCCACGGGGTGAACGGCGAAGGTGTCGACGCCCCGGCGCTTGGAAATCAATCGGCACTTGCGCACAATACTGACGAATTTATCCGCTTTGCCATTCAAAACGGTCGGGACGGGACACCAATGCCAGCATGGCGGGATAGTCTGTTGCCGGAGGATATCGACAATGTAACCGCTTTTCTGCGCAGCCGGGCAAGTGGCTGGACCATGCAGAAGCCTGTACTGCAGGCGATGCCCACGCCAGATGAATATATTATAAACCCAAACGGCGAAGACCCCGGTTTCGAGTTGTCGGATGGTCGATACGTCTCCGCAAAAGATTTGCTGACTGCCCTTGAGGGCAAGAAGCGTATGGTTTTGCTGGATACCCGTGTGACATCTGTCTGGCAACGCGTCCATATCGAAGGCTCGATCCCGATCCCCTATTATACAGACTTCGACAAGCTGATGTCAGACCTGCCAAAGGATGTGCAGATCGTGGCCTATTGTTCGTGCCCACGTGCGGCAGCGGACAGCGTGATCAACAAGCTCAGGCGCCGGGGGTATGAGAATACTGCCGTGCTGTATGAAGGCATCTTTGGCTGGATGAACATGGGATACCCTGTCATGCGCGGGGACTTCGAGGTTGCCGCCGATTAGGGGTCCCTGATGTTCCTAATAAGATGGAATGTTCCTGTCAGGCGCATTTATCGTTAACCGAATTCCAATAGGGTAGGCATAATGATTCGTCTGGAGATCGACGAGGGAATTTATGCTGTCGCGGAACCCTATTTGCAGCAAGAACATACACAGTAGCTTCAAAAGAACACTTTTGGGGCTTGCTGCCCTAATGCTGTCAGTACTGCCTGTTCAAGCCTGTAGGGCGGCAACCGACGACCGCACCATCATTGTCGGCTATGACGAAAATTCCTTCCCTGCCTATTTTCAGGAGGCAGGACAGTGGGTTGGCATGGATGTGGAAGTAATCCGGCGGCTTATCCAAGGAGCTGGCCTGACGTACCATCCAGTTTCCATGAAATTTCCCCGCCTCCATAAAGACCTCCGAATGGGTGTTGTTCATCTGGTGCCGAACCTGACCAAGACCAAGAAGCGGTCGAAGGACATGGAGTGGATCGGCCCGGTTCGGGTCACGGCCATTGCGCTTCTATGTCGTCCTGAAAAGCTGGGCATCCCAATTGGCTCCTATGAAGATCTTGAGCAGGCGGTGGAAGACACCCAGCTCAGGATCGCCTATGTCACGGCTACCAGCTTTTCGGAATCGTTCGACCGACGCCTTGCCGATGAAGCGTTTGTCAGAAGTCTGTTTTTCGTATCAGAGAAAGCAACCGCCGCCAGGATGACGAAGGCAGGCAGGGTTCTTGGTTTCTTCTATGATGATCTTGAGGCCGCAGCGATCATGCAGCAGCCCGAAATGGCGAAGCTCGAAGGATTTGACGGCCTGGCCATCCATGATTTCCGTATCCCGGGATCAGAGGGCGGGGTCTATATCGGCATGTCCAAACGATTGCCGGATGCGGTCAGGACAGCTTTGCAGCAAGAATTCCAGACGATCCAGCAAAATGGCGAGCTTGACGCCATCATCAGCCGGTGGACCGAGGCCGACAATGCGGTCAACGCAGCAGGTCAATCCAGCATTCTGAACCCATCTTCATCACAAAGATAAAGCATGTTCTTACATTGGGCGCATCCGCTCTTTGGGGTGCCCTGCAGTGCTTGGGCCCGGGGCTCTGGGTATATGCTTGTCTGGGCCTTCTGCCACTTCAATTTGATATCGCATTGCGGTCAACTTCACGATTGTCGTATGGTCCTTTAAGATTTTTTTGGGGGAGAATTATGAAGAAGTTGATGTTGGTTTCGGTCCTGTTTCTTTGCTTCGGCGGGCTGGCAAAGGCTGATGAATTTGAGGGTTTGGTTGAGGAAATCAGGTATTTATCTGGTGCAAATACTACATCCATGGTCCTGCTTGATAGCTACTTGGCAGGCAATCGGGGGCTGATGTCGGGGTTTCTCAAGTATGAACTGGCGTTGGAAGGAAAGCAGACCAGCAATGCCAAGATAAATGATTTGCTCGATAAATGGCAGGAAGCCTATGTGGCTGCGGTACCCAAAGCAGTAGCGGAAATAGAAATGCAGTATTTTCGTCAGCAGTTCACACTCAATGAGCTGAAGCAGATCAGGGACATACTGAGCGATCCGATTATGAGAAAGCTAACGGTCGCCGGATTTCCACCAAATCGGTACTCCATCGAAATTCTTGCTGAACTTGAAAGACTTAACGCCAGTATTATGAAGCAGCTGGAAGATGCTGACCCAGATTGGTGGAAGCTTGGTGAGGCAGAAAGCCCTGAAACCCAACTGGCTGATGCGAAGGTTTTGAACTTTACGAAGGAATGGATGAAATTCAAGGACGCCGTTACTGAATATCCCGACAATCGTTGGCATCTAATCGACGAGGGTATGGCAGAGTTTGTGATTAAGGGCGGGCTAGAGTGCAAAATTCCGGAAAAGCAAGCGGCTGTGGTGGCGCTTCAGGCGATGATCATTGATGCTACGCGTGCGGATCATGCAATTATTATGAACCAGGTTGGCAGCGAACTACTCATGCTTCGCAATGAAAGAGGAGTGGACATTGCAGCCACCCGACATGCGCTTTTGGAGGCCGCATATCTGTCTGCTCGCGATGAAGGCATAGTGATGTTGTATAACGACGCTTTCAATATGGATGATACACCGCGGTGCGAGAATATTGAGGGATGGGCTGATGGCTTGCTGGCCAAGGCTGAACAGCTTGAGAAAATTCGTCAGGACTGATGTCTCAATCCAGCATTCTGAACCCATCTTCATCACAAAGGTAAAGCACCTCCTTGTCGTCGACTGTGGTCATCAGCTCCACGGGCCGGCGCCACAGGGCGTACATATGCTCCATCGTGTGGCGGCAATTGTCGGGCTCAAGCTCGCGCACTTCGCCCGCAACTTCGTCCACTTCATGCTTCAGCGTTAGCCGGTCGCCCGCGCGGGCATCGATCTTGTGACCCTTGATCACCGGTACACCGCCCATGCCCATATTGGCGAGTAAGGTCGCCTTCACGTCCTTCCAGCCGCTGTCGTCTGACACATGGCTGACCACCAGATCACCCTGTCGGTTGGGGCCATACTCGAACAGGTCCAGTTCGCGCATCAGTTTCTCGTCAAGGAAGCGCCTAAGGAAACTGACATCTCGGTCCACCTCCCGCACCTTGAACATCTCTTCGCGCACATGCGCGGCGTCGGCGGTGGTCAGTGGCAGCGGGCCACCATCGTCATCCTTGTCGTCGATGCCCAGATGTTCCTTGGCGATCTTCCGCCAGGTCATGAAGCCGATATGATAGGGGTTCATGCCGCCCGGGTGCGGGCGGATCACCTGGTGGTGGCGTACCAGGAATTCCATATGGATACCGTGCGGCAGGTCGAGCGCATTCATGATCTGGTGGTGCCAGAAACTGGCCCAGCCTTCGTTGATGGTTTTGGTTTCGATCTGCGGCAGAAAATAGAGGCTGTCTTCGCGCACGATATTGACGATATCGCGCTCCCATTCGCTGAGGTCAGGGGCGCGATCGCGCACCAGCAGCAGCAGGTCTTCTTCATCCTCCAGAAGCGGTTCGTCGAGCACACCTGAGAGTACCTTGTCGTGGATTTCGCTGTCCTGACCCTTGCGATTGCGCGCAAACTCGGCCGTGATATTGGCTTCCTGCTGCGCGCGAGTGTGGCGCTTGACGGACGGGTTCCTGGTGACCTGCAGGCTAAGGGCATGGCAGGCATCCAGGATGCGTTCCACCTTGTCGACGCCGATCGACGGGTCGGCCATATAGTCGCGGATGCGGTTGCCATGCACCTTCACCCGGTTCAGCACATTGGTGGGGTCGGTGTGGCGGAAGGTGAAATTATTCTTGAAGAAGTCGTTGTGGCCATAGACATGCGCCATTGTCAGGATCTGCAGGCACAGGCTGTTGCCGCGCATCAGGTAAGCGACCGACGGGTCCGAATTGATCACCATCTCATACGGCAGGCCACTGAGCTGCAGGTCATAGAGCGTCTTCTGGCGTTCGAAGCTTTTGCCGAACGACCAGTGCGGATAGTGGGCAGGCATGCCGTGATAGGCCATATAGCCCAACATCTGCTCGTGGTCGCACACCTCAAATTCCTGGGTGAAGCAGTTGAGGCCGATATCATCGACGATGCGCAGGATCTTTTCGTTCCAGCGCTGAAGGTCCGCCATGGTCCAAGCGGTTTCGTCGGGACGGAACGGGACTTCGTTACCCGGCATCGGCATCCTCCTCTTCCCTTAGCGCATGGCGGAGTTTTTCTTTGCTCAACAGCGCCTGGAACGCGGGCCAGACATCGTCTTTCTCGTTGATTTTAACGGCCTTGAAATTGTCGGCATCCAGATTGCGTTCGAACACATCCACAAGTCCCGAACCCCACGGGCGTATTTCGCCATAGCCAAACAGGTTGCATACATCGCAAAGCTCCTTGGCGCATTTGAGCATGGTCTCATTGTCTTCGGTGAAATTGTCACCGTCGGAGCCATGGAAGGCATAAAGGTTCCAAACGTCCGGGTGATAGCGTTCGCTGATGATATCGAGCGCCTTCTGGTAGCCCGAGCTGATCTTGGTTCCGCCACTTTCGCCCTTGTGGAAAAACTCATGCTCACTCACTTCCTTTGCCTGGGTGTGGTGGGCGATAAACGCCACCTCGACCGACCGATAGCGGGTGCGCACGAACTGGAACAGCAGGAAGAAGAAGCTACGCGCCAGATATTTCTTCATCGTGTCCATCGAGCCCGAGGTGTCCATGATGCAGATGATGGCGGCGTTGCTTTCAAAGCGGGTCTTGGGCTTGCGCCTACGGTAGCGCAAGTCTTCGCGCCGCATGCTGGCCGGGTCTTCCGATCCGATGGTGCCGCCGGCGATCCGGCGTTTGATCAGGGTCTTGAGCGTCTTTTTCTTGTCGAGTGTGGCGGGGTTGCCCGCGCGCTGGGTGCCCGCGCGCCTCAACGTGCGTTCGGATAGGGTCTCGCGCATCTTGCGGCGCTCCATGTCCGGCAGCTCAAGGTCTTCGAACATGATGTCCACGAGCTCATCCAGCATGATCTCGGTTTCATAATAGTCTTCGCCCTCATCGTCGCCGCCTTCACCTGGCTGGGCGCCTTGCTTCTTCTCGCCCGCCTTTTGGACAACCTGGCCTTCCTCGGTATCGCCATCGCCCGTGCCGGTGCCTTTGCCCTTGCCGTAAACAAAGCGGTATTCCTTGATGCCGCGGACGGGAATTTTGATGATCGTGTCGCCGGAGCGACCGATGATGGGTTGTTCGGCGACGATGTCGGCGATGTTTTCGCGGATGGCCTTCCGGACCTTCTGTCGGTGGCGGGCCCGGTCCCCCGCAGAGCGGTCGGATCGCAGCCCTTCCTGGGCCGGATAGTCGCGGAATATGACTTTTGGCTGGCTCATGTGCTTATGGCCTCAGTCCTTCCATAGATTGTTGGCGGCATATTTGAGAATCACATCTGCCGAATAGGGGGTGTAGCCAAGGTCGAGGAGGTCCTCGACCAGCTTGTCATACTTGTTGCGCTGGTCCTCGTCCCGTGTACGGCTTGCCGTCACGATCCGGCTGATATCGCGCACGCTTGAGGTCAGGCGTTTCTCAATCGCGTCTTTGAGCGGTGCATAGGACGTGTATGTGATCTTCTCTTTCCGTCGTGTTGCGGACCACAGGAAGGCGATCACTTCCTGGCGGAAGCCCTGGCAGGCGCTGCCGACGATAGCGATCTGTTCCTCGATGGACTTCAGGAAATTCTCGTCAGGTTCGAGCTCTTCCTTGGTGTCGCGGTCCTTGACCTTGGACTTGTTCACATAGGCTTCGGCATGGTCGAGATAGTTGTGGAACAGGGTTTCGGCCTGTTCTTCATAGGCATGCACGAACGCCTTGGTGATTTCTTTCTCAAGGATCGACAAATATTCCTTATGGATGGTGTCCTGCAGGAAGCCGAGGAGATCTTTCTTCTTGTCGTCGGCAAATTCGCTTTCCTTGACCATGTCAATCAGCGCTTCACGGATATGAATTGGTGTGATGCCGTCCGGGCTTTTAGAGAGTGCAATATCAAGTGCCTTGACGATGAAGCGCGTGGAGATGCCGGAAAGGCCCTCGTCCTGCGCATCGCCCTTGAGTTCTTCGATATCCACTTTCTTGGTGCGGCCCTTCTCGATCACCTCATCGCCATTATAGAGGCGGAGCTTGGTCATGCGATCGCATTTGTTCGACGGCTCAAGGCGTGACAGGATCGCGAACATGGCCGCGGTCTCCAGCGTGTGGGGAGCTATGTGGCCGTCGAAACCGGACTTGCCCAGGATCTTCTGGTAAATCTTCACTTCTTCTGAAAGGCGGAGGTTATAAGGCACCTTCACCACTACGATCCGGTCGAGGATCGCCTCGTTCGTGTGCTCGGCCTTGAACTTGCGCCATTCGGCCTCGTTCGAGTGCGCGAGGATCGCACAGTCCACATAGACCATGCCGTGGCGGCCGGGGGCAGGAACTTGTTTCTCCTGTGTCGCGGTGATCATGGTGTGGAGATATTCGGTTTCGTTCTTGAACACCTCGATAAATTCCACGATGCCGCGGTTGCCGGCGTCAAACGCGCCGTCGAGGTTGAGCACGCGTGGATCGCTTTCCGAATATTTGTCGAGCTTCGAGATATCTTCGGAGCCGATCAGCACGCTGGTGTCCTGGTTGTTGGGGTCCACCGGCGGCACTACAGCGATGGCGCGGCGCGCGCGCTTGGACGGGCGCACGGAAATGACACGCATCTTTTCATACTCGCCGCCGAACTCTTCCTTCAGTCGGTAGCGGCACACCGGGCACAGGTCGCCTTCGACATGAACGCCCAGCATCTTCTCGAATTCTTCCCTCAGGTGCCTTGGCGTCAGGTGCAGGGGTTCTTCCTGGATTGGGCAGCCCTCAATCGCCATCATCGGGGCTGCGGTCTCGAACAGGTGATGGACATGGTCGACAAGGCTTGACTTCCCGGCACCCACAGGGCCCATCAGGTACAAGACCTGACGGCTTTCCTCGCCCTTCAGGGCGGCCGCATGGAAATAGCGCACGATCCGGTCCACAACCGGTTCGATGCCGAAAAAGATATCCTTGAATTTGGTGTAGACCTTGACGCCTTCGTCGCCGAACAGGCGGCCGATGCGGGGGTCGTCTTCTGCTGTGAGGACGGTGTCGTTCTTGTCGATCAGCGCTTCATAGACGCGCTTATGGGCCAGCATGGGCAAGTGAGGATTCTCGCGCAAGAGTTCAAGGTAATCAAGGAAGGTACCTGACCATTCTTCCTCGGCTCGCTTTTCACGGTCGGTTGAAATCAGTTCCGCAAAAGACTTGTCCTTCTTCACCATTGCTTTGTCCTCACTCGTTGCTGTCCAGTTTCCTTGTGTCTCCATCTTCATCACGCACACGCGTGTTCATCATCGGTGCGCGATGCCCCGTTCGCTTCTAACGCCTGCCGCGCTGGTGGCGACATGACCGAAAGAATCCCCTAAAAAATTAACAAATGAGTTCGATTTGCGTCCCGCTTCTGCGGGGAGATAATGAAATTGCCGGGCAGATCCGCCCACGCGTTAACTATATCACATGGTGCGCCCGTGCTGATTAATTTTTCATGAACAGATCACCTGGGCAGAGAAAAACCAGTCAGCAGGGAGGACAAAAATCCGTGATCGGGTCGGGTGAACTGAAAAATGACGGTCTGGCATATATGGCCTGAAATTGACATTTTGGGCACTTAACACGCAGAGTACCATTCGGCATGGTGCCGCTGTTCTCAGTCACGACAGCGAAAGGAAAATCATGTTGGAACTTATCATCCTGAGCACCTTCGGCCTCCTTGCGGTGTGGGAGATGATCCACCCACGCCAGCAATATCCGGCCTCCCCCTTCTGGCGGACGCGGGGTGCAATTGGTTTCATTCTTTATTTGGCTGTTGGCACCTATGCTCCCTTCCTTTGGGATGATGTGCTCGCGAATTATCGGCTTTTTGATCTTACATCCCTGCCGATCTGGCAGCAGGCGTTGGCGGGCTTTTTCACAGCCGAACTGGTCGGCTATTGCTGGCACCGCAGCATGCATAACTCGAACTTCCTGTGGCGCGCCTTCCACCAGATGCACCATTCTGCTGAGCGATTTGACGTTTGGGGCGCCTTCTACTTCAGCCCCCAAGACATGGTGGGCTTTACCTTCTTTGGCAGCCTTGCACTTGTAGGTGTTGTGGGCCTCGGCGGGGAAGCGGGTCTGATTGTCAACCTCGCAATCCTGTTCCTGACTGCGTGGCAACATATGAACATCAAGACACCGTACTGGCTGGGCTTTTTCATCGTGCGACCGGAGGCCCATTCGGTCCATCACGAACGGGGCGTCCACAAATATAACTATTGTGATGTGCCGCTGATCGACATGGTGTTTGGAACCTTCAGGAACCCGAGGGAGATCATTCCTGAGACAGGTTTCTATCAGGGGGCCTCCCTGGAAATTCCAAAGATGATTGCTGGGTTCGACGTGTCTTCAAGCTATGCGGGCCCTAGCCCCTCAGGGTCAGCTGCAGGCAAGAAAGCGACGGCGGGCCAGGCCTAGGCCAGATGGGCCAATGGCTTTCCAAGGTTGCGGATGGCTTGGTATTTTTGCCGGTACTTGGCTGGTGAAACTCCTGCCGTCCGCTTGAAAAGGCGGCGGAAAAAGGCTGAGTCTTCATAGCCAACTGCCGTGCTGATCTCCTCCACGCTTAAGTGTGTGGTTTCCAGCAACTGTTTGGCTTCCTCCACGCGGATGGTTTGCACATAGGCCACGGGTTTCATACCCGTGGCACTTGTGAAACGGCGTTTGAAGGTGCGTTCTGCCAAACCGGATTTCTTGATCATGCGACTAACCGGCTGGGGTGCATCATAGTGGCCCGCGATCCAGGACTGGCATTCCCTTATGACGGCGTCATCATGATCCTTCAGGGGGGAAGGACCGGTGAAAGGCAGTTGACCGTCGCTTCTGTCACCCAGCAGGTAAATCTTTGCGGTTCGCGCTGCGGCGTCATATCCGAAAAAGCGCTTGATCAAATAAAGGCATAGTTCCATCCAGGATGCTGCCCCGCCGGTCGTAATGATACTCTCGTCATCTACCGCGCAGGAGAAGATCAGGTCAGGCTTCCATTTGACTTCCGGATAGGCCGACTGAAGCAGTTCGGCCCCGGCCCAATGGGTGGTGGCCTCCCGGTCATTCAGGAGACCAGTTTCTGCAAGAAGGGCGGCGCCGGTACAAACCGAACAGATGGTGCTGCCACGGGCGTGCTGATCTCGAATCCACTCGGCGCTGGCCTGCCAGAATTCTGTGGTCTGGAAGTCATCCCCAAGAAGAAAATCGGGGGCGATAATAATGCTGCCTGAAGGCAAATCCTCAAGGCTAGCTTGGGGCATGATCGGGATTTTTCCGATGCAGGTAAATACACCCTTGATGGGGGAGACGATACGCACGTCGAAGCCTTCGATGTGAGTGTCTGCACCGGTCAGGGTTGTCCACATACTATCCGCCGAATCCAGGATTTCATATAGGCAATACAGCACTGATCCCGTGGTCTCGGGCAGGGCAAGGATGTCGATTCTTGGTTTTGCAGGCTGCATAAGGTTTCCAGAAATGGCATAAAAAGACCGCAATAGTCATTTATAGCACTTATCAGTTTGAGTTGGCTTTGACAAGGTGCGCCTGCATTGAGCGAATGAAGGACTGGTCAGGCATTTCCGGTCCATCTTCAATCATGCCCTGCCCTGCAGGATAGGGCTGACCAGTCGGAGCACGTCTTCCTGACAAGTGCCGGGTGACGCTCCTCCCGCACTTACCCCACAATCGTCACCGATTGGTCAGCCCTCGTGATCAGTCGTGACACTATGCAAATCAACACCCAAAGTATGGCTGCACCTTAATGCTTGACCTTGTAGTAAGCTTTAAGGTGTATGATGATGTCGACTCAAGGATAAGGAGTGTGGCATGGCTGGCATGACAATCGGAAAACTGGCGAAATCCACAGGCGTGGGAGCGGAGACAATTCGGTATTATGAACGCAGCGGCTTTTTGCCGCCACCGGACCGGATGCCCTCCGGGTACCGTGTCTATGGCGGTGACGCGCAAAAGCGCGTGCGGTTCATCAAGGAGGCGCAGGCGCTGGGTTTTACCCTGAACGAGATCAAGGAGTTATTCTCCCTCACGGATGATCCTGACGCTGACTGTGCCAGTGTGAATGCACGGGCCCGGGCAAAACTGGCCGAGATCAATGAGAAGCTGAGGAAGCTGAAGTTGATGAAGAAAAGCCTTGAGCGCCTTTCTGACTATTGCCCCGCAGATGAACACCCGCTGACGGAATGCAGTATTATCAACTATCTGTACGGCAAATCCGGGCTCAGCGCCTGAGGCAGATGCTAGCGCCCCAACTGACGCTTCGCGGTGGCCCTGAGCGCAATATAATTGTCCTGGTTCTCTTTGGAGATGCTGGCGCAGTAAGCTTGAGTGGTCATCTCCAGACGGTCTTGAGCCTCGCGCCTTTCTGCAATAGCTGTTGCATATTCAAACGCATAGATATCCTGGCCAAGGTCGCCAATGAAGCGCCGAACGTCGGCTTTGTCCATCGCGCCAAACTTGGACCATTCGGTTTCTTCAAAGTGGGCGACGATGATTTCACTCAGGTTCTTCAGTGCCATTTCGTTGAGGATGGGCATGTTTACATTCAGTTCGTGCCGTCTGCAGAAATAGACATAGGAGCGAAACCGAGCTGGCCCTAGAGCATTATGATACAGCGGGTGATTGGTTTTTCTGACAGCCATCCACTTATCCATCGACCATGCGCGGACCTGAGCAAGGCCTGGGCTTTCAGCTTCAAAAAGCGGGTCCGGGATGGGGAAGCTGCCGTCTTCCTGCGCATGCAAAACATGGCTGGAAATTAGCAGTATCAACATACAGAGGGCAAGCCTGAGAGGGTGCATGGTCTTCTTTCCTTTGTTTGTTCCGATTTTGGCGGTTTTCATCTGCGGCGCAACCGTTAAGATGCCCTACAAGGAAGGAACCTCAATTTGCTGATATCTCCGCTACTGACCCTTTTGCTGGCGAACGCCACTCCTGCCGACTGCACCCCAGTTGAGAAAGAAATTCACGGCACGTCCCTTGAGGGCCAGTTGATGCCAGGGCAGAAAGTGACTGCATTACCGCCGGGATGCCGGGACATGCGGCGGTTGGATTTTGTTATTTTCACATCGGACGAAAGCCAAAATCTGGTCATCAAGCAAATCTGGGGAATGCCGGGTGATAAACTATTGGTTGACGACCGGGGCTATGTGTTTGTCAACGATGAGCAGGTGCTGACACCCTTTGACAAGCCATACCGCCTGAACCGTTATTTCATGCGCAAGCTGAAGAAATTTGAAGGCGAATTGACCGATTATCTATTGTTGGGGCACCCTGGCAGCCTGGACAGTGGGCGTGTTGGGCCAATTTCCATTAACCACATTGTAGGCATCGTCGAGAAGGAAGAAGGCCGCGAACGGCACTAGCTGTGAAGCCTTTTGATCCTACCCACCTAAGGCTGACAATTGGGCCCGGTAGCGGCGGCTGGCGGGTACCTTGGAGCCGTCCTGCAGTAGCACTTCCGCGTCACCATCAGACTTCGGTTTGACCGAAAGAATGCATTCAGCGTTGACCGTGAAGGACCTGTGTATGCGAATGACGTTGACCCCGGCATCCGCAAGCTGGCGTTCCAGCCCGGTCATGCTGAGCCGCACCAGGTGCATGGCATTGGCGGTGTATAATTCCACATAATTGCCGGCGGCCTTGGCATAAAGAAAGTCACAGGGCTTGATCCAGATGAGCTCGCTCCCGCTTTTGAACGCCAGCCGCTTGTCTGGTGTTTGACGTGTGTCTTCCTGCAGGGCTTCTTCACGTCGGACCAACGCCTGCACCAGATACAATAGTGACACAAACATGATGTAGGTCACGACATCCTTGCGGTATTCATAGAGCGCATCGCGCCATACGACATCCAGGAAGCTATAGTTGCTGTCGAAAAATCCCCAGAAGATCAACTTGCGCAGACCCACCATGCCGGCAACATGGATAGCGGAAAAGGCTATGCTGAGTCCCAAGTGTGCGATCACCGCTTTCTTCATGCCAGCGGCGTCGAGCGTCAAACGGCGCACGAACCAACTGACGAGTGGAAATAGCAGAATGATAAAGACCGCACTGGTGGCTTCAGTAATCCACGGTGTTCGCGCGTCAAGGCTGTCGCCCCGGCGCGCCGCTTCAGTCAGAATGGACAGCGCGTTGACGGCCACGATAACCAATGTCACCACCGATACCACGCCCCAAAGAAAGCGTTCGTTTCGGCTGGGCAGGCAGGCGCGATAGAATTTCCATAAGCTGATCATGCCTGTCACTATAGCGCCGCCTCTTTTGCAGCGAAACTGCAAAGCTTGGCCACTTGTCCCAGATGTGCCGCCGTTCGTCCCTGGCCAGCGGCTGCTGGGCCCATGGAAGTCATTTTCAATCCGCCGCTCGTCCCTCCCAGGCAGCAATTCGTGTCTGGCTATCTGGTGCCTCTGTTACCTTGATGATTGTATGTCCTTACCCGAGAAAAACGATGACGCGAGGATATGATGACACATACAATGAATAATAGGCGGTATGACCTGGACTGGCTCCGGGTCGTCGCCTTTGGCCTGCTGATCTTTTATCACGTAGGTATGTATTATGTGACCTGGGGCTGGCACGTAAAAAGCCCTTATGAGAGCGATTTCCTGGAACCAGCCATGATGCTGCTCAATCCATGGCGGTTGTCGCTATTGTTCCTGATCTCCGGTGTGGCGGTTCGGTTCGCTGCTGATAAGGCCGCAGCGGGTGTTTTCGCCTGGGCGCGCGTGAAGCGCCTGACGGTGCCCTTCTTCTTCGGTGCCTTCGTCATTGTGGCGCCGCAAACCTATTTCGAATTGCTGCGGGCTGGCGCAATCGAGCCGGGCTACTGGGCATTTTACAAGGATTATATGGACCTTGATCAGCGCTGGGAGGTATTCACCCCCACATATAACCACCTTTGGTATGTGCTTTATGTACTGATCTATACGCTTCTGATCCTTCCTGTGTTGCCACTTGTGCGGCGGTTTCGTGCGGGTGCAACGTTGAAGAATTTGCTTCAGACGCCGCTTGTACTTGTTGTGCCTGCACTTCTGTTCGTGCTGTACCGTTTCACGTCAGATATTGCCTGGCCGGAAACCCATGATATCCGGGGCGACTGGGGTGCTCACATCCGCTATTTCAGCTATTTCGCTGTCGGTGTGCTGGTCGCCAAAAGTGGCGCTTTCTGGGCCGGCATTGCGCGCCAATGGAAATTGTCGTTGGGCCTGGTTGTCGCAGCGGGTATCACGCTCACCGTGGCCTGGGCCAACTGGACGGAACTTGATGTGGACGGGCCTCTGATGCAGGCCGCTCGTACCCTCAGGATATTTTATGTCTGGTGGGTAATCTGTGCGCTCTTCGGTGCGGCTCAGCAGTTTCTCAACCGCCCCAGCACCGCGCTTAGCTACCTGACAGAAGCGGTGTTCCCATATTATATTTTGCACCAGACAGTTATCATTCTGGTTGGTGTGGCGGTGGCTCCTTACCTGATTGGCGCAGTGCCTGAGTTTTTGGTGGTGACGATTGGCACCGTGGCTGCCTGCGTGCTGCTCCATGAGTATGTAATCCGCCGTATTGGCTTTCTCAGGCCGTTGTTTGGCCTGAAACCAAAAGGCGCCAGTCCGGTCAGCGATCCGCTGGTGGTGCAGACATAGCCTATCTCTGAAAGGGGCGGTCACGGCCCGATCGCCTCTTTCTGAATCTTTTCCGATCCAGTCATTCAGCCAGGGTTCATGTCGTGCCCGCACAATGCGCGCAGCACAGATATGGGGACCTGCCCAGGCTTGCATGAGCCGGGGCGGGTAGTGTCAGAACTAGGCCTCTGGGCCAAACATTGCCTTATTCGAAGGAAATATTGTCGGCCTCCGTATCACGTGGGAACCATTCCAAGCGGAGCGACCAATGCTATTTTCTGACAGATTTCATTATGTCCCAATTTTTAGCGCCTTAACCCTTGTCGGAGCGACGGTTTCTCCAGCCGTTTTTGCTGATGATGCAGAAATCGATACCGACCGCACTACGGCTGTGGATACCACGACGCTGATGGGCGGCAGCGGGACACTGACCGTCACCGCAGACGGATCTGTCACGGTTTCAAGTGGCACAGCTGTCAGCATTACAGGCAATCATTCGCTATTGATGCAGGGAACGTTGCAGTCAGATGACGCGACGAATGCTGTCGCGCTAGGCGTCTATACCGATGATCTCCGTCTGACCTCAGACATCGACATCGAAGGGGCGTTCGTGATTGATGGCCCCACGGACGAAGATACGGCTACGAGTAACGTTGGCTTGGGTGTTTTCGGGACTGGCGTGTTTGACGGCAACCTGACGCTTTCGGAAGAATCGTCCATATCAGTCACGGGCGGCAGTGCCCGGGGCATCCTGATCGAATCCGGCTTCGAAGGCGAAATATATAGCGACGCTGTCATCACCATGACCGGTGAAGGGTCTGTCGGTGTTGAAATCATTGGTGACGTCACGGGTGACGTGACCATCGATGGAACGATCACTGCCCGCAACAAGGACAGCATCGGCATCCTGCAAACGGGCACTATTGACGGTGCGTTTGTGCATGAGGGTGGGATGTCTATTGGTGAGCCGACCACCACTGATGACGATGGCGAAGTTGTTGACGCAGTTCCTGGCAGGGCAGGGCTTTATGTGGGGAGTGATATCACCGGAGGCCTGATGCTGAATGGTGAGGGCGCGGACTTCAATGATGATTCAGACGAGGTGATCCCGACATCGGCCATCACCACATATGGTGGTGCCCCGGCTGTGTTGATTGAAAACCTGAAGGCAGACGGCACTGATTTGCGCCTCGGGCAGATCTCCGGTCTGGACTACGGTTTGGTCCATCGCGGTTTTATCACCGTGAACGGGCAAAGTGCCGGCCTTGATGCCGTGGGTATGCGCATTCTGGGCGGTAACGAGGCCAAGTCCATCATCAAGCGTGGTATCCACATCGACGACGGCTCGATCGATGTCAGTGCGCTTGATGCCACGGCTGTCGCGTTGCATCTGGGTGACGGCGCCGAGGTGCCAATGCTTTATAACCGAGGCACGATCGAAGCCACGACCGGCGTGACCTACAATGATGATGGCAACGAAACCTACAGCGTTGGCGGTGATGCCATCGGTGTGGATGTGGACGAGAATGCCCTTCTGGAAGCGCTCCAGAATGAAGAGACCATTGTGGTGTCCGCTGCAGGTGAAACCGGCGACGGTTTCGGCGTGCGCGACCAATCCGGCACGCTGACACAGATTGACAACTCGGGTGCCATCTTTGTTGTGCGCGGCACCAACAGCTCAGGAGAAACGGTTGCGTTTGATTTGCGAGCCAACACAAGTGGCGTTGAAATTAGTAACAGTGGCACGATCCAAGGCGATATCTGGCTCGGGAGCGGTGATGATAACGTCGTTCTGACGGATGGCAGCCTGGACGGAGATATTGCATTTGGCGCCGGGCAAAATAGCTTTTCCATGTCTGGAAACGCTGATTTCTCAGGCAGTATCAGCCATGAAGGGTCGCTTGATTTCTATCTTTCAGGCGCCGATCTGATGCTAGGGGCGGATGACGTGCTGGACGTGACCTCCGCCACGCTGAGTGACGGTGCGACGCTGTCCATCACCGTTGACCCTATTGAAGGCAGTGCCGGGCAGCTGAATGCGACGGGCGCTGTGGCCATCAGCGACGACGTTTCAATTACCACACGCTTCAGCACGTTTGTGACCGAGGAACAGACATATACGGTGATCGACGCAGGTGATCTGACGCTGGAAGGTGACCTGGTAAACGATGGAGGTGCTTTCCTTATGCACGGTACGCTTGGTTTGTCTGACGACGGGACAGAAATCGAGCTGACTGTCCGTCCCAAGACGGCAGATGAACTTGCTTTCACCGGTAACCGTGCAACGCTTTATGGCAATCTCTTTAAGGCACTTGATCCGGAAGATGATTTGGGGAGTGCCTTGGTACAGCTAGAGGATGCCGATGAAGTGGAAGATGCCATGCAGGCCATGATGCCGGATACCACCGGCGCCAGCCTGCAGATGGCCTACAGCGGCCTCCAGCAGCTTGAGGGCGGGCTTAGCGACCGCCTGATTGAGGTCAATGCCAAGAAGCGTCTTGAAGGTGGTTTCTGGGCCCGTGAAGTCGTTGGTGTTGGCGACATGACTGGATCCGTCAGCGAGCAAGGCGTGGACTATATCGGCGCCGGTATCCTTCTGGGGTACGACAAGGCGATTGGCCAAAATGTCCTGTGGGGCTTCGGTGGCGGCTTCATGTTGCAGGGTACGGAGCGTGAAAGCAACATCGGCGATGACGTATCCATTTTTTCACCTTATCTGAATACCTACCTGATCGCCAAGGCGGGGGCTGCCTATGCCACGACGTCAGCATCCATTTGGTATAACGATGTGGACCGTAGTCGAGAGCTCTCTTTCGCCACCATCGATAAGTCAGTGGACAGCAGTTCAAGTGGCTACACGGCAGCGCTGGATGCCGGTATTGGATATGACCTTAAGCTCGGGGGGCTGCATGTGCGGCCGCATGTGGGCGCAAGCTATATGCATGTTCGCGAGGGCGGATATACGGAAACGGGTGGCGATGGTGCCAACCTGGTGGTGGAAAGCCGAAGTTATTCACGCCTGGACGGAATTGGCCGGGTATCAGTGGGCTACGATTTCCGTTGGAGCGGCAAGGGTGAGAATGCAGTCATTATCCGGCCTGAGGTCTTCGGCACATACAGGAAGGCCTTGAGCGGAAACGATACGTTCGTCACCGCAGCGCGTTTTGAAAGTGGGGAAGACTGGTTCGAACTGGCTAACGACCCAATGGCAGACAAGTCAGTGGTTATCGGTGGGGCGTTGAATATCTTTTCGGGCTTCGGTACCGCTAGCCTCAGATATTCGCGTGAAAAGCGCGATGACTGGAAGTCCCATTATGCCGGGTTCAATTTCCAGATGCGCTTCTAAGAGGCGAAACGAGAAGCGGCGCAGCCATTGGGCCGCGCCGCTACATAATCGGTGTATCCATAATCTTATGCCGCTAGTTTGGCTGCCCGCAGCACGAGTGTTTCAATCCGTGCGCTTTTCACCGTGATAATCTGACGTACCTTGTTGAGAAGCACGCTGGCGGAATGGTCATCCACGTCCGAACAATCAAGCTCGATCCACTGAAAGCCTTCTTCCGTTTTCCGTGCAGAAACGCTGTCGCAATCCTGACCGCGGATCGAGAAAAGTTCCAACACGCGGGACAAGGTGTTTGGGTCATAATCCGCCATGACGGAAAATCGGGTTCGGGTGTTGCCTCGCAAAACCATGACTTGGGTCTCCATAAAAAATGCCGACCCCGCCCGTTTGCTCAGGCCCTTCTGGGGTGCGGCTTTCTGTCTAAGGTATGAACACTTTACCCTGACGCATGCGAGAAAAGGTTCCTATTGTCGCGGATATGGCATATAAAGTGAGAAATTATCTCATTAAATAGCGGTATATCGAAATAATGGCCGACAAAATAGATGATCTTGATGCACGTATCCTGAATTTGCTGCAGGAAGACGCCCGAATCCCGCTGGTGGATCTGGCCGACAAGGTTGCCTCCAGCCGTTCTGCCGTGTGGCGGCGTATCCAGAAGATGGAAGAGGCGGGCGTGATCTCAGGGCACACGGTGCTTCTGGATGCGGAAAAGGCCGGGCTCGGCGTGCTTGTGTTCGCGCAGGTCAAGATGCATGCCCACAGCCGTGACGTGCTGCCGGACTTTATGGAAAAGGTGCGCGGCTTCCCGGAAGTGATCGAATGCCACACCCTGATGGGTGACATTGACTTCATTCTGAAGGTGCGGGTTCGTGATGTGCAGGCCTATGAGGAATTTTTCTGGAATCACCTGTCGCAGATTGACGGTGTGCGCGAAATCAACAGCTCCATCGCCCTGACGGCCGTGAAAAATACCACCAAGCTACAGGTGGTGGCGGGTTAGCCATTTGGCCTGAACACACGCTTGATATAATCGCGGCATAAAAGGACCTGCCGAGGAAGCAAGTCTTTGGTGTCCAGCGATCGGGACAGAATAATGCCGCCCTCAACGGATGCCATGACCATGTCGGCAACGGCTTCCATGTCAACGTCCCCGGTAGGCGGGTGTTTTCGGGCGATCTGTTCCAGGCGATCCAGGAACAGCTTGCGCCAGCGCAGGACGCCTTCGGCATTTAGGTCGCGTATTTCACTGTTGAACAGCTGGTGCTGGTAGCAGTAGGACGCAACCATGCAGCCGGGATGCAATGACGGCATGTCTGAGAGCATGTCTGCAAGCAGTTTCAGCATCAGCAGGAGGCTGTCCAATGGATCTGTGCAGCAGGCGTCAGCCTCGTTGAACAGGTCGGCAAAAATGCGGTCGTCTTGCTCGACATACCGCAGGAACAAATGCTTGGCCAGGTCGGCCTTATCCTTGAAATGATAGAAGAAGCCGCTTTTGGTGATGCCTGCGGCGACGATCAACTCGTCTATGCTGGTGGCAGCAAAGCCTTTTTGAAGCACGGATTGTTCGGCAAGCTCCAGGATCAGGTCCCGTTTTGACTGTTTCTGGTGCATCGCAGCCCCCACTAAGGCTTGTCAAATGTTATATATATCAATGGCTTGGCTCTACTGTACCACAAGTACACTAGAAGGCCCATTGCCAAATAGAGATAGTGGCCGCGACTGGGCGGCTTCGGCTGCCCAGGGAGACCAAGAAAAACGCGAGGATACCATCATGACAACAACCTTTTTACCCAAGGTCGGCGGTCCGCTTTACCTGACCGACAGTGGGCTCGAAACCACCCTGATCTTCCACGAAGGCCAGGAATTGCCTTATTTTGCGGCGTTTGACCTTTTGAAGACCGAAGACGGGCGTGCATCGCTCAAGGCCTATTACATGCGCCACGGCGAGATCGCGCTTGCCCAAGGAATGGGCTTTCTGATGGAAGGACCAACCTGGCGGGCAAGCGCCGACTGGGGCGATAAGCTGGGCTACGCGCCGGACGAACTGGCGGCCGCGAACAGGGCATCGATCGAACTGATGCAGAGTGTGCGGGATAGCCTGAAGGCCCGAGGCGATATCCCTGTTCTGGTCAGTGGTTGCATCGGGCCGCGTGGTGACGGCTATGTGGCCGGAGATGCCATGACTGCTGAGGAAGCCCATGCCTATCATCAAGCACAGGCCATCGCCTTCAAGGAGGCCAGAGCGGATATGATTGGCGCCATCACCATGACCAATATTCCGGAAGCGACGGGTGTTGCGCTGGCTGCAAAGACGGCCGGAATCCCGGTTGCCATATCCTTCACTGTGGAGACAGACGGCCGCCTGCCAAGTGGTGACAGCCTCAAGTCGGCGGTGGCCGTAGTCGATGCGGCGACGGGCGGGTATCCGGCATACTATATGATCAACTGCGCCCATCCTGAGCATTTTGATCACGTGCTGGAAAGCGGGGCAGCCTGGATGGACCGGATTGGCGGTATGCGGGCCAATGCGTCCCGGTGCAGCCATGCGGAACTGGACGAGGCAGAAGATCTGGATGACGGCAATCCGGAAGAACTGGGGCAGCAATATCGCGCGCTTCTACAAGCCCATCCGCAGATTGTTGTGCTGGGTGGGTGCTGTGGCACTGACCACCGTCACATCCACAGTATTGCAAAGGCTTGTGTGCCGCTTGGTCAAGCTGCCTAGAAGTGGATTTTCAATATGGCGTTGATCGCCACCTGATCGGTATCGAAGGCCGCAGTGTCTTTGATGCCGAACTGGTTCTTCCAGATGTCGATCTCGGTACCAAGCCATATTTTGCCCGGTTCGCCCCATGTGGCGCCCAGGTCCCATTTGATCTGTGGCACCAGATGGAGGGCTGTTTCCTGTGGGCCCCAGCCCACTACATAGTCCATGAAGCCATCGATGACGAACGCCTGTTCACCCACTTTGAAAGGGCGTGACCACGCAATCGTCCATTGCATGTCGTCAAACCCGGCACCAAGGCCGGTGTCCTTGCGGGCGTAGGCATGGACGTTGAAAAAGGTGAAGCCTGGCAGGTTCAGGTCAACGGCACCGCCAATCAGCAGGCCTTCAACGCCATCCTTTCCGCGTTCCCAGGTGGTTGCGATCAGCACATCGCGGATCAAGCCATCTTCTGAAAATTTGAGCCCAGCGACTTTACCAAGGCTCAGGCGTGGCGAAATTTCACCGTACCAACTGCTGCCGGTGAAGGCATTGTCGTGATAATCCAGATAGTCGAAAAAGCCGAACACATCGCCCCAGTTCCAGGCACTGACGTGCTCAAATGTCAGGGTGGAAATATTGTTCCCCGGCACCTCGAAACCTGTGCCAGTCAGAGCGGTAATGCTATTGTCCATCCAGATGAGCGGGCTGGAATCTTCTGCAACTGCCGGAGTGCCGGTAAGGAGAGTTGCAAGTACCAAAGGGCGCACGACAGCCATACCTACGCCTCCCGCACGTCGGTGAGGAAGCGCTTCACATCGTCGCCTATAGTGCCGGACAGCTCGTCCAGCCGTTCGGCGACCGCCATCACGCTGTTGGATGCTTCACCAGTCTGGTTGGCCCCTTCTGTCACCTGGCCGATTTCACTTGCGACCTTGTCGGTTTGCTCGGACGCGAACTGAACGCTGCGGCTGATTTCAGACGTGGCGGCTTCCTGTTCCTCTACGGCGCTTGAGATGGCCAGCGTGACCTGGTTGAGTTTGCTGATGGTCTCGTCGATCGCTTGCATGGCGCTCACGGCTTCGCCGGTCAAGCCCTGCATTTCACTGATCTGGGCAGTGATGTCCTCTGTGGCTTTGGCGGTCTGGTTGGCAAGGGACTTCACTTCTGACGCCACCACGGCGAAGCCCTTGCCGGCGTCGCCCGCGCGAGCGGCCTCAATGGTGGCGTTCAGGGCGAGGAGGTTTGTCTGCTCGGCGATGTCATTGATCAGTTTCACCACATCTTCGATCTTGGCGCTGGCGACAGACAGGGTATCAATCGCTTCGCTGCCGGTGCCAGCCACCTTGACGGCGTCAGCGGACATCTGGCTTGCGGCCTGGATCTGGCTTGCGACCTCCCTGATGGAGGCCGAGAATTCTTCAATCGCAGACGCCATGGTGGATACGTTGTTCTGCATCTCGTGCGACGCGGATGACACGGATGTTGCCTGCCCGCGCGTCTGGTCGGCCACATCGACCATGGTAGTGGCGGTTGAGCGCATCTCGAGGGCGTTGGCGTTCAGATTCTCAATTGCTTCGGAAATGGACCGGTCGAAGGCGGCGATCAGCGCTTCGATGCGGGCGGCATGCTCTTCGCGCTGGCGTGCTTCCTCAGTATCACGGGCATGTTTTTCCCGTTCCAGTGTTGCGCGCTCCTCTGCCGCTTCCATCTCGGCTTTCTGGGCGGCTTCCCGTTCTTCCGCCAACTGCTCGACCTTCTTCATCTCATCTCGGAAGAACTCCATCGCGCGACCCATGTCGCCGATCTCGTCCTGGCGGCCGGTGTGCGGAATATCGATATCCAGCTTGTTCTCCGCCAGCGTCAGCATGGTGCCGGTGATGTCATTCACAGGTGCCGCGATTGAATGGCCAACGCCGCGGGCAATCACAACAGCCAACAGCACACCAAGCGCGCCCGTGACAATTAGGGTCCATGTCTGGAAGCTGAAGGCGCTCAGCATTTCGTCTACGATGGACTGTTGTTGCCCTTGCTGTAATTCAACCAGTTCGTTGATGCTGTACAGAACCTTTTCGAGGGGCGGCCAACTAGTGCCGTCGATCTCCAACTGTCGGGCTTGCAGGCGGGCGTCTTCGCCGCCCTGCATTGCCAGGTCTATCTGGCGGCGGAACATCGTCTTCAGGGTTTCGGTATTCGCCTTCAGTTCCCTTGCGATCCGCAGGCCGTCACCATTTTCTTCTTCATATTCACGATACAGGTTGATCAAGGTTGTGATGTCCCGGTCAAACTGTTTGGACCGGTCCTCGAACAGGCCCACCAGATAGTCATTTTGCGTCAGGACGGTCCCGCGTGTTAGCGCCAGCATATCGGTGACGTCATATTGTACCTGCCGCAGCATGGCGGTGGATGCATAGCGGTTCGCTGCCAGCTTGGTGGTCGACTGCACCCCTTGCACCTGGATCAAGTTGCCGATCACAAATAACAGCAAAAGCGCTACCAGCGCACCTTGGCCGAGAGCAAGTTTCATTGTCAGGGAATAGTCCCGCAGAAAAGCATCAAAGAATCGTCTCATCGAAGAGCTCCAGGAAGGCGCCGTGGCGCATTAGACCGAAACAAAGGAACTGGGGCCATCTGCCGGCCCGAATGGCGGGATTCGAAATCCGACATCATTGTCCCAAAGCAGGGTTAAAGTTGCGTTAGCGGTCTTGCCAACTGGCAATAAGCGCCTTGCCGGGGCGCGAACCATGCAGTATAGCGGGATCAGGTGGTGCTGGCCCGGCGCCAAAGGCGTTGGGCAGCTAAGAGGGAACACGGACGTTGACCTCGTCAACTGTATGCCGTGGCTGTACCCGCAACTGTGATTGGGGACGCGTTTCAACAAGGCCCACTGGACCGCTAAGTTTGGTCTGGGAAGGGTGAAACGGCGGATGATCCAAAAGCCAGGAGACCTGCCACCGCGTCGCCCATCTGTCAGCCGGGCTAGCTGATCAGAGCGGTTCTCCCGCAATGGCGACAATCCCGCTGAAATGCGCGGAGATTGTCCCTGTCTTTTAAGGCAAGCTCCCGTTCAGTGGTTTTGTGAAACCAAGAATGATGGGAGCGGGCATGCCCTCAAGCCTGCAATTGAAACACTTTTTGACAGCTGCTGTTGTTGTGGCAGGCATTGCTGCGCGCGCAGGTGCAGCGCCCACCGTGGCTGGGCTTGATTTCTGCGCCGACCAATATGTCCTGGCCTTCGCTGACCGGCAGGATATCGTCGCTGTGTCGGGGGATGCCACCAGCCCGAATTCTTTTTACCTCCGGCGGGCCCAAGGTCTCCATGCACTCAGGGGGGGCGCCGAAGAGGTTCTGATGCTGCGGCCGGATATCCTTGTGCGCAGCTACCGGGGGAGCCTGTCTATGGATGCCAAATTTGAACGCGTCGGCATTACCTCTTACCAGCCGCCTTATGCCTTCAACTTCGAGGCCAACCTGAAGAATTTTGGGGCTGTTGCCACGCTTTTGGGGCACGAGGCAGAGGGCAAGGCCTTCATGGCGGACTATATGGCCCGGTACCAAGCGCTAAAGCAGGCTGCCCCTATTCCCATGAAGACGGTCTATATGACTCCCAGCGGCTTCACGGCAGGGAAGGGAAGTTCGGTAGACGATATGATCCGACTGGCCGGACTTGACCCAATTGCCGAGGACCTTGGCCTGAACGGTTGGGGGCCTTTGCCCCTCGAACAGCTGGTCATGATGCCGCCTGACCTGGTGGTTGGCAGCTTTTTCGAGGAAGGGGCTGTTCATATTTCCAATTGGAGCAGCGGGCGCCACACAGTGTTCCGCGATCTGGTGAAAGACGTGCCGTCGATCATGGTGCCAAGCGGCATGATGTCCTGCGGCGGTGCCTTTACGGTGGATGCTGCCGAATATATCCGCTCGGAAATCAAACGTCGTGAATTGATGCCAAATAGGGTTGCCGCCGCGGCGACCGGGGAGAAACAAGAGTGATCAGGAAGCTGCAACAAAACGGCTGGCTGCTGAACGTGTCGCTGATGGGGGTTATCCTGATCGTGGCGCTGATGTCAGGCATGTTTGGCCAGGTGGACCTCGATGTTGCGCAGGTGGCGGCGGCTGTATTTGGTCCGCCCGACAGCCCGGAGGCCATCATCGTGCGCGAACTGCGTTTGCCTAGGGTGCTGCTGGCTATTCTCGCCGGTGCGTCGCTAGGCTATTCCGGTGCTGCCCTTCAGGGGCTTCTTCGCAACCCGCTGGCTGATCCGGGTGTGATAGGCGTGTCGGCCAGTGCCAGCTTGGGGGCAGTTATTGCCATTTATATGGGGCTGGCGGCGATGTCGTCTCTCGCCATTCCAGTCATGGCCATGGCAGGTGCGTTTGTTTCGACCGCGATCCTGATGCTATTGGCCTCGCGTGATGCCAGCGTGCTGACGCTGATCCTGGCTGGTATTGGGATTTCAAGCTTGGCCACTGCCGCCATTGCGCTGGTGATGAATTTTACCTCAAACCCGGTGACGGTGCAGGAAATGGTGATGTGGATGCTGGGGTCGCTTGAAAACAGGACGTTTGACGACCTCACATTGGCAGGGCCTTTCATCGTAGCGGGATGGCTTGCAATGCTGGGTGTGGGGCAGGGCCTGAACGCTCTGAGCCTTGGTGAAGAGGCCGCCCAGACGTTGGGGATTGACCTTAAACGCCTGCGCTGGCGCGTGGTGCTGGGGACAGCCCTGTCTGTGGGGGCGACCGTGTCAGTTTGTGGCGCCGTGGGTTTTGTCGGCCTAGTGGTGCCCCATATGGTACGGGCCATGATTGGTTATGAGCCGCGCCGCCTGCTGCTGCCGAGCGCGTTCCTGGGCGCGATCCTGATGATGCTTGCCGATATCCTGACCCGCCTGCCGATCGGTCACGGTCAGCTGCGCCTGGGCGTGGTGATGGCCATCATTGGCGCACCGGTATTCCTCTATATCGTGTTCAAGACGCGGGAGAGCATGCGATGAACGGGCTGGAAATTCAAAACCTGGCCGTCACGCTGGGTGGCAACGCTATCTTGCGCGATGTGTCTTTCAACGTTGAGCCCGGCCAGGTGGTTGGGCTGATTGGCGCGAACGGCGCTGGTAAAAGTACAGCGCTGAAAGCTGTGCTTGGCATTGTTGAGCCCGAAGCGGGCGACATCCGCATCGGTGATCAGGACGTGGCGGCCCTCGCGCCCCGCGAGCGAGCCAAGAAGCTTTCTTATGTGCCGCAGGGCGCGCCGGTTCACTGGCCGCTGACGGTCGAGCGACTGGTGGGGCTTGGGCGTACACCGCACCTGACACCCTGGCAGGAAGTGAGAGAGGAGGATCAGGCTGTCATCCGGAGCGTGATGGAAGAAACAGACTGCTGGCACCTTCGCAACCGGTTGGCCACAACCCTTTCGGGGGGTGAACGGTCCCGGGTGCTGCTCGCGCGCACCATGGCGGTTGGAGCACCCTTCATGCTGGCGGATGAGCCCACGGCGTCGCTGGATCCGCTGCATCAGCTTCAGGTGATGGACATCATGCGCGGGCAGGCGGCTTGTGGTGCCGGCGTGCTGCTGGTGCTGCATGACCTCAGTTTCGCGCTACGCTACTGTGACCGCCTTGTGCTGCTGCATGAGGGTGGCGTACTGGCGTCTGGTACGCCAGCGGATGTGCTGACAGACGCCCATTTGGAAACCGCTTTCAAGGTGAAGGTGGCTCGCTGGTCTGAGGGCGGTGAGCAGTTCCTCGCGCCGCATGTGGCTGGGGGATAGGCCTTGGCGCGGTCCCTCATGCTGCAGGGCACGGGCTCTGACGTTGGGAAGTCCGTGTTGGTGGCGGGGCTATGTCGCGCGTTCCACCATCGTGGCCTGACGGTCAGGCCCTTCAAACCCCAGAATATGTCCAATAATGCGGCGGTCGCCAAAGAAGGCGGCGAGATCGGTCGTGCCCAGTGGCTGCAGGCACAGGCATCCTGCGTTGACCCCAGTGTTCATATGAACCCGGTTCTGCTGAAGCCGGAAAGCGACACGGGCGCCCAGATTGTGCTGCAGGGGCAAGTGTACGGCCGGGCCGAGGCACGAACCTACCAGGAACGGAAACAGGAACTGTTTGCTCGTGTGGTCGAAAGCTTTGACCGCATGAAGGCGGAAGCCGACCTCGTGCTGGTGGAAGGCGCGGGCAGCCCGGCAGAGGTGAACCTGCGCGCCACTGACATCGCCAACATGGGGTTTGCACTTCCCACTCAAACGCCGGTGGCACTGGTTGGCGATATCAACCGGGGCGGGGTGATCGCAGCCATTGTCGGTACGCATGCGCTGTTGCCGCCTGAGGAGCGCGCGCTGATCAAAGGGGTGATCATCAACCAGTTTCGGGGTGATGTGCGCTTGTTTGATGGCGGACTAGAGACCATCACAGATGTAACCCAGTGGCAGAACTTTGGCGTGGTGCCTTTCTTGCGCTGTGTGCGCGACCTGCCGGCCGAAGATGCGGTGGTGCTCGAGAGCGCGAGCGAAAAACGCGAAGGCGGTTTGCGCATCGTGGTGCCGATGCTATCGCGCATCGCCAATTTTGATGACCTTGACCCCCTTCGGGCTGAGCCGAATGTCGAGGTGGTGTTCGTGCGGCCGGGTACGCCCCTGCCGCGTGATGCCGACCTCATCGTGCTGCCGGGCACGAAGGCCACCATAGCTGACCTTCGCTTCCTGAAAGTCGAAGGGTGGGACACCGATATCATAGCCCATGTACGCACAGGCGGGCATGTTCTGGGTATTTGCGGTGGCTATCAGATGCTGGGGCAGAAGGTGTCTGACCCTGAAGGTATTGAAGGCGCGCCTGATGAAGAAGCCGGCCTTGGCCTGCTGGACGTGGAAACGGTCTTGTGCCCCGCCAAGGAAGTGCGTGATGTGGCCGGCCATGCCCCGGACCTGGGGGCTGAGGTGACCGGATATGAAATCCACACAGGCCGCACGTCAGGCCCCGCACTCGACCGTGCCTTCATTCTTTCTGGAGGGGAAAGGCTGGGTGCAGTGTCTCAACAAGGTCGTGTGATGGGGACATATGTACACGGGCTTTTTGACAAGGCGGCCTTCCGAAATGCCTTCCTTGTCCGCCTTGGGCTGGCGAATGGCATGATGGAAGATCATCACCACCGGGTGGACCGGGCGCTTGATGATTTGGCTGAGGCCCTTGAAAAGCACCTTGATCTTGACGCCCTTTATGCGGCAAGCAGATAGACGGGCACACTGCCATGGGTAGCCAAGGGGCACGGTTATGGAAAATCTACTGACGATCTTTGATATCGCGGGCATCTTTGTGTTTGCGGTCTCAGGCGCGCTGGCCGCCATCCGGAACGGCATGGACCTTTTTGGTATTATTGTTTTGGCGCTGATGCCTGCAGTTGGCGGAGGCACGCTGCGTGACCTGATGCTGGATCAGCCGGTGTTCTGGATTGAAGGCACCCAAACCATCTGGATCGCGCTTGGCGCTGCTTTCGTTACTTTCCTCGGTGCGCGCTATCTGGACGGCAAGCGCCTGACGTGGCTGGCGTGGGCTGATGCCATTGGCCTGTCGCTCTTTTGCGTCGTTGGCGCCGAGAAAGCGCTAGACGTCTCGGGCAGCATGCTTGTGGCCACTATGATGGGCGTGGTGACGGGCGTTGCCGGCGGAATCATCCGCGACGTGATCTGCAATGAAATTCCGTTTGTGATGAAAAGAGGCGAAATCTATGCCACGGCGGCTTTCTTCGGTGCCGGAGCTTTTTGCCTTCTTGTTTATATCGGCGTTTCCGGGCCAATTGCCCTGTGGCTTGCCATGCTTGGCGCATTCCTGATGCGCGCCGGCGGCATCGTCAAGGGCTGGACCTTGCCGCAGGCACTGCACTAGTCCTCTAGAAGCTTAGGATTTTTCCTGTTTTCGGGCTGACCCGGCCATTGACCATGTCGGTGTAGGTCGCAAGCATCATGCTGGGGCCTTCATCACGCTCGATGTCGATCCAGCTTGCGGCGGGTTTGATGAAGTTGAGCCAAGCTTCGGCTGTGTTTTTCTGGAAGCCCTCCGGGCCCCAATCCGCCAACCGCTTCTGGCCTTGGGACGGTGCAAAGAACATCGTCGGCTTTGCGCCAGGCAGGTTCGAATTGTCGCCCATCTCGTCCCAGTGGGACGCGCCAACGGCACAACTGTAAACCAGGTTGTCGGCAAAATGGCTATGCACATCGGTGCGCACCTGCCCACTGCCAGCCATGTCGATATAGATGGTCTTCTTGCTGGCATCCAGACTAGCCACGTCGTCATATGCAATAGCGCGGTCATAGCAACCCAGGCTTTCGACGAACGCTATGTTCCCGGGCGAGGTAAGGCCGACCACCTCAATGCCTTCCCTCTTGGCCAGTTGGAACGCTGCGCCGAACGCAGTTTTCGAAGATGCACTGGAGAGTACCACCTGCGTGGCACCGAAAAAGTCATTGTCGGCCATGAAGTCATCAATCAGGAAACTGGTCATGAAAAGCGGTCGGAAGATCATCTGCAGGTCTTCCATGCTTTCCACATAGCCTGGGTCGGTGGCGGCATTGACATACTGGTTATAAACGATGGCCAGTTCAGCCCGGTGGGGGCTGCCGTCAAGGAAGCCCGCAGGTGATACCTTCGCTGGTTTGACCACCAGATGTGTCGACATTGGGTAGTACCCATAGAAGCGTTCGCCCACCTTCACATCCGGGTGGTTGCTGGCCTCAACGTCGGCGAAGCCCCACACGGGAATGCGTCCCCAGCCGTCGCTTGCCGGGAAAAACTGCCAGTATTTCATCACGTCACCGAAGGCCGCATAGGTCACATTGTTGGCGGTAAAAGCGAACCGGTCCAGCTTCAGAAGCACGTCACCATCCTTCAGGTCAGGCAGGTCGTGGCTTCTGAACTCGGTCTTGTGGAGGTCTGCTTTCGCGACCAGGAAATCGGTGCACTGTGTCATGTGATGCTCTTTTGCCCATGGTTTTCATTTTGTTCGTTACACATGACCTAGGGTGAAGCTTTTCGCATTCAACTTCTCTTGTCGGGTGTAGGGCAAAAAGGCATACTGCATCCAATTGGAGATCCTAGAGGACGGATATAATGGACTTTTTCAATTCGAACGACCTTGATACCGACAAGCTGGTGGCCCAGGCCACGGACATGGGTATCACCATTCTGGCAGCTATTCTGGTCCTGATTGTTGGCCTTTGGCTGGCCGGATTCGTTGAGCGCCGCCTGAATGCCGCCTTCAAGAAAAGCAGTAAAATCGATCCTACGGTATCGAGCTTCATGGCCAGCCTTGCAAAATATGCGGTGATCATCTTTACCGGTATTGCGCTGCTGGACCAGTTTGGCATCGAGACGACATCGCTTGTCGCGGTATTGGGTGCGGCCGGCCTCGCCATTGGCCTCGCGTTGCAGGGCACTTTGTCGAACCTGGCGGCGGGTGTCATGCTGCTGATTTTTCGGCCGTTCAGGGTGGGGCAATTTGTTGAAGTAGGAGGTCATGCGGGCACAGTAAAGGGGATTTCCCTTTTTCTGACCAAGCTGGACACCGGCGACAATGTGCGCATTACCATCCCGAACAATTCGGTATGGGGTAGCTCCATTCGCAACTTCAATCACCATGATACCCGGCGCCTGCAGATTGTGTATGGCATCGGCTATGGCGACGATATCGACAAAGCTATGGAGATTATCAAGGCCAGCATTGAAGCAGACGAGCGCTGCATGAATGACCCGGAGCCAGTGATTGCAGTGACATCGCTTGGCGAAAGTTCGGTGGATATCATGGTGCGCGTCTGGTGCGCGTCCGGCGACTATTGGGCGCTCAATTGGCATCTGCTGAAAACCGTGAAGGAACGGTTCGACGCCGAAGGGGTTTCGATCCCATTCCCGTGCCGCACCATTTATCAAGGCGAATAGGAGTTCAAGGCTACATCTTTCGTTTATAATTGTTGATCAGGGCAGCCTGCAGCCGGTCAAAACCATTTCATTGGTTGACTGTGCCGCAGCTGCCCTGTTTTATGTCGCGGGTGAGCCCTGCGGCTGGGTGGTGCAGGGCTCACATCAAAAAGAATATGGGCAATAACAAAAAATATCTCGTTACAGCTCCTGGAGGGGATCAATGATTAAAGCAGTACTCAAGTCGTCCGTTGCGGCGACGGCGCTGTTGCTTGCGGCATGCGGCAATGGTGAACAATCCAATGACACGCCTGCGAATGAGCAGGTTGTGGCCAAAGCCGAGGTAAAACCGGAGCTGGGCAGTTTCGGTGTTGACCTGACGGCGCAGAAAGAAAGCGTCAAGCCGGGCGACAACTTCTTCGAATATATGAACGGTACATGGCTCGATACTTTCGAGCTGCCGGCTGATCGCACCAACTACGGCGCCTTCACCGTGCTGGCTGAGCGCTCCCGCGACCGGACCAAAGCCATCATCGACGAAGTGACTGCTGGTGACTTCCCGCAAGGCTCTGTCGAGCAGAAAATTGGCGACTATTACAACAGCTATATGGATGTGGAAGCGATCAATGCCCGGGGCATTGAACCCCTGCGTCCGCTCCTTGATGAAATCGCGGCTGTTGAAGATGTGGCAGGTCTGATCCGCATGTTCGGTCGTGACGCCAAGGACAGCATGATTTCACCGGTATCGGGTGGCCTGGGCATCGACCGTGAAAACCCTGACTACTATATCCTGAACCTGGGTCTTGGCGGCTTGGGCCTGCCAGACCGTGACTATTACCTGGATGACAGCGAGCGCTTCCTGGGTATTCGCGAAGCCTACAAAGCCCACATCGCTGAAATGCTTGGGTTTGCTGGCGTCAGCGCAGAAGATGCTGCCTCGCAGGCAGAAACCATTCTGGCGCTTGAAACCAAGCTGGCCGAGAAGCAGTGGGAACGCGCAGACCGCCGTGATCGCACCAAAAACTTTAACCCAACCACGATGGAAGAGCTGAAGGCAAACTACACGGGCTTTGATTGGGATGCCTTCTTCGGTGCCGGCGGCCTTGAAGGCCTGAAGAAGGTGAATGTTACCGGACCGCAGCCGCTTAAGGATGCCATTGCGCTGGTGAACGAAGTTCCGGTTGCTGATTGGAAGGCTTACCTTGCGTATCACACCATTTCGAACCACGCGGCGATCCTGTCTGAGGAAATCGATACGGCGAATTTCAACTTCTTCGGCAAGACACTGCGCGGCCAACAGGAACAGCAGGACCGCTGGAAACGCGCAACAGCACGTGTGGGTGCCTTGGACGCGCTCGGTGAAGCCATCGGTCAGGTGTATGTGAAGCGTCACTTCCCACCAGAAGCCAAGGCTGAAATGGTCAAGCTGGTGGAGAACCTGCGTACGGCCATGGGCCAGCGCATTGATGGCCTTTCCTGGATGGGTGAAGAGACTAAGAAAGAAGCGCACGCCAAGCTGGCGTCCTTCAATCCGAAGATCGGTTACCCAGACAAATGGAAAGACCTGTCCAAGATTGATATCAAGGATGGTGATCTGTTTGCCAACGCCAAAGCGATTGATGCCTTCAACTATGAAGACCTGCTCGGTCGCTTCAAGCGCAAGACCGACAAGGACGAGTGGTTCATGACACCGCAAACGGTCAATGCCTACTATAACCCGCAGTTCAACGAGATCGTGTTCCCGGCCGCTATCCTGCAGCCGCCATTCTTTGATCTGGGTGCTGATGCAGCCGTCAATTATGGTGGTATTGGCGCGGTGATCGGCCACGAAATGGGCCACGGCTTCGATGACCAGGGGTCCAAGTCCGATGCCACTGGTGTGCAGCGCAACTGGTGGACGGACGACGACCGTGCGGCGTTTGAAAAGCTGACGTCCACGCTTGGCGGCCAGTACGACCAGTATGAGCCGGTACCGGGCAACCATGTGGACGGCACCTTTACCATGGGTGAGAACATCGGTGATCTGGGCGGCCTGCGGATGGCCTACACGGCCTACAAGCTGTCGCTGAATGGCAAGGAAGCGCCTGTGATTGATGGCCTGACCGGTGATCAGCGCTTCTTCATGGCCTGGGCACAGGTGTGGAAGCGCAAGTATGCGGAAGAAGAGCTTCTGAACCGCCTGAAGTCTGATCCGCACAGCCCGTCTGAATACCGCGTCAATGGTATCGTGCGTAATATGGATGAATGGTATGAAGCCTTTGATGTGAAAGAAGGTGACGCGCTTTACCTTGCGCCAGAGGATCGTGTCCAAATCTGGTAAGCGGATAGGCATAGAAATACTGAAAGGGCTGGGGGTTTCCCCAGCTCTTTTCGTTTGATCCAAAGAGCGGACAGTGCCTGGGAGCATTTTTCATGGACGACTTTGGGTGGGCCAACCTCCATGAGCCAAGCAACATGTCGGCGCAAGTTATAAACCTTTCGTCGCATTACCCTGGCCGCTTCGCGGCCGCTGCCGATAAATCTGGTCCTTGAATTAAGCGTCCAGTCATGGGGGGAGGGACACCAATGACCAGAAACGGTTTGGCGCTGCTTGCAGCCGCTTTTCTTTTATCAACACCCATCATTTCAGCCGATACCGAATCTGAACCGCAGATAAGGCACCATAAGATTGCAGAAGGCTTCCATGTTCTTTATGGCGGGAATGGTCTTGGGGCATCTGTGGGTGTGATTGAGACCTCAGACAGTCTGGTGCTTGTTGACACCATGCGTGACCGCACAACTGCCAAGCTGGCGGCAGCGCTTCAGGAAATTTCGGACAAGCCGGTAAGCCATGTGTTCAACACGCACCGGCATGAGGACCATACCAGCGGCAACAGCGCCTTCGTCGAGCAGGGGGCAATTCTTGTGCGCCAGGCCAATGGCCCGGACGCTGATGAAGGCAGCCAGATACGCTTTGATGAAAAGGTGATATTGAATGTCGGCGGCGTGCGTTTCGAAGCCTACGCAGTCCAGTCTCATACGCCGGAAGATGCGCTGATCCGGGTTCCCGCGGCCAATGTCATTTTCCTGGGCGACACATTTACCACCAACTGGCACCCGACTTTTTATTCTGGCGGCGAAGCTGGACAGCTTGCCGTGATTGAACGGGCGTTGGCCCTTGCGGACGATAAAACGGTTATTGTACCCGGACATGGGAATGTGACGAACCGGCAAGGAGTAATTGTTTATCGGGATGCTTTCCGTGACTGGATGGATCGTATGCGCGAGTTGGCCTCCGCCGGATGGACGCCTGATCAAATGGCAGCTGATGCGGAATTGAAGGCTATTTCGAAAAGGTTCCTGCAGGATGGCAGCAGAGACGAGATGAGGCCGGCGGGCTATAGGCGTTTCATCAAGCGTACGATCTCAACTGAATTGACGACGGCAAATGAAAGCGTGCTGCCACACCTTGGCGAGTATGTCGGCACCTACCGTTATGCAGATGGCATGTTGCTTCGGGTTGAACTAGCGGAAGGTGGTTTAACGATTTTCGAAGGTGGCCAACTTTCAGGCCATGTCATTCCGCTGTCGAAAGACAAGTTCCATTTCCCAGGCAGGCTGGAGGGAGAGGGCCATCTGACATTCCAGTTTGATGGCGGCGGCAATGTCACTGGCGCTACGTATGTCGGCGAAGACCAAAGCTGGCCTGCTGCACGCGTCCGCGACTAGTGAGGTAGCGGATTGTCTGGTATCCTGGGCATACGTGTGGAAGGGGGTACCATGACGACATCAATTTTTTGCCGCTTTACAGCAATCTCATTGTTCTTGCTGTTGCCGGGATGTGTGGGCAACAGCTTCTTTTGTAAAGCCGAACATGAAGACCCGAAAGTCGCTAGCTTGATGCGTGATAGCTGCCAGGGTAACCGCGGTGCCAGCATGCAACTCGGGTTGTGGTTTGAGGGCGAAGAAGACTATGAGCGTGCCGCGCGCTATTACCGTGCTGCTGCCACGCCCGACATTGGCCAGACCTATATCTATGTGCCGCCAGCAGGCGATGTGGGCGGCTATGTAATGCCCATCGATACCGGACCTCGCACACCGGGCAATGCCGAAGCGCAATACCGGCTGGGGTTGATGTACCGTGACGGCAGGGGCGTTAAGCAAAGCGCCTCCAAGGCGCGCAATTATTTCCGGCAGGCGGCCGAACAGGGCCATGCAGACGCAAAAGCTATCCTGGCAGTTACCGGGTAGCCTCCTTGATGAGCCAGTCCCTGAAGGTTTTCACTTTTCGCAAGCTGCCGCGGCTGTCGGGGTAGGCCAGATAATAGGCGTTTCGGCTTTTCACTGGTCCGCCGAATGGGGCGATCAGGCGGCCGGTCGCCAGGTCGTCCGCCACATACATCAGCGGCAGAACCGCCACCCCGAGGCCCGACCGCGCGGCCTCGATCATCATGGTGAAATTCTCGAACTGGGCACCGCCGCGGGCGCCGTTGTCTGTTTGCTGCCTGCCTTCCAGCCATTCCGTCCAAGCCGTGGGGCGTGTGGTCATCAAAAGCCGATCATAGTCCGCGACGTTTGCCTCTTCCTTGCCCTTCATCAGGGTGGGGGCGACAACAGCGATAATCTCTTCGTCCACCACCTTGTGGCTGGTCATGCCGGGCCAGTTACCGTCGCCATACTGCACAGCAACATCTGCATTCGCCGTCTTGAAGTCATCAGGTGTCAGGCCGGTGATGATATTCAACTGGATGTCGGGGTACGCATTGGTGAAGACGCCAAGGCGGGGGATCAGCCAGCGGGAGCCAAACGTGGGCAGAAGGCCCAGCCGTAACACCCGGTCATCCGCACCCCAGGTGATGAGCCTGAGGGTTTCGCTCTCAAGCCCAGCCAGCAGGGGCACGACGGCATCCGCATATTGCTTACCAGCTTCTGTGGGAATGAGCCGCTTACGCTCGCGGGTGAACAGGCTTTGACGCACGAATTCCTCGAGGTTGCCGATCTGGCGGCTGACGGCGCTTTGCGTCAGGTTCAAGGCTTCTGCGGCACGGGTGACCTGGCCGGTCTTCATGACTTGTTCGAAGCATTCGAGAGCGATCAGGCTTGGTATTCTGCGTTTCATGGTTCTATTTCATGATTATCTGTAATGATGATAGTCCTAAATGTTACTTTATGCGCCTGAGAATTGCTATATACATTCATTAAATTCATTAAGTGCCCGCCTCTCGGGCCTAGTTGAGGGAAGAATAATGTCGAAGCCAACATTCAATTGGGAAGATCCGCTGCTCCTTGATGAGCAACTCACCGAAGACGAGCGCATGATGCGTGACGCTGCCCGCGCTTACTGTCAGGACAAGCTGATGCCGCGCATTCTTGAGGCCAATCGCCACGAGCGTTTCGACCGCGAGATCATGAGCGAACTGGGTGAGATGGGCCTTCTTGGTGCGACGCTCCCTGAAGAATTCGGCGGCGCTGATGCATCCCACGTGGCATACGGCCTGATCGCCCGTGAGGTTGAGCGTGTGGACAGCGGGTACCGCTCTGCCATGTCTGTACAGTCGTCCCTCGTGATGTATCCGATTTACGCTTATGGCAGCGACGAGCAGCGCAAGAAATATCTGCCGAAGCTCGCGTCTGGTGAGATGGTTGGTTGCTTTGGCCTGACTGAGCCTGATCACGGCTCTGACCCTGGCGGCATGAAATCCCGCGCCGAAAAGGTTGATGGTGGCTTCAAGCTGACCGGCAACAAAATGTGGATCACCAACAGCCCGATCGCTGATGTGGCTGTTGTGTGGGCCAAGTTGGACGGCGTGATCCGTGGTTTCATCCTCGAGCGCGGCATGGAAGGGTTCGAAACGCCGAAGATCGAGGGCAAGATGAGTCTGCGCGCCTCTATCACCGGCGAGATTGTGATGGACGGCGTGTTTGTGCCGGAAGAAAATCTGCTGCCGAACGCCAAAGGTCTGGGCGGCCCATTCGGCTGCCTGAACAAAGCACGCTTCGGTATCGCCTGGGGCGCCCTTGGTGCCGCTGAATTCTGCTGGCACGCCGCGCGTCAATATACCATGGACCGTTCGCAGTTTGGGCGTCCGCTGGCGCAGAACCAACTGGTGCAGCAGAAGCTTGCGAACATGCTGACGGAAATCACGCTTGGTCTTCAGGCTTGCCTGCGCGTCGGCCGCCTGCTGGACGAAGGCAAGTCCGCGCCTGAGAATATCTCGCTGATCAAGCGCAACAGCTGTGGCAAGGCGCTGGATATCGCCCGCATGGCGCGCGACATGCACGGCGGCAACGGTATCTCTGACGAATTCCACGTGATTCGCCATATGGTGAACCTAGAAACGGTGAATACCTACGAAGGTACCTATGACATTCACACATTGATCCTGGGCCGCGCACAAACCGGCCTGCAGGCCTTCATGTAAGCAAGTCCGAGTTCGGAGTAAGCGATTATGGCAGGCCCTTTGACAGGTATCCGTGTACTTGACCTCAGCCGTATCCTGGCCGGGCCCTGGGCGACCCAGTGTCTGGCCGACCTGGGCGCCGAGGTCATCAAGGTCGAGCGCCCCGATGTGGGCGATGACACGCGCACCTGGGGCCCGCCATTCTTTGAGGACGGCGACAAGCCGGTCTCCGCCTATTTCATGTGCGCCAACCGGGGCAAGAAATCGGTGACCATCGATTTCACCAAACCGGAAGGGCAGGCGCTCATTAAGAAGCTGGCCGAGAAATCTGACATTCTGGTCGAAAATTTCAAGGTTGGCGGCCTTGCAAGATATGGCCTCGACTATGAGAGCATCAAGGCGGTTAATCCGGGGCTGATCTATTGTTCGATCACCGGCTTCGGCCAGACAGGGCCCTATAAGGACCGCCCGGGCTATGACGCGCTTATCCAGGCACTTGGCGGCCTCATGAGCATCACGGGTGAGCCGGACGGCATGCCCGGCGGCGGACCGCAGAAGGTGGGCGTGGCGGTGACAGACTTGTTCACCGGGCTCTATAGCACCATTGGCATTCTGGGCGCGCTGCACCACAAGGCACGGACGGGTGAGGGCCAGCATATCGATATGGCGCTAATGGACACGCAGGTGGCTGTGCTCGCGAACCAAAGCATGAATTATCTGGTCTCAGGCAAGGAACCAAAGCGACTCGGGACCGCGCATCCCTCCATTGTGCCCTATCAGGTGTTCGCAAGCGCCGACGGACACATGATGCTGGCGGTGGGCAATGACGGCCAGTTCGCGCGCTTCTGCGTGGCTGCAGGCATGCCGGAAGTCGCTGCGGACCCACGCTTCAAATCGAACCCCGGGCGGGTGGAAAACCGTGAGGCACTGATCCCCTTGGTGGCGGAAGCCATCGCGCGCAAGACGACGGACGAATGGATCGCGCTGCTGGAGGCACACAATGTGCCGGGCGGGCCGATCAATACTATGGAGCGGGTGTTCGATGATCCGCAGGTGGAAGCGCGCGGTGTGGCGCTGGCGCTGAAGGCAGAGGATGGGTCCATCATGCCGTCTGTGGCCAACCCCATACATTATTCCGGTACGGAAATAAGTTATGACAAGGCCCCACCAGCGTTGGGTGCAGACACAGATGATGTGCTCAAAGACGTTCTCGGTGTGACAGACGATAACCTGAAGCTCGTGCGGGCCTCGAAGGTGCTGGGCTAGTCGCCATCAAACGTCACACCCGGCATTGGCCGGGTGTTGACCTTCAACTCGAACACATCCGGGCGGCTATAGTGGCCGTCTGTATCCAGCGCCTGGCATTCCTCAAGCTGCATCGCCATGTCAACTTCCCCCATCACCAGGCCAGCGCTGCTGTAAAGTGGTTCGGTAATGTAGCTGCCGTCGGCGGCGATGATGGCACTGCCGCCCGTGTGGATCAGGTCATCTGCGCCACCCGGCATGGAGGCCAGCATGGCTTCGGCCTCTGGTGCGTCCACATCCAGTGACCTGAAGCCTGCAATAACGTCCGCTTTGGTCAGCACGGCGCCCGCCGCGGCCACGGCACATCGCCCTTCAAAGGCATACTGGCGGCTGGCGATATGGTTCATTTCCTTGACCATGGGCCACTGGGCTATGTGAATGGCTTCGCCTTTCGCATGCATGGCGGCCCGCGCCAGCGGCATCCAGTGTTCCCAGCATATCAGCCCACCAAGGGTGCCCCACGGCGTGTCGATGGCAGCGAGGGTTGACCCATCACCCCGGCCCCAAACCAGCCTTTCGGTATAGGTGGGAACCAACTTGCGGTGCGGGACAGGGGCTTCTGCGCCCGGCGTGAAATAGAACATGCTGTTGTAAAGGGTGTTTCCAATTCGCTCATGTGCGCCCATCACCAAATAACTGCCAAGCCGGTCGCAGGCCTCCTGCAGGCGCGCCAGATGCTTGTCACCCAATCGCACGCTGTTTTCTGCCAGTAGCCGAAACAGCGCCTTGGCACCTGGGTCATCCCATAGGCCCGCGCCGGGCGCGAAATCAAGCCACACAGGATAGCCCGGCAGCCAGGTTTCAGGGAACACGATGATGTTGGCGTCTGTCTTCGCAGCCTTTTCCATATGCCCGATGGCCTTCGCCACGCTTGCAGGCAGGTTCAGGAAAACAGGTGCTTCCTGGACGATGGCGATGGTTGGTTTTGTCACGATGTTTTCCCTTAGAATGGTTTGGAGACGCCAATGAGCAGGAGAGTGTCGTTAACGTCTGCCACGTGACCTGCATTGAAGCGCTGGCCTGCATTGGCCTCGAGAAGCCAGCCCCCCATCTGTGTACGGTAGGCCAGTTCCAGGGCAAGTTCCCGCGATGACGGCGCCAATGAAAGCTGCCGCTCTGTGAACAGCACATTGCCTTCCGCATCCAGCCTGTCGCCAACCGTCAGACGTGCAGTTGCGCTTTCTACACGCAGTGGCTGGTGCAGGGTCAGGCTCAACTGGTCAGCGTCTGATATGACATCCATGGCCGTCAGGCGTGCCGTGAAGCTGGTGCCCAGAATGGTGCCCACATCATCAAACAGGCTGCCGGTGCGCGCGGACGGATGGGTCATGGTTGCTGTGCCGCTCACGCTGGCGCTGATGTTGTCGGATATGAACCATGTGCCGCTGGTGCCAAGCCATGTGGTGTCCGCGCCCCCCGCAAGTGACAGGCCGCCTGCTGATTGGCTGCCCAACACGCTGCCATCTTCGCGCATTAGCCCGGCCTCCAGCGCCCATGTGGCGTGCGCGGTGAAGTGCTCGAACCGCGCACCGACCGATTGGGTGCGGCTGTCGGTCCGGAAGGCCTTCACGGGGTGGCGGTCTGTGCCGCTGTCTTCATCGAACGATAAGCCAACCCACAGCATGCTGTTTTCGCCAACGGGTTGGCCAATGGTCATATAGCTGCCGCCATTATCGGGCAGAGGGCTTGTGTTCGCGCCAGTAACAGAGAGAGTATGCCCGGCCCGGTAGTCAACCGGTTGACGCCTCAGCGCATCAGTCAGGCTGCGACCGGTGCCGATAGCCCATAGGGTATCGCCCAGTGTGCCCGTGAATTCAAAACTGGCGTCTACGACGGGGTCAAAGCTGTGTTCAGCTTGCCCAGTCAGGGCAAAAGCAGGGGCATGGTCTCTCTCGCGCGTAAGGGAATAATTCAGCGCCATGCCACCAAGGCCAATACTGCTGGCCTGCTGGTCGCGCCGCAGGTTCAGCGCGCCTTCAAGCAGGCGCTTCTCTGTGCTTCCTTGCACAAGGCCTGACGCGTCCATCTGGAAATCGCGGCCGTAGCTATCGAGGATCATGATGTTGCTGAGGCCTCTGTTCAGGTCCTCGGCGTCCCCGAAGGCGCTGCCCAGCAGGATAGCAGAATCGGCCACCGGCTGCGCGCCGGCTTTGATCGCCACCTTGGCCTGGCCTGTCGGCTGCAAGGCTGCGTCCAGGTTCAGGAGGCCGTGGCCATAGACATTATCCACCCCCGCTTCGCCAAGATCGGTAGCGGTTTCAAACAAGATATCCGCGACCTCACGGGCCGTCAGGCTGGGCCAGCGATCCAGGATCAGTGCAGCGGCCCCTGTGATGTGGGGTGCGGAAAAGCTGGTGCCTGATAGGAAGTACAGGCCAGGCCCTTCGGCTTCCGTCACCCATGGCACAACTACCCGCTCGCCGGGGGCAACAAGAAAGTGAAACCGTGCAGGCCCATTCCCAGCCCGGTCCGAAAAATCCGAAATCTCCAGGTTTTCGTCCACGGCACCGGCGATGATCAGCGCGCCTGGGCCACTGTTCAGGATGCCACGTTCGGCCAGCCGTTCGATGGCCTCGAGGTTTGATAACGACGGCTCTGGGTCATAATTGTTTCCGGCTGAGCTGACGATCAGCGCACCAGCCTCAATCGCAGTCGTTTCAAATTCGAGCGTGTAGCGTTCGTCCACATCCGGCAGGTTGCTGACCACATCGTCTTCATCAAAACCAAGCGATTTGTTGATCACCCGCGCGCCATTCTCGAAGGCATACAGATAGGGGTTTGAAACGGTGTAACGGATGCCGTTTTCTGTTGTCTGATAGCTGCGCACGCCGGAAAAGAAGTCGACTGCGATCACCTCTGCGTCGTAAGCTACACCGTGTGTGTCGCTGTCGTTCTTGACGCCTGCCGCTGTTACGGCGACGGCCTGGCCGTGGGGCTGGGTTGACGCTGGCCTGTCGAACTGGGCTTCATAGATGGCACGCAGGTCTGGGTCTGCATCGCGGCTGGCGCTATGGAAATTCAGCTCGTTCGATGTGAAGTCAAAGTTGAAATCCACGAGACCGATGGTGACGCCTTCGCCCGTATAGCCTTTGGCGTAGGCACTCGCCGCGTTGATGGCATCAAGCCCCCAGCTGCGGTTATACTCATCGGTCTTGAAATCATCCGGATTGCCGTCAAGCGGCGGTTGTTCGGGTGGCGTGACAACGGTTGGAATGACGGGCGCAAGTCTTGGTGAACTGGAGCCGCCACAGGCAGCCAGCGTCGTCGACGCAGCCAAAAGCCCGGCAAATTTGAGCCAACTGAAGTGATGACGCATATGGTTCCCCTTTAACCCAAGTCCCACAGCACGACTTTAGATGAAACTGATTGTTGCACAAGCAAGCTGAACAAAATTTGAACGGACTTCACGGGGGCGCACACGAATAGTTGACGGTGGCTTGAAGTGCGCGGCCCGTTGTTCGCTGATACATCATCGGCAACAGAGACAGGAGCCAGCTATGAAGCGCATTCTACCTTTTTTGACCTTCATTCTTTTCATTGCAGCCAGCCCAGCCCAAGCTGGTGAAGACCCAATCTATACCGGCATCTTCAATGACCGTGCGGCGAGTGGTTATGATGTTGTGTCCTACTTTACTGATGGTAAGGCGGTGAAGGGCGACAAGAAATTCCAGACGGACTACATGGGCGCAGAGTGGCGGTTCACATCGGAAGAGCATCTTAATGCTTTTCTTGCGAATCCGACCCACTATGCCCCCCAGTATGGCGGCTATTGTGCCTGGGCCATGGGCCGCGGCTACACGGCGAAGGGTGATCCGGAAGTGTGGCGTATCGTCGATGGCAAACTTTATCTCAATTACGACGAGTCGGTGAAAGCCCAATGGGAGACCGACATCCCAGGCTTCATCATGAAGGCTGATGTGAACTATCCCAAGCTTGTCGACCTTGAGGAATAGGCATGCGGACTGTCCGGAATATGATCGCGCTGACCCTGCTGATCTCAGGCATGGCCGGGGCAGTGGCTGCGAATGCGCCGACGCTGGGTGTCAATCATATTGGCCTTGCTGTTTCCAACCTGGACGCGTCAGCTTCTTTCTTCATTGATACACTTGGCTGGCGCCGAGCCGGTGGAGACGCCGATTACCCTGCGATTTTCGTCACTGACGGTGAAGCCTTCGTCACTTTATGGCAGGTCGAAAACCCAGCTGAGGCGGTAGCTTTCGACCGAAAGAAGAATGTCGGCCTGCATCATATGGCGATAACGGTGGAAAGCCTGGACGCGCTGCATGCCCTACATGCCAAGTTCCTGCAAACCAAAGGTGTGACCATTGAATTCGCGCCCGAGTTCATGGGGCAGGGGCCAACCACGCATATGATGATCCGTGATCCATCGGGGTTGAGACTCGAATTTATCGTGCCCGGGAGCCGAATGCCAAAGGCTGGTGACGAATAGGTTCTAGGTCCATTCGCCTTCCGTCGGAATCTTGAGCGTGGTGCCACAGTGCTTGCAGTGGACGGCGTCGGGGTCATGCCGGTTCAGGCCGCATGTTTCGCAGGGATATTGCACCTTGGTGGGGCGGAAGATGGTCTGAACCAGACGCAGAAACAGCGCCACGCCAAACACCATGATCACCACCGAGACCATGCGCCCGAGCGTATCATCCATGGTGATATCGCCGAAGCCGGTGGTCGTCAGCGTTGCCACCGTATAATAAAGCGCATCAAGGTAATTGTTGATGGAATCGTTCCTGCCGGCTTCCAGCACATACACAACGGCAGTAATAACAAACACGAAAATCGCAAGATTGACGCTTGAGAGAACCACCTGCTCGTTCTGTCGGAACCAGGAAGATTCCTGTCGGATGGTCTTGAGCATATGATAGCTGCGCATCAGCCGGAGCATACGCACGACCCGTAGGAATCCAAGGTTGTCGATGAACAGTGGCGCGATGAGCGAGAAAATCACGATCAGGTCTGCGAGTGAGCTGAAATTGATCAGGAAGCGCACTTTTCTCCGCGCGATGTAGAGCCGGGCGGAAAATTCCGCCAGTAGGAACAAGGCGATACTGTAATCAATGATATAGGTGGCCCAGCCCTGCTCAAGCAGTGAGGACAGGATGAAGAAGGCAATGGTCAGCAAGTCCAGCATCAGCAGGGCGAGGCGGAACCTGTGAGCCCGCTGGTCTGACCCGAAATAGAGTTTGCTGAGTTTCTCTTTCACCTGTGATCCTCCCCCGGATTAAGCACGCACCTGTTCTGGCTGCGTGCTTCCCGGAAACTGCCCTATTGGGGCGTGACCTGCAAGTGTCTTGGCGTTATCACAGGGGTGTGATTGACGCATCGCAGAAATGAAAGATACACTCCCAACTCTTCAGGGAAGTTCGTCTAACATACGGGTAATCCGTATCAGAGGGAGTTTTGCATGAGTATGCTGCGTATCTTCGTGGCTCTGGTGGTTGCGTTTGGTCTTTTGACCAGCGTCACACGAGCCGACACCAAAGACCCCATCATCGTTTATGATACCCAGTTCCACCCAACGATTGCCCGAAACGGCATGGTGGTGAGCCAGGAAACCTATGCGTCAAAAGCCGGTCGCGAGATTCTGGAGCAGGGTGGTAACGCAGTCGATGCCGCGGTGGCCACGGGCTTTGCATTGGCCGTGACCCACCCGCAAGCCGGCAACCTGGGGGGTGGCGGCTTCATGATGATTTATCTGAAGGAAGAGGACCGGGCCATCGCGCTGGACTATCGCGAGATGGCGCCAGCCGCCGCGCACCGGGACATGTTCCTTGACGAGAATGGCGACGTGGACAAGAAGCGTGTGCGCTTCACGTTGAAAGCCAGCGGCGTACCGGGGACCGTGATGGGCCTGACAGAAGCGCTGGCGAAATATGGCACCCTGCCACTTGATGTGGTGATGGCGCCCGCAATCCGCCTGGCTGACGAAGGCTTCCCCATGACCTGGGCGCTTTATGAATCGCTTGGCCGCTATGCCGGTCGTCTGCAGGCCGACCCGGAAAGTGCCAAAAACTATTATAAGGCGGATGGATCGCTCTATGAGGCAGGCGAGCTGTTCCGCCAGCCTGACCTGGCGGCCACACTGAAAGCCATCGCGGCCAATGGCGCTGCTGGGTTTTATGAAGGGCCGGTCGCCGACAAGCTGATCGCTGCGATGCAGGCGCAGGGCGGTATCATGACCCATGAAGACCTGCGGAAGTACCACGCGGTTGAGCGGGAGCCCCTGGTGGGGACATACCGCGGCTTCAAGGTTGTCACCATGCCGCCACCGTCGTCAGGCGGGGTGCATGTGGTGCAAATGCTGAATGTTCTTGAAGGCTGGGACCTGAAGGCACTTGGGCACAACAGCGCGGCCTATATTCACCGGCTAACGGAAACCATGAAGTATGCCTATGCGGACCGCTCAAAGTACCTTGGTGACCCGGATTATTTTGATGTCCCGGTCGGGGCGCTGACAGACAAAGCCTATGCAGCGTCCATCAGGGGCAAAATCAAACTGGACCAGGCCACCCCATCGACCGCGATTGCCCCGGCGCAGAGCCTGCCTGAGGAAAGCAATGACACCACGCATTTTTCCGTCATGGACAAGGCCGGTAATATGGTGGCCAACACCTACACGCTTAACTTTACCTATGGCAACGGTCGTTCGGTGCCCGGCGCGGGCTTCCTGCTGAATAACGAGATGGATGACTTTTCTGCGAAGCCGGGTGTGCCGAACGCCTTCGGTCTGCTGGGCGGTGAAGCCAACTCGATCGAGCCGGGCAAACGGCCGCTCAGTTCCATGACCCCCACATTCCTGTTCAAGGATGGGGAGCCGTTGATGGCGACGGGCAGCCCTGGGGGGTCCACCATCATCACGGTGGTCTTGCAGGCCATCCTGAATGTGATGGAGTTTGACATGAATGTGCAGACAGCCATCAGTGTGCCGCGCATCCATCACCAATGGTACCCGGACCGCTTGTATCTTGAGCCAGGCCATTCGATCGATACTCGTCGTATCCTGGGGCAGATGGGCCATCAGGTGAAGACGGAAGCAACCGAGGCCTGGGACAGTGTTTTGGGGTCAGCCCAGTCACTGATGCGGACGACAAGTGGCATGATCCTGGGCGCAGCCGACCCACGTCGACCAGGATCGTATGCTGCGGGCTTTTAGCGCACCTGATCAATAAGCCAAAAAGAAAGGCCACCGGAAATCCGGTGGCCTTTTTGTTTCTGGCAATACCGCAAGTGCTATTCAGCTTGTTGCGGGAGGCTGCCTTTCGGTTGGCCCTTAAAGCGGCGTTTCGCACCAGCCCACATGCGGCCGAAGAAACCACCAATGTCAAAGCCGATGGTATAAAGCGCCGGCACCATGAACAGGGTGACGAAGAAGGCGATCAGGACACCGCCCGCCAAGGCCACAACGATGGGCTTAAGGAAGGCTGCCTGGATGGACCGCTCCAGCATCATCGGCACCAGGCCAACGAAGGTTGTCACTGATGTCAACAGGATCGGGCGGAACCGTGCCACACCTGCTTCCACAATTGCTTCGTAGGGGTCCATGCCCCGCTCGCGCAGCTTGTTGCAGTAATCCACCAGAACCAGGTTGTCGTTCACCACGACCCCCATGGCGGCGGCTATGCCGAAGTAGCTGAAGATTGCCATTGTCATATCTACCGCCAGGTGGCCGAAGATGGCACCTGCAAGGGCATACGGCATGGCAATCAGGATCGCAATCGGCTGCCAGTAGCTGCGGAACGCAATTGCCAGCATTGCATACATGACGAAAAGCGCAGTGGCATAGAGCTTCAGGACTTGTGCGATGAAGCGGGCTTCACCTTCGGCCTGGCCAATGGCGCCACGAATGATCCCTGGATATTGCTTCTCCCACTCAGGGAAGAAGTTTTCATTCAGGTCCTTCATGATGTCTTCGCGGATATTCTCTTTCATATCCGCGCTGACCCTTGCGGCCCGGTTCATGTTCCAGCGCGCGATCCGGTTGATACCCGGTGCATACCGCAGTTCGGCGATGGACATCAGGGGCACTTCTTCGCCGTCAGCCGTACGAACACGGAAGTCCTTCAGGCTTTCGATCGACCGGCGGCTTTCCCGTGGATAGCGCACCATCACCTTCACATCCTGACCATCGCGGGGCAGGCGCTGGACTTCTTCACCATAGTAAGCCTGACGAACCTGGCGGGTCACATCCGCCAAGGTAAGGCCAAGCTTTTCGGCGCCCGGCATCAGTTCGATCCGAATTTCCTCGGACGCACCTTCCAGGTTGTTACGAACATCATAGAGTGCGTCATAGGTGCGCAGCTGATCTTCTAGATCATTTACTGCTTCACGTAACAGGTCCAGGTCGGAGTGGCGAACGGACAATTCAAAGCCCGGGTCATTGTCGTTGGAAGAATAGTGAACCGTTACTTCCTTCGCGTCAGGAATAACGCCAATCAGGTCGCGCAGGCGCAAAGCAGTTTCCTTGGCAGTCATGCTTTGAACTGCTTCAGGGCGCTCTTCTGGTGGCGTCAGTTTCACGATGGCTATAACGCTGTCACGACGGGACCGGGTGTACCAGTTTTCAATAAGGGCACCTTCGGTATTCGTTTTTGCGTCAACTTCGCGGACCAGCTCTTCTTCCGCAGCCTGTACCTGCGCCAGAATTTCCAGCGCACGACTATATGATGCGCCTTCAGGCAGAACCACATTCACGTTGATCTCGTCGGATTCGATATCCGGCATGAAGGCTTTCTTCACATAGCCGATATTGAAGAGACCAAGGGCAATGACAAAGACAGCAACAAAAACAGAGAAGGTCAGATAGCGGCGCTTCACGGCCCACTGGCCAAGTCCACGATAGTGGTTGTGGGCAAAGGTCGTGATGCCGTCGGCAATACGCTTCTGGAATTTCCCGAAGCGGCTCAGGTTTTGTCGTGGTTTCAGGCCCGACAGGTGGGCAGGCAGGATCAACAGTGATTCCACCAGCGAGAACGCCAAGGCACAAATAACCACCCATGTAATGTGGCGGGTAAATTCAGACGTTGAACCATCAATGAAAACCCAAGGCAGGAAGGCAATGATGGTCGTCAGGACGGCAAAAATAACCGGTTTGGCAACCAATTGGGTACCGAACACTGCAGCGGTGATGCCGCCACCAGTCTTCTGGCTTTCCGTATGGATGCTTTCGCCAACAACAATCGCATCGTCTACCACAATCCCCAGCACAAGCAGGAAGGCAAAGGTGGACAGGAAGTTGATGGAAATGCCCAGCGATGGCAGGAATACAAAGGCGCCTGCATAAGCCGTGGCAATACCAAACGCCACCCAGAAGGCCACCTTAGGCCTCAAGGTCAGCATCAGGACGATCACAACAAGGACAAGGCCCCAGAAGGCCGAGCTGCCAATGGTTTCCATGCGACCCTTGAACAGTTCACTATTGTCTGTCCACAACGTCAGCTTTGCACCAGTTGGCAGTGTTTTACTGCGCTCATCGACCCATTTGTTAATGGATTCAGAGGCCGTGACAATGTCCATAACCTCTGTAGTCATCACCTGCAGAAGAACTGCGGGTTCACCGTTCAGCGTTGCCAGGATTTCATTGTCTTCGAAACCGTCGATAACCGTCGCGACATCGCCGACACGAATGGTGCCGCCGTCGGCCGTTTGGCGAACGATGATGTTTTCGAAATCGGCTTTGGTGTCGGCCATATTACGGGCCGTCAGCTTGTATTCGCCGGCGTCTGTCCGCACGGTACCACCTGACGAGTTCAGGCTGTTGGCGCGAATAACGGCGGCCACATCTGCGAAGCTGATATTATAGCGGCGCAGCGAATTCTCACTGACCTCTATCGACACTTCCTCGCGGCGTACGCCGAACAGTTCTACGATGTTTACCGCAGGGAGCTGGGCCGCTTCCCGGCGCAGCTTTTCAGCCAGACGCTTTAGCGGCCGTTCGCCAATATCGCCATGGACGGCAACTCGGATCATCTCGTTCCGGTTTACCCACTGCTGGACCCTTGGGGGTTCAATATCGCGTGGGAAGCTGGAGATAGAATCGACACGGATTTTCACGTCGTTCATGAACTGAGTGAAGTCGACGCTCTGTTCCGCAAGGATATAGATCTCGCCCGAGCTTTCGCCGGCAAAGGAGCGTACCCATTCGATGTTATCCAGGTCTCTTACCGATTCCTCGATACGGGCGACAATCTGTTCTTCAACTTCTACCGGGCTGGCGCCAGGCCAAGCCACAACGATCTGCAGGCCAGGGAAACGAACTTGTGGGTCAAGTTCCCGCTCCATCGACGTGAAAGCGAAGAAGCCTGACATGAAGATGCCGAACATCAGGAGGTTGGCCGCAACCTTGTTGCGGGCCCACCATTCAATTAATCCATTCATGATCTGATCCCCTTAGCGTGAAGCTGGATCGGCTTGGGCATTGCGCGAGATGGCAGTAGCCCCCATACCGTCGTATGCGCCGCGAACCGGTGAGGTTACTACCTTTTCACCAGGTTCCACGCCCGAAGTGACAACTACGCGATCCGCGGTTGTCGACAAAACGTCAACCGTGCGAATTTCAAGCTTTTCATTCTTGATCACATAGACCTTGTCTTCGCTCCGCAGAGCCAAGCGCGGCATCACGAGCGCATTCTGTGGGTTCACGCCTTCAATTTCGGCGCTCACGAACAGCCCGACAGCCAACGGCATGCCATAGTCGTCAACCGAAACGCCGTAAGGATCTACGACTTCGGCAACTGCATACATCAGGCGGGTTTTCTGGTCGACCGATGCGTGCGTCCGCACGATACGGCCTTTCCACAAATGGTCGTCGCCGCCAAGGTTGGCCTTGAAGGTAACAACAGGAGCATTTGCGCCAGTTGCTACAAAACCGATAGGCAGGTTCAGCTCAGCCAATTGGCTGTCTGTCAGTGGCAGGCGAACTTCAACTTTGTCCGTGGCAAAAACGCGGCCCAGTTGGGCGCCAACATTCACAAACTGGCCAACACCGACCTTGCGTTCCAGCACGCGGCCCTGGAAGGGCATTTTGATTTGTGTGCGGGCGAGGTCCAGCTTGGCTTTTTCAAGGTCAGCTTCAGCAGCGCGCAGCTTGGCTTGTGCCTCAGCAACCTGTGGCTGGTTCAGGGCCAGAGGCGTTGGTTCGCCATCCTTAACCCAGTCTTGCCACTGTTTTTTCTTGATGCGAGCGTCTGCCAGTTCCTGCTCTACGCGAACGCGGGCTTCTGCTACCCGGGCTTCAGAACTAGTAACGGCGAGCCTATAGTCGGCATCGTCAATCTGAATCAATGTCTCGCCCGCGGTGAAGCCTGCGCCTTCCGCAAAGGAATCGGAAATCGCGATAATTCGGCCCGATACCTGTGGTACCAGATCGACTTCTGTCTTGGGGCGAACTTCGCCTTGTGTCCGGACAGAAAGCGTTACACGTTCAGCGCGCACTTCATCTACATAAAGTGAGACCTGCCGAGGCGCTTCTTCTTTCTTTTCCGGGGCTTCTTTTGCTGCGGCCAGCACTACAACAGAACCGATGGCAGCCGCCAGCACCAATCCAGGTGCGGCAATCTTTAAAATCTTCCTCACGTCATCCTCGCGTTTTTTCTGTGTGGCTTGCGCCACTTGTCGTTTTTTTATGCGGTTTATACCGCTTATTTTTGTGGCTTATGCCACTTGGTCTATGGTTCCCCATATATACTATTACAATATAGTTTGTCACGGCCTTAATTTTAAGGGGGCGACTGGAAAAGGATGAACCTTATGCGACCTTTCGCCGTCTTTAGCATATGATTGCAATGCGTTAGGCTGCATGTAGTAGCCATATTTCACTATTGGGGGGCAGATGCTGAATTCCAGCACATGTTTTGAAGTCACAGGATTGACCAAAATATACGGGGAAGGCTCGGCCCAGGTTCGGGCGCTTCGGGGCGTTGATGTGACAATCCGTGACGGCGAAGTGATCGTGCTGCTCGGTCCATCGGGTAGTGGCAAATCAACGCTTTTGAATATTCTGGGCGGCCTGGATACGCCAACCGACGGTCATGTTTTCTACCACGGTGTGGACCTGACCACCATGTCCGACCGGGACCTGACCAGTTATCGCCGCGACAATGTCGGCTTTGTTTTCCAGAACTATAACCTGATGCCCGGCCTCACGGCTGAGGAAAATGTCGAGCTGGTGACCGAGATTGCAGCCAACCCGTTGAAGGCAGCGGAAGCCCTGGAACTGGTCGGATTGGGCGAACGGCTCCGGCATTTTCCAAGCGAGCTGTCAGGCGGTGAACAGCAGCGTGTTGCCATTGCCCGTGCTATCGCCAAGCGCCCGGGTGTGCTGTTTTGTGACGAACCAACCGGTGCGCTTGATTCCACGACAAGCCTGAAGGTGCTGAGGGCCCTGAACCGGGTGGTCGAGGAACTGGGCACCACCATGCTGATGGTTACCCACCATCAGGGCATCGCGCCGCTGGCACACCGGGTATTGCATTTCAAGGACGGCAGCGTCGACCGGGAGGTCATCAATGAGACACGCGCCCGACCGGAGGATATTCATCTATGATCCGTGGCCGCCTCATCAAGCTGTTCAAGCCACTGAACCGCAAGCTGTTGCGCGACATCAATCTGATGTGGGGGCAGGTGCTGGCGGTCAGCTTGGTGCTTGGGTGTGGGGTGGCAATCTATGTGATGATGAACGGCACATTGGCGTCGCTGAAGGACACGCTGGCGGTATACTATAGTCGCTACGACATGGCCGACGTATGGGCGCCGGCGCGCCGCGCGCCTTTGCAGCAGATGGAGCATCTGAAAAACATACCCGGCGTGCGGTTGGCTGAAGGGCGGATCTCCGTAGGCGGTATATTGGATATGCCGCTTGAAGCTGAGCCTGTGCGGGCCAAGATCATGTCGCTTCCGGATGGCCGGATGCCACGCATCAATGCGCTGTTCCTGAAGGCTGGCAGCCTACCTGAGCGTGGTTCCGAGCAGGTGGTGATTGCCGATGATTTCGCCGAAGCCCATAGCTTGCGTGTGGGCGATGAGGTTCAGGCAACTCTATATGGCGTGCGTCGCACGCTCAAGATATCCGGGGTCGCGCTGGCGCCCGAGTTCATCTATTCCATCGCACCCGGCGAGATGATCCCGAATGCCCGGCGTTATGCCATCATGTGGATGGGGTATGAGGCGCTGGGCCACGCCTACAACATGGATGGAGCCTTCAACGAAGCTGTGTTTCTTCTGGACCGCGGTGCCAGTGTGCCGGAAGTTCTCGCGCGTATCGACGTGGTTCTGGACCCCTATGGCGGCATCGGCGCCTACCACCGGGACGACCAGTTGTCTGACGAGTTTTTGCAAAGCGAATTCACCACCCTGGACACGCTGGGCGGGCTGTTGCCTCCCATATTCCTTGGCGTCGCTGCATTCCTTCTCAACATGGTGGTGACCCGGATTGTGGAACAGGAGCGCGAGCAGATCGGCCTGATGAAGGCCTTCGGCTACCGCCCGTCGGCAATCGTCTGGCACTATTTACGGTTCGCCGGAATTATCGTGCTGATTGGGGTGCTGGGCGGTTGGCTGGCTGGCTACCGCATGGGCGGCGGCATGGCCAATATCTATAAGGATTTCTACAAATTCCCGATCCTGATTTTCGACCCTGGCCTGGGCATTTACCTGCGGGCCGCCGTGTTCGCAGGGGTCGCGGGCGTGCTGGGTGTATTGCTGGCCGTCCGGAAAACCATTTCTCTCAGGCCTGCGGTGGCGATGGCACCTCCGGCACCGACCGATTACAGCAGGCTTGGCCGATTCGCTTCAAAAGCACGCTGGATGGACCAGGGTCTGCGCATGATCGTGCGCCACATTGCCCGCTGGCCGGGGCGATCAGCCCTGACTTGTCTGGGCGTGGCCATGGGTATGGCGATCATGATTGGCGCTCAAAGCGGCCGGGACGCCATCAACCTGATGATTGCCACCCAGTTCGAGCTGGTGAGTCGTCAGGATCTGACCGTGGCTTTCACTGAAAAGCAGGCCCCGGTGATCATCAACGAGCTGATGGCCCAGAAAGGTGTGATTGCAGCTGAGCCTTTCCTGGCCGCACCCGCGACCATAAGATTTGGCCATCGGTCTCGTCATCAGGGAGTTACCGGGGTAGTACAGAACGCCAATCTGAATGTGTTGATTAACCAATATGATCAGGCCGTCAATCCGTCGCCCCAAGGTGTGACGCTGTCTGAAAGCCTTGCGACGGCGTTGGCGGCAGGGCCAGGCGACCTGATCACGCTTGAATTCAAGGATGGCCTCAGAAAATCCGAGCGTCTGCCGGTGATGAAGGTGGTGCCCACCTATCTGGGCACGCCTGCCTATATGGACATTGACGATATGTCGACGCTGCTCAGGGAAGGCGACCGTGTGTCTGGTGCCTACCTGCTGGTCGACGCGCATGAGCTGGAACGGATATACGGTCTGCTCAAGGACATGCCGACGGTGGCAGCCGTATCAACCAATCAGTCGTCCCGAAAAGCCATGTCGGACACCATGGATGAAACCATGGGCACCATGACTTTCTTCAATTCGCTATTCGCGAGTCTTATCGCTATCGGTGTCGTGTTTTCGGGGGCTCGCATTTCCTTTTATGAGCGTCAACGCGAGATCGCGAGCCTCCGCGTGCTGGGTTTCACGGTTGCGGAAGTGAATGCTGTGCTTCTGGGGGAGCTTGCGGTCCTGACTTTCCTGGCACTTCCGCTTGGAGCTTATCTTGGTTATCAGCTCGCGCTCTTTATCCACACCAATATGAGCAGCGAACTGTTTCGCGTGCCAACAACGGTGTCCAATTGGTCGTTCGCCTATGCGACGACCGTGATTATTCTGGCAGCGGTCGTATCCGCTGCCGTGATTGCAAGGCAGGTCGCCAAACTGAATTTGGTCATGGCCCTGAAAACGCGCGAATAATGAAAAAGCGCGAACGGAGAGGAAAGTAGTATGGCTGCACCGCGTGCACGCACAATCATGTTTGGTGCCATGGGCGCCTTGGTTCTGGCATTCCTGATCTTCGCCTTCCGGCCGGAGCCTCTGCACGTGGATGCCGGCAAGATCGAACGTGGGCCAATACAGATTTCCATCACCGATGACGGACGTACTCGGGTGAAGGAGCTTTATGTGGTGTCTGCCCCGATTGCTGGGCGTGTGCTTAGGCTGGAACCTGAGGTTGGTGACCGGGTTGTGGCTGGCGAGACACTCCTTGCCACGATGGTGCCTTCTGGCCCGGCCTTCCTGGATGAGCGCCGCCAGAAGGAAGCAGAAGCTGCAGTAGAAGCCGCGCGCGCTGCTCTTGAATTGGCGCAGGCCAGTGTCGCTAAAGCGGAAGCCGAGGTGGATTATGCTCGAGCGGAAATCAAACGTACGGAATCGCTGGTGGCCAGTAACACCGCGAGCCCGGCAGCGCTTGACCGGGCACAGCTGGCCTTCCGCACGGCTGCGGCCCAGCTTGATACCGCAAAATCAAGCGTTCGCATGCGTCGGGCAGACGTAGCCGTGGCAGAAGCCGCACTGATCGGGCCCGATAGGGCAAACGGCACCAGCAGTGGCGTGGTGCAGATCAGGGCCCCCATCAGTGGCGCGGTGCTAACGCTCAATCATGAAAGTGAGGGGGTTGTGGCTGTGGGTACACCACTGCTGGAGCTGGGCGACCCGCAGGATATTGAAATCGTAGCAGATTTTTTGTCCCACCAGGCGGTGAAGGTGATGCCTGGCGCCCGTGTGATGGTTGAAGGGTGGGGTGGCGAGCCGCTATCGGGGCACGTCCGACTGGTGGAACCTAAAGGGTTTACCAAATTCTCGGCGCTCGGGATCGAAGAGCAGCGGGTCAATATCATCATCGATTTTGATGATGCTTCACGAGAACAGTTGCAGCAGCTGGGCCACGGCTTCCGGGTCGAGCCACGCATCATTCTGTGGGAAGGGCAGGACGTGTTGCAGGTGCCCACCAGCGCCCTTTTCCGTAAGGGCGAAAATTGGGCCGTCTTCAGGATTGTTGACGAAACCGCCCTGCTGACCGAGGTGCAGGTTGGTCGCATGAATGACCGTGTGGCCGAACTTGTCGAAGGATTGAATGAAGGCGCATCGGTCATTCTGCACCCGTCAGACGTGCTCGAGGATGGAATGACGGTCCGCATTCGTGTTGAATAACATATGGTTAATTGGGGAGATGCCCGGATAAGAATGCGTTTTTCAGATGACTGAAAGTCACCATTGTCATTGCAATTTCCTGCCCTGAATCTATGATTTCCTATGAATCAGATGTGGGGATTCGCAGTGGGAACGAGTTTTCAGAGCAAAAGGGGCCAGAGCTTGGACGCAGACCAAGATGTGCCGTCGTCAGCCGACCTTCCGGCGGTGATGGACCTGCTGACGGAAGGCGTGATTGTACGTCGCGGCGAAAAAGTGTTGTTCGTCAACGAAGCCCTGCGTCGTCTGATGGCGTTCGATGGCCCCAAGCGCGAGATGCTCAAAGAGCCAATGAAACATTGGCTGCACCCCGAGGACTATAAACGGATCGAAGACTATTACGCCAACCGTATCGACGGCGGCGACGCCCCGGAAAGCTATGACGCCAGGGTCATGCGGGCTGATGGGGAAGTGCGCTGGTGCACTTTCCGGGCCGCCCAGATCATCTGGGAAGGCGAACCCGCTGTCACGGCATCTCTGACAGACATCACCGACCAGCGAGAGACTGAGCAGGCCTATGCCCAGTCAGAGCGCAAATTCCGCAATATCTTTAACCTGACGCCGGAGGTGATGATCATCTCCAGCCTGGTAGACGGCAAGATACTCGATGTGAATCCAGCCTTCCTGAATGTATTCGGTCGCAGGCGCGACGATGTGATTGGTAAAACATCAGCTGATCTGGACATCTGGGCAGATACCACTTTTCTGGGCCGTTTCGTCGAAGAGCTGAAGATGAATGCCTCAATGACGGATGTGCCGACGACTGTCAGGACGCGCGGCAACCTGATCCGCCATTTCCGATTGTTCGCACAGAAAATCGAACGCGATGAGGAGCCGATGTTGTTGATGATTGGGCGTGACGTGACCGAAGACCTGACGCAGGCCCAGGAACTTCAGCGCAGCAAAGATTCGGCTGAACTTGCCAACCGCGCAAAGTCTGAGTTCCTCGCGAACATGAGCCATGAGCTCAGAACGCCTTTGAACGCCATCCTTGGTTTTGCGGAAATTATCAAGGAAGAGATGATCGGTCCTTTGGGGACGCCGCGCTACGCCGAATATGCCCGCGATATCCACGAAAGCGGCACGCATCTCTTGTCCATTATCAATGACATTCTGGATTTGTCGAAAGTGGAGGCCGGGCGGCTTGAAGCTTACCTCAGTTGGGTTGACCCGCTTGAGAATCTCGAGATGTGCATCAATCTGGTGCAGCAGCGCGCCCGCGAGGCCAACTTGAAGCTGAGTTATGCTTTCGACGATGACATCCTGATCGAGGCCGATGACCGGCTGATCAAACAGATCGCGCTGAATCTTCTGTCGAATGCCATCAAGTTCACGGAACCTGGCGGTTCTGTGTCGATGAAGCTGGAGAAGACGGCCACAGGCGGCTTGTGCCTGAGCGTCGAAGACACCGGCATCGGGATGACAGCGGAAGAGATCAAGATCGCCAAGCGTCCGTTCGGGCAGGTGGACAGCAGCCTCAGCCGACGGCACGAAGGCTCGGGCCTTGGCCTGCCGCTGATCTCTGCGTTCGCCGAAAAGCTGAGCGCCACCATGACCATCGACAGCCAACCGGGGGTCGGTACCCGTGTTTCCATCGTGTTCCCCCCTTTCAAGGTGCGCGCGAAAGACGACCAGGACGATTAAGTCGCCGGAATTAAAGGCAATGAAAAAGCCAGCTCAGGGAGCTGGCTTTTGTGTGTATGGGCGCGTGCCTTGGATCGATGCTGTCTAGTTCAACCAACTTGAGACACCGGGCATCCACCTTTCCGCGATGGCCGTGGATATGCTGCCGGGCCAGAAATTAGTGGAGGCCCCGTTGGTCAGATAGATCACGCTTATGGTGTCGCCGGATGTCTTGCTGATGAAATGCCGAACATCCACCCGGTTGCCACCGCCATGGCCCACGATCCGGAAGCTTTCAGTTTCCCAATATTCCCAGCCGGCGGCAAAGCCGCCAGGTTTGCCGTTCGCAAGATCCTGTGTCTGCCAATAATGTTGCAGGCGTTCAGGTGGCAGGAACTTGCCGTCAAGCAGGGCTTTGGTCCACAGCACCATATCTGGCGCTGAACTGTTCAGACCAGTGCTAGCGAACATATAGTCAGGCTGGAAAATCGGGCCATTCAATAACAGGCCATTTTCGCCCGCGAAGTAAGTGCGGGCACGGTTCGGTACAACGGCATATTCCCCGCCATAGCGAGTTTGGGTGAGGCCCGCAGGGTCCATCATGCGCCCTTGCATGACCTCACTAAATGATTGGCCTGTGATGGTTTCAATGATCTGTTTTAGCAGCAGATAGTTGGTTTGATTATAGCGGTAGTCCGTATTTGGCGTGAAAACAAACTCGCCCTTTGCGGCAAGCGCAATAGCAGTGTCTTCGTTTTCGGGGGTTGGATTGGGCCAGTGATAGTAGTCGGGCAGGCCAGACGTATGGGTTAACAGCTGGCGAACCGTTGTTTGTTGCCACTGGGACGGCAGGTTCGGCAGATAGGTTGCTACAGGGGCATCCATTTGGACATCGCCAGCTTCCATCAACTGCATCATGACTGTATTTACAAAGAGCTTGGCGACAGAGAACATCTGAAAGACGGTGTCTTCACCCACTGGGACAGAGAGTTCGACGCTGGCCTGTCCGTGCGTGGCTGTTGCCACCAGTTCACCATTTTTTAGCACAGCGACGCTTTGGCCGACGATGCCATGAGCCGCCGCTTTGTCTGCCAGCAACGCGTCAAGAGACTGTTGGCGAGCCACCAGGGTGTCCTGTGGTGTCACTTGGCTCGTGGCCCCAAGCATCAGAATAAGCCCGACAAGGCATTGGTGAATTGCAGACAGGCGCATCACAGAAAGTCCTCCAAAAATTTCAAGTGTGGAAGTCTTCCTAAGTGCGCGTGGGTCCTGTCAAGCAAGCCTGCATAACAATAACCGGAGCCACGGAGGTAGACCATCAGGGCGTGACCGAGAAAACTCAATCGGCCTGCTTTTCCCGTTCCACAGCGCGCCATCCGATATCGCGGCGGCAGAAACCGCCCGGCCAGTTCACTGTATCAACGGCCGCATAGGCTGTTTTTTGCGCTTCAGTCACGCTTGCGCCCAGCGCGGTTACGTTCAGGACCCGGCCGCCGTTTGCGACCAGAATACCTTCTTCAAGCTTGGTACCCGCGTGGAAGACTGTGGCACCCGTTTTGCGTTCTGCCGCCTTGAGGCCGCTGAGTTCATCACCCTTTTTGTAGCTGCCCGGATAGCCCTTGGTTGCCATCACCACAGTCAGGGCCACGTCGTCATTCCATTCCGCTGTACAGCCCGCCAGTTCGCCCTTGGCGCTCGCAAGCAGCAGCGGCACAAAATCACTTTTCATGCGCGACATCAGTACCTGGCATTCCGGGTCGCCGAAACGCACGTTATATTCAATCAGTTTCGGGCCGTCGGCTGTGATCATCAGGCCGGCGAAAAACACGCCGCGGAACGGGTGGCCCATATCAGCCATGGCCTTAACGGTTGGATTGATGATTTCCTTCATCACCCGGTCGCACATATCGTCGGTCATCACAGGCGCCGGGCTGTATGCGCCCATGCCGCCAGTGTTGGGGCCGGTGTCGCCTTCACCGACTGCTTTGTGGTCCTGCGCGGTTGCCAGCGCCAGCGTATTTTGGCCGTCACACAGCACGAAGAAGCTGGCTTCCTCGCCGGTCAGGAATTCTTCGACCACAACCTCAGCACCTGCTTCACCAAAGGCACCGCCAAAGATTTCATCAATGGCAGACTGGGCTTCTTCAACTGTCTGGGCCAGAATTACACCCTTGCCAGCGGCCAAGCCGTCAGCCTTGACCACAATCGGCGCGCCTTGTTCGGCCACATAGGCTTTGGCGTCATCTGCTGTTTTGAAGCGGCCATAAGCGGCAGTAGGGATATCATATTTGGCGCACACATCCTTGGTGAAGCCTTTGGATCCTTCAAGCTGTGCCGCACCTGCGGTGGGGCCGAACGCCAGGATGTCGGCTCCCGTGAGTGCATCCACAAGGCCCGCCACCAGCGGGTCTTCGGGGCCGACTACGACAAAATCGATTGCCATCTCGCGACAGAAGTTGATCACGGCTTCGAAGTCTGTGGCTTTCAGGTCCACACAAGCAGCCACGTCGGCAATGCCGCCATTGCCGGGCGCACAATAGAGCGTATCCACCATGGGGCTCTGGGCAATTTTCCAGCAAAGGGCATGTTCGCGGCCACCTGAGCCGATGACGAGAATGTTCATTTTTTATCCAGTCACATGATGGTTGCTTGAAGGCTGCCCCCTTGTATCATAGGTTCCTGAGCACTCAAGCCTGAACTGGGATAAAACAGTCGGGTGCGACAAAAAACAAGGGAGCATCGCGGCAATGTCGAATGACGACACGCCAGTTGGCGCAGGGTCCGGCGCCCGCAACATCTTTGAATATAGTGTTTCGGAGCTTTCTGGCGCCTTGAAGCGCTCGGTTGAGGACCAGTTCGGCTATGTGCGTGTGCGGGCGGAGCTTTCTGGCGTCAAGCGACCGGCATCAGGGCATCTGTATTTTGCCCTCAAGGACGATAAGGCCGTCCTGGACGGCGTGTGCTGGCGCGGTGTGGCCGGGCGGTTTGCTTTCAAACCTGAAGACGGACTGGAGGTCATCTGTACCGGCAAGCTGACGACCTACCCGGCGCGGTCGAAGTACCAGATGGTCGTGGAGCATATGGAACCGGCCGGCGCCGGCGCCCTGATGGCCCTTCTGGAAGAGCGTAAGAAGAAACTGGCGGCTGAGGGCCTGTTTGACCCCACGCGAAAGAAACCGATTCCGTACCTGCCGCAGGTGGTCGGCGTTGTCACATCACCTACGGGTGCCGTGATCCGCGATATCCTGCACCGCCTCAACGACCGTTTCCCGCGCCACGTGCTGGTGTGGCCTGTGCTGGTGCAAGGGGAGGGCGCTGCCGATCAGGTGGCGAACGCTATCAAGGGCTTCAATGCCATTGACGGCACGCGAGGCATCCCGCGGCCTGACCTGTTGATTGTGGCCCGCGGTGGCGGCTCAATTGAAGACCTGTGGTCCTTTAACGAGGAAGTCGTGGTGCGCGCGGCAGCAGACAGCGACATCCCGCTGATTTCAGCTGTGGGGCACGAAACCGATACCACACTGATTGATTATGCATCCGATATGCGCGCGCCAACGCCGACGGGTGCCGCAGAAAAAGCCGTTCCAGTGCGGGAAGACCTCCGCTTCACGGTCGCTGACCTGGGGCGCCGCCTGGCGGGGCTCAAGGTATCCATGCTGCGCGACAGGGAAGAGCGTTTGCGGGGCCTGGCCCGTGGCCTGCCCAGCCCGCGCGATATATTGGGGTTGGCGCAGCAACGCTTCGATGACCTGTCCGAACGCCTGCCTCGCGGCCTGGTGGCAGCGGTGCAGCAGAAATCAATCCAGCTGAACCGGCTGGTAGGCGGCTTGAGTGCCGGGCGCCTGAAACAGCTTGTCAGTTTCCGCGGCAAGGAACTTGAAAGCACGTCCCGCCGGTTGACGCCGGCGTATGCCCGCAAACTGGATGACCTGGGTGCCCGGTTGGCGGCAAGTGGCAGGATGCTCGATAGCCTGAGCTATGAGCGCGTGCTGGAACGCGGCTTCGCGCTGGTTGAAGACGCAGGCGGCACACCGGTCTCAAAGTCGGCGAACCTGTCGGTAGGGGATCAGGTAACTGTCCGCTTTGCTGATGGCACCAGCGACATGCAGGTGCTTGACGGCGATAGCGCAAAACCGGTTCAGAAGCCAAAACCTGCGCCGAAGAAAAAGCCTAAGGCCAAAACACCTGGCAGCGACGACCGGCAAGGGTCGCTGCTCTAAAAAAACGGGTCTCGATGCCCAACTTTTGCCGTCTTCACCGGAGAAACAGAGGTCCATGATTAAGATTGTCCAAATATGCGTTGTTGCCCTTCTGCTGACCATGCTGACGCCGCTGGTGCATGCGGTTGAGCTCAATGGCAAGCTGGTGCAGGGTGGCCTGGTTTGGGGGCAGCTTTCCCCCGGAAGCGAGGTCAGTCTGAATGGCGAGCCCGTCAAGGTTGGCCCAAATGGCGAGTTTGTGTTTGGCTTTGGTCGGGACGAGGGACCAACAGCGTCGCTGGTGATCCTGCACCGGGACGGCACGCGAGAGGAGCGGACACTTAGAATAAAAAAACGAGAGTTTGATATTGAACGCGTAGAGGGCCTGCCGCCCAAGACCGTGACGCCGCCCCCTGAATGGCGCGAGCGCCGGAAGGCCGAGACCGGCAAGGTGCGGGAGGCCCGTAGCCATATGGCCGACAATATGCATTGGTCCCAAGGGTTTGTTCGCCCAGCTGAAGGCCGGTTTTCCGGCTTCTATGGCAGCCAGCGCATTTTGAATGGCCAACCAAGAAGCCCCCATTACGGGCTGGATATTGCTGGCCCCACTGGCACGCCCATTCATGCGCCTGCAGGTGGGGTCGTCAGGCTTGCAGTGCCGGATTTCCTTCTCGAGGGCGGCATAGTGATCATCGACCACGGTTTTGGCGTGACTTCCACCTTGTTTCATATGAATAGCGTGGATGTTAAGGAAGGCACATGGGTGCATCAGGGTGACCTGATCGGCACCATTGGGGCCACCGGACGCGCCAGCGGCCCCCATGTGGACTGGCGCGTGAACTGGAAAGATGTGCGGCTTGACCCGCAACTTCTGATTAATGACAGCATCGAGGAATAAAAAATGAAAAAGACAATTGGCTGCCTTGGGCTTCTGCTGGCAGCATCAACAGCTGCGACTGCGCAGGAAGAATCGAGTTTGGCGATCGACGGCTACGTTGGGGTGTTGAGCGACTATCGCGACCGAGGCTTAAGTCTGTCGGATAAGGACCCGGTGATCGTAGCGTCTGTGGGTGCCTTCCATGACAGCGGCTTCTACGGTGGCGTGGTTGGCGGTATTCTGGGTGACGGGTATGCCGGGGAGACCAAGGCCGAGTTCTACGCTGGCTACCAGATGGATACCGGCACTTACATCTATGATTTTTCCGCTGAACTGGACAGCTTTCACGGTGATGGCAGCAGCCGCTTCTTCCCAGAGTTCAAGGCTACCATGGCCCGGGATTTCGGCCTGGCCTTCATCAGGGGTGGTATGTCCTATGCGCCTGATGGCCGCTGGAGCGATCCGGATAGGGACAGCTTCTATGTTTATTCCGACCTCGAGGTGCCAATCCCGTCCATTCCGGAGCTGACGCTGATTGGCCGTCTTGGCTATGACATGCGGCAAAACCGGTCCAATGTCTGGGACTGGGGGCTGGGAGTGAGTGCCTTTATCGAAAATGTCGAGCTGAGTGTCATGTATGAAGACAGCGGCCGGGAACATGACATGGGCGAAGGCGCACTTGTGTTCGGTGCGCGCTTCTACTTCTAGGTCACGACTTTAGCTGACCGCTTTGGAGCGAACAGCTGCAAGCGTGCGGGATGCCGGGAAACGCATGGTGACGGTTGTCCCGACACCTTTCTCTGATGCGATCTCGAGCTCGCCGCCGTGTAACTCCATCAGGCTTTTCACGAGGGGCAGGCCAAGGCCTGTGCCTTCGTGACTGCGGGTCATGGTTGACCCGGCCTGGCCGAACGGTGTCAGCGCGATGATAATCTCGTCCGGTGTCATGCCGATGCCGTTATCTTCCACCGCGACATACAGGCAATTGTTGGCATCAACACCCGCGCGCATGTCAATGCGGCCACCGTGGTTGGTAAACTTGGATGCATTGCTGAGCACATTCAAAAGGACCTGCTTGAACAGTCGGCGGTCACCATGAAGGATTGGCAGGTCTGAGGGGACGTGGGCCTCCAGCTTGATCGATTTGGCCGTTACCCTTGGGGTCATCAGTTTGGCAATGTCGTCCAGAAGCGCGTCGATATCGACCGGTTGCTCCTTCAGGACCAGACGCCCAGATTCTACCTTCGACAGGTCCAGGATATCATTGATGATATCCAGCAGGAGCCTGCCGCTTTCGTTGATGTGGTCGACATATTCCTCATATTGGGGCGCGCCCAGCTTGCCGAAGACTTCATGTTCCATCATCTCGGAGAAGCCAAGAATGGCATTCAGGGGTGTCCTCAATTCGTGGCTCATGTTGGCCAGGAATTCTGATTTCGCCTGGTTGGCGGCTTCGGCCTGCTGCATGCTGCGTTTGAGCGCCCGGTTATGGCGATGTTGCATGACCAACACGGTCACGGCTGCGATGGCAACCAGCAGTGCCAGCGTGATGGCAAGCCGGGTATAAGCTTCTTCAGCGTCAGCAAGGGCGGCTTCGGCCTGTTGTTTTGCCAGCATGGTTTCAAGGCTTGAGCGCAAATCGGTGATGCTGCTCTGAAACTGTTTGAATTGGCTGTCGAGCAAGGCCCGGCGGGCTTTATTCAACAGCTCAAAGGCTTCCTCATATTTGCCTTCGGCCTGCAGGATGTAGGCGCTTGTCAGCATGTCCTGACCGCTTGGCCCGTCCTGCCGGTAATCCGGATGATCCCGATAGAAGTCCTGCACCAGTTTTTGGTAAGACCTTGCCGTTTCCGGGTCCCCCAGGCGGGCATAGCTTATGGCCAGCAGGTCATAGAAGGAAATATCGAAACCCGGGTCGCTGGAATAGGACTGCAGCGCTTCCTTCGCCAGGTCTATGCTTTCCTGATAGTCTTCCTCGTCATAGGCGATCCAGGCCAGGCCGAACAGAACATAATAATGCCCGGCATCCCTGCCTGTTTGTTCAATGACTTTCTCAAGGCCTCTGTAGTATTGCTTCGCCAGCTGGTTTTCTTTCAGGTTGTTGAAAGACGACGCGATATTGAATAGGGCGCTTTCCCGGTCGAACGCGATGCCTTCCTTTTCCGAAACATCCAGTGCGTTGCTATAGTTTTCAATGATCGCATCAATTTCGTCGACGCCTGTGTAGGTGTATGCCAGCACAAGATATGCCATCATGCGCATGCGGTTGCCGCGCGGTGTGTCCGGCAGTGTCTGGGCCGCCTGTGACATGGTAGACAGGCCTTCCAGCACATTGCCCAGTTCCGGACCGAGGATAGCGAGTGTTGCATCGGCAAAGAAAACGCCCAGGTCGTCATCGATGGAGAGGGCATAGTCTCGCGTCGCCTTAATCAGGTCGCGGGCTTCATATAGTTCCCCCATAAGCGACAGGTAGGTGGCCTGTGCCAGGTCGCCATAGATTTTCAGTTCCGGGTCGTTCAGTTTCCTAGCCAGAGCCTGCGCATCATCTGCGGCACTTTCAAGGCCCTCGGGTTCGGCGACATCCATATAATGGAAAATCAGTTCCTTCAGGATTTCGGCGCGGTCTTTGGGCGCCTGTTCCTTTTCCAGCCTCGCTTTCAAGAGGGCGATATGCAGGTGTGCATCGGATGATTTGGCGGCAACAAGCTTGGGGAGCAGGGTTTCGGCGCGGGCCCGGGCTTCGTCGCTCAGTTTGCCGGTGGCATGGGCAGATACCGCGAGCACCATGGCGCCAGCAATCGCTGCAAGCCAGAGGCTCAAGCGTTTCCCAACAAGGGATCTAAAGAAGAATTCAGTCATCCAGCACCAATTCCCTACGGCCCCAATAGCCATATGTACCTTCATACACCTAAAAAAGGAAATTGAAGGTTAACGGCAGTGCAACAATTAGCGCCTCAGGCCGCGACATGGCGCCAGGCGGCAAGGGCAGGTTCAACCCGGTCCATGATAGCACTGCGAAGCTCCGGCGTACTGGCCACGATATGGTCATGCAGCGGTCGTTTGCGGTTGAACAGCAGGCTTCGGCCGGTGCCCGTTGTCAACTGCCCGCCAGCTTCTGCCAGGATCAGGTCAGCTGCGGCGACGTCCCAATCGTTTTTGGGCCTCAAGGTCACGCAACAGTCAAACTGGCCATCGGCGATCTGGCATATCCTGAGAGCGATTGAATTGGCCTGCTCGGTATGCATGGTCTTTGGCCAGGGTTCCGGCCAGATCTTTTCTGATTTGAAGGCGCCCGGGTCTCCCATCATGCGGGCAACTGTCAGGTCAGATTGGCCGCTGACATTGATGTTCAGGCCGTTTTTTGTGGCACCGCGGCCCTGTTCTGCGAAATAAAAGGCGTCTTTGACCGGTGCATAAAAGGCCGCAAGAATGGGTTTCTGATCCTGCACGAGCGCGACTGAAATGCCCCAGTCTTCGCCGTTTTCAAGAAAGCTGCGGGTGCCGTCGATCGGGTCAATCACCCACAGGCGGCCACAGCGGAGGCGCTCAGGGTGATCTTCGGTTTCTTCAGATAGCCAGCCATAGCCTGTGCGGTTCTGCATCAGGGTGGTGCGCAGGAATTCGTCCACGGCCATGTCGGCTTCGGATACCGGATTGTTCGGAGATTTGTCCCAGGCGTGGCAATCGCGCGCAAAATAGGATAGGGCGATCCGGCCCGCCTCTTCGGTCACAGACCGGACAAGCTTGGCGTCGTCCGCGCGGTCCCACGGACAGGTCTCTTCATCAAATGGTTCGCTACTCGTGCTCACACTCTGTCTCGGTTCGGCCTAGGCCTGGTTTATCCCGCCCCCGCGACTGTCATTCCTTCAACCCGGAGGGTCGGCGCGTTGATGCCGTACCGGAATGACAAGTCTGATGCTGGCACAAGATGCCTGAACATTTCCTTAAGGTTGCCGGCAATGGTGAATTCGCTGACTGGCTCAGCCAGTTCGCCGTTCCTGATACGGAAGCCCGCGGCACCGCGGCTATAGTCGCCTGTCACGCCGTTCACACCCATGCCAATCAGCTCGGTGATATATACGCCGTCCTTGATGTCGGCGATCAGCTCCGAAGGGCTCAGCTCGCCTGGTGCCATATAGAGGTTGCTGTGCGAAATGCCGGGGGCAGAGGACGTGCCGCGGCTGGCGTGCCCTGTTACCTCAAGGCCCAATTGGCGCGCGGTGGCAGAATTCAGCATCCAAGTTTGCAGGATGCCGTCCTCCACAATGGCGCATTTGTGCACACTGACACCTTCGCCATCAAACATGCGGGAACTGAGGCCACGCATCTTCAGTGGGTCATCAATGATAGTGATGCCAGGCGCGAATATCTGTTCGCCCATTTTGTCCTGCAGGAAGCTGCTTTTCCGTGCGATGGAGCCACCGTTGATGGCGCCTGACAGGTGATTGAGAAAAGACTTTGACCAGCGCGGATCATAGACAACGGGCATCTGCCCACTGGCCATTTTGGCAGCACCCAGCCGCTTCACGGCACGCTCGCCCGCTTCTGTGCCCACCCAGGAAGCGCTTTCAAGGTCACTAAAATGGCGGGCCGACGTAAATTCATAGTCACGCTCCATGCCCGTGCCCTCACCCGCGACGGCGGAGGAGGAAATGGAGAAGCTGGAACCCTGATAGTGGCCTGAGAAGCCGTGGCTTGTGACGAGAGAGATGGCCCAGCTGCTGGCGCTTGCGCCCGCACCAGATGAGTTGGTCACGCCTTCGACCGCCCTTGTGGCATCCTCGGCTTCGCGCGCCAGGTCGGTCAGTTGTTCCGCCGAGACTTCTGTGCTGTCAAAAAGGTCCAGCTCTGCCATCGGGCCGGTGTGCAGCCTGTCTTCCGGTGCTAGGCCGCAGTAGGCATCCTCTGGCACAGCCTTGGCCATGGTTACCGTGCGTTCCACAAGGGCTTTCAGGGCGGCCGGCCGGCGGTCGCTTGTGGACACCATCGCCTGCTTTTTCCCGATCATGACCCGAAGGCCGATATCTTCGCCCTCAGACCCGTCCACATCCTCCAAGTTACCTTCGCGCCAGGACACGCTTTTTGACCGGGCGTCCACGGCCACGGCATCAGCGGCATCGGCCCCTGCCTTCATCGCATTCGTGACAAGGTCCTGAAGCAGGTTGAGGGTTGTGTCGGTCATGAATTGTCCTTGGAAAAAAGCCTGAAAAACATGGACGCCAATAAGCCATAGAAAGCGCTGGTGTTCAATGTTGTTCTGGTTTGGCCACCATCAAAACCTCAGGATAGATGCTTCTCGAAAAATGCCAGCGTGCGGGTCCAGGCCAGTTCGGCAGCTTCAGGGTCATAGCGGGCTGTGGTGTCATTGTGAAAGCCGTGGTTGGCACCTGCGTACATATGCATCTTGTACGCCTTGCCGTTGGCCTTCAGCGCCGCCTCATAATCAGGCCAGCCGGCGTTCACACGCTTGTCCAGTTCGCCAAGATGAATCATGAGCGGGGCATTGATGCTCGGCACTGCCTCGGCTGGTACACCGCCGCCATAGAAGGGCACAGCGGCCTTGAGCGTAGGCACCTCTGCCGCCAGCCGGTTTGATACACTGCCGCCAAAACAGAAGCCCACGCAGCCGACATTGCCCGTGCAATTGGGGTGGGCCTGCAGGAAGCTGACGGCCGCTTTGAAGTCCTCGACCATCTCGTCGCGGTCGCGCTGACGCTGCATGGTGCGGCCGTCATCGTCGTTGCCGGGGTAACCGCCAAGGGGGTAAAGCGCATCGGGCGCGAATGCGATATAGCCCGCGGTGGCGACACGCCGGGCCACGTCACGGATATAAGGGTTCAGGCCACGATTTTCATGGATCACCACCACGCCCGGGCGCTTGTTCATGTCGCTGGCGTCCACCGGGCGCACCAGATAGCCCATCATGTCGCCCGCGCCCATGGGGGACGGGTAAGGCACATCGTCACCCACGATGCGCGGGTCATTTGGCTTTACCTGTTCCGCCAGCGCATAGTTGGGCATGAGGCTGTCAGCCAGCGCTGCCACGGTCAGGCCGCCAATCGCCAGACGGCCAAGGCGTGCCATGAAGGTGCGGCGGTCGATAAAACCGTGGGCATATTTGTCATAGAGGTCCAAGGCCTCCTGTGGTGGCGTTGTGCGTGTGTCAGCCATGATGTCCTCCTGTCCCCTGAAATTGTGCCCAGCTTACCATAAATTATCATGGGTGCGGTACGGTGTCGCGTGGGTGGCTGGATCAGCCATAAGACTGGAAAATTAGCGGGAAATGGCGTATGACCCGGCCAAATTGGCCGTTAGGCACAAGTGCGAGTGAAGGTAATGACCGAACAAATGATCGTGAACAAAACAGCATCCGGGCGCCGGTCCGAACTGTTGATGCCCGCGGGTAACCTGGAGAAGCTGAAAGCCGCTGTGCTATATGGCGCGGACGCGGTTTACCTGGGCACGCCGGACATGAGCCTGCGCACCAAGTCTGCCTTCTCGCTTGAGGATGTCGTGGAGGGTGTGGAGTTTGCACATGCGCACGGCAAGCGCGTCTACCTGACGCTCAATCTGTTCTCGCACAACAAGGACATCACCAAACTACCACAGTATCTGGAAACCGTCCGCAAGGTGGCGCCTGACGGTCTGATCGTGGCCGACCCGGGCGTGTTCATGTTTGTGAACGACCAGGCGCCGGAGCTCGAACTTCATATCTCCACGCAGGCGAATGTGTGTTCGTGGCAGTCAGTAAAATTCTGGGAAGATCTGGGCGCAGGGCTGGTGGTGCTCGGGCGTGAGGTGTCATTCGAGGAACTTAAGGAAATCCGTGAAAGATGCCCGGATATCAAGCTTGAGGCCTTTGTTCACGGCAGCATGTGCATGACCTATTCGGGCCGTTGTATGCTGTCGAACTTCATGGCGGAACGCGGCGCCAACCAGGGCGCGTGCGCTAACTCTTGCCGCTGGAAGTACAAGGTGCATATGCGGCTCAAGGACGGCACGGTGAAGGAGCTGCCTCTGTCGGAAGAGAATCTGGAGCTGTTTGAGTTCCTGATCGAAGAGGAATATCGCCCGGGCGACCTGCTGCCCATCGAGGAAGACCAGCGCGGCACCTACATTCTGAACAGTAAAGACCTCTGTATCATGCCGAAGCTGAATGATCTTTTGAGCATCGGTGTCGACAGCCTGAAGGTCGAAGGCCGGGGCAAAAGCCCTTACTATGTGGCTATGGTGGCGCGGGCTTACCGTATGGCCATAGACGCCTGGTACGATGACCCCGAGGGTTGGTCCGCCGACCCGTACATGAAAGAATTGAGCACTGTACCGTCACGCGGCTATACGATGGCATTCCATGACGGGCGGCTGACCAACTATGCCCACGGGTTTGAGGATACCTATACGCTTGCGGACCATGAATATGCAGGCCTGATCGAGGACGTCACTGATGACGCCTTTATCGTCAAGGTGAAGAATAAGCTGGTGGCGGGCGACGTGGTCGAGTTTGTGCCGCCCAGCGCGCGCGAGCCGATGCTGCTTCGGATCTATGATTATGAGAATGCCACGAACGGCAAGGTTGCCACAGAGGTCCATGCCGGCAACACGCCGCTCATTCGCCTGCCGTTCAGCCTGTTTGATCAGGAATCGGCGGAAAGCCTGAAGGCTGATTTCCCGCCCATGACGGTCCTCAGGAAGGAAAAGGCGTTGACGGAAGACCAGTGGGCGCGGTTGAAGCTGGACGCAGAAGCCCAGGCGCTTGAACAGGGCCGGGGCAACGCCGCCGTTTATGAGACGAAGCGTTCGACGTTGCAGGACGCGCTGGACGATCGCCGGTCGGAGCTTAGGCTACGCACTCCTCGTCGGGGCACGGAAGGATGCTGCGGCAAGGGCTGCAATGGTTGTCTTGTGTTCTGGCATGACGACAAATATGCCAAGGCCAGAGACATTCTTGCGAAGAAGAAGCAAGGCGAGATGCTGGCCCGCAAACTGACAGACGAAGACATCGCTGCCCTTGAGGCTGTATAATGCGCCCAGGAAGGCCTGTCCCAGAAAGGCCAGTCCGCGGCCTGAGACCTTATTCGCTGCCGCTTGTTTCCGAAAAATATCGAGCAGAACTATCTCGAAATCCGATACCGTCCAGTTGAGCGAGAAGGTGTTCAGCCTTCCCCAGGTCGCCCATTGCGGTATAGATTTGTGCCAGCTTGCTTTTGCCGTCAGGAGAGAGGGTGGCAGTTGTCGTTTCCAAGGCGTTCATGGCCTTGCTCCAAACCATTCTTGCGGCTTCCATATGGCCGGATTCTGCCAGCAGTTTTCCTTGGGCCAGATGGGTATTAGCATATTGTGTCAGCGCCCCATTCGAACGTAAGTATCCGTCCGATTCATGGTCCAGTGCCGTGATGGTTTTCGCAAGGAGAGCTTGAGCGTCTGCAGTGTTACCTCCGCGTACCAACAGCTCGGCCTCAAGAACGGCCACGCGGTAGCTGGTCAAGCGCCGGATGGTCCGGCTATTATCTCTCGCCAGCGCCTCTGTAATCTGAGCTTTACTCTTTTTCAGAGCGCGTGTTGCAAGAGGTACCTGCTCCAATTGCAGCGCCATATTGGCGAGTTCATAGTAAGCTTGCGCAGAATTGCCAAGCCACATGGTATTTTCCGGATCCTTTGCCACCAGGATGTCATACCCTTCGGCAGCAGCTTTCTGGAAAGACAGGGCTTCAGGGAGGTCGCCCCGGATACGGGCAAGGCTTCCCAGATTCTCCAGAGAAATCAAATATCGTCGATAAATGCGATAGTTTTCGGGGTCGCGGGTTGTCAACTCATCATACAGGCTCAGCCGTGCCTTGAAGGCGTCTTCTGCCATTTCAAATTCGCCGGCGTTCACATAGGTGTGCCCTGCATAGTGGTATGCACTGGCCAGATTAGTCAGGGAATCATTGTCATTCTCTCGAAGAGATGCGATCTGTTTATGCAACTCAATGCTTCTCGCATGCATAGGTAAGGCTTCTGTCAGGTTCCCTAGAGGGCCGGCAAGCAGAGATGCCAGGCCCATTAATGCGTCAGCCTCCCGTTCAAGCCATACTGTAGGAATGTACAGGTGCGCTGCGTCGCCGGGAACATATTGACTGGTATTTGCCCGATATTTCCTTATCAGTGCCAATCTTTCCCGATAATCTCGTTCAGCATCCACGAAATGACCCTGCCGGAGGGCCAGATAGCCAGTAAAAAAGAGGTTGTTTTGCAGCCGAAAAATTGCGGCTTCCCGCATTGGGTGATGCTCGTAATATCGCCGAGACACAACCAGGGTCTTGTCGAACATTTCTTTTGCTCGATCGCTTTCCCCCTTCCTGTCCAGAGTCTGCCCCAGCTTTAGCATGGACCCGGTCATTCGGGAAAACCCTTCGTCGCTCAGAGAGTTCAAGTCCTTGTTTTTGAAAAACTCTACTGTCTTACGTGTGAGATTTTCTGCCGCGCTCAGCTCTCCTGCCGCCAGCAGAGAATAATAGGATTCGCTCATCATGAATTTCAGCAGATCTTCAACGTCGTTCTTGTTGGTGATAGCTTCTTGTGTTTTAGCTTCCGCGAGCTTTTGCGCTTGTTTTGCAGCGTCGCGTGCTGTTGACGCCTCATATGTCAGGGCTCCCATAACTGACATCCCGACAATCGAGGCTGCTGCCACCGCAATCATGTTTCTCTGTCGACGCTGTTCGTCGCGGCGAACGAGATCGTTTAACCCCACGCCGATCAAACCGGCGACGATTTTCAGTAGGCCCATGGATTTGCCATCGCCTTCAGCGCGGATGTCTGCCGCCAGGCCTTCCGCTGACAAGCCGCCCCGACTGCCATCAGCGCGGAAGCTGTGCAGGAGGGCTTCGGGGAAGCATTCCTTTTCCGGGTCATCTGCGAACGGCACCCCGTCTACAATCATGCACAGGATGCGCCCGTCACCGTGGGTCTTTTTAAATTCAATGATTTCCCGGTTCACTAGCTTTGACTTGGCTGAGTTGGGTGAACACAGGACAATCAGAAATTCAGATGCTCTCAGGGCTTCAAAAAGCCTGTCGGTCAGCCGGTGAGCAGCAGGCAACTCGTCCCGATCTCTGAAGATGGGTGCCAAACGCGCTGGAACCTCTCCAATTTCGGTCGCGCGACCAACAAGGTTTTTTGGAATGCGATAGGATTCCAGCGATTTCAAGAGCCATTCAGCCCAGGCTTTATCAGCATGGCTATAGCTGATGAAAGCCTTGTACCTGAATTCTGTAACGGACATAGCACCCCCACACTCGTGCATATTCATATGTCGGTCGTAAATATATAAAAAAACAACCACTGCGGCCATTTCAGGGCCAATGATTGTTATTGTTGCCAGATTGCGAGGTGTGGCTCAATTCAGGATTGCGTCCCAAATGGCCGTTTTCTGCGGCGTTGAGGTTTGGTTGTCTGTTTACCTAAAATTTTACCTGAGTTTCTGCGGCTTTTCCTGAAATGTCGGAAAGCGTGAATCAAGATAATCTATTGGTGTGTATAAAACGGTATATGGCGGTTCTACGCGATGGGTGTGCCAACGGAAAACGGCTTGCGGGAGAATCTCCTGGAATGGCACCCGACAGGACGCTAATCAGAAGCTGCAAGACCGGGCGCTATTTCTTCCAGATTTTCGGGTTCTCGCCGGGGATGCCCAGGCTTTCCCAAATGGCGTCGACCTTGTCGATTACATCATTTTCCATGTAAATCTCTGCGCCCCATTCGCGGTGGGTCTCATTCCCCACCTTGTTGGTGGCATCCATACCCAGCTTACCGCCAAGGCCACTTTCCGGGCTGGCGAAATCCAGATAGTCGATCGGCGTGTTCTCGACCGTTACGATATCGCGCACCGGGTCCATGCGGGTTGAAATCGCCCACATCACGTCTTTCCAGTCCCGCGCATCAATATCATCGTCCACCACAATCACGAACTTGGTGTAGACAAACTGCCTGAGGAACGACCACACGCCCTGCATCACGCGTTTGGCATGGCCGGCATAGGCTTTCTTTATGCTGACAACCGCGATGCGGTAGCTGCAGCCTTCGGGGGGCAGCCAGAAATCCGTAATTTCAGGGAACTGCTGTTGGAGGAGCGGGATAAATACTTCATTCAGCGCCTCGCCCAGGATCGCAGGCTCGTCCGGTGGTCTGCCGGTATAGGTCGACAGGTAAATCGGGTCTTTCCGCATGGTGATGGCTGTGATGGTAAAGACCGGGAATTTCTCAACGCTGTTATAATAGCCGGTGTGGTCACCATACGGGCCTTCATCGCGGTAATCATCCAGGCTGACATAGCCTTCAAGCACGATCTCAGCGGTTGCAGGCACCTGCAGCGGCACGGTCTTACAGTCCACCAACGGCACTTTCTTGCCCCGCAGGAGCCCGGCGAACTGATATTCGCTGAGCGTGTCCGGCACGGGCGTCACAGCCGCCAGAATGGTGCCCGGGTCCGCGCCGATGACCACGGCGGCGGGCACAGGCTCGCGCTTTTCGTTTTTCCAGCGCTGATACTGCTGGGCACCGCCTCGGTGCTTCAGCCAGCGCATCAGCGTCTGGTTCTTCGAGAGTTTCTGCATCCGGTAGATGCCCAGGTTATAATTGTCCTGGGCCTTGTCGGACGGGCCTTTGGTGACCACTAGTGGCCAGGTAATGAGGGGCGCAGGTTCGCCCGGCCAGCAGGTCTGGATGGGTAGCTTGTCCAGATCGATATCGTCACCGGTCAGCACCACTTCCTGCACCGGCGCCTTCTTGACCTTCTTGGGCTTCATGGACAGAACCTGCTTGGCCAGCGGCAGCAGGCTGATGGCGTCCTTGATGCCACGTGGCGGCTCAGGCTGCCTCAGGAATGCCAGCGTTTCGCCCACTTCCCGCAGTTCATGCGGTTCCCGGTTCATGCCCCAGGCCACGCGCTCAACGGTACCGAATAGGTTCACCAGAACCGGCATGTCGGCTTTTTCGCCGCGTTCGTTCACGACATTTTCAAAGAGGAGGGCAGGGCCGCCCGCATGCAGCACGCGCGTTTGGATCTCCGTCATCTCCAGTTCGGTGGAGACGGGTTCCCTGACGCGCACAAGGCGTCCCTCAGCCTCTAGCCGGTCAATGAAATCTCTGAGCGAATCGTAAGCCATACAAGGGCTTATAGCGAAGCCGCGCGACAGGCGCTATGGTGTTTTTTTGGTTTGATCAATTTGACGCATGCAGGGGGCGAGGAAATGAGTGAAGCAAACGCACATGCCGAAGTGGCGACAGTAGAAGAAACAGCGCCAACGGTTCTGATGCCAAAATGGTTCCAGCGATTGGCGGCTGTGTGCGCCATTGCGGTTCCTGTGGTGATCCCGGTTTCCATGTTCGAGCTTGAAAAACGATCATCGGCTCAGGAGCGGACAGAAAGCGTCGCGTTTGAAATATCAAGCGACGCCATGAAAGGCGTGGCTACCATGCGGGATACGATGATGGTGCTTGAAGATATCATCAGGCTGCATGAAGCAGGCATGGCCGATAAGATCGCGGCTGCAGGGTTTGTTGACAGGTTCCTCAAGCTTCGGGATGAAAGCCGGTTGAAGATCATCAGGACTGGGGCCGAAATCAACGGCCACCTCCTGCGCTTTCACGGCACGATTGATAGCCAAACCCTGGATGCATTTGCGGCAGATGCACGGGCGTCCGTCAACCGATATATCCAGCCTTTCAGTGACTGTGTGAACAAAATGCTGCCGCTGGTGATGGCGGGTGAAAACCCAAAACAGGATTTTGACCAGTGCAAGCTGGCCGACCTTGCTGACGGCCTGATGGCCGCATCCATCGCGGTCAGCCAGGAATCGGTTTCACTGGGATTGCACGGACGCTATGACCCTGAGAAGCTGAGAGACGCAAAGGCAGGCGCCGACAAATCGGGTTGATCATTCGGCAGCTGCCGGCACCTCCTGGGGCGGGGTCTCAGCATAGGGCGTGGTTTCATCGCGGACGAGCGGCCATATCAGCTGCGCGCCGGCGCTCATGGGGGCGAGATTCTCGACCCCGTATTCCTTGGGGTAGGTTCGTGTGATTTTGGCGGTACCAAACAGCACGTCCCAGAAAAACAGCAGGTTGCCGAAGTTACCCTTATAGTTTGTTGCGGGGTCGGCGGCATGTTTGCCGTGGTGGGCGAAATGGGTGGCCGGCGTGCTGATGGTTCGTTCCACCAGCCACATCACGGGCGACAGCCATTTGATGTCATATAGCTTCGCATCCCATTTGGTGCTGGAGTGCGCCCCGTAAATCACCAACAGTTTGACGATGATATAGCCCCCATAGATGGGCGCGAGCCCCAGATGGATCAGCGCGCCAGATAGCCACAGAGAGGGCATGAAGGCGTAATAAAGGATGTTGTTCCGGTATACGATGCGGATGCTCATATATTCAGCGTTATGGTGCGAGCGGTGCAGGCCGTAAAGCCACGGGAAAGTGTGCGAAGCCCGGTGCCACCAATATTGCGCCATATCATCGAACACCAGCAGAAGCGCCACCCCGGCCCAGATCGGCATGTCCGCCAGCATGCCTTTGGCCTCAGGGGCGATCCAGCCGGTCACATAGGCAGACGCAATGATCACGCTTGGCTGGGTAATTGCCAGCAGGAACAGACCGCAAATCAGCTCGATCCATTTGTCCTCAGGGCGCTCTGTGGGCAGAAACAGTAATTTTGATTGTACGGCCTCAAGCGCTGCGAAGGCGAAAAAGATCGTGAAGATGATCAGCTCATACGGCATTTGGTGCTTCCCTGGTTCCGGCCATCGGCCGGGTTTCCTCAATTCCCGTGACAAAGCATGACGCATGTGGCTGAATAAGAATGTAAAATAGTTTACATTGTGGGGTATCCATGAGCTTTGTTTTCAACTTTGGCCTGCCGGGTCTGATGTCGGCGCTGTCGGCTGAGCAGCGCGCACTGCTGGACGGCCTTGGTGTGCGGCAAAGCTACCGGCACAAACAGCATATCCAAAGCCGGGGCGACCAGAACAAGGGCTTTTCCATCATCAAGGAAGGTGCAGTTTGCTTCGGCAAGACAGACCGCGATGGCCGTTTCATCGCGCTCGCCGTTCTGGAGGCAGGGCAATATTATGGTGAGTTCACCGTCTTTGGCGGCCTGCCGCGTAGCCACGATGCCCATGCCCAGGGTGACACAGTCGTCAGCCATATCTCGAAGGCCCGGTTTGACCAGCTGTTGATCGACAGGCCGGATCTTGCGCTGCCGATCATCCGGCTTTTGACGCTCAGGCTCTATCATTCGCTGGAATGGATGGATGATGTCAGGCGGTATCCGCTTAAATACCGGCTGGGAAAAACCTTGCTGTCCATGGCGCAGGAGGAAGGGGATGCCACCATCAAGGTCACCCAGGCTGAGTTGGCAGACCTGTTGGGTGTCAGTCGGGTTGCTGTTGCGCAAACGCTTGCGGACTACCGTCGGCGTGGTTTTGTTCAGTCCGTTTATGGTGGGGTAAAACTTATCGACCTGCAGGCTTTTCGCGATTGGTTGCGGGCGTTCGTCACCCTTGAGCCGGTGACGTAGGTGAGCGGGCAGGGTGTGCCTTAGTTGTCTTTTGGCTTCGGCAGGTAGGCGTCATAATTCGACACGAAATTGTTCGGTAGGGCGCGATCCATCGTACCGTCCCGAACCATCGACAAAATCGCTGCGTCAATGCGCTTGATCAGGGCGGGGGAGACACTCTTAGAAAACACCATGTGGGCCGGCCAGACATAGAAGGGCCGATTAACATCATATTTGATATTGTCGACGTCGGCTTCCAATATGCCCGCCCGTGTAGTGGTTTCGTCATTGATCCACACATCGGCGCGGCCCTTGGATAGAAGGGTCAGCGCCGAGGCATCTGAATGGGTTTCAAGGATGGCCAGTTCGTCCCTGATGACATTCAAGGGTGGTGGCAGGGTGGTCATGGGGCTTATGACCAGCACCATCTTCCGAATTTCATTCAGCGTATGAGGGATGGTGGTGTTTGTTCGTACGAAGGCATAATCGCGCCGGAATACGATGGGCAGGGAAAGCTGGACAGGCCGTTCATAGCGGAATTTGATCATTGCACCCAATTGGGGCACACCTGCCGCTGCCTCTTCGGTCTGCAATTCCCGGATCATTCGGTTCATCACCATATATTGCAGTTGAAATTCAACGTCCGCACGCTTGCTGACCTCGCGGATGACTTTGGCAAGCGGGCCGTGAATGGCACCATTTTCCCCCTCAAGGAGGCCGGGAAGCGCAAGGTAGTATAGCCGTAGGGTGTCGTCAGCGGCGGCCTTATGGCCAACACTGAAAAACAGACACATAGCAGCAAGACACACCTTGAAGGGGCGGCCCGACACGGCACGTTTCATTCCCTGAGCTTCCCTGAGCTTCCCTGAGCTTCCCTAGCTTTTATTGCGCGTACGATAACACATCCAATGCGCCCGCCAAAACGGCAGAGCAAAAAGAGGCTTAAAAGCCGCCTTGATACAATCTAGGGGTGGGAAATGATCCGGTTTGGCGAAATGCCACCCACATAATAGGCCAGTTCTGCGGGCTCCGAGATGTCGAACAGCAGAATGTCGGCCTGTTTGCCCGCTTCAAGCGTGCCAAGGTCTTGCTCGAGTCCCAGAGCGCGAGCACCGTTCAGGGTGATGCCGCGCAGCGCTTCTTCCGGTGTCATGCCGAAGAGCGTGCAGCCCATATGCAGCATTAGTTGCAGCGACAGAACGGGTGAACTGCCTGGGTTGGCATCTGTGGCCAATGCCATATGCACACCAGCCTGGCGCATCATCTCAACCGGTGGGCGCTTGGTTTCCTGCAGAACATAAAAGGCGCCGGGCAGCAGGACTGCCACAGTGCCAGTGTCCGCCATCGCGCGCACACTTGTCGCGCTGGCATATTCCAGGTGGTCGGCCGACAAGGCCTGATAGCTGGCGGCAAGCGCACCACCCGATAGGTCAGACAACTGGTCGGCATGCAGTTTCACGCGGATGCCGTGGGCTTTTGCGGCATCAAACACGCGCGCGGTTTGTTCTGCGCTGAAAGCAATGCCCTCGCAGAAGGCATCGACGGCATCAGCGAGGCCCTCTTTGGCGACGGCCGGGATCATCACATCGCACACATGGGCGATATAGCCGTCTTTGTCGTCCTTAAATTCCGGGGGCAGGGCATGGGCGCCCAGGAAGGTGGTACGCACGCGCAGGCCCACTTCTTCTGCGGCGGCCTTGGCGGCCCGTAGCATCTTCAATTCGTCATCAAGTGTCAGCCCGTAACCCGATTTGATCTCAACCGTGGTCACCCCGTCTGCGGCCAGGCGTTTCAGGCGTTTTACCGCGGAGGCGGTCAGCTCTTCCACGCTTGCAGCGCGAGTGTTTTTGACAGTCGACAGGATGCCGCCGCCCCGGCGGGCAATTTCTTCGTAGGACACACCGTTCAGGCGCTCTTCAAATTCACGGGCACGATTGCCGCCATAGACAATATGGGTATGACAGTCGACAAAACCCGGGAAGGCCCACATATCGTTGCCATCAATTTCCTCGGCCGCGGACAGGCCTGCAGGAAGCTCAGCCATGGGCCCAACAAATGCGAGTCGGCCATCCCTCACCCCGATTGCGCCACTTTCAATAGCGCCATAGGGCGCGCTGCCCTCGGCCATGGTGGCTATGTTTACATTGCGCAACAGCGTGTCAAACATGGGTTTTCCCTCGTTAATCCTCTCCCTGCCTTTTCGATTATCACAAGAATCGATTGACAGAAAGGCTAACCTGTATGAACTTGTATATACAAGTTGGAGGCGGCAATGCAAAAACATTATTTTTCTGAAGGCCTGGTGGGTGGAGACTGGCTCCATGACCTGTGCCTGACTGTCGCGCCAGATGGCATGATTACCGCGCTTGAAAGCGGCAAGAAGGCGCCAGCAGGCAAGCCTGTGCATGGACCTGTTCTGCCGGCGATGCCTAATCTCCATAGTCATGCGTTCCAGCGTGCGTTTGCCGGCCTCGCAGAATTTCGTGAAGCGGGTGCCTCGGATTTCTGGAGCTGGCGTAACGCCATGTATCACTTTGCCCGCCACATGACGCCTGAGGCGGTAGAGGTGATCGCAAGCGCGCTGTATGTCGAGATGTTGAAGGCAGGCTATTCGGCGGTGGGCGAGTTCCACTATCTTCATAATGCGCATGAGGATCAGTCGCTGGCCATGTCAGAGGCGGTTCTGAAGGCAGCGAACGCAAGCGGCATTGCGCTGACACATCTGCCGGTTCTCTATCAGGCATCGGACTTTGGTGGCGAGCTGCCGGTTTCAGGCCAGGCGCCCTTTATCCATTCCACAGATGATTTCACGCGGCTCCTGAAGGTATTGAAGCCGCGCTTTGATGGGCGCCACAGACTGGGGCTTACGTTCCACAGCCTGCGCGCGGTGCCGGAAGACAGTTTCGCGCCAGCCATTGACGCAATCGAGACGCTGGATATGAAAGCGCCGATCCACATCCATATCGCCGAACAGACGCGTGAGGTGAATGCATGCGTTGACTGGGCTGATAAGCGCCCGGTTGAATGGTTGCTGGAAACCCAAAATGTGGACGAACGCTGGTGCCTGGTACACGCCACCCATGTGGTGGAGGCTGAATGGCGCGGCATGGCAGAACGCGGCTGTGTCGTGGGCCTGTGTCCGACAACAGAGGCTAACCTGGGTGACGGTGTCTTCCCGGCGCATGAGTTTGTCAAGGCTGGCGGCCGGTTCGGTGTGGGCTCTGACAGCCACATCAGCATTGATGTGCGCGAAGAACTCAGGCTGCTGGAATATGGCCAGCGCCTTGCGCGGCAGGCCCGCACTGTCTTGACCCATGCAGATGGTGGCCACACGGGCGAGTTCCTGTGGCGTCAGGCGGCCATGGGCGGTGCCCAGGCACTGGCGCAACCGATTGGCGAGATTGCAGTGGGTAAGCGCGCAGACCTGATCGTCCTGGACGGTAAAGCACCCATGTTTGCGGGCGCGGCTTATAGCCAGATTGTGGATGCCTTTGTCTTTTCTGGCCAGCCCAACCCCATCACCGATGTGATGGTGGCGGGCGACTGGGTCATCACTGGTGGCAGGCACGCGAATGAGGATGAAATCTTCGGTCGATACAATGAGACAGTGGGCCGCATTGCCCGCCTGATGGAAGAGGAGGGCGCATGATTCCGGTCCCCAGATACGAGCAGGTCAAGCGCCACATCATGGACGCCATTGAGGCTGGCAGCTATGACGCAGGCGACAAGCTGCCAAGTGAAAATGAGCTGGTGCGCGAACTGAATGTGTCGCGCATGACCGTGAACCGGGCCCTTCGGGAACTGACCGAAGAAGGCCATATCGTGCGACGCGCGGGCATGGGCAGCTTTGTCGCAGACCGCCGCATGCGGGGCCACGCTGCAGATATCCTGTCGATCCGCGGTGAGCTTGAAGCCCGGGGCGAGGAATGGTCGGCGGTGGTTCTGTTCCAGGAAGAAATCGCGCTGCCGAAAGATGTGGCAGAGGAAATGGGCCGCACCACAGGTGACAAGGTTTTCTATCTGTTGATCGTCCACAAAGGCGACGATATGCCGATCGAGCTTGAAGAGCGCTGGGTGAACCCCGAGATCGCGCCAGAGCTGCTATCGCAGGATTTCGAAGCGACAACCCCGACCGATTATCTGCTGGCGGTGGCGCCCTTGTTGCGCGCCGAGCATGTTGTGCGCGCTGTAGCGGCAACCCCCAGCGAAAAGCGGCTCTTGGAGGTCAGGGAAGGGTCACCCTGCCTTGAGATCAACCGCCGTACCTGGACCGGTGACCGCGTGGCGTCCTATGCCCGCCTGCTGTACCCCGGCGATAGATATGAATTGACGGCAAGGTTCTCCCCCGTGGGTGCCTCGTCTACCGCATAAAAATACTGTTTCGAGAGAGAAGGGACAAAACCATGAAAAACCGCCCCGATATTCACGCACCGCACGGTGCTGAGCTGACATGTAAAAGCTGGGCCACTGAAGCGCCCATGCGTATGCTGATGAACAACCTGGACCCAATGGTGGCCGAAAACCCCGAAGAGCTTGTGGTCTATGGCGGCATCGGCAAGGCCGCGCGTAACTGGGAATGCTATGAGACCATCATCGCCACCCTGCGCGGCATGGAAGAAGATGAAACCCTCTTGGTGCAGTCGGGCAAGCCTGTGGGCGTGTTTAAAACCCACACGGACGCACCGCGCGTGCTGATCGCCAACTCGAATCTCGTGCCGCACTGGGCGACGTGGGAACATTTCAACGAGCTCGATAAAAAAGGCCTGATGATGTACGGCCAGATGACGGCGGGCTCATGGATCTATATCGGCAGCCAGGGCATCGTGCAGGGCACCTACGAGACATTCGTTGAGATGGGCCGCCAGCACTTCGGCGGTGACCTCTCCGGCAAGTGGATACTGACAGCTGGCCTAGGTGGCATGGGCGGCGCGCAGCCGCTGGCGGCCACCATGGCGGGGGCAAGCTGCATGGCCATCGAATGCCAGGAAAGCCGCATCGATTACCGTCTGAAGACCGGCTATCTGGACACCCGCGCCGACACGGTAGAGGAAGCGCTCCAGATCATTGAAAAATCGCACGCGGAAGGCAAAGCCATCTCTGTTGGTGTGCTCGGCAACGCCGCTGAAATCCTGCCGGAGATGGTAAAGAAGGGCATTCGCCCCGACGCGCTCACGGACCAGACTTCGGCGCACGATCCGGTGAACGGCTACCTGCCTATCGGCTGGACGGTTGAAGAGTGGTTCACCAAACGCGAGACGGACCCGGCAGCCGTTGCGGCTGCATCAAAGCCGTCGATGGCGGTGCATGTGCAGGCGATGCTTGACTATCACGCCATGGGCGTGCCCACGGTTGATTACGGCAACAACATTCGCCAGGTGGCGTTTGACGAAGGCGTGAAGAATGCGTTCGACTTCCCTGGCTTCGTGCCTGCCTATATTCGTCCGCTCTTCTGCCAGGGTATCGGCCCGTTCCGTTGGGCCGCGCTTTCTGGCGACCCTGAAGATATCTACAAGACCGACCAGAAGGTGAAGGAGCTGATCCCGGACAATCCGCACCTTCATAACTGGCTTGACATGGCGCGTGAGCGCATCCAGTTCCAGGGGCTGCCGGCACGGATTTGCTGGGTTGGCCTTGGTGACCGCCACCGTCTGGCGCTCGCGTTCAATGAGATGGTCAAGAACGGTGAGCTGAAGGCCCCTGTGGTTATCGGCCGCGACCATCTGGACAGCGGCTCTGTCGCGAGCCCGAACCGCGAAACGGAAGCCATGATGGACGGCTCAGATGCTGTGTCCGACTGGCCGCTCCTGAATGCCCTGTTGAACACGGCGTCTGGCGCTACCTGGGTCAGCCTCCACCACGGTGGCGGCGTGGGCATGGGCTTCAGCCAGCATTCGGGCGTCGTGATCCTGTGTGACGGCACCGAAGCCGCCGCCAAGCGTGTGGGCCGCGTGCTGTGGAATGACCCCGCCACGGGCGTGATGCGCCACGCGGACGCGGGCTATGATATCGCCAAGAATTGTGCACGCGAGAAGGGCCTGAACCTTCCGATGCTCGACAAGTAGAGAGTAGGAACTGATTGATGACAGTGCATAAAATGATCCGCAAGGCAGGCCATTTCAGCCTGCAGGACCTGAGGCATATTTACGAGAAGCCAACCGAGCTGACGCTCGATAAGTCCGACCAGGCGCGCATTGATGCCGCCCGGCAGACGGTGACCGACCTGATCGACCGCGGCGACACCGCTTACGGCATCAACACGGGCTTTGGCCTGATGGCCAACACGCGCATCAAGGCATCAGACGTTGAGAAGCTGCAGGAAAACCTGGTGCTCAGCCACGCCACCGGTACAGGCGAACCTTTGAAGGACGGGGTTGTGCGGCTCGTGCTGGCGCTTAAGGCCACGTCGCTGGCACAAGGCCACTCAGGCATCCGCGGTGAGGTGATCGATGCGCTTCTGAAGCTGCTCAGCCACGGCGTTTACCCTGTGATCCCGGCCAAGGGGTCCGTGGGCGCATCGGGTGATCTGGCGCCGCTCGCGCACATGTCGGCAGCCCTTCTGGGCGTGGGTGACGTGCGTCATGAGGGCAAGATCATGACCGCCAAGGACGGCCTGGAAATGCTTGGCCTTGAGCCGCTTCGGCTGGCCGCCAAGGAGGGCCTGGCGCTCTTGAACGGCACGCAGGTGTCGACGGCGCTGACGCTTTCCGGCCTCTTTGAGATTGAGAATGTGTTTGCCTCCGCCATGGTGGCGGGTGCCATGAGCGTGGACGCCATGAAGGGCTCTGACGTGCCGTTCGACCCACGCATCCATGCAGTGCGCAGGCAACAAGGTCAGATCGATACGGCGGCCATGTACCGTAGCCTACTGGCCGGCAGTAACATTCGTCAAAGTCACGAGGACTGCGAAAAGGTGCAGGACCCCTATAGTCTGCGCTGTCAGCCACAGGTGATGGGCGCGGCGCTTGGCGTGATGCGTCAGGCAGCTGAAACGCTGCTGACAGAAGCCAATGCGGTGACCGACAACCCGCTCATTTTCCCGGACGAGGGGGATATTCTCTCAGGCGGTAACTTCCACGCGGAGCCGGTGGCGATGGCGGCTGACATGCTGGCAATTGCCGCGTGCGAGATCGCCTCGATCTCAGAGCGTCGCACCAGCCTGCTTGTCGACCCCAAGATGTCCGGCCTGCCTGCCTTCCTGGTGGAAGACGGTGGCCTGAATTCGGGCTTCATGATCGCGCAGGTGACGACCGCCGCACTGGTGAGCGAGAACAAAACGTTCGCGCACCCTGCAAGTGTGGACAGCATCCCGACCTCGGCAGGGCAGGAAGACCATGTGTCCATGGCGACCTTCGCGGGTCGCCGCCTGCATGACATCGCCTTCAACGCTGGTGCGGTGATCGCGATCGAGCTTCTGGGTGCGGCACAGGGGATGGACTTCCACCGGCCGCTCAAGTCATCCGAACCACTAGAAGCTGTTTATGGGCTGATCCGGGAACGGGTGGATTTCTACAAAGAAGACCGTTACTTTGCCCCTGATATTGAGGCAGCGCGGGAATTGGTGGCCTCCGGTAGTCTGAATGGCTATGTGGAGACGCTCCTGCCGTCCACAAGCCTTGGGAGCCAAGCACTTTGACGCAAGTCTTTGATCTCACGAGGGGGCACAGCCCCCTCATTATCTCCATGCCGCACAGCGGTGAGGAACTCGGGGCCTACGCGGGCCGCATGACAGCCGACGCGCTCAAGATCGCGGATACGGACTGGCACCTGCCGAAGCTCTACAGCTTCCTTGCCGACATGGACGCAACAGTCGTGCATGCGCACTATTCGCGCTATGTGATCGACCTGAACCGCGATCCGTCAGGCAAGAGCCTGTACCCGGGCCAGAATGTGACCGAGCTGTGCCCCACCACCACATTTGACGAACATCCGGTTTATCTGCCGGGAGAGGCGCCGCATGATGCGGAACAGCGCGACCGTGTCGGTCACTTCTGGAAGCCGTATCATAACGCGCTGGCGGCAGAGATTGAACGCGTGCGGCATATCCATGGGTATGCGCTGCTGTGGGACGCGCATTCGATCCGGTCCCACGTGCCGCGTTTCTTTGATGGCCAATTGCCTGATTTTAACCTGGGTACCAACGACGGCCAGTCCTGCAGCTCGGAACTGGCAGAGGCTGTGTACGGTGTGGCACAGCAGGCTGAAGGCTATAGCGCAGTATTGAATGGCCGCTTTAAGGGTGGTTTCATCACTCGCAAATACGGCCAACCCGGGCACGGTGTGCACGCGATCCAGCTTGAGCTGTCGCAAATCACCTATATGGATGAAAGCTTCCCTTTCACCTATCTGCCGGAGCGGGCAGGCGAAGTGGCGAAACCCATCCAAGCAATGCTGGAAGCCATGCTTAGTTGGAAGCCGAAGGGCTGATTTAAAGCCAGCGCCGGACCTTTGATTTGTAGGTACGGTATTCGTCGCCGAACAGTTCTTCCAGCCGCCGTTCTTCCGGCAGGATGAAGCGGATTGTGATGATGCTGATGAACAGCACAAAAGGCACCACCGGCCAATAGCCGCCGGTGAGCGGCCACAGGCCAATCAGCCCAAGCACCATGCCCAGATACATCGGATTCCGTGTGAAGCGGTAGGCGCCATAGGTGATCAATTTGTGCGCGTCTTCGCCCGGATAGAAGCTGGTGCCAGCCGCGACAAAGCGGTTCTTTTCTCTTGCCGCCATCCAGATGCCGAAGATCGTCAGGCCAAGGGGCCAATACCGTACGCCGAAGCCGCCGGTTTCCCAGTATCCAATGCCCAGCATCAGTGCTGCTGTCAGGAAAAACAGGTGCGGTGGCAGGATGCGCGGCACATTTGGGCGTTTCTTCTCAGGCATGGCCGTTTCCTCTGACTATTTCGCGAAAAGCTGGGATGGGTCCTTGAAGGCCTTCAGTTCAATGGCGTTCCCGGCGGGGTCGAGGAAGAACATGGTGGCCTGTTCGCCCACTTCTCCCTCGAACCGGATGCCAGGCTCGATCACGAACTCAATTTCCGCCGCTGCCAGCTTGGTGGCCAGCGCGTGCCAGTCCTCCCATTCCAGCACTGCGCCGAAATGGAAGCTGGGCACTTGCTTGCCGTCCACATTATTGGTGTCTGCCTGGCCAAGGGGTGTGCCTTGGTGCACCACAAACTGGTGGCCGAAGAAGTTGAAATCGATCCATGTGTCGCTGGACCGCCCCTCAGGGCAGCCCATCAGCCCGCCATAGAAGGCGCGGGCTGCTTCAAGGTCGTCAACCGGGACCGCAAGATGGAAAGGAGGAATTGCCATATCCTTCACCTTTATTTCCCAAGAAGATCCAACGCGATCACGGTCATGGCTTCAACGCCTGCTTTCACTGATGGCTCAGGTGCGATTTTGAAGAGGGGTGAATGGTGCCCGGCAACAGTGGGGCCGCCATTCTTTTCGGCTTCAAAAGCTTTCATCGGCGTGCCGCCAACGATGAAATAGAAACCGGGCACAGCTGGGTCGACCTGACTGAAGTAGGCAAAGTCCTCAGCCCCCATGTTTTTCTGCTCGTAGCGGGCAACCTGGCCTTCGGGGAAGTGCTCCCTAAGCACATTATCCAGCCGCGAAGTCAGCGCCTTGTCGTTCACTGTCGTGGGCGTGCTTTCGATCGACAGTTCAACGGTCGGCAGTTTGTCTTCCGGCAAGCCCGCGACACGGCCTGTGTTTTCCGCGATGCGTTTGATGCCTGCCAGCAGCTTGTGACGCACTTCCTCATCGTTAGACCGGACAGTGAGGGTGAGTACGGCTTCATCCGAGATGATGTTGTTCTTGGTGCCGGCGTGGAAGGTGCCCACCGTTACCACACCTGGTGAAAGCGGCGAGATTTCACGGGCTACCAGGGTCTGGAGGGCATTGACGATCTGGGAACCGATCACGATCGGGTCCTTGCCCAGGTGGGGCGACGCCCCGTGTGTGCCCACGCCGTGGACCGTGATGCGCACGCTGTCGCTGGAGCTGTACATGATGCCTGGCTTATAGACGATCATACCAGCAGGCGCTTGGGCGGCCACGTGCAAGGCCACGGCATAATCCGGGCGCGGGAAGCGCTCATAGATGCCGTCTTCGATCATCGCCTTGGCGCCGCTGATGGTCTCCTCCGCCGGTTGGCCGACAAGCAGAAGTGTGCCTTGCCATTTGTCTTTCATGGCCACCAGCTGACGGGCGGTGCCAACAAGGCCTGTCATGTGCATGTCGTGCCCGCAGGCGTGCATCACGGGCATTTCAACACCGTCCAGGTTCACCTGCCGTTTGGTCGACGCATAGGGGAGGCCCGAAGCTTCCTCAACCGGTAGGCCGTCCATATCCGCCCTGATCAGGAGCGTCGGGCCATCACCGTTTTTCATCATGGCTACAAGGCCGGTCCTGCCCACCCCGGTGGTAACGTCGAAGCCAAGCGCACTCAGTTCTTTCGATAGCCGCTCAGCCGTCTCGTTCTCGCGGAAAGACAGCTCAGGATTCTTGTGCAGATAGACGAACAGGTCCTCGAGATAATCATAATCTTTGGCGATGGCATCCTTGATGCTGTGATTATCTGCAGCCGCGCCCAGGCTGGTGCTTGCCAGCAGGCTCAGCGCTGCAATGGTTTTGGTGAAACTATGTTTCATGGTTGTGTCCCCTTGTCCCTGTTTATGCGATGTCCCCAAAATGCTTCAGGGCGGCCGGCGCAATCTCGTTGCCCCATTCCTGCACAAAATGCCCTCCGTCTGCAATCTCCATCGGTTCAGGGCAGCCTTTGATCAGCCCAGCGAGCATACGCATGGCGGGTGGGCCAAGGACCGGGTCTTTCATGCCAATGGCCATGAACGTCTCGCCCGTCCAGTCTTCATTCCAGAATTTGGCGGCACGCTTTGATGTGCCCACGCCTTCCATATCCGGGGCGGTCATCACCAGTTGCGGGAAGGCCCGCACGCCAGCCTTATAGTGGTGATCGGGGAAGGGGGCGTCATAGGCCGCAACTTCTGCGTCGGTCAGGTGCGGTGTTGTGCGCTTCATCAGGCCACCCACTGGCATATCGGGCGTTGTGCGGGCATATTCGCGCCACTCATTAAAGCCTTTGCCCGCGGGGACCCCGACCGCAAGGGCTGTGTTCATCACAAGCAGGCGTTTGAAACGGTCGGGCATGTCCACCGGCAACGTCAGCCCCAGAACACCGCCCCAATCCTGGCACACCAATGTGATGTTCTTCAGGTCCAGCTTTTCGATAAAGCGCAGCAGGAAGTTGCGGTGGAAGTGGAAGCTATAGTCTTCATCGCGCGTTGGCTTGTCGGAACGGCCGAAGCCAAAGAAGTCGGGGGCAACAACCCGTGCGCCTGACGCAGTGAAATGCGGGATCATGTGCCGGTAAAGATAGGACCAGCTGGGTTCGCCATGCAGGCACAGAAAGGTACGATCTGCGTCTTTCGGGCCCTCGTCAATATAGTGGGTGCGCATGCCCTCATAGCCTTTGAGGTCATCCATATAGTGCGGTTCAAATGGCCAGTCCGGCAGGTCGTCGAACCGGTCGTCGGGCGTTCGGATTGCTTCCAGTGTCATATTTTTCCTTCCCAGATTTTAGCTGTTTCATCAGGATATAGGCGGATATCGCCCCGTGGCGAGCCGGGGCCTTGCAACACAGCTATTCGCTTTTGTGACATCGGCAGTGATGGCGGCAGACTGCGGCAAATCGGGCACCGTGCATTTTTTTGAAACTGTTCGTTGACTCAGGGGTGGCACTTAGCTATTCACGGCGGCGGAGACGTGGCTGAGTGGTCGAAAGCGCTCCCCTGCTAAGGGAGTATACTGGCAACGGTATCGAGGGTTCGAATCCCTTCGTCTCCGCCATTTTCTCGACCAAGAGAATTCATGAAAAGTCAAAACCCGCAGTTTTCTGCGGGTTTTCTTTTTGCCATTGGGCCAGTAGGTCCAGGAGGTACCATGCAGGTCCCCTCAAGTGGGGGGCAAGTGGGGGGTGTAATCGGGAATCTGGTTTTGTGTGGGCGTAGCTGCGACACTTGCTACGAGATTGCTACGATCTCCTTGTGCCTTTTGGCTTTCCTATATGCATTCCGTCCATCCTTTTGCGCCGAGATATTAGGAAGCGCACTTTTTCAGATGGGCCATAAATTCCCCCAATCAGTATTCCTAAGTCTGCTGAAGGTCGTGCCTACTTTTCAAGACAAGTCTAGAAAATGCACTTGGCACTTGGCAGTTGGGAGTGGAACGACTGTTTCCTGATCCAAAAGGGGACAAACCATGAAACTCTACTTTCAATATGAAATTCCCAGCGCTGCTCATAGATAAACAACGAAGAACCTCAGGGCCGTTCAGTTGCCATTGGTCATTCGAATATGGAGAGCATGGTTCGCGATTTGGGTGTCGATGTGGTTGACGCTCCTGAGGTTGCGGATTCACTGGAGATCTAAAAGCAGACATTCAGAGCGACCATTTCGGTGGTCGTTCTTTGGTCAGAAGCAGGCATAGGTGTATGGGGTCAGGCACTCAGGTTCTGTTTTCGGTAATGCCCAGAAAATTAGCGATTGCAGTGCGGGCATCCGCCTCGTCGAGCGTGGGGGCGTGTCCTACGTTTGCAACCTCGGCAGTCAGGAGTGTTGGCGCCTTGTATTTCAGTTTCTCGACAGTGGCAGGCGCTAGAAGGTCGGACAAGCTGCCCCGAAGCAGCAAGGTTGGGTGCTTTCTTGCCAGGCGGGTGAAGCGCGGCCAGAGAAACAGGGACAGAAGGCGAACCTGTAGTGGCGACACGGTACGCGCCACAGCCGGATCATAATCGAAGCGTGGTTTGCCTTCGGCGGTCTCTCTGAAGGTTCTGCGCAGAAAACGGCGCCAGTCGGCATCGGAGAACGCAGGATAAACATCAGCCCCAACATGCCGGCAATAGGCATCCGCGTCTGACCAATTGGCAATGGATGCCTTTCCGCCCGCGTATGCCCCAATGCGCTTGATTCCTTTCGGGTTCGCTTCCGGGCCGATGTCATTGAGCATGACCCTACCAATCCTGTTCCCATGCCTCATTGCTATTGTAGCTGTAACGATGCCGCCAAGGGACGTGCCGATGAAATGGGCGCGATCGATCTTCTGTTCCTGCATCAGGGCCAGAATGTCCTGCGCATAGGTGTTTGGGTGATAATTTTTTGCCTTTGGGTCATAGTCTGACAGGCCGCGCCCGCGGAAGTCCACGGCAATCGTCCGCTTGCCCTGGACGGCAAGCCAAGTGGCGACGTCTTCAAAATCACGGGCATTTCGGGTCAGGCCGGGCAGGCAGATAATGGGCAAAGAAGGCCTGCTGTCCCCCATTGCGGGATAGTCCCGTGCATGCAGTTGCAGGCCGTCCCGCGACTGCCAATAGATATCCTGATAGGCGGTCACTGATTGTCCCCTGTTGGTTGGAAAGCGCCGCCAGCTGTTGCCGGCAGCGCATCGTCAAATGCGGATTTAGAAGCGATATTCAATGGATGCAGTCACCGTGCGTGGCGGGCCATAGAAGCCGATCACGGAATCGCCGAACGCCAGGCCAGGGAAATTGTAGGCCCCGGTCCTGTATGTTGTATTCGTCAGATTGCGGCCATGCAGCCCCACGCGCCAATGGTCTCCAACTGACGTCCAGACGACCGAGAGATCAAGTAGCTGATAGGCATCCTGGTTGATCTCGTCGACCGGCGTTTCGAACATCGACGTGGCGCTGCGGAAGCTCATGGCACCATGGATGTTTACGCTGCCCCGGCTGTCGAGCGGCACCATATAGCTGAAGCCCACATTGCCGTTCCATTTCGGAGTGTTTTGGAACACGCGGTCGTCCGCCACGTTGGTGAGCACAAAGCCAGTGCCGTCAGAGACATAGGCAAGATACTCATCAAAAGCGGCATCAGTATAGCCAAGGGTGACATTGATACTGAAAGTGTCGGTCAGGAAAGCTGTCGTCTCCAATTCAGCGCCCTTGATGGTTGACTTGCCCACATTATCGACAAAGCTGACAACACCTGTGTTTGTGGCGTTGATCTGCTGGCTGGTCACCTGTTGACCGTCATAGGAGGCATGGAACAACGCTGTGGCAAGCGACAGGCGATTGTTAAAGAGGCTGCCCTTGAAGCCCAGCTCGAACGTTTCCACTGTTTCGGGATCATACCCCTCCATTGTAGCGGGGGTTGCGAAGGCATCGCCGCGCATGTCGAAGCCGCCAGATTTGAACCCCCGGCTGTAGCTTGCATATATGTTGGTCGTGTCGCTCATATCGTAGGCAAGGCTGACGCGGGGTGTGAATTCCTCGAAGGCGAGTTGGTTGGTATAGTCGGTCAGCGGCTGGATCAAGATGCCAGTACCGCCAGATATTGGGCTGCCGAGCCCCAGATAATTGGCCTTGAAGACGGTGCCGGTTTTTTCATCCCGCGTCCAGCGGCCGCCAAGAGACAGGTGCCAGCGTGTGCTCAGGTCGATATCGATGTCGGCAAACACGGCATAGGATTTGGTCTCGACCCGACCACTGGTGCCTTGGGTGAGATTTGGTGTTGGCGCGTTCGGGATGGCTGCGGCTGCAAGAGCGAGTACTGTGTCAAACGCCCCTTGCGCCACCGCGTCCATATAGTAGGCGCCGACAACGCCGCTCCAGCTGTCGTGATCAATGAGAAGCTGCAGTTCCTCAGAATATTGATGGTCTTCATAGACGCTTTCCGGCGCGACGATATCGAGCAGCGGTGCGGGCGTGCCATCAAAATCAATACCATCACCATGTGTTACGCCATCACGGTAAGCGCTGATCGACTTGATCGTGTAATGCTCAGTCAGTGTCCATTCCGCCAGCAGCGAAATCCCTTGAGTGATCACCTCGTTGGTGTCGCCAAGCCCGGCCCATGTGTCATAGACATCCTCCTGGACCGGGAAAGCATCGGCCGGAATGTCGAGACTGAACGGCGCAAGGGTGAAGGGCGGCACGGAAAATACCGCAGGCACGGCCAATTCCCGGTGGCCATGATTGGCATTCGAGTTGTCTTCTGTACGGTCGGCGGAGATGCGGAAGAAGAGCTGGTCTGAGGGCATGAATTCCATGGTCAGGCGCCCAGCCCATGCATCCTTATTGTTGGTGTCTTTGCCGGTAAAATGATTGGTGCCATAGCCGTTCCGGTTGAAAAGCGCGAAGGCACCGCCGACAGCGAGCCTGTCGCCGACAGGGGCGGAGCCGGAGACGATCAGATCGTGCTGGCCATAAGAGCCCACATTGGCCCGAACCTTGGCCTGAGGCTCCGCCCCCAATCGGGCGGTAACATATTTCACCGCGCCGCCAATGGTGTTGCGGCCATAGAGCGTGCCTTGTGGCCCGCGCAGCACCTCGATCCGCTCGATATCAAATATATCAAGGATCGCTCCTTGCGGTCGCGCGATATAGACATCGTCGACATAAAGGCCGACCCCGGGTTCGAAACCCCATAGGGGGTCCTGCTGGCCAATGCCTCGAATGAAGCTGGTAAGCGTGCTATTGGTGCCCCGGGCCACCTGCAGGGTCAGGTTCGGGGTAAGGCGCTGAAGCGCCGTGATGTCAGCAGCGCCCTTCAGGTCGAGCTGATCGCCGGATTGAACTGAAACCGCAACTGGTACGTCTCTCAGGCTTTCTTCCCGCCTGCGGGCGGTCACTACAATTTCTTCCAGCAAAAAATCACTCGCTGCTTCGGTGCTTTGCTGAGCGGCCGCGGGTGGCGTAACTGCGATCAGGCTCACGTTTGCCATCAGCGCCATGGACATGGTCGATATTGTCATTCTGTTCATAGGTTCCTCCCAAAACCAACTTTCCCATCGTTGGTCATGCATGAGCTGAAACATTGATGGAGTCAACTTATTTATTGATTGACCAATAAATAAGTTTCAGTATGCCTTGCCAAATCATGTTAGTTTGCGCATGGTGCCAGGCAGGCCTGTGGGCCGGAAATTTTAGGAAGCGACTGAGGCAGGGCATGACCGTCACTGACATGAAAAACAAACCAGCGCGACGCAAGCGGCGCAAACAGGCTGACAGGCGGGAGGAGTCGCGCGAACGAATCCTGGACGCGGCGGAAGAGCTATTTGCAAAACGCGGTTTTCATGGTGTGTCGGTTCGCGAGATAGCAGATGCCTCTGGTGCCGATACGTCACTTCTGCATTATTATTTTGGTGCTAAAGCTGCCTTGTTCGAGACGGTGATCGAGCGGCGGGCTGCGCTTGTGAACGACAGCCGGTTAGCGTCGCTTGAGGCGTATGAGCGAGATAATGCGAATGCGATGACGGCGGCGGGGATCATTCGCGCCTATCTGGAGCCGACTTTTAAATTCATGATGGCCGGAGACCCGGGCTACCTGAACTATGGTGCGCTGATTGCCCGTATCAATAGCTCGCCGCCAGGTGAGGGGCCTGATATGTCCGCCTCCCCATTCGACGGTGTTGTGCAGAAGCTCATCGGGCTTTTGAAAACAGTACGACCCGAATGCAGTGAGGCCGAGCTGTACTGGTTTTATCATCTGATGTCTGGGGCGATTACTCTGTCGTTGGCCCAGACAGGCCGCATCGATTTCCTGTCAGGCGGTGCCTGCCGGTCGGACGACTTTGAGGCGATCCTGCAGCATATGGTGCAGGTGTTTGGCCATGGCTTGGGGGGGCTGGTCGGGAACAAAGTTTAGCGGATATCTGTTTTCATTCTGTAGGAGGCCCCGCCGGCAGTTTACTACCAGCGGGGCTGACCCGTGTGGCACGCAGCATGCTCTCCGGGAGGAGTTGTGGGTCGCTGCGCACCCCGGGCCTTATCCTATGCCTGAAGGGGACCAAGCGCTGCAACAATACGGTCCAGTTGGGCGTCTGTCAGAAGATCCCCCAGCACCTTCTGGAATTGCGGGTGGCCTGCGCCAGAGAGGATATATTGCCAGCGGTAGGCCTTCAGGATACCCGCTTCGATTTGTTGAACCTCACCGGCAGCAACATCGCGACCGCAGGTATTGGCGAAATATCCTGCGTCTGCGGCAGCCTGCGCTTGTAGGATGCCGTCCACAGCACCAACGAGTTCGATAAAGTCGGTTACGGCCTGATTGCGCTCTGCATCGGTCAGAGTTGCGTCATGTTTCCGAAGCTCCAGCTCATCAAGAATTGCGTGCTGGCTCTCTTCCTTCCAGTGAAACAGGAAGACATCTTTGAAGAGAGGCGACAGGGCTTCGTCCTTGTCGATGCTTTCGCGGTAGTGTTGTTGGGTAAAGAGCTCGATATGAAGGGTCAGCGTCAGGACCGCCCAGGTGCATTTGCTGAGAACAGCCTGGGCGACGGCATCGGGGTCAGGTGTGTTGGTATACCCTGCAGGCATGGCTTCCGCTATCATCGTTTCAATACGGCGAAACAGTTCCTGGTGCTTCAGTTCTTCGTCACTGAAACGCACCAGCGCTTCCAGCTTTACCTGGTCGCCCAGCCAATAGTCACGGCTCAGCTCCAGGATTTTGGCATTGATGAATCGCTCAACCAGACCAAAGATATTGGCATAAGTGCGGCCCTGGATCTGGCTCAGATACTTCTTCTCATCAGAACTCAGGCTGGTGAACTCTGCGGCAAGCGACAAGCCATCCGGCAAATATTTATGCGCTGTATCGAAAGCACGTCCCTGGATAACGTCGCGCTCAATTTCCCAACGTACCCGCTTCGATGCTTCAATGCACCGCGCAAAGCGTTCTGTCGTGTCCATCTCGATCTTATCAAACATGATCTACTCCTTATCTTTCGAGCGCCGGGCAACTGGGGAGGTGCGACCCGGTCTGAGGCAGGAAATACCGTGGGCAGGCTGGGCGGACTGTGACGCAGAGCACATATTTGAAAAAGAATGAAAATCTTTGAAAAATGGTAGAACCAGAAAAATGGCAGAATTCAGCGAATCTTGGGCGGCGTTATGCAAAAAAGCATGGGCTCCATACGATCTTGACCTTTTGGCAGCACGCTGATCCAATATAGACAGCCACCGACGTGCGAGGCGCAAAGGAACAAGCGATGACATTCCGAAATCCTGAATCTTTCAACGCGGAGGGTACTTTGCTGGCGAGTCTGTCTGACGCGCAGAAGCAAGCAGCCCTGAATATTGCCGTTGAAAAGTCAGTTCCCAAAGGGACAACCCTGATGCACCAGGGTGATGATGGAGACACGCTTCTGGTGATCCGCGAAGGTACTTGCAAAATTTGCATTTATACCGCCTCAGGCAAAGAGCTGATCCTGGATTATCTTGGGCCGGGTCAGATCGCGGGAGAGCTCTCAGTATTTGACGGCCAGCCATGCTCGGCTTCCGTGATCACGGTTGAATCATGTCGGGTAGCCGTTTTCCAACGTGCGGCGCTATTGTCCTTTCTCGAGAAGAACCCGGATATCACTCTGCAGATCATTAAGGTTTTGTGTGCCCGGATCAGACGTACCAACCAGTTGCTGGAAAGCGACCGGTCTTATGCGATGGGGCCGAAGTTGGCGCGTGGCCTTCTGCAATTGGTCGCCTTCCATGGCGCCAACATCGATAGCGCCCTGAATGCTGAAAGCAGCCTGCGCTTTGCTATCAGCCAATCAGACTTGGGGAACTTTGTCAGTCTTAGTCGGGAAAACGTAAACCGACAGCTGAGGGACTGGCAGGAAACAGGAATTCTGACTGCTGCCGGTGGCAAGATCACCATAAAAGACCTTCAAGCCCTTAGAGATATCGCCGACTATATCGACTAGGCGCTAGCTCCGGTCCTCGAAGTCGAGGGTGTAGAGCTGTTGTTCGCCAAAACCCTTCACGTCCACCAAGGGAAGCTGAGTAAGGGAAAAGTTATTGCGGATCAGCTCTTCAGTAGGCTGACAAACAGTGATTTTCATTGGCTCGCATGCGCTTTCCAGCCGTGCTGCGAGGTTCACAGCCGGACCGAAAACGTCATAGACATATTTCTGAATACCCACGATCGACCCGATGAGCGGCCCGGTGGCAATACCAATGCGGAAGCGCCACTGGGTGGGGTGGGCTGCGTTCCGTTTTTCCAGGTATCGCTTCATCCTCAATGCCACGCGTGCCAGCTGTGTCGCATGATCACTATTGGGCTCAGGCAAGCCAGCCACCGCCATATAGGCATCGCCAATGGTCTTGATGCGCTCACAATCAAAAAGCTCCACAATCCGGTCAAACGCAGAGAAGATGTCATTCAATTCTGCGATCAAAGCCCCGGGATCCCGAGCTACCGCCATTTCGGTAAAGTCAACGAAATCGAGCATCAGCACGGATGCGCTGTCAAATTTTTGCGGCGTTGTGGTGCCGTAGTCCTTCATCTCCTCGTAGACGGACCGGGGCATGATGTTCAGAAGCAGCTTTTCAACGCGCTCTTTTTCGCGTTCCAGCTCCCGGCGTGCCTTTTCAGACATTTTGGAATAGCTGTCGAGCATCAGCTCGGCTTCGCGCTGCTTGGTGACATTCTGTGCTTCGAGAAGAACAAGGGGTTGTTCTTCGCTGGCCGGATGAAATACCAGGTTAAGGCATATGGTGCGGGGGTCCTGGCGGACATCGATGGCGAATTCATACTTGCGCCCACGGCCCAGGCGCTTTTCAAGTTTGTCCCGGTCCAACCCGGCAACCCGGTCGAATATCGTCTCTCCATCACCACCGCTACAAGGGAAAAAGCGGAAGAAAGCAGCATTTTCAAACACTGGCTCCCAAGACGTCGGGTTGATCACCGCGACCGCTGTGTCCAGTCCCTGAAGGGCTTGTATGGCTTCTTCAGAAAGGCTCATATCTGTTTCCCTATTCGGTCACAATCAGATGAGACCGCTTACGAATTTCACCCACGACATATTTCACATCTTCGGGCTCAATATCGTGATCTTCAAGGGCCTCTTCGAAAATAAGGGCCATTTCTTCAAACTCAGGTCTGGTGATTTTCAGCATCTTGTGTGCTCGTGCCAGATGATCGTCGGATATGTTGGCCGGTCCACCGGTTACATAGGTCACAAACTTGGTCTGGTGATCAATCAGTCGGGCCATGTCGACACCGGTAAAATGCTTCTGCAAAACAGGGCTGTCCAGCACCTGATCGTAAAAGGCTGAGACCACTTTACGGAAGGTCGGGAAGCCGCCGTATTTCTCGAACAGGGTTTTGGCCATATCTACTCCTTTATGGCGAATCCACGCCAAAGCACGACAAAACTCCCGCCTGCCTAAAGCCGGAGGGAGAAATGTCTTGTGCGAAACTAAAGATTACTATGCCACTGAAAGCGGTTTCATATCAATGGCATAGTTCTGAATAGCTGCTATCTACGGTGCAACCACTTCGGTAACATCTGATAGGGGTCGATGGCCGCGTTTTCATCATAGGCAATGCCCGCTTCCTTCAGCGTTTCCTGAAGGCTGCCATCTTTGAAGGCGTCGAAAATATCTGTGCAGCCACCGATGAATTTGCCATTCACGAACACTTGCGGAAAGGTGTTGACACCCGAGCGCGCCTCGATATCTGCCCGCACACGCACCCCGGCATCATTCACCTGAAACTCAGGTCGGTCAATTTCCACCATTTGGTATTTTACACCGATTTTGTTGAGGAACTTGGTCGCAGACCAGCCAAATTCACACCAGGCCAGGCCAAATACAACAACAGGGTTCGTTTCGTCAGCCAAGGTATCGGCAACGAAGGTGTCGGCATTGATGGACCGCTGCACCGCCGGCTTCGCCTCCTGCTTTTCCGGCACCTCCGGCGCTAAGGGCGCAGGAGGGGTGTCGCCAAAGCGGCAGCTATCCGTGGACTGCGAAATTGCCATTTCTTCAGGTGACATTTCTTCCTCGATGCCATCGAACAAAGGCGTACTCAAATATCGTTCACCCGTGTCCGGTAGCATGCACAGAATGCGCGAACCTGCTGGGGCTTTTTCCGCGATTTGCAAAGCGCCGGCAAATGTCGCCCCACCGGTAATGCCGGTGAGTATACCTTCCTCTCTTGCCAGTTTTCTGCTCAGTTCGACAGCACGCCCACCGTCGATCAATTCAAATCCGTCGATCAGATTACTGGTCAGGGCATCTTCGGTAAGCCGCGAAATGAAATCGGGGCTCCAGCCCTGCATCAGGTGCGGCCTAAAATGAGGATGGCTTTCAGTCGGAACACCGTCCGAGCGGCGGGCCTGTCCGTGGCCTGATGTAACCACTGGCGCGTTGTCGGGCTCGCAGGCAATAATCTTGATGTCGGGTCGAGCTTGCTTGAGCCTGGATGCGACACCGTTCAAGGTGCCGCCAGTGCCAAAGCCGGACACCCAATAGTCCAACCGTTCGCCTTCAAAAGCCTCCAGAATTTCAGGGGCCGTTGTACGGCGATGCATTTCTGCATTTGCCTCATTTTCAAACTGACGGGTCAGGAACCAGCCGTGCTCGTTTGCGAGCTCCTCGGCCTTTCGGATCATGCCCATGCCTTTTTCCGCGGCGGGTGTCAGGACCACTTTGGCCCCAAGGAAGCGCATCAGCTTCCGGCGCTCCACGCTGAAGCTTTCGGCCATCACAATTACCAGCGGATAGCCTTTGGCCGCGCAGACCATGGCAAGGCCAATGCCGGTGTTGCCGCTGGTTGCCTCCACAATAGTCTGTCCAGGTTTAAGCGCGCCGGATCGCTCGGCATCTTCAATGATGCCCAGCGCCAACCGGTCCTTCACTGATCCTCCAGGGTTGAAGGCTTCCAGCTTGGCATATACCTCCACGTGATCCGGCACGCCCGCGCGGATACGTACAATCGGGGTGCGACCAATAGTAGACAGGATGGTTTGGTGCTTGGTGTCCGGCTTCTCGATATTGGCGATCGCCTGTTCAACCGCCACCCGGTTTACCCGTTGAATTTGCTCAGCAACAGTCATGATCTCTCTCCTAACCTAGGCTTTGGGGGAGGCCAGCATGGCGTGCGTTTCATGCACTTTCTTCCATGCCTTGATGATTTCATCGGCCAATAATTCTATGTCTGCCTGTTGGGTCGGCTCTGAAATGATCGATACTCGCAGCACCCAATGGCCGCGCCAATCACCGCCTTCGACAAACACACGGTTCCTGTTCTGAATTTCCAATATGACGGCCTTCGTCAGGGTATCGCGCATCTGCTGGTCAGCCTCTGCGCCACCGAAACTGATAATGACCTGATTCAGCCGAACCTGGTTTTCCACGCGAATGCCAACCTCGGGTTTGAGCTTGTCCGCCAGGTAGCGCGCGAAATCACAGTGCCCCACAACCATTCTTTCCACACCGTCACGGCCCAGTGCGCGCAGCAGTGCCCATGTTGCGAAGCCCCGTGCGCGGCGTGACAGCTCGGGCACATACTGTGACGCCTCATACTGGGCACCCTTCGTTTCAGGCAGGTAGCTGGCATTGATGTTCATCGCCCTGCGGTGAGCTGCCGGGTGACGCACGATGGCGAAGCCGGTCTCATAGGGAAGTTGAAGCCATTTGTGTCCGTCTGTGGCCCAACTGTCCGCCCCTTCAATGCCGATTGTCTGCGACCTGAGAAGCGAGCTTGCATTTGCCCAAAGCCCAAAGGCGCCGTCAACATGCAACCATGCGCCAGCGGCTCGGCAAATCTTCACAATGTCACTCATGGGATCAATGGCGCCTGTGTTGATCTGCCCGGCCTGCGCCACAACAATTTTCGGACCCACAGTAGCCTGGATTTTTGCTTCAAGCGCTGCAGGCCGCATGCGACCCTGGTCGTCGGTTTCGATTGCAACCACGCGTTTGCGGCCCATGCCCAGATATTGCAGGGCATTCAGGACCGTGGCATGAGCATCCGCGCCGATAAATACCGTCACGGCCGGGGCACCCATCAGGCCATCAGCTTCCACATCCCACCCCACGCGGCACAGTACCTCGCTTCGGGCGGCCGCAAGACATGTGAAGTTGGCCATTGTGGCCCCGGTTACAAATCCGACAGAACTGTCTTGCGGCAAATTCAGAATGTCCAAAAGCCAGCGGGACGCCGCTTTTTCGGCCATCGCGGCAGCCGGGGACGCATGAAAGTTCCCCGCGTTTTGTCCCCAGGCACTGGCGAGCCAATCCGCCGCCACGCCTGCTTCATGGGAAGCGCCGATCACCCAACCGAAGAACCGTGGGCCTGCCATGCCCATCAGGCCTGGTTCTGCCGCAGCGGCCAGCTCATCTATGACCGTATCGGCATCCAGGCCATGCTCGGGCGTTGGCAGCCCAAACGCCAGTTCAAGCATTTCTGCACTGGCCGGAGCCTTCGGGGGGCGGCTTTCAAGATTCGACCGAAAACGGTCGGCATGGGCAAACGCGGTTTTCAGCGCGCTGGATGTCATACGATCTTTTGTCACGGTCTATTGCCAATCTTTAGGGTTGAAGGTCGTCTTCAGGCGGACTCTTTAAGAAAGGGCGTCACAGTCTCAGTGTGGCTCTCGTCATCACCGGCCATCCACAGCAAGCGATCACCCTGGTTTACGCCGGACAGAAACTCTACCAACCGGGGCAATTGGTCTGTTGGGCGTGCCCAGGTGCGACTGGCAACACCCTCGAAACTTGCGAAAAGTGCACGACGGTCCGCCGTGAAGGGCTCGGTTGCCCAGATAATTTCGGTCAGGCCGGTGTAGGAGGCCGCAAAATGCGCTGCCATCTGCGCAGTCAGTCCATATATTGCACGCAGGTCTGATGCAGCGCGGCGCGTCTCGTTGCCGCCATATGCGGCGGCTGTTACTTCAATCATCTTCTTCAAAACACCGCGCAGTTCCGCATCAATCCGTCGCTCGGTCGCCAGCAGGCATGGCACGGCCTGATGCGACATACTGTTGGTGTTTCGGCAAGCATGGGACATCCACTCAGTTGCCCACAGGGTTTCAAGAACGAAGACCTGCACAGCCAACGGATCCAGCTTCAGTATCGATGCTGCAAGGTCCTTGCGCTTGTCGGAGAAGTCGAGGCTGCTTTCGCCACATGTCTGTGTAATCTGACGTCCAAGTAGGTCGAACAGGCCCTGCTGCGACGCCTTGTTCTGTGCGAAACGCACGAGCGCACCAAACTCAGCCAGGGTTTTGTTGCTAAACGCCCGCGCCTGCTCAAGCGCCCAGGAAATAGTGATCTCTGCAGCTGCGCCCATTTGGGCAGCAAACATTGCAGCCATCATATGATTTATCTGGACTTCAACCTGCCCGGTTGAGGCCAATTGCATGAGCCCTGCTGGCATTACGGGAACATTGAAGCCGGGCTTCGGCCACGGCGTAACAACTGGTTGGCTGCTTACTTCATCCAGTCGCATCTGTTCAAAACGGGTCACTGACATCCTCGGCCTCCATCACTCGGGCATTCGTAAATTCATTGGGCCATTGCGGCCTTGAACCATGCCTTTGTCTCATGGCAGAGAATTCCGCGCTGTGATGCACAGCACACAGGACAAGAAGTTTTCCCGCCGGGCACAAAGCCCGCCTAAGTATTTGGTTTTCAAAAGGGATGGGTGGATCGGCCAATCGTGAAGGAAAGGGAAAACTTCAGTGACTGACACCTTCAGGCGTGGGTGAGCAACTACGCGCAAGCCCGTTTCCAGGTCTTGGATTTGTCAGCTGAGGGTCAGAAAGGAACCAGTCGAATGAAGGCCCATCTTTCGCCAGACTGAGACGCAATCGTCTCGGGCCAAGCTATGTCGAGACAAGCAACAACAGTTGCCAGCGATGGCCGGTTATTCGAGCCTTAGGATTTGTTCCAAGCCTTTCATGTGCTTGGGAAGTAACATATCAGCCAAGCTGTATTGGTCGAGCGTTTGGAAGAAACTTTCCATGGCTTCCGCCAGAACGTGCTTCAGCTGGCAGGCTGGTGTGATCACACATTCATTGTCGGTGCCAAAACACTCAACCAGCGGCGAGCCCTGTTCCATGTCGCGCACCAGCTTGCCGATATTGATCTGCTCTGGTTTGGCGGCCAACCGGAGGCCACCGTTTTTTCCCCTTACGGCTTCAACATGGCCCTTGGCACTGAGGTGCTGCACGATCTTCATCAGATGATTTTTGGAAATGCCATAGCTGTCGGCGATCACCTTGATGGTTGCCAGCTCCTTGTTGTTTACGGCCAAATACAGAAGAACGCGTAGCGAATAATCTGTGTAACGTGTGATATGCATTTGTTCTCCAATGTGGGCAGGAACAATACTGCGGGTCGAAGCGGGAGCAAAGCTCGGCAACGCCAGTGACCCGCATAACCTCTCTACAATTCATTTAGCGGTTCAGTGATCAATCGGCAACGTTAAAGATGAATGTAGATTGCATCTTTTAAAGATGTATGTAAAATACATTTATTGATTCCGGACAGACCATCCGGAATCCAGTGCCTGCTGTCAGGTGAACCGCTGTTTTATGGAGATAATCATGAGTATGCTGGATAGGTCATTGGCCCAGTTAGCACAGGAGTTGCCTGGAGCAACCGCAGTTTTCCACCAATATAGGTTGAGCTTTTGTTGTGGCGGCGAACACACATTGCGTGAGGCTGCGATCAAGCGTGGCGTGGACGTGAAAGAGATTGCGGCCGCCCTGGCCGCTCTTTCAGGGGCTGCTATCAACGCCAAAAACGTGGATACATTGAGCGACGCCGACCTTGTCGAGTTTATCCTTAATCGGTTTCACAAAGTTCACCGCGAACAATTGACTGAGCTGAAAAGATTGGCGCACAGGGTTGAAAGCGTACACGGCGACAACCCTGCCTGCCCACATGGTTTGACAGAATTTCTGCACCATCTTGCCCTTGAACTGGAGCACCATATGCAGAAAGAAGAAGCAATTCTCTTTCCAATGCTGGTGCAGGGCCAGGGTAGCATGGCGGGTGCGCCGCTTCGTGTGATGATGGCTGAACATGAAGGGCATGTGCAGGAGTTGGCCCGGCTGGACGAACTGACAGGTGGGTGCGTGCCCCCTGAAGGGGCCTGCAACACATGGCGTGCCCTTTATCTGGGGCTGGAGGCCTTTGTGGCAGATCTGGCATCCCACATTCATCTGGAAAATGACGTTCTGTTCGCACGTAACCTGAAGGGGGCGGTTCATGGCTAGATATTACCGACTTTGGTGGACATTGATCGCAACACTTGCGGTCACGTTCGGGCTGCTTGGGTATTTCGGTAACGAGGTTTACCGTGAAGCGCCTCCAATACCCGGGGCTGTTGTGTCCGAAGACGGCGCTGTCATCATGACCCGTGACAGTATTCTGGATGGCCAGACGGCCTGGCAGTCGGTTGGCGGCATGCAGTTGGGCTCCGTCTGGGGGCACGGTGCCTATCAGGCGCCGGACTGGACAGCAGACTGGTTGCACCGTGAACTGGTGGCGTGGCTGGAACTGGCCTCTCGGGATGTCTATGGGCGAGATTACAGCCAACTGTCAGGGGCGGAACAGAACAGCCTTCAGTATGAACTGACGCAGGCCTACCGTACCAATGGCTATGACGCCGCGACCGACACACTGATGCTGTCACCGCGCAGGCTTGAGGCCATTTACCAGACAGCTGACTATTATTCCCGGCTTTTTGGTGGTGCGCCGGAGCTTCGCGGAACCCGCGACAGCTATGCGATGAAAGAGTTGGTGCTGCCAAGTGCCGAGCGCCGGGAACGGTTGACGGAATTCTTTTTCTGGACAGCCTGGGCCGCCGCAACTGAAAGGCCGGGCAGTGCCGCAACCTACACCAACAACTGGCCCCACGAGCCCCTGATCAAGAATGTCCCAACGGCAGAGAATGTTGTTTGGTCCATTGTCAGTGTTGTCTTGCTGATTGCTGGTATTGGCGGCCTGGTTTGGGCCTGGTCCTTCATGCGCGGGGAAGATGAAAAGGAGCCCGAAGCTCCCGCTCGCGACCCTTTGAGCCGCTTTCAGCTGACCCCTTCCCAGAAGGCGTTGGGCAAATATCTGTTCCTTGTTGTTGCGCTTTTTACCTTCCAGGTGTTCCTGGGTGGTTTCACAGCGCACTATACGGTGGAAGGCCAAAGCTTCTACGGGATCGAAACCTCCAAATGGTTTCCCTACACGCTTGTTCGGACGTGGCATATCCAATCGGCACTGTTTTGGATAGCGACCGGTTTCCTTGCCGCAGGCCTGTTTCTGGCCCCCATCATCAACGGTGGGAAAGATCCAAAGTATCAGAAGCTTGGTGTCGACGTGCTGTTCTGGGCTCTCATCGTTGTTGTGGTGGGGTCTTTCGTCGGGAACTATCTGGCGATTGCCCAGATCATGCCCGCGGAATGGAACTTCTGGCTTGGCCATCAGGGCTATGAATATGTCGACCTTGGCCGACTGTGGCAAATCGGCAAATTCACCGGAATCGTGCTTTGGCTGGGGCTAATGATGCGCGGCATTGTTCCCGCGCTGATGCAGCCGGGCGACAAGCACCTTCTGGCCTTGTTCACCGCATCCGTTGTTGCCATTGGCTTCTTCTATGGCGCTGGCTTCTTCTATGGCGAGCGGACCCATATTTCCGTTATGGAATATTGGCGCTGGTGGATTGTCCATCTGTGGGTGGAAGGTTTCTTTGAAGTCTTTGCGACCGCAGCGCTGGCCTTTATTTTCTCCAGCATGGGGCTGGTCTCAAAGCGGATGGCAACCATTGCCGCTCTCGCGTCAGCCTCCTTGTTCATGCTGGGCGGTGTCCCGGGCACATTCCACCATCTGTATTTTTCCGGCACAACGACACCGGTGATGGCTGTTGGTGCGACCTTCAGTGCGCTTGAGGTCGTGCCCTTGATTGTCCTGGGCCATGAGGCTTGGGAACATTGGAAGCTGCAGCACCGCGCGCCCTGGATGGACCAGATGAAATGGCCACTCTATTTCTTCGTGGCGGTTGCTTTCTGGAATATGCTTGGGGCAGGCGTGCTTGGTTTTTCCATCAACCCGCCGATTGCGCTCTATTATATCCAGGGGCTGAATACCACGGCAACACACGCACATGCCGCCTTGTTCGGCGTCTATGGCTTCCTTGCCCTGGGCTTCACCATCCTGGTTCTGCGCTATATCCGGCCACAAATGGCCTTTGACGAAAAGCTGATGAAATGGGGATTCCGTTGCTTGAATGGCGGCCTTGTTCTGATGCTGTTCACCAGCTTGCTGCCCGTGGGCATTATTCAGTTTGTGGCCAGTGCGTCTGAAGGGCTTTGGTATGCAAGAAGTGAGAGCTTCATGCAAAGTGACCTCCTGCAAACCCTGAGGTGGGTCCGCACCATTGGTGACCTCGTCTTTATCGTCGGTGCGCTGGCTGTAAGTTGGCAGGTTGTGAAGGGCCTTTTCAATATCGGCGACACCAGATCACACCAGCCGACAGAAGCTCTTGCCAAAGGTGCGGGCGCGTCGATGGCGCCGGTCCTTGAAAGCGGGAACTCTGCGATGTCCCCTGCGGTATCGATGAATAGTGAGCAGGAAGACAGCATCTGCTGTGGTTCATGTGGCGGTCAGGGCCACTGAGCTGCAACACAAGGAAACCCGAGCCCGCTTGTGCTGGCTCGGGTCATATTGCTGGGGTATGGCTTGTGCCTGGCCATGAACAATATAAAAGCTCTCGCTCCTCCACACGCCTCTGTCCGGTCAAGCAGTAGAGTGCCGTTTCTGATGCTGGTTGATCCAGATCAAGCACAGACGATGTCCTCATGATTAACGTTCCGACCTGACGCGAACAGGTGGGGCGCATCATGCTTTGTATTTCTAAAGGCAGCCGTGTTGCGGTAACGGGCGCAACTGGCTTCATCGGTCGGCATGTGACTGCGGCGCTGGCGCATGCGGGCTTTCGCCCGGTGGTGCTTGCCCGGTCTCCGGATATGGCGGCACGGGTGCTGCCGCCTGGAACGGAGGTAAGATATGCCGACATTCTTGAACCCTGCTCCCTTGCCAATAGCCTGCCCGATGTCGCAGCAGCGGTTCACATAGCCGGGTTTGTCTCGGTGCAGGCAGCGGACAAGGCTGCGTTAAGGCAGGTCAATATTGACGGGATGCGGAACATGCTGGCGGCATCTCGCCAGGCTGGTCTGGCGCGCTTGCTCGTCATGTCCAGCACGTCCGCTGTCGGGGCGCTTCCGGCGCACCGGCCTGCAGATGCCCTTGATGAGCATGCTCCGTTCAACCTGGCGGGCGCCGGTATCCCCTATGTAACGGCAAAACGGGCTGGCCATGAGATGGCCCTTGGGGCCCGAAGAGATGGCGACCCCGTTATCACATTGAGTCCTACTTTCGTGCTGGGCCCGGGTGACGGCCCAAGAAATGGCACAGCTCTTATCGACCTTGTTAGCCGCAGTCGGCTTCCCGTGTGGCCGGATGGTGGCGTAAACCCCATCGATGTTCGCGACGTCGCTGCCGCCACCGTGGCGGCGCTGGCCTGTCCATCCCCCGAAGATCATTACATCCTTGCTGGACGGGACAATATCGCCCTGACGGCTTTGGTGAGCCGGATTGCCCGCTTGTCCGGGGCTCGGCCTCCATGGTTTAACATCCCATATCCGTTGGCACTTGGTGTCGCCGCGGTTGCAGAGACCTTTGCGCCGCGCGGTGCCCTGACAACAGCCGGGGTGCGGCTATCACGCTATTACTGGTATTTCAATGCCGACAGGGCGCGCAGGGGCCTCGGGCTGGATACACGTCCTCTGGATATCACACTCAAGGACACGCTTGCCTGGTTGCAGGCACGGTGTCCTGCCGCCCTCCATCCACGACAGGAGCCTTCATGAAAATTCTTCTGATCAATCCGCCGTGTGGCGACCATACCATCGGGCTTAAAAATATAGCCAAGATCGAACCACTCAATCTGGAGCTGCTTGGGGCCATGGTCGGCGACCGCCATGAGGTTCGCCTGGTGGATATGGAGGTCGCGCCCCAGGATCTGGACCTCACCCTGCGAGAGTTTATCCCCGATATTGTGGGCGTCACCTCTGAAGTTGTGCATGTGGAAACCGCGAAACGGGCACTTGCTCGGGCACGCCTGGCAGCGCCTCACTGCGTTACGGTCGTTGGGGGACACCATCCCACAGTGTGGCCGCAGGATTTTCTGGACCCGGCCATTGATCTGGTGGTGCGCGGGGAGGGCACGGAGGCCTTCCGCGACATATGCGATACCGTTGCTGATGGCGGCCGAACCTTTCACCATATCGACGGGCTGATGATCCGTGAGGGTGACGTGCTGACGCCGACAAAGCCCCGCCCATTGCCGCAGACGCTGGACCACCAGCCGATGCCTGATCGGTCGCTTACAGCTCGCTACAGGCATAAATATTTCTATCTTTGGGAACGTCGGATTGCAGCGGTACGCAGTTCGGTGGGATGCAGCTTCCCCTGCATCTTCTGTTCTTGCAGGGTTTATTCCCATGGCGGATTCATCCCGCGTTCGCCGGAGTTGCTGCTTGAGGAAATTGCCGGTCTTGAAGAAGAGTTTGTTTATCTGTGCGACGACCATGCCTTCCACGATCCCGAGCGTATGTGGAAACTTGGTGAAATGCTGTTGTCCGCCGGGGTCAAGAAGCGTTATTTCACATACGCTAGGGTGGATTCAATCGTGGAAAACAGGGAGCTCTTTGCCCTGTGGGCGCGGGCGGGTCTGCAATTGGTGATGTCGGGCCTTGAAAGCCTGGACTATGAAGCGCTGAAGCGAACGGGTAAGCGGGTGGAAAAGGGTCGGGACGAAGAAGCCCTTGCGATCCTTGACGACCTTGGTATCGGCATGAGTGCGGGGTTCCTCGTCGAGCCACATTTCGAAGAAAAAGACTTCCTGGCCATTGACGACTATGTGAAGCGACACCCCGCCATTCTGTTGACCGAATTCACGCCCTTGACCCCGCTGCCGGGCACGCCCCTGTACCGGAAGGTGGAGCCGGACCTCATTTCAAACGACAGACAACTATATGACCTGCAGCATTTTCTCCTGCCCACGGAAACGCCGACAAAACGCCTCTACCAGTTGATGCGTCAGGCTTATTCGCGCGTCATCCGGCGGGCAGTGATGAAGCTGGGCCTTTGGCGTCCGGGCAACTGGTCATGGCATTACATCCGAATGTTTGGCGGCCTGATGCGCAACTACAAGGCGCTGAAAGCGGCCCATCTACACACACCGCCGACCGTACCTGATGCAAAATTGGAAGACGCGGCATGATCAGCAGGTGGGGTTCCTATGTTGTGGACTATCTGGGCTGGTCCGGTTTTCACCTGTATGGTACCGGGCTGCCGTCCATCTTCATTGACCCGCCGAAAGGTACGCAGTTCCCGGATCGCGGCGACATCCTCATTCTTATCACCCATGGCCATCCAGAGCATCTGGGCGGGACGATAGATCTCCTCAATCGGCCTTGCCGCAGTGGCAACATCACGCTTGTCGCTTCGACGTGGCTGTGCCGGTATTTTCGGCGCCACTATCCCAAGGCCAACCTGACATTGCACCAGGCAACCGAGGGAGAGCAGATATCCCTGCCGGGTGATATCAGCCTCTCGGTTTTCGGTTGGACCCATATGCCCCTTTTGCCACCAGGCCTGGCGCCGGCAGTACGGCATCTGGGGAAGCTGATCAGAAAAGCACCGACCGCCTGGCGGATCGTGCGTATGATGATGAAGGGGCCCAAATGGGCAGGCCCCATGCTGGGTTATAGAATTGAATACAGAGGTGCCATCTTTGTAGTTGCATACGGCGAGGGGTTGCACCGGCGTTGCGCACCTGAAGCGGTCGCCCGGCACTGCGCTGGCGCCCGGCAAGCTTCGCTTCTTGCGGCGGTTGAACCCGAGGATGAGAATATGCTTCCCTGTCTCCTGCGTTCCGCGGGGATAGGGCATGTCATTCTCTATGCCCCGCACAGCGACTGGCGAACAGCGTTCGGTCTGCCTCAAGCAGATCTTCCTCGGCTGAAAAAGGCCCTGGAATCCGAGGAGCTGCCGGTCGACATCGCGGCACAAGCCTACATCCCTCAATAGGAGGCAGGTGCAAGAAAAGGCGGCTGGCACGTTGCGATGTGGCCTTTCCACGTTTTTCCGCGAAACTGTGACAATCGGTCTGTGCAGCGCATGAGAAGAGATGGTCCTCAAATGCCACTTCGATGCAGAAATTGCGCTTCCGTTGGCGCGCTGGGATATCTCCAATTAGCCAAAAGCGGGCATAAGCCTCCAGCGAAGAATATCCCCGTGGCTTTGTATCCAAATTCAACAGATTGTTTAGTACGGTCCCATCAAGAGCTTTGATGTGTCGCGGCATGCCGGGTCGCCACAATGCTGGCAAACCACCACAGGGTGCAAGGTCTTGCCACAACTGTGAGTGATGACAGCATGTTCGCCCGGATTGGCCTCATACCAGTCCTGGCCCCACCGTATAAGGGTGAGGACAACCGAAAGCAGGTCTCGTGCTTTCTCAGAAAGCTGATATTCATAGCGGGGCGGATTATCTTGATACCGGCTACGCTGCATCAGGCCAGTGTCTACGGCGCGTGCCAGTCTGTCCGCCAGGATGTTGGTGGCGATCCCCGTTGACAGCAGAAAGTCGTCATAACGGCTTATGCCGATCAAAGCCATCCGCAAGATCAAGGCCATCCATCGGTCCCCAATGATTTCAGCAACTTCATGGAAAATCTTGGTGTTTGTGCGGTTCAGTCCTGCCTGGCGGCGACGTTTCACAAAGCCCTTTTGGCCCAGCATGAAAGCGTTACCCCCTTCAAAGGATAGACCCTTTGCGGCAACTGTATCGCCGCAGGCTTTGCAGTGCAGTTCCGGTATCAGCTCATGGCCGCAACCGGTATGAACAACCTTAACCTCAGGTCCTTCGCTGGCGTTCCACTTTTGCTCCCACGCGAGCATCAGTAGGGCGGTTGGGAAAAGGGCGAGACCGCGCTCTTCCAGAATATATTCCTGATGCTTGCCATTCCCCACCGGGCGTTTTGCCAGCAAACCTTCCTGAACCAGATATTTCAGGCGGTCACTTATCAGCGCTTTCTGCAGGCCGGTTGACTGTTCGAAATCAACAAAGCGGCGGCTGCCAAGCCAGCAGGCCTCCAGAATCAGAAGGATGGCTGTGTCGCAAACAACATCGAATGCTTTCCAGACACCTGTCTGAAGTGCGGCTTCCTGCTGTGCCGTTGGGTGGGGTGAACTCATACCAGTTGATTACCTGACAAATTGAATCAAAAGGCATGGTATCAACGATACTTTCGAATGTCCTCCCCATTCGCCCAGGTGGAGTGCGTGCCGCTGGGGATTCGCTCCGGCAGCATGATCCTGCAGACCGGGCCGTCTTCAATTCGGCGGGCGTCGACAAGAACGGCCTCGGATGTATTGGTGTTCATGTCCGTGATGAAGCTTACCAGATAACCGTCGTCTTCTTCAGTCGCACCAACGCGCGGCACAAAGGGGGCTTCACTGCCGTAGCGGTTTTCACCGAAGTCCAAACGGGTTTTCTCACCGGTCTTGAGGTCGTGCTTCACCAGGCCTTCAAACAGGAACCACCCTTGCTTTGGCTTTGCGCTGTAGGCGTACCGGTAAGGTTTGCCGGCAAATTTCTGGTTGAACATGCCGAATTCCAGATACTCGTCATCCAGCTTTTCCTCGCGTGTTTCACCTGTTTTCAGGTTGAAGCGCCAGCGGTGCAGGCGCGCGCCAAGGGTGGTCAGGTCCAGGAAGGTTGCCATCATGGCGTATTTGGGCGGCACGTGATCCACCATTTTTGCCGGGAAGGGGTCTTCCTGGAAATAGCCGTCCAGAATAATTTCGTCGCCTTCTTCCCAGGCATTCAGCCAATGCAGCACATATGTGGGTTCGGCCTCGAACCAGCGGATGTCCTCCGGCTTTCCCTTGCGCGGGATAATGCCGAACCGGGACTTCTTGGTTTTGTCGAACATGGGAATATGGATGCCCTGCTCCAGGGCATCCGGGCGGTAAAACATCGGGAAGTCGTTGACGATGGCAAAGTTCTCGGTGAAGGCCATGTCATGCGGCATGCGCGGGCCGGGCAGGTCCACCGGAATATAGTGTTCCAGATTGCCGTCGGCACCCACGAGGCCATAGTGCATGTAGGGAGCTTCCAGGCTATAGTTGAAGAACAGCAGTTCGCCGGTGTTTTCATCCAATTTGGTGTGTGCGGAGATGCCAGCTTCCGGACACCAGTCGACCGTGCCGTCATCCTCGAGCGTATAGGGGTCCAGCTTGTAGCCCTGGCCGCACTGCCAGTAGGTGGTGATGACCTTGCCCGCATGCACGATGACATCCGTGGAGGACGCATCCTTGAGGCCGGGCTGCTGCACTTCACCCGGCCGTTTGGACATGTTGGGGATGGCTGTCCAGCCCGACCATAGCGCTTCGCCCGCGGCCTGTTCCTCGCGGAAGGCGTTCGTCTGGATGAAACGATTGCGGTAGGTGGCCTTGCCGTCCTTGAAGCTGATCATATGCAACATACCGTCGCCTTCGAACGGGTGATACATGCCCAGTGGCCGGTGGACGGGGTTTTCTGTGTTGCGGATGTAAACACCGTCAATGTCTGTCGGGATGGTGCCGATCACTTCCATGTCGGTGGCGTTATATTCCCGGTGCATCGGCGCCCAGGCCCCGCTCATGTAGGGGTGATTGTTTTCACGAATCGACGTTTCATATTCCCGGACAAGTTCACTGGCCATGCTGCTTCCCCAAATTTGCTTCATAATTTCAGACGTTGACGCACCATGCCTAAGTTAGTATGGTTTTGCAAGTTACTATTTTGAAGCGGGGGAAATATGGGGCAGGCAGTCTTTGTCATTGGCGGGTCGCAAACGGATTTTGCGCGCAATTGGGCACGCGAAGGCGGTGGCCTGCATGAATTGATGGACACATCAATAAACGGCGCCCTGGACCAGAGCGGCATGGCAGGGTCGGACATCGAGGTGGCCCATATCGGCAACTTCGTTGGCGAATTGTTCGCGGGCCAGGGCAACCTGGGCGGATTTCTGGCGACCATCAACGCTGACCTGATGGGCATACCGGCCAGCAGGCATGAAGGTGCGTGCGCGTCCGGGTCATTGGCGATCCTTGCTGCCATGGCTGATATTGAGGCCGGCAGGTATGGCACGGCTTTGGTGACGGGTGTGGAGCTTATGCGCAACGTGCCCGGGAGGCAGGCCGCAGATTTCCTGGGTGCCGCAGCATGGCAGGGGCGTGAAACGGACGGCAGGAAATATGTCTGGCCATCCATTTTCTCTGACCTTCTGGAATTTTATCAGGACCGGTACGGAATTGAGCGAGAGCATCTTGCGGCAATCTCCCGCAAGAATTTCGATAATGCGAAAGTCAATCCATTGGCCCAAACGCGAAACTGGGAATTTCCCGCTGACGCCTTTGGCGAAGATGATGACGCGAACCCCGTCATTGAAGGCTCCATAAGGCGGTCGGACTGCGGACAGGTGACCGACGGCGCCGCGACAGTGATCCTGGCGGGTGAGAAGGCAGCCGCGGCCTGGGCCGCACGGCACGGCAAAAGCCTTTCGGACCTGCCCCGGATTTCTGGCTGGGGCCACACCAGCGCGCCCATGATGCTGGCAGACAAACTGAAGGCAGCGCCGACGGAAGGGAATCTCTTCCCCATGATCCGCAAAGCGATTACCGACGCCTTCAAGCGCGCCGATATTCCCGGGCACCAGGCACTGGACGGCATTGAATTGCATGACTGTTTTTCCATCACAGAATATATGCTCACCGAACATTTCGGCCTGACCGCGCCAGGCGAGGCCTGGAAGGCGATCGAGGCGGGCGATACCTTGAAAACAGGCAAGCTGCCGGTGAATGCATCTGGCGGGCTGATCGGCGGTGGGCACCCTGTTGGCGCCACCGGCATCCGGATGCTGCTGGATGCCTCAAGGCAGGTCACGGGCCAAGCGGGAGACTGCCAGATAGACGGTGCCCGGCGGATGGCCACCATGAACATCGGCGGCTCGGGTGTTACCAACGTCTCCTTCGTTGTGGAGCGCTAGCATGTATATCTTCGACGCCCTCTACACGCCTCGCGGGGCGGCCCGTAAGGGCGGCGCCTTGTCCGGCGTTGCCCCGGCCGATCTGCTGGCAGGCACCATTGACAGCATGCTCACCCGCGCGCCAGAAGCGGCGCCGGCGGGTGTTTTTGCCGGCTGCGTGACCCAGTCGGCCGAGCAGGGCGGGCATATCGCCCGCACTGCGGCTTTGCTTTCCGGCCTGCCTGAGCATACAGCTGCGTTGACTCTCAACAATTTCTGCTGTTCGGGCCTCGATGCGATCTGGACCGCCGCCCTTCATGGCAGCGCGCAAAACAGCCTGCAGCTGGCTGGCGGGGTGGAGAGCATGTCCCGCGTTGCGCCCTTCTCCGATGGTGGCCCCTACTATAGCGACCCGAAGATGATGCAGCGCACCGGCTTTGTGCCCCTCTGGTTCGCGGCGGATTTCGTGGCGACCCTTGAAGGCATCTCCCGCGAAGAAGCTGATGCCTATGCCGCACGCTCACAGGCACGGGCGCAGGCACGCACTCCCGCCTCAGTGATCCCGGTCGAAACACCACATGGCAGGGTTACCAGCAATGAAACCCCGCGCGTGGGCGTGACGGCCGAAAGCCTCGCAGGCATGGAGCCAATGGCCGAAAAGCTAGGGCCCATGATTGCGGACAAGGCTTTTCTGGCGGCCTATCCGGACGCCGGGCCAGTCAATCATATCCACACCTTCGGGAATGCACCGGCGTTGGCTGACGCGGCTTCCATGCTGCTGGTGGGGGATCTTGCCGCCGGTGAGGCCGCCGGGCTGAGGCCAAAAGCAAGAATTGTCAGCTATGCGACTGTGGCAGATGATAAGCTCCTTTCCCTGACCGGTGGCCTGAAGGCCGCGCGCGAGGTATTGGATAAGGCAGGCATGAGCGCGTCTGACATTGATCTGTTTGAGTTCAACGAGGCCTATGCGGCTGTTTGCATCCAGTTCATGCGACATCTGGATATTGATCTGGACCGTATGAACACAGGTGGCGGGGCGATTGCGCTGGGGCATCCCATGGGGGCAACGGGCGGCATATTGCTCGCGACGCTGCTGGAATGTCTGGAGCGGGAAGGCAAGTCCACCGGAATGGTCGTCATATCCGGCGCTTCCGGGCTCGGGTCAGCGATGATCATTGAACGACTGTCCTGACCGATCAGGGACGCAGCGTTGAGGCAAGGCACACAAGGGAAGAAATGATGAAACTTTTGAAATCCATGATGGTTGCCCTGATCGCAACGACGATTGGCTTGGGCACCATGTTCTTGGCGGGGGGCGAAGGCCCGCAGGTATTTGGCTTGCCGATGATGGTGGTGTGCGGCCTGTTGGCCTATGCGGTGAACTGGATTGCTTTTGTTCCGGCGGCGCTTGCCCAGACCGAAAAATACTATGACCTGATGGGTTCCGTTTCCTACCTGGTAACGATCGTCGCTGCCTGTTTACTGAGTGCGCCACTGCATGAAAGGGCGCTTGTTGTTGCGGCTCTGGTCATCATCTGGACAGTGCGCCTCGGCAGTTTCCTTTTTGCCCGGATCAGGGCTGACGGCCAGGACAAACGGTTTACGGAAATCAGGTCCAACCCGGCACGTTTCTTTGTTACCTGGACCATCCAGGGTGCGTGGGTAACGCTGACGGCTGCGGCGGCGTTTCTGATCATTACATCGGCCAATACAGCCCCGCTGGGCGCTGCTTTCTATGCGGGTGTTGCCATGTGGGTCGTTGGTTTTGCGTTTGAGGCCGTGGCGGACAGCCAAAAGAAAGCCTTCAGGAACAACCCGGAAAACAAAGGGAAGTTCATCCAGAGCGGCCTTTGGGCATGGTCGCGGCACCCCAACTATTTTGGCGAACTGCTGCTGTGGTCGGGCATCTTTGTGATCTCGCTTCCGCTCCTGAGCGGGATGGAGTGGATCGTCTTGATTTCACCGGTCTTTGTCTATTTCCTGCTCACGAAGGTCAGCGGGATTCCGCTTCTTGAGAAGCTCGGCAAAAAGAGGTGGGGCGAAGACCCATCCTATCAGGCTTACCTGAAACGAACTTCGCGCCTTTTGCCGCTCCCTCCTTCGAACGCGCGGTAGCGTAGCTATAGGGAAGGTGCCTCTATCAGCAATGGGGCGAAAGCGGACGGTGGGCTTCATGCGGTGCATGAATTGTCGTTTCCCTTGAAAACCAAATAAACCCCTCCTAGTGTTATGCAACAGTTGCATGGGCGTATCGTAGGGAGAGTGGGGTTGACACAAAAGCCGCCAATCAAGATGGCAGATTTGGCGAAACTCGCGGGGGTTTCCAAGTCGACAGTGTCGCGCGCTCTGGCTGACAGCCCGCTTATTCCCCAGGAGACGAAGCAGAAGATTGCGGCGCTGGCGAAAGAGCATAACTACCGCCTGAACAAGCGGGCCCGGAATTTTCGCACCAAGGAAACGCTGACAATCGCTGTGCTGATTCCGGATACCAGGGAGAAGGACTGGCGGCTTTCCGACCCCTTCTTTCTTGAGCTTCTGGGCAGTATTGCCGATACGCTGAATGACCAGAACCACGAGCTTCTGCTGGCGAAATCGTCTGTCAGTGCCGAAGAGTGGGCGCGGGACCATATTGAGCGCGGCACCTGCGACGGTGTGATCTTGGTGGGGCAGGGCACCCAGCATGAAGAAATCAACAAGCTGGCGGAAGGCAGCACACCATTCGTTGTGTGGGGCGGCCTCCTTGATGGCCAGCATTATTGCACGGTGGGCAGCGATAACCGCCTGGGCGGTAAAAAGGCCAGCAGTCATCTGATTGAACGCGGCCGCAGGCATATTGCGTTTCTGGGGGACCGGCGCCTGCCCGAGGTGGCGCTAAGGTACGCCGGGTATCAGGATGCGCTTGCTGCGGCAGGCCTGGATGTGGATGCCAGCCTTGAAGTTGTGACGCCCTTTGGTGGCGAAGCGGCCTACAGGGCAGTGGCAGATTTTCTTGACAGCGGCCAAGCTGTTGACGGCATTTTTGCTTGTTCTGACGTGATCGCGATGGCGACGATCCGGGCGCTCAGGGAACGCGGGCTTTCCATTCCCGAAGATGTGGCAATCGTGGGGTATGACGATATTGCTTTGTCATCATACTATAGCCCGCCGCTGACCACCGTGCGGCAGGATTGCCAGCGTGGCGGGCAGGAACTCGTATCCCGTCTTCTTGAAATCATTCAGGGAGGCAAGCCTGCCCCCCTGATGCTGGATACCGAGATTGTCGAACGCGCCTCGACCTAGTATCGTTAATCTGAAGTTCGCCTTATCATTTGAGGCAGGCAATTTGCGAACTTCAGATTCTGAAACGATACTAAGTCTTTTATTCTAGTGAGGTTTAGGGATTTTAAGTTCCCAGAAGCGCGCCTCCAAGAATGAAGGGAACTTAAAATCCCCCTCACTAGGCGAAGCTGATTACCAACAGGGCAGTGACCGTCAGCAGGATCACCGACAGAACGCGGTAGTTGGCGTACCAGGGCGTGCCCTTGAGTGCCACCGTTTCTGCGCGGTATACGTCGGTTGTCCAGGTCAGACCGTCAAGCTTGTCCGTGCCCGGTGCGGGCGACATCAGGCTGGCGACAATCAGGATCACGGTGCACAGCGCGCACAAGATCGGTGCGGCATACAGGAAATGGATCGATGTTGCATCCATCACTTCATTGGCTACGAACAGGCTGATGCCTGCGATAGTGCCAATGAGGATGGTCCAGAAAGCGCCGGTAGCGTTGGCGCGGCGCCAGAAGGTGCCCACCAGGAACAGCACCACCACAGGCGGAATGCTGTAGGACAGGATCTTCTGCAGGTATTTGAACAGGGAACCGAAATTCTCAATCTGCGGCGCCCACAGGACCGACAGGATCATGAAGACGAAGGTCAGCCAGCGGCCGGTTTTCATCAGTTCCTGTCCAGTGGCTTCGGGGCGCGCGCGGCGGATGAAATCCATCGTCACAAGGGTGGATGCCGAATTGAGCGTGCTGTCGATCTGCGACATCAGCGCCGCAATAAAGCCTGCGATCACAAGGCCTAGAAGCCCGGTGGGTAACAGGTCAAACATCAGGGTTGGGTACACCAGGTCGGCGCGCTCAAGGTCCGGATACAGAAGGATCGCAAAGGTGCCAGGCAGCACCATGATGAACAGCACCGGCAGCTTCAGCGCGCCTGCAAACAGGCTGCCCAGCTGGCCGTGCTGTACCGATTTGGCGGAGAGCACCCGTTGCACCATGAACTGGTTGGTACACCAGAAATAGAAGCCGATCAGCGGTACGCCGGTTGCCAGCCCCAGCCAGGGCAGGCTGGTGTCATCCAGGGGGCGGATAAGGCTCAGCTTGTCTGCGGACACCGCAGTGGTGACAGCTTCCCAGCTGCCGATTTTGTCAAACGCCACGATGGAAATCACCACCGCGCCAATCAGCAGCAGGCCTGCCTGTATGGCGTCTGTGTACATGACGGCGGCAAGCCCGCCCATCATGGTATAGATGCCAGCCACGAGCGCGAGAATCGCGATGATCTGCCACACGGGCAAGGCGGGGAAAACCATTTTCACCACCAGCGCACCGGCGAACAGGCTGCCGGCGGTATCCACCACAATATTCAGGAAGATGGTCAGGCCGGAAAAATACAGCCGGGCACGGGCGTCAAAGCGGCGCTCCAGGAACTCGGGCATCGTGAATACGCCGGATTTCAACACAAAAGGCAGCAGGAAGATGGCGAAGAACACCAGGACAACAGCTGCCATCCATTCGTAGTTGAACACTGAAATGCCAGTGGCATAGGCGTCTCCTGCCAGCCCGATCAGCGTGGTAGAGGAAATATTGGACGCGAAAAGCGAAAGGCCGATGAAAGGCCAGACCATCTTGCGGCCAGCCAGGAAATAGTCCCCTGCGTCTTCATGCTTGCGGCCAAGCATAACCCCAAGCGTCAGTACAAAAACAAAATAGGCAGCCAGGATCGCCAGATCCACCGGATGCATCGAAACGCCAAAATCAGGCATTTGCCCCTCCCAGAATATGAAGCCCACCGGCTGCCGACCTTCCCGTTGGCATAGTATGGCGGTGGACAGGTTGCTTTTACCATAGCGTAAAAAATAAATTACGCAACCGGTTGCATAAAGTTCTTGCAACCGGTTGCATATGAGCGTATGACTCGAAGCTGTGGAAGGTGCATTGAGCTTTGGGGGGCTCTTTGCAGAGTTTTTGATTACAATGACCTGGGGAGGTTTATGATGAAGAAATATAGCCCTTACGGCTTGCTGGTTTCCACATCCGCCATGGTGATGGCGGCAGGTGCCCATGCTGCGGATGATGCAGCTGATGCGCAAAAACCAGCAGAGATGCCCCTTGAAGAAATCGTGGTAACAGCAGTTGCCAACGCCACATCGCAAATGATGTCCAGTGTATCTGTATCATCCGTCAGCCCTGACGAGATTCAGAAATATGCACCACGCTCGGCCGCGGAAATCTTCCGTAACATCCCGGGTGTACGGTCCGAATCGACAGGCGGTGAAGGCAATGCCAACATTGCTGTACGCGGTTTGCCGGTGGCGGCTGGCGGCGCCAAGTTCCTGCAGCTCCATGAAGACGGCCTGCCGGTCATGGAGTTTGGCGACATTGCGTTTGGTAACGCCGATATTTTCCTGCGCGCCGATTATTCCATCCGGAGAGTCGAGGCGGTTCGCGGTGGGTCGGCCTCCACATTCGTGTCCAACTCGCCAGGCGGGGTGATCAACTTCATCTCCAACACCGGTGAAGAAGAAGGCGGCAGCCTCGCGCTCACGCGCGGCCTTGACTATAACACCACGCGGGCGGACTTCGCCTATGGTGGCCCGATCGGCGATGACCTCCGTTTCCATGTTGCAGGCTTCTACCGCGTTGGCGAAGGCCCGCGCGAAGCTGGCTATAACGGCAACAAGGGCGGCCAGATCAAAGCCAATATCACCAAGGAATTCGAAAACGGCTTCGTACGCCTTTACTTCAAGCACCTGAATGACCGGTCCATTGGCTATCTGCCGATGCCCGTACTGGTTTCCGGCACCAATGCCGATCCGGAAATCGGCTCTGTTGAAGGGTTTGATGTGTCCGGCGATACGCCACACAGCCCCTTCTTTCAGAGCAACTTCGGGCTGGACGGCAATGGCGCGCGCCGCACGTCTGATGTAGCGGACGGCATGCACCCAGTCAGCACGGCTGTGGGCGGCGAATTCAACTTCGATTTCGATGACGGCTGGAACATCACCAACAAGATTCGTGTAGCCAGCACCAAAGGCCGCTTCGTCTCGCCGTTCCCGGCGCAGGTGGCTGATGCGTCCTCTATTGCTGAATCCATCGGTGGCGCTGGGGCAACGCTTGCGTTTGCCAATGGCCCATCGGGCGGTGACGCCATCGCAAGCCCGTCCAGCCTGAACGGCAATGGGCTGGCGATGCGCATGCATGTGTTCGATACCGAAATCAATGACTTCGGCAATTTCGCCAATGATTTCAAAGTCACCAAATCCATGGACATGGACAGTGGCGCCGCCATTGACCTGTCGGCCGGCTTTTACAAAGCCAGCCAGTCGATCGACATGGATTGGCTGTGGAACAGCTACCTGATGGAAATCAAGGGCGACGGCGCAGCACTTCTGGATGTCTATGATGCAGACGGGAATGCCGTCACGGAAAATGGCCTTATTGCCTATGGCGTGCCCTTCTGGGGCAACTGCTGTACCCGCAACTATGACACCTCCTATGATATCGATGCGCCGTATGCGTCTCTCAGCTACATGCAGGGCAACCTGACGGCTGATGTGTCTGTCCGCTATGACCGGGGCAGTGCGTCCGGCACCTATGCGGGTGCTGTTCAGATGGCAAATCTGGACGTCAACCAGGACGGCGTGATTTCAGTGCCAGAGCAGAGCGTGTCGGCGGTGGATAACGCCAACCCGATGCCGGTTGACTATACCTGGAGCTACTGGTCCTGGTCTGTGGGCGCCAACTATGCCTTCAACGATGATCTCGCCGTCTTTGCCCGCGCCAGCCGCGGTGGCCGTGCCAATGCCGACCGCCTGCTGTTTGGCAAGGTGAATGCTGATGGGTCTGTCGCAGAGGAAGACGCGGTTGATATGGTTGATCAGTATGAGCTGGGCGTCAAATACCGTACCGGCAGCTTCGGCCTGTTTGCGACCGGCTTCTATGCCAAAACGCAGGAACAGAATTTCGAGGCCACGACCCAGACATTCTTCGACCGCACCTACAAGGCTAAAGGGCTGGAGCTTGAAGCCAGCTACTTCAATGGCCCGTTCGACCTGACGGCGGGGATCACCTACACGGACGCGGAAATCTCCAAGGACGCCCTCAATCCGACGGTTGTTGGCAACACACCGCGCCGGCAGGCTGATTTCATCTATCAGGCGACGGCCAGCTATACGGCCGACCGCTTCTTCTTCGGTGCCAACATGATCGGCACCACCAAGGCCTATGCGCAGGACAGCAACGAGCTGGTTATGCCCGGCTATACGCAAGTCAACGCATTCGCGGGTTATCAGATTGTCGACGGGCTGACACTCAGCCTCAATGTCAACAACCTGTTTGACGCCGTGGGCCTGACGGAATCCGAAGAAGGATCCATCGTCGAAGGCGTGGACAATGTGATCCGTGCGCGGTCCATCAATGGACGCACCACGACGCTGACACTGAAGTACGTCTTCTAGGCGCTCATATGAGTCCAAGTACGCCTGTGCCATGTTTCTTCCATCCCTTATCGGCATGGCACAGGTTTTCCCTTGGTGCGGCTCTGTCCCCCCAAATCCATACACAGGGCCGCACCGCCCCTTTTTGTTAATTGAGTTTTGATGCAAATGAGAAAACAGACCGCACATACCCATGGTGACACCTGCTTTGATGGCCGTATGGCCCGGTTCGGCGGTGATCTGCGCGCGGCGCTGACGGCCCTTTACGGCAAGCGCACCGATTTCGCGGATTGGCATCAGCGGCTGATCGACCTTGTATGGCGGGCATATGATGCGAGGCCCCAGCACCTGAAGGCGCTGGATGAAGCGCGGGCAGCTGCCGACAAGCCCTGGTACCAGGACGCGAAGATGCTGGGCTATATGTGCTACCCGGATCGGTTCGCGGGCGATTTTGGCGGCGTGAAGCAGAAGATCCCCTACCTTCAGGAACTGGGGGTCACCTATTTGCACCTGCTGTCCGTGCTGAAGGCGCGGAAGGGCGACAGCGACGGTGGTTTCGCCATCGCGGATTATCTTTCGACCAACGACAATCTGGGCAGTATCGATGATCTGGAAGGCCTGATCAGCGACCTGCGGGATGCAGGCATCAGCCTGTGCCTCGATTTCGTGTTCAACCACACGGCGCGGGAACACGAATGGGCCCAGCGCGCCATCGCCGGTGAAAAGGCATTCCAGGATTTCTATTTCATGTATCCCGACCGCACGGTGCCAGATCAGGTTGAGCCGCTTCTTGATGAAGTGTTCCCTCAGACGGCGCCCGGCAATTTCACCTATGTGGAGGAGGCAGAAAAATGGGTCTGGACAACCTTCTATCCCTATCAGTGGGACCTGAATTACCATAACCCGGCGGTCCTGTTGGCGATGCTGGATAACCTGTTTCAACTGGCGAACCGGGGTGTTGAAATCTTCCGCCTGGACGCCGCCATCTATGTCTGGAAACAGCTGGGCACCCATTGCCGCAACCTGCCGGAAACCCATGAGCTGATCCAGTTGTTCCGCGCCGCAGTCTCCATCGTGGCGCCAGGCGTGGCGCTGAAGGCGGAAGCCATGGCCGGGGCGCGGCACATCACCAAATATTTTGGCCATGCGGACCAGGCAGGCAAGGAATGCCAGCTCGCGTACCATAACGCCGCGATGGCGGCGCTGTGGGACAGTCTGGCGACAGGCAGTGCGAAACCGGCTTACGATATGCTGTCGGCCCTGCCGGAAAAACCGGAGGGCACTTCATGGGTCTATTATGCCCGCTGCCACGATGATATCGGCTGGGCGGCGCTCAGGGACACCAAAGGCGCTGAATGGGGCGCGAGTGACGAGCACTTGAATTGGCTGTGGCGCTTCTATGCGGGCGAGGTGGACGGCAGCTTCGCGCGCGGCCTCAGGTTCCAGCCGGTGCCGGGCGAGGCGTTCGCTGGCAGCAACGGCACGCTGGCATCGCTCGCGGGGCTTGAGGCGGCGCTTGAGGCAGGCGACGACACAGCGCTCGATCTTGCCGTTCGCCGAATCCTGCTTCTCCATGCCGTTCCCATGGCGCTCGACGGCATCCCACTCATCTATATGGGCGACGAACTGGCGCTCTTGAACGACTATGGCCATGCCGACAGTCCGGCCCACCAGGACGGCCGCTGGCTACACCGTCCGGTGATGCCGGACGGGCTTGAAGGCTTTATCCCTGTTCACCAAAGCGCCTATGCGCGGGTGCGCGCCGGGCTCCGGTCTCTCATCAAGGCGCGCAAGCATTTGCCGCTTCTGGGGGCGATGAACAGCTCGCGCTACCTTGACGCTGGCAACGACCATGTGCTGGCATTCGTCCGCCCTGCGAAAGATGAGGTCATGCTGTGTCTTGCAAATTTCAGCGCCAGCGAACAGTCTGTGGATGCGGGCGTCATTGAAGAAGTGCTTGGGGCCGGGGCGCGGGATATCAGCCCCTTGAACGGCATCTGCGGGCGGCGCCTTAATGAACTGGGTCCGTACCAGTGCCGCTGGATACTGGGTGAGAAGACGGAGTAGGGGATGAGCAAGCTGATTGGCGCGGTTGAAGCCGGGGGCACCAAATTTATCTGTGCGGTCGGTCGGGGGCATGATGATATCGTCGCCCAGGCCACGTTCCCGACCACCACGCCCGAGGAAACGCTGGACCTGTGCGCCCACTTTTTTGCCGACACCGCTGCGACGCACGGACCGGTAGAGCGCCTTGGTATTGCTGCTTTCGGCCCACTTGACCTGGACCCGGCCTCTGCCACCTATGGTGCGCTTCTGGATACACCCAAGCCGGGCTGGGCTGGTACCAATTTCATAGACTATTTCAAGCAGCATCTGGGCGTGCCCACAGTGCTGGATACTGACGTGAACGGCGCTGTTCTGGCTGAAGTGCGATGGGGCCATGCGCGCGGCTGCGACAGCGCCGTTTACGTGACAGTTGGTACCGGCATTGGCGGTGGTGCCTTTGTGAATGGCAAGCTGGTGCACGGCCTGCTGCACCCGGAAATCGGTCATATCCCCATGCCGCGTGCGCCGGGTGATGAAGCCTTTGCGGGGGGGTGCCCCTTCCACGATGACTGCCTTGAAGGGCTGGCCGCCGGCCCGGCAATCGCAGAACGTTGGGGTGTGCCGGGTCAGGACCTGCCCGAAGGCCATAAGGCCTGGGAATTTGAGGCCTTTTACCTGGCGCAGATGTGCCGGTCCATCACCCTGATGCTGTCCCCGCAGAAGATCATCCTGGGCGGCGGCGTAATGGCGCGTCCCGGGCTTATTGAAGCTGTGCGGCAGGAGTTTGCCAAAGCACTTGCCAGCTACGTGCCGGTCGCTGCGCGCGCAGGCGGGCTGGATAGTTACATCGTGCCGCAATCCCTTGGCGGTGTTTCGGGGTTGGCTGGGGCGTTCGCGCTTTGCTCCTAGCCCTCACCGGCATGGGAGCCGGGGGGCGGAACATTGCCTTGAAGCCCGCTTCGGGCCTATTCCGTTGAAAAACTC